>DASXRQ010000174.1:0-40272 GCA_036506495.1 Micromonosporaceae bacterium | reverse complement strand
GTCCCCCCTCCGCGTGACCACTCACCGAGTACAAGTAGTTGCAAGCTGTGCTCAGTGGGCGCGGCACGATCCACAGCCAGACACAGGAGGGGCTCCCCATGCATGCCTTGGGCGACCTCGGAACAGCCATAGACCCGCCTCACGCACACCTATGCGCGGCTTCCGCGGCGGAGGCGGCGCACGTCCAGCGAAAGATCAACCACGACATCAACCATGAGGTAGCCACCATCACGTTGCTGGCATCTCTGCTCTGTACCGCCGAGGACGTCGGTCCACGGAGCCGACGAAGGGCCGAACAGATCCTTGGCGAGACACGATTGCTCCAGTTGCTGCTCTCGGCCGACCGCGGTCTGGCTGACCAGGTTGCCGCGCGAACGCGCCCGACCCGCCCGGTCCGGCTCGACCTCATCGCGAACGATGTGATAGCCGCCGTCCGACTGTCGACGACGGCCCGGATCAGCCTCGACGCCGGCGAGGCGTACGCGCGGGTCGACTCGCTGACCTTCTGGCGAGCATTGCGCAACCTGGTCGGCAACGCGGTGCGCGCGGCCGGCCCGGACGGCAGCGTTCGTGTGAGGGCGCGGACCGAGGGCGGGTGGGCGCTGGTTCAGGTCGAGGACGACGGCCCAGGATTTGGTGAATGCCCGCCGGGGTCGTCCTCGCTGGGACTCGGCATCGTCTGGGACCTCGCCGACAATGCCAATGGCGAGCTGGAGATCCGCGGCGGAGCCACGGGAGGCTGCTGCGCAGTCCTGCGGCTGCCCGCCGCGGCGCGCGACGGGCGTTGGGCGGAGCCGGATTTCTGATGCGCATCCTCCTCTGCGACAACCACGTCCTGTTGGCCGAGGCGCTGGCGTACGTCTTAACCACGGGCGGCCGGGACGTGGTGGGCGTCACACGGGATCTGCCAGAAGCCGCGGCGGCGGTGAGGGCGAACCAGGTCGACATCCTCCTGCTCGACATTGGGTCCGGCGACCAGCCGTCACTCGACGGACTTGCTGACCTGAACCAAGCGATGCCCCGTACCCATGTTGTGCTGCTAGCCGACCGGATTGACCGGGCGCTCGTCCATGCCGCCCGGACGGCCCGCGTCCGGGCCATCACCGACAAGCACCAACCGATGACGGAGATCATTCACGTACTGGACAGGGTGTACGCCGGTGAGCGCGTGTTCCCACCCCTCGTGTCAGCCGGTCCGGCGGCGTCTGCACAGCGCCGCCGCGCCACGAACGACGCGTACCGGCTCGCAACCTTCCTAACCCCACGCGAGCGGGAGGTACTCACGGCCCTGGTGTGCGGCGACGACACGACGAAGGTCGCTCGCTCGCTCGGCATCACGACCGCGACGGCCCGCTGCCATATCCAGTGCCTGCTCACGAAGATGGGAGCCCATTCGCGCCTCCAGGTAGCGACGGCGGCGGTTCGCAACGGAATGGTGCACCCGGAGACCGGCGAGTGGTTAGTCGGCTTCGGTGCGGCCGGTGTCCGACGTCGCCGTCGGACCGCCGCAAGGGCTCGTCGTGAGTAACACTTCGCGGCCCGTGGCGAGGCTGGGTATCTTCGCCCACAACCCGGGGCGTCGTGCCCCGTGGCCGTCCGATGGGTACATCTCCATCGCGTTCCCGCCCGTCGTCCCCCAATGAGCCCCTGTACTACTATTTCGCCCGCGAGGCGGTCCGGGCCGCGCGCGAAACCACGCAGACCGCCGTGCCGTTCTCCTGGGTCAGCAGCGCGACTTCTACACCTCGACCGAGCGCGACGCCGACTCGGCCCTGGCGCGGTGGCAGCGGACGCGTGCCGAACGCGAGGCCACGTACGTGGCGGACACCCGGATGATCGCCGGTGTCGCCGACGCCAACGGCGCCCACCCGATCGCCATGAACCAGCTACCGACCCACGTGGTGCGCCCGGTCACCAGCGTCAAGGCGGCCGAGCGGGCCGTGATCGAGGCCGCTGTTTCCGGCTCCCGCCGCGCGGCACTCACGGCCCTGGCGATCCATCCTTTCATCGACTCTGTCACGGTCGCCCACCGGATCCTCGACGCCTACGTGCAGCGGCTTCCACAACTGGCGTACCTACGTGGGACAACCGGGGATCGTCCGTCCTAGCGAATGAGGGAAGGGCTGCACATGCACGACGATCGGCACATTGTCGAAGGCCGGCTCGACCGGGTCTACGAACAACGGATACGGCCTGCGATCTATGCCTCGATGGCACCGCTGGAGGTGGCGGTCTGGCACGTGCCGGACGAGCCGGTTCCGGTGGCCGAGGCCCTGGCGGCCGAGTACGAGCCGATGCGGGTGGGTGATCGCTGGGGTGCGCCGTGGTCGACGAGCTGGTTGAGGCTGCGGGGATCCGTCCCGTCACAGTGGGCGGGCCGTCGGGTGGAGGCCGTCTTCGACCTCGGCTTCACCGGCGCGGGCCCCGGCTTCCAGGCGGAGGCGCTCGCGTACGCCATGGATGGGCGGCCGATCAAGGGCATCGCGCCGCGGAACAACTACGTGGCGATAGCCAACCCGGCGCGCGGCGGCGAACGGGTCGCGCTGCTGCTGGAGGCGGCGGCGAACCCGGATGTGCTGGCCCACGGCTTCCTGCCGAGCCCGCTCGGGGACAAGGCGACCGCCGGGACGGAACCGTTGTACCGCCTGGCCCAGGCCGACCTGGCGGTCCTCGACGAGGACGTGTGGCAGCTGGCGCTGGACATCGAGGTGCTGCGGCAACTGATGGCCGAACTGCCCACGAGCGATCCCCGGCGGCATGAAATCCTCCGCGCCCTGGAGCGGGCGCTGGACGCGCTGGACCTGCAGGACGTCTCCGCTACCGCGCCGGCGGCCCGAGCCGCGCTGGAACCCGCCCTCGCCCGCCCGGCGCACCCGAGCGCCCACATCGTCTCCGCGGTCGGGCACGCGCACATCGACAGCGCCTGGCTCTGGCCGCAACGGGAGACCATTCGCAAGGCGACCCGGACGTTCGCGAACGTGACCGCGCTCGCCGCGGAGTACCCGGAGCTCGTCTTCGCCTGTTCCCAGGCCCAGCAGTACGCGTGGGTCAAGGAGCACCAGCCCGTGGTTTACGAGCGCATCAAGGACGCCGTCAAGGCCGCGCGGTGGATCCCGGTCGGTGGCATGTGGGTCGAATCGGACGCCAACGTGCCAGGCGGGGAGGCGTTGGCACGCCAGCTGATCCACGGCAAGCGGTTCTTCCTCGACGAGTTCGGCGTCGACTGCGAGGAGATCTGGCTGCCCGACTCGTTCGGTTACACCGCCGCGTTCCCGCAGCTCGCCAACCTCGCCGGTGTGCGCTGGTTCCTGACCCAGAAACTGTCGTGGAACCGGACGAACCGGTTCCCCCATCACACGTTCTGGTGGGAGGGCATCGACGGGAGCCGCGTGTACACGCATTTTCCGCCGGTCGACACCTACAACGCCGAGCTCAGCGGGGAGGAGCTCGCGCACGCCGTGGCCAACTACGCCGAGAAGGGGCGCGGCACACGTTCGCTGGTCCCGTTCGGGCATGGCGACGGTGGCGGCGGCCCGACCCGGGAGATGCTGGAGCGGGCCCGCCGGCTGCGTGATCTCGAGGGCTCGCCGAAGGTGGTCATCGAGAAGCCAGCGGACTTCTTCCGGGCCGCGCAGGCCGAATACCCCGATGCCGCGGTCTGGTCCGGCGAGCTTTATCTGGAGCTGCATCGCGCCACCTACACCAGCCAGTCACGCACGAAAGCGGGCAACCGGCGCAGCGAGCACCTGCTACGCGAGGCCGAGCTCTGGGCGGCGACCGCGGCCGTCCACGCCGGGTCGGCCTATCCGTACGACCGGCTGGACAGGCTATGGAAGACCGTACTGCTGCACCAGTTCCACGACATCCTTCCCGGCAGCTCCATCGCGTGGGTCCATCGCGAGGCCGAGGCGACGTACGCGCGGGTGCGGGCCGAGCTCGAAGAGATGGTCGTCGCCGCGACCGCGGAGCTGGCCGGCCGAGCGGCCGCGCTATGGGTCTGCAACGCCGCCCCGTGCGACCGAGCCGAGGTGGTCACGGTACCGGCGGGCCTGGCCGGCGACCTGACAACGGGCCAGCGGCTGGCCGACGGCGGCATGGCGGTCTTCAGCGAGGTGCCGGCGCTGGGCATGGCGCCGCTGTCGGGCGGCACGCCGCCGCGGGCCGGATCTAGGCGGCCGGCCGACGTCGTCGTCAACGGCCGCTCCATCGACAACGGGCTGGTCCGCGTCGAGGTCGACGACGTGGGCCTGCTGACCTCGGTGCGCGACCTGGTCGCCGACCGCGAGGTGCTGGCGCCCGGCAAGCCCGGGAACCTGCTGCAGGTGCATCCCGACCTGCCCAACGATTGGGACGCCTGGGACATCGACGTGCACTACCGTCGGCAGTGGACCGACCTGACCGCGGTGGACTCGGTCACGGCCGTCGAGAAGGGTCCACTCGTGGGGGCCATCCGCGTCGACCGTTCGTTCGGCGACTCCCGGATCGCCCAAACCATCCGCGTGCGGGCGGGCAGCCGGCGCGTGGACGTCCTCACCGAGATCGACTGGCACGAGACCGAGAAGATCCTCAAGGCGGCGTTTCCGATAGACGTGCACGCCGACCGGTCCGCCGCCGAGGTCCAATTCGGACATGTGTACCGGCCGACCCACACCAACACCAGCTGGGACGCGGCTCGGTTCGAGGTGTACGCACACCGCTGGGTGCACGTGGCCGAGCCCGGGTACGGCGTGGCCGTGCTCAACGACTCGACGTACGGCCACGACATCACGCGGAGCAGCCGGAATGGTGGCACGACCACCACCGTCCGGCTGAGCCTCGTGCGAGCGCCGCGCTTTCCCGACCCGCACGCCGACCAAGGCCCGCACCGGTTCACCTACGCGCTATTGCCCGGAGCGTCCATCATGGACGCAATCAAGGAGGGGTACGCGCTCAACCTGCCGCTGCGGATCGCCCCGGGCACGGGGCGGGACACGTCGGCACCGCTGGTGAGCGTGGACGATCCGGCGGCGGTGGTGGAGTCGGTCAAGCTCGCCGACGACCGGTCGGGTGACGTGGTCGTGCGGATCTACGAGGCACTCGGCGGTCGGGCCGCCGCCACCGTCCGGACCGGCTTCGAGGTCGCCGGGGTCGAGACCGTCGACCTGCTCGAGCGTCCCGTCCCGCATCCGTCGGTCACCGTGCATCGCGATGGCGGCATCCGGCTCGCGCTGCGGCCGTTCCAGATCGTCACCCTGCGCATCACGCCGACGGGTCGCGCCCGGCAGTCGGAGTAGTCCGGTCGAACGGCGACATCGGACGTCGAGCCCTCGATGGTCTACACCGGCGGCCAAGGCGAGGGGTGTTGACCATCGAGCTGCCCGGTGCAACGTCCCGATGTGCTGGTGCCCGTCGTCGAGTTGTTCGTGGCCGAGCCGTGAAGAATGTTCCGGGCACCCCCGTCCAACAACGCAGGCATTAGATTGTGTTCATGACGGTGCGTACCCAACTCGGGATCCAGGGGGTGGCTCGATGAAGCTCGCGCCCGGTCTGCACCGCGTCGGCTCCGATTTCGTCAACAGCTACCTCGTCGAAGGTGACTCCGGCGTTACCGTGGTCGACGCCGGCCTGCCGGGCCAGTGGCGCGAGTTGGTGGCGGAGCTCGCCAGCATGGGTCGCTCGCTCGGCGACATACGGGGCGTCGTGCTGACCCACGGCGACACCGATCACATCGGCTTCGCCGAGCGGCTCAGGAAGGCCACGGGCGTCGCGGTCCGCGTGCACGAACTCGACGCTGCCCGCGCCCGCGGCGAGGTCAAGAAGCCGAACTCCGGCTGGCGACCGGTCAGGGTGGGCGCCTTGCTGAGCTTCCTTTGGTACAGCGCGCGACGGGGCGGTCTGCGGATCCCGCCGGTCGCCGAGGTCGCGACGTTCACCGATGGGACGACCCTCGACCTGCCCGGCGCCCCGCGGGTCATCCACGTTCCCGGCCACACACCCGGAAGTGTCGCCGTGCATGTGCCCGCCGTGGACGCGTTGTTCGTTGGTGACGCGCTGACGACGAGGAACGTGTTGACCGGAGAGCGTGGCCCGCGCCCCGCACCGTTCACCCTCGAGCCGCCGGTCGCGCTGGCGTCGCTGGCCAAGCTGGAGGGTGTGCAGGCGACCTGGGTACTGCCCGGTCACGGACCGCCGTGGCGCTCCGGAGTCGCCGACGCCATCCGGCTGGTCCGCGAGGCGGCCGCCGGAACCTAACGCCGGTGGGGGTCGGCCGCAAGCGCCCGGATCACCTGCGGGGTCAGCTCGGCGACGTCCGCCAGGGCCACCGCGGCGCGGTCGCGGGCATCCGGATCTAGCGGGTACCGCGGCCGGGGCACGGCCACCACGGACATGCCGGCGGCGGCCGCCGCGCGTACCCCATTAGATGAATCTTCCACCGCGACGCAGTTCGAGGTGGAGAGCCCCAGTCGCGCCGCGACGGCCTGGTACACGTCTGGCGCCGGCTTGCCCCGGGTTACCTCATCGGCCGATAATCGCGCCGCGAACGCGTCCACCAGCCCGGTCGCGGCCAGCGCCGCATCGATCAGCCGGGGTGGTGACGAGCTGGCGAGGCCAAGCCGCCATAGCGCGGCCAGGTCCCGCACGACGCGGTCGGCGCCCGGCATCAGCGGGACCCGCCGCGTGTAGCGCTCGACCATCTGCTCGACCACGTCTGCGGCCACTTGTTCGGGTGTGCGCCGCACGCCCAGATCGCGGCTGAGGTAGCCGGCCCACTCGGCCGTGTTCATGCCCATTAGTCGGCGCTGGGTGTCCGGCAGCCAATGGCCGCCATGCCCGGCCACATAGCCGCGGCGCACCTGCTCCCAGACCGGCTCGGAGTCCAGGATCACTCCATCGAGGTCGAAGACCACCGCATCCGTCACGAGAAGGGTGCCCCTACTCCTCCTCGTAGCGTGTCGGCGGGAAGGGGTTCTCGTCGCTCAACGGAATGTTCTCGAGTTCGTCCTCCTGCCGGGCGGCGACGTCCTCGATGCCTTGGAACTCGTCGGTCTCGGTGATGTCGGACGGGACGGGGGCGTCCGCTGCCGGTGGCACGTCGTCGGGGTCATACGGCTCAAGGCCCGCCTCGACGCGCTCCGCCTCGGTCCGTCGCTCGAGCTCGTCGTCGTCGAGATGGTCAGGAGCGCCGCCGTGGAAGCGCCGATCGCGTTGTCCCTCGGCAGCCTCCGTGTGGAATTCTTCGCTTGCCATATTCCCAGTCTGACTCGGCCGGGCCTGCGGCGCGGACGGAATCGTACAGACCCTTGCCCGCTCGGCGACGGCGTCGGTCCAGGAACGAAAGCGTCGGTACCGGGGCCACCTCATCCTGCGTACAAACAACGAGGTGGCCAGGAGGAGATCGCACTGGCCGTACCCGCCCCATTCCCAGGTCAACGCGGTCAACGCGTACATCCGCCACCGGACGCGCCGGCGGATGCCGGCCACCTCGGCGTCGGTGAAGCCAACGGAACGCAGGCGTTCCTCGCATGTCGCACGGAACACCCCATAGTCGGTGTCCACGAACGGCTCCAACAGATCGGCCCACACATCGGGCCGGCGTACCACCGCCACGCCGGCCTCGGCCATGGCGGCCGCGAGCTCCTCGTATCGGCCCCGAGCGACGAACAGCGTGCCACCGTCTAGCAGCCGCAGCTGTGGCGGGCACCGGTCCGGGTCGCCGTCGCGCACCTGGGACCAGGAGACGGCCGAGCCGCAGTACCGTGCCTCCGCGCACGGCCGGAGCCAGGTCAGTCGAAGGCCGTCTCGGCCGAACCCGACCTGATCGGCCACGGGATGACCAATCCTCACCTCGGTACCGTGACACCGCGTCGGCCCGGCTCGCCATGACCGGCATCACCCGTGCACCGCGTTAGCCCCACCAGAACGTCGTGGCGATGATGGCGTAGAGGGCGATGAGCGTTGCCCCCTCGAGCCACGTCGACTCCCCGTCGATCACGATGAACGCGACCGCGATGACCGCGACCGCGACGGCCATTACGAGCAGCGGGGCGAACACCAGCGTCAGTGTGGTCGCCGTGAACAGGCTCAGCAGCACCAGCGCGGGCGCCAGCACCAGCGCGATCTGCAGCGGACTCTGCACGATCACGCTCATCGCGAAGTCGGCAGCGTTGCGGTACGCGAGCTGGATGCCGACGACGTTCTCGATGGCGTTGCCGGCGATGGCCACGATCACCAGGCCGGCGAACGCCTGGGACATGCCCAGCGCGTCGATCGCCGGCTCCAGCGCAGCGACGAACCAGTCGGACACCAGAGCCGCCGTGACGCTGGCGGCCGCCAGCAGCGTGACGGCCAGCCATAGCGGCCAGCGCGGCCCCTCCGCCGCCACCTGCGTGGTCTGGACGGCGCCGTCGACCGGCGGCGTTCGCTGGAGCGCGGACGGCAGCGACAGCAGGAAGACGCCCAGCAGCACCGCGGAGACGATCAACGACAGGGCGCGCTCGTGCGGGGCGGCCGGGGAGTGCACGTACTGGGCAAGGCTCGGCATCACCAGCGCCGCGGTTGCGAGCACCATGAGCACGGTGGACGTCCGGGCCCGGTCGGAGCTGAACCGCTGGACCCCGTGCCGCAGCCCGCCCACCAGGAACGCCAGTCCGAGCACGAGCAGGATGTTCGAAAGGATCGAACCGATGATCGCCGCCTGAACGACGGCGACCAGGCCCGCCTTGAGGGCGAAGAAGCCGATGAACAGCTCGGGCAGGTTGCCCAGGGCACTCTGCAGTACGCCGGTGGCACCGGGCCCGAACCGGTCGCCGAGCTGCTCGACGCTCCGGCCAACGAGGGAGGCCAGTAGCGCCACCGCCAGGGCGGCCACCACGAACGCCAGCACGGCGGACGCGTGCGCGTAGTGGGCGACGCCCGCGGCGACCACGGCGAGCGCCCCGCCGGCCAGCACAATCACGTCGGACCTGGTGAGAACCCGGGCAGTCACACGAGGATGATCGCAAACTCCGGGCAGATCGGCAGCGTGCGGGAGTGGCAGGCTCGCTCGTGTGAAGGTCTTTGTCTCGGTGGACATGGAGGGCGTCGCCGGCATCGTCGACTGGGCGCAGTGCCTTGCCGGCGGGGACGACTATGAGTTGGGCCGAGCACTGCTGCTCGGCGAGGTCAGCGCCGCGATCGAGGGGGCGCTGGCCGCTGGCGCCACACAGATCCTTGTCAACGATGCGCACTCGGTGATGCGCAACCTGCCACCCGCCGACCTGCCGGGTCGTGCCGCGTACCTTTCCGGCCGGTTCAAGCCGCTGTACATGATGCAGGGCCTGGACGGCTCGTACCAGGCGGTGATCTTCCTCGGCTACCACGCCGCGGCGGGCACCACGGGCGTGCTGTCACACACCTACAACCCGCGCGCCATCGCAGAGGTCCGCCTGAACGGCACGCTCACCGGCGAGGCCGGGCTCAACGCGCTGGTGGCCCAGCACCTCGCGGTGCCGGTCGCGGTCATCACCGGCGACCAGTACGTCGGACCGGAGGCGGTCCCGTTCTGCCCCACGATCAGGCCGGTGGTCGTGAAGGAGTCGATCAGTCGGTACGCGGCCGAGCACGCGCACCCGGACACCGCGCGGGACCTCATCAGGGACGGTGTCCGGGCCGCATTGTCCTCTGTGGATACGCTGCGCCCGCCGGCGATCCGGCTGCCCGCGACGATCGAGGTGGTGTTCACGAGTCCCGACATGGCCGAGCAGGCGACCTGGATCCGCGACGTGCGGCGCCTCGACGCCCGTACGGTGGCTCTGACCGACGAAGACCCGCTGCGCCTGTACCGGTCGTTCATCACGTTGGTGTACCTGACAAGATCGCTCGTCGAGGCCTACTAGCGGCGGTGTCGACGGGTGGCAGCGGTGCGATCAGCTGGGTTCGTCAAGGCCGCGGGCTGAACGCCGATCTCGATGGACTGTCTCGCCGGCCCGGCCGTGCCAGGCCGGCGAGAATCGTCGTCAGTTTGGCCGACCGTCGACGGGCCTGAGGACGGCCACCGGGATGGTCCGGCCGGCTCGTCGTGCGTACTTCGCCACCTCGGGCGCCTGCGCGAGCACGATGTCGTTCCACATCGCGTCGCGTTCGGCCCCGACGAGCTCGCGGGGTCGGACCCGTAGATGCTCGGCCCGCACCTGCACGTCGGCCACGGTCGCCTTGCGCAGGTTGCGGAACCAGTCGGGGTCCCGTGGAGACCCCGATGCGGTTCCCCAGACGACCAACCCCTCGGCGGTGTTGAGGTAGCGGACACAGGTCGAGCGCGGGACGCCGGTTCGCCGGCCGGGCGTCGTGATCATCAGTACGTGGGCGTCCTTGCTGCCGCTGGCGAGTCGCCCGTTGAGGACTCGGTACATCCACACGCCGATCCGGTTCCCGATCCGCGTCAGCCTGTATTTCGGTGTGCTCAACGGATGCCTCCGTCCGGCCCGATCCGGGCCTGTGGGGGAGCGACGTCTCGGTCAGGCGTCGCTCGACGCGTCGGTTGCCGGCGCCGGCGCGGCCGGGACCCGTGGCTCAGGCAGGCCTGGGGTGGCCGCTTCGGGCGTCTCATCGGGCCCGTGGAGCTCGCCCAGGGCGGCGATGCGATCCCGGCGGTGGGTCGAGGCCAGGTACAGCAGGTAGATCAGCCCGAGCACGAGCCATCCGCCCACCACGGGGCCGGCAAGGCTGAACGGCCAGGTCAGGGCCGTAATGAAGTTGAACGCTTCGATGCCGAGGGCGGTCAGGATGGCCGGGACGAAGGCGAGCACGCCGAGCACGGGCACGATGATGTGCCAGAACAGGTTGAACTCGTCTCGGCGCTGCCGCAGGTAGAAGCCGATGCAGGCGAGGTTGAGCACGATGTAGATGAGGATGACCACGACCGTGACCATCGTTCCCACCAGGCCGAAGGCGATCGGGTACGGGCCGTAGATGAAGCCCACCGGCAGCGCCACCCCGAGCGCGATGGCAAACTGCAGGAGGACGCCCACGTACGGGGACCGCCACCTCGGATGGGTCTCGGTGAGCATCGAGGTGAGGAGCCGGGCCCGGCCGAGCGCGTACCAGGTGCGGGTGGTCGCGTTGGCGCCGGCGTTCGAGTTCGCGATCGCGGAGATCACGATGGCCGCGAAGATGAGCACCCAGGAGCTGCCCCAGATGTCGCGCGCCAGCTGTTGCCACGGGTTGCCGTCGCCGAAGCTGGCGAAATCGGTGAACCGGTCGGGGCCGAAGAAGACGGCCGCCGCGTACGTCGTGAGTACGTAGAAGAGGCCGATCAGCACGGCCGAGGCCACCACCGCCACCTGGACGGTCCGGCGCGGGTTTCTGGCCTCCTCCGCCAGCGGTGCGGCAGCCTCGAAGCCGATGAACGCGAGGATGGTGAACACCGAACCGGCGATCACCCCGCTCCAGCCACCAAAGTCTTGCGAGTTGGCGTGGCCGGTCCAGAACACCGACAGGGTGTTGTTGTCACCGGCCTTGATGATCATCCAGACAGCGAGCGCGCTGAATACCACGATCTCGAAGAGGCCGAGGAGGGTGCCCGCGACCGCGCTGACCCGGATGCCGAACCAACCGAGCAGCAGCACGAGCACGGCCGCGGCGACCGTGGCGATCGGCCACCACGTCTCGTACTTCCAGCCGTACTCGGCGTTGAGCGTGCCCGCAACCACGTGGCCGAAGATCAGGTAGAGGAGCGGGGCGACCATCGCCTCGGCCAGGGCGTAGCCCCAGGCGACCAGGAATCCAACGCCGGGATGCAGGCCCTTGGTCGCGTACGTCGCGAAGCCGGCCGCCGACGGCAGGTGCTTGGCCAACTGTCCTATTGAGACAGCGACGAACAGGCAGCCGACGAGTGCGAGCAGCACCGCCAGCGGAAGCGCGCCGCCGGCGAACCCGGCGCCGACGATGATGGAGAACGCGACGGCGGCGCCCGGTGCCATGTGGGTGATGGACTGGAACAGGACCTCACGCAGACCAACCGCATTGTTCGCCAGCTGGCCACGTACTGCGGTAACAGCCATGACGACTCCTCGTCCCGAAAGATGGGATCGGCCGTGATCCTTCCATGCGTACGCGTCGATAGGAAGGGCTCGCGATCACATGAGCGTCACATGGTGTAGCGGGTCTGGCTGTACGGCGCCTTGCGGAATGCCAGGGCCTTCGACGGAGTAACCGCGAACACCAGCGCCGAATGCCCCGGTGCGGCGGTGTCGAGGAAGACGCCGTCACCGACCTCGAACGTCCAGCCGAGTTTGTCGTCCCACAGCCGCGCAAGACGGGCGAGCATCCCGGAGTCGGTGACCCGCGCGGCGGTGCCTTCGACCACGACGTCCAGGCCGGAGCGGTACGAGTTGGTCCCGGTGGTGAGGGCACAGTGGGGGTTGGCCTCGATGTTCTTCGCCTTCTGCTCGTGGGCGCCGGTGCAGAAATGCAGCTTGCCGTCCAACCACATCGCCGGCAGCGGAGCGACGTGCGGACGACCGTCGCGCCGCACCGTCGAGAGCCAGAACATCTCCGACGACTCGAGCACCGCAACGACCTCTGACCACGGCTGGGCCGTGGCACCTGGGTCACTGAATTCCTCGACGAGGTGGGCGGTCGGCTCAGACCCGGTCACATGTCCCTCCCGGCGCGGCCGCTCGTATGCCGCGCTACTTGCGTGATGGCACCGATACCACTCGGCCACGAACCCACGTTCGGCCCCCTTTCCGCTTGCCACACCGTACAACCCGGCGCCCGCCGCGCGGTGGCGGTGGCCTCCCGGGTTGGGGTGCCGGGTCAGAGCCAGCCGCGCCGACGGAACAGCACCCCGAGCACCGCTCCGACTCCGGCCATGAGACTCAGCACCGCCAGGTAACCGAACCGCCAGTTCAGCTCCGGCATGTGTACGAAGTTCATGCCGTAGATCCCGGCTATGACGGTCCACGCGATTCCGATCGTGCCGAAGGCGGTTATCTTGCGGACGAAGCGGTTCAGCTCCGTCGACACGCGGGTCTGGAACATGTCCAGGACCTCCTGGAGGTACTCCCGTTCAAGATCGGTGGTGTTCTTGAGGTGACCGTAGGATTGCCGGAGGCCGGTCAACACCTTGGGATCGAGGGTCAAGACGCCGGCGTCGGTGTCGACCTGCTCATTGAGATACGCGTACAGCTCGTGGGTATGGGCGGCGTTGGTGTGAATGGTCTGAAGGTCGTGCCGTAGCCCGAACAGGTCGCCCAACAATGCCTCGGCGTGGACCGGATCGCGCTGCATGACGCTGAGCTCCAGCGCCGCGATGCGTCGGGCGGCCGACGCCACGAGCTCCTCCTGGGATTCCAGCATCTCGATCCGGATGGCACCGCCCATTTCGAACACCGACCGGGGACGTAGGTCCGAGGCGTCGAGTCGGGCCCGGACCGTGTCGAGGTCCCGACGGGCGGCCGCGTCTGTGAGGGCCTCGTGCCGGGGCCCGCTCACGGTGACGACCACCGGAGGCTTGGTGAACATCATCACGGGCAGGAAGTGCAACCGCCCGTCCGCACCGCGGGCCAACCCGTTCATCGCGCTGAAGACGTGGTCGTCGTACGCGCGCAGCGCCGGGACGGGGGATCGGGTGTGGCAGGCCCGCACGTCGGGCGGCCGAACCGGGACCAGGTTCGACAGCAGGTTCATCCCTTCCGGATCGGCGTGGTCCACGTGCACCCACAGAACGCCGTCGTCCCGCGACGCGACGCCAATGACGTCATTCCCCGACAGCGGTTCCGTGCCAGCCTTGGTGACCCACCGGGCATCCATGGCGCCTCCTTCGACACCTCGGCGAACCGGATTGATTGGATACCGGTGACCGTACGCTCGCGGGACCGTGACGAAGGAGCGCCTCATGGCAGTGGTGTTCAGTGGCAGAGTTCGCCGATGGCGCGAGGACAGACCGGGCGGCCTCGCCGTCGTCGACGTACCCGCCGAACTGGTCGGCAAGCTCGGCGGGCGCCGCCAGATGCGGGTGACCGGCACCCTCGGCGGTGCGCCGTTTACCGGTAGCACAATGCTGGTCGCCGGCGGCGGGCTCTGCGTGGGAATCAGCCGTGCCGCGTTGCAGGCGGCCGGTGCGACGATCGGCGACGAGGTGGAGTTGTCGATCACCCCCGCTTCCCCGTGATGATCGACGTCGTCCGATTGTGAACATCGACGCCTGGCTTGATGATGTTCGGATGACTACCACTACCGCGTCCCCTCCGCGATTTCGCACGGTGACCGGTGCCGGCACGATCGTGGCACTGGTCCTGGTGCTGGCCTTCGGCAACTCCGCGTACCGTGACTGGGCTCAGAAACACACGAGCGCCACCGACGCCGGTGGCCTGTTCCTGCGTCGGCTCGGCTGGCCGGCGTGGTCGTTCGACACCAACGAGTCGCTGCGCAGCCTGCTCGCCACAGATCTGAAGGCACTGCTCGTGGTGGTGCTGGCCGCCGTCTTCCTATCGCTGCTTTCGGTCACTGCCGGGTTCGGCGTGCGTGGCATCACCGGAGCGGTCTTCGGCGGATGGGGGGCGTACATCTTCGCCGCCGCCGTCGCGGGCCTGATAGCCGCGTTCGTCAACGTCAACGCCTCACTTGTCGGCGCCTTGAACGCCGCCGGCGACGGCGCCCTGTACGGGTTGTTCGTCGGGTGGATCGTCGGGCTCACCACGCTGGCGTTCCGCGCATAGCGGACGGTCGTACATCGCGGCGGGAGACGGACGGCCGCGCGTGGCCGACCCGAAATTCTTGACGCCGGGGGTGTCGATTGCGGGCGACCCGTTCGTCGTCAGGATGGTAGGTGGTCGACTGGCGGCTGCCGGACAGGTTGGAGGCAAGAATGCGGTACCTGTTGTTGATCTATGGCGAGGAGTCCAGCACGGCTACCGACCCCGCCGAGATGGAGCGGGTTATGAACGAGTACTGGGCGTACGAGGACGCGGTCAAGTCGGCCGGCGTCAAGCAGGCCAGCGAGGCACTCCAGGACAGCAGCACGGCCACGACCGTGCGGGTCAAGGACACCGAACGGGTCGTCACCGACGGGCCGTTCGCCGAGACGCGCGAGGTCCTGGGTGGCTTCTACCTCCTCGACGTGCCGGATCTCGACGCCGCGCTGGACTGGGCAGCGCGCTGCCCGGGCGCCAAGTACGGCTCGATTGAGGTGCGCCCGATCATGGAGTACGAGGCTCCGTCCAAATAGGACCCGTGCCGATGGGCGCGCCGGTCGATCCGGTCGAGGCGGTCTTCCGCGAGGAGTGGGGGCGCCTGCTCGCGACGCTGGTCCGCATCCTGGGCGATCTCGATCTGGCCGAGGAGGTCGCCGCCGACGCGGTGGCGACCGCGGTGCAGCGCTGGCCCAACGAGGGGGTGCCGAACCGTCCGGCGGCGTGGTTGCTCACGGTGGCCCGCCGCCGGGCGGTCGACATCCTCCGCCGCGACAAGGTGCTCGCGGCGAAGCTCGCGCTGCTCCAGGTGGAGGCTGACCGCCGCCAGGCTCCGCTCGCCGCTCCGGATCCGGCGTGGGGTGACGCGGGCGAAGAGCCGGATGAGCGGCTGAGATTGTTCTTCACCTGCTGCCACCCGGCGCTCGCGCTGGAGGCGCAGACCGCCCTGACGCTGTGTTGCCTGGCCGGGCTGACCACACCCGAGGCGGCACGGGCGTTCCTCGTGCCGACGGCGACGATGGCTCAGCGGCTGGTCCGGGCCAAGCGGAAGATCCGGCAGGCCCGCATCCCGTTCCGGGTCCCGGAGGCCGGCGAGCTGCCCGAGCGGCTGCCGGCGGTGCTGCGCGTGATCTACCTGATCTTTACGGAGGGGTACGCCGCGACGAGCGGCCCCGCCCTCGTCCGAGGCGATCTCGCCGACGAGGCGATCCGGCTCGGTCGGATCCTGTATCCGCTGCTGCCCACCGAACGCGAGGTCGCCGGCCTCCTCGCGCTGATGTTGCTCATCGACGCCCGACGGCCGGCCCGGGTCGACGCCAGGGGCCGGCTGGTGCTGCTCGAGGACCAGGATCGGTCACGGTGGGACGCGGACAAGATCTCGGAAGGGCGGCGCCTGGTGGTCGAGGCGCTGTCCGGTGGCCCGCCCGGGCCGTACGCGCTGCAGGCCGCGATCGCCGCCGTGCACGACGAGGCCGCCACCGTCGCGACCACCGACTGGCCGCAGATCGTGGCGTTATACGACGTGCTGCGCACCGTGGCGCCCTCCCCGTTGGTCGACCTCAACCGCGCGGTCGCCGTCGCGATGGTCGACGGGCCGGCGGCGGGCCTCGCACTGCTGGACGCGCTCGCGGCCGAGCCACGGCTGGCCAGCTACCACCTGCTGCCCTCCGCACGGGCCGACCTGCTGCGCCGGCTCGGCCGCCGCGAGGAAGCCACACGCGCGTACCGCCAAGCCCTCGACCTCGCCGGCAACGAGCCGGAACGGGAGTTCCTCCGCCGCCGCCTCGCCGAGCTAGGAGGTAGTGGCGGCGCGTCGGCCGGCTCCTAGAAGCACGGCGACAAGGGAGATCGCGGACACGATTGCCCAGGTGCCCTCCAGCAGCAGGAAGCCCCACGACGTGTGGAGCAGCGCGACGACCGCTAGCACGGCCGAGCCGACCACGTTAAGACCGAGGTAGGTGAACGAGCGCACGTCCAGCAGTCGCGTCTGGGCAGCGGCGAAGGCGGTCAGGATCAGCAGGGACCCGCCGATCTCGATCAGATCAAGAGTTGTCATGGTTTCTGCGCGCCGTCTTTGCCGGGCCGGGTACGGCAGCGCTCTCGTCCGGGGCGACGCGGTGGGGGTCGCCGATTCGAGAATACGGTCGGCCGGGCGGAGTGGAGATCAGTTGGTGGCCAACTTCACCGCTCAGCACGCCGCTGACTTCAGCCGCCTCCATCAGTCATGATCGTATCCAATTCCCGGGCCGACCGGGCCGGACTCGCCGATCTTGAGCCACTCGGGAAGATCGATCCGGTGAACCGGTCGGCCCAGACTTGACGACAGGGAGGGTAGGAAGGCGTCGAGACTGGAGGATCCGATGGACGGGATGCTTTGCGGCCGACGTCGTGGCGTGGCGTTCTAGCCATGTTCGACCATCGGGACGAGCGCACCGACGCCGAGCTGCTTGTGGCGACCAGCGACGGCGATCGCACGGCGCTCGAGGCCCTGTACGTGCGGCACGCGCCGTGGCTGCTGGTCAGGTTGTCGCGCCGGTGTGCCGATCGGTCCCTTGTGGACGAGGTCGTGCAGGACACGTTCGTCGGCGTCTGGCGCAAGGCGCGCCGTTGGTCGGGCCAGGGCGAGGTCGGCGCGTGGATCTGGGGGATCGGCGTGCACCGGCTGCTCGACCGACTACGCCGCCGCCCACCTGCCCTGTTGGCGCTGGGTAGCCACGACGAGGTGGCGATCTCGGCCGAGGAGCAGGTGCTGCTCGGCGTCGAGTTCGGCGATCTTGGCGGGGCGCTTGACCGGCTCTCACCGGAGCTTCGGGCGGTAGTGCAGGCGACCGTCCTGGACGGGCTGACCACCCGGGAGGCCGCCCGGTTGCTCGGCATCCCCGCGGGGACCGTCAAGACCCGGATGATGCGCGCTCGCGCCATCCTCAGGGAGGAGCTGTCATCATGACCGGCTGGCACGTCGACGAGGAGACCCTACGGCTGTACGCGCGCGGCCAGGGACAGCTCTCGTTCGGCGCCTCAGTGGAGGCGCACCTGATCTCTTGCGCGCGATGCCGAGCGTTGCTGACCCCGGCCGTCGACGTGGACCGGCTCGAGCGGCTGTGGGACGAGGTTGTCGAGCGGGTCGACGCGCCCCGGCCGGGCGTGGTCGAGCGACTGCTGCGGCTGGCCCGGATTCCGGAGGACACCGCGCGGCTGCTCGCCGCGACGCCGTCACTGCGCGCCTCATGGCTGCTTGCCATGGCCGCGACCCTGGCCTTCGCCGCGTTCGCGGCCGCCAGCTCGGCGAGCCACGATCGCGGCACGCTGCTCTTCCTCATCGTCGCCCCGATCCTGCCGGTGGCCGGGGTCGCCGTGGCGTTCCACGGCGGCCTGGACCCCGCGTACGAGATCGGGCTGGCCACACCGTACCCACAGTTCCGGTTGCTCCTCCTGCGCTCGGCGGCGGTCACGGCCGTGACGTGCATCACGGCCTTCGCCGCCGGCTTGCTGCTGCCGCAGCGGGCGCTGACGGCGGCGGCCTGGCTGCTGCCGGCGCTGGCGCTCACGTCCCTAACGCTCGCCCTCGGCCGGCGTGTTGACACCGCGTACGCCGCTGGCGTCGTCGTCGCGGTCTGGACGGCCGCGGTCGTGCTGGGCTACTTGCGGCTCGGATCCTTCGCGGTGTTCGGGATCGCCGGCCAGCTCACCTACCTGGCCGTCGCTGTGGCGTCGTTGGTCGTTCTCGCCGCGGGCCGGAACCCGTACGCGACAAGGCTTGGAGGTGTGTGATGGGATCCGTCCTGATCGAGGGTGTCACCAAGACGTTCCGGCGGACGGCCGCCGTGGCAGGCGCCGACTTCGTCGCGGGCCGAGGCGTGACCGGCCTGTTGGGCCCGAACGGAGCCGGCAAGACGACGCTGCTGCGGATGATGGCGACGGTGCTCGCACCGGACAGCGGGCGGATCCGGGTGCTCGGATACGACCCGGCCACGCCGTCCGGACGGCTCGCGATCCGGCGACGCCTCGGCTATCTGCCTCAGGAGCCCGGCTTCCACCGCGGTATGACAGTCTTCGGCTTCGTCGACTACGTGGCCATCCTCAAGGAGCTCACGGATCGACGAGCACGGCACGACGAGGTGCGCCGGGTGATCGACCTGGTCGGGCTCGCATCGGTGAGCGGCAAACGGATCCGCGCGCTCTCCGGTGGCATGCGTCGCCGGGTCGCGCTCGCCCAGGCGCTCCTGGGCGATCCGGAGCTCGTGATCCTGGACGAGCCCACCGCGGGCCTCGACCCCGAACTGCGCCTGCGGTTCCGGGAAATCGTCTCGCGGATCGGCGAGGATCACACCGTCGTCCTCTCCACCCACCAGACCGAGGACGTCGCAGCCGTGTGTCACAAGGTCGTTGTATTGAACGCTGGCCGCGTCCGCTTCGCCGGCACGCCGACCGCCCTCATCGAGCGGGCCGCCGGCCGGGTCTGGCTCGACTCCGCACGCGGTGCCGGCGCACGTCTGGCATGGCGCAACGGGGATGGGCGCGTACGCAATGTCGGCGACGCTCCGCCCGGGGCCGAGTCGATCGCGCCGACCCTCGAGGACGCCTACCTGTTGCTGGTCGGAGACAAGGACTTGGCGGTGACATCATGACGGTCAACGTGCTCAGCCACGCGCCTGCCGGCACCGCTATCCAAACGCTCGCCGGGCGGGAGGCGTCCCGCATGGTCCGCCACCCCGTGTACGTGGTGCTGCTCCTCTACTTCGTCGTGCTCGCCGGCATCCAGGCGACCGCCGGCCTCTGGCCGCCGTCGCGCGGCTCCGTGCGCGACCTCCTCGTGACGCTCGGGCTGCTGTGGCTCGGACCCGCCACGTTCTTCGCCGCCAATCTGATCGCCTCGAGCGCGCGCCGTGCTCACGCGGAGTCCCAACTCGCCGCGACGCCGACGGCCGCGCAGGCCCGGACGCTCGCGATCTGCCTCGGCGTGCTCTTGCCCGCCGGGCTCGCCGCCGGGTTCGCCGTGATGCTCTGGCTCGTCGAGCACAACGGCACCAGCCTGGAATACGCGCAGGGCCCGGCCGAGCTGGCGGTGATACCGCTCTGCACGCTGGGTGGCGGCCTGCTCGGTGTCGCGACCGACCGCTGGTTGCCGTGGCGCGGCGCGCCGGTCGTCGTCGGCCTCGCGGTCCTCGCGTGGGTGGTGGCCGTGATGGATCGTGGCCGTCTCCAGTGGACAGCGCCGTGGACCATGTCGTCCGACTACTACCACGACGCCCAACTGGCCGCCGGATCTCACGTCTGGCACGCGGTCTACCTGCTGGGCCTCGCTCTGCTCGCCGGCGTCGCCGCACTGCTCCGGCACGCGTCGTACCGGCGTCCGCTGCTGACGCTCGGCGGCGTGTTGCTGGTCGGGACGCTCGCCGCCTGCTGGGCGCAGATGCGGTGACCGGGCCGAGGCGCCGCGTGCTGCGTGAGCTGGCCGCCGCCGGGGTGCTGTGGCGGGCCATCTCGTGGCACCCGGTCCTCGCCGGCTGGGCGATCGGTGCGGCGGTGCTCGGGTGGAAGGCCGACGACGTCCACGACGCCGCGGGCGCCGCCACCCTGCTGCGGATCGTCGCGGTGCTGCTCGTGACGGGCGTTGTCGGGCTGCTCGACGACGACGCCGCGAACGTGCTCGCGCCGATCCCGGTGCCGCTGGCGTGGCGCGCCGGCGTCCGGTGTGGTCTCGCGGGCGTCGCCGTCGCGGCACCGTGGGCCGCCGCGTTGCTCTGGGTACGCCCGGGGCATTCCGCCGTCGCGCTGACGCTGGAGTGCGCGGCGTTGACCGCGTTCGGGCTGGCCGTCGCCAGCGGCATCGCGCGCTGGTGGTCTCCACGGGACGCTGGTCTCGCCGCGGGACCCGCGGTGTTGGGAGCGGCCGCCTTCGCCGCGCTCCTGCCGCCGCGGTGGGCGATGTTCGCGCCACCCGGCGCCGGCTGGCCGACGGCGCACGTACGGTGGGCGGTCGTGCTGGCCGTCGCGTTGGTGGTCCTCGCCCTGACCGTGCGCGATCCGGCCCGCCGCGCGATCAGGATCCGCTAGAACTCCACGAGGTTGCGGGGGTCGAGCAGTTGCTTCGCGACGGCGGACCAGCTCCACCGTTCGACGACGACCTGGCGGGCGGCCAGGCCGAGGCTCCGCCGCTCGGCCGGGGGCAGGCGCAGCAACGCATGAAGCTTGGATCGAAGGTCGGACGCGTCGCCCGGTTCAAACGCCGTGAGATGCGCCAACTCCGGCGGGTACCCCGCGGCCAACCGCTCCGCCACCTCCCGCAGGCCGGAGTGCCGAGCCACCAGCGGCGGTGTTCCGGCGGCCGCGGCCTCGGCGACGACCATCCCGAACGCCTCCGGAAAGATGGACGGCACCACGCTGACGCTGGCCAGCGGCAACAGATGCACGAGGTGACGGTGCTCGAGCGGGCCGGTGAACAGCGTACGCGGCGGGGCGGACGCCTCCAGCGTGGCGCGACTCTCGCCGAAGCCCACGATGACCGCTCGCGCATCCACGCCGGCCAGGGCTTCCAGCAACAGGTGTACGCCCTTGTTGTATGACAACTTTCCAAAGTAGACGACCGTCGGCTCGTCGTCGGCGAGGAATTCCGCCAGACGCTTGGCATTGCCGTCATCCGGTTGACGCTCCCGAAGGTTGCCCGGATTGGGCTCGTCACGCCGCGCCTCTGCCACCAGCGCCGCCAGGGCCTCGGGGCGTGGCTGCGGCCTCCACTCGTCGGTGTCGACGCCGGGAGGCACCTCCCGCACGCGCGGAACGGGGCCACAGACGTCCCGGAGGACCTCGCCGACGTGTGCGGAGCCGACGTACGTCGCCGCCGCGCCGACCAGCGCCTGGTGCCCAAGATGCGCGAGTTCGGGACGACCGCGCATCGAATACTCCAACTCGGACCCGTGCACCTTGACCGCGTACCGGGCGCCGCTGGCGGCGCCGACCGGACCGCCCATCAGCACGTGATTGGCGAACACGAGATCCGCCGGAAGGTGCTCGCGGAGCGCCGCGGCGTTGCGCTCCACAAAGTGGGTGCGCTCGGCCTCCGTGAAGTCCTGCACCAGCCGGGCCTCAAGCCCGTCGTAGTGGTCGAGCACGAACACGGGTAACAGTCCGTCGATGTCGGGCCGTATCGCGGTGGCGTCACCGATGTCGTAGGCCTCCGGATGGGGTTCCTGGGAGAAGACCGTCACGTCGTGGCCGTGGCGACTCCAGGCGCGCGCGAGCGATCGCGTATAGACGTTGGATCCCGTGCCACCGAGCAGATAGCCGTGCCATAGCAGGATGCGCATGCGGTAACCCCCGGCACCTAGTCCACGTGGAGCACGGCTTTCCCGCCGATGCGGCGGTGGAGCAGGGCCTCGAGGGCCGGTGCCGGTCGGCGCCAGGAGCCCTCCATCTCGACCTGACCGTCCAGCCGCCCGTCCGCAATCAACCCGCACAGGCGGGTGAGGTCGCTGGCCGCGCTCGCGTGCCGGCGGAGCTCGTCGGGCAGGTCCAACATATAGATCCGCGCGCCGTGGGCACGGTCGAAACGCTTCGCGCGAAAGCTGACCGTCTCCTCGTCGTCCCGTGTCGCGATGTTCACGACGACGCCACCCGGAGCCACGTGCTCGATGGCGAGTGCAAACGTGGTCCCGCCGACACCGTCGAGGATGACGTCGAAGTCTCCATCGAGATCCTCGACCACGTCACTCGCGCCGAGCCGACGCAGCAGCTCGCGCCGCGCCGCCGCATCGCGGACCAACGCGGTGACGTGCGCGCCGCTGGCGTGCGCGAGCTGAATCGCGAACCGGCCGACCCCACCGGTCGCACCCGTGACCAGGACCGGCCTGCCGATCAGCAGGCCGGCAACCTCCAGCGATCGCAGGGCCGTCATTCCGGCGGTGGGAAGCGTGGCGGCCTGGGCGTCGGAGACCGCATCCGGAACGGGCGCCAGCCGGGCGGTTGGCACCGCCGCGGACTGTGCCCAAGCACCGGTCTTGACCAGACCGACCACCCGCGTACCCGCTGCGGGGCCACTGCCGTCGGGGGCGACCCGTTCGACGACGCCGACCACATCCCAGCCGGTGGTCGATCCCTCGGGCAGATCCGGCAGCCGGGTCACCTCGCCGCGGTTGAGCGAGAACGCGCGCATCCGAACGAGGGCCTGGTTGGGCAGCGGCGTGGGATCTGGAACTTCGGTAAGGACGACGTGCGGGGCGGCCGAGGTTGTCGTCAGGGCGAGCACCAACCGACCCTAGACGAAGATATGGGGAAGGCGTTGATGGGAGTCCGATGAGGAAGATGTTCGCGTTTCTGGTGACAAGCGTCGATGGGTACTACGAGGGCCCGAATCAAGAATTCGACTGGCCGGTCGTGGACGACGAGTTCAACGAGTTCGCGGTGCGACAGCTCGACGAGGCCGACACGCTCCTGTTCGGGCGGGTGACCTACGACGGGATGGCGGCCTACTGGCCCACCCCCGCGGCGCGGGAGGACGATCCGAGGGTCGCGGCGAGGATGAACGACTTCTCCAAGATCGTTGTGTCGCGGACCATCGACCAGGCGGACTGGGCCAACACGCGCGTCGTCAAGGTCGACGTCGCCGCCGAGATCGCCGCGCTCAAACGCCAACCGGGCAGGGACATCGCCATCCTCGGCAGCTCGAGCCTGACCGTCAGCCTCCTGCGGCTGGGGCTGGTCGACGAGCTGCGGATCATGGTGATGCCGGTCGTTCTCGGCGACGGCCGATCTCTCTTCCGGACCGCCGACGAGAGGATCGGCCTAGAGCTGCTGACGACGCGGCCCTTCAGCTCCGGCAACGTCCTGCTGACATACCGTCCGGTTGCTCGCTGACTCGGGTAGCTTCGAGCCGAAGCGGGATCGCGTCACGACGGCTCGGTCGCGCGGGCCTGCTCTGCCGCACGCGGCCGGCGGCCGTACGGGCGCGGTTAGCTCCCCGGGCGCAGCCTGTCGATCCGGGCGACGGACCTGTCTATCTGCGCCGCGCTGATCCGCCCCATGCGGACCAGGTCGACGACGATGGCGACGGTGTCGTCCACGACGTTCTCGTCGTAGACCTGTTGGTTGGCGAACACCAGCATGTCGACGCCGGCCTGCAGCGCCAGCGTGACCGCCTCGCGGTGCCCGTACCGCTTGGTGATCGCGGCCGCCTGCAGGTCGTCGCTGACGACCGCGCCCTGCCACCCGAGCCGACCGCGGAGCAGATCGCGGACGACCGCGGGCGAGAGGGACGCCGGTCGCGCGGGATCGAGCTGGCGGTTGAGGAGATGGGCCACCATCACCGCATCGGTGACACCGCCGGCGATCAGCCTCCGGAAGGGCTCGAGCTCGGTCGGTCGCCACGTCGCGCTGACATCGACGACGCCGAAGTCGGTGTTGCCGGTCGCGCTGCCGAAGCCCGGGAAGTGCTTCAGCACCGTTCGTACGCCGGCCGCCCGGTGCTCGCGGACCTCCTCCGCCGCGTTGGTGACGACGATGTCGGGGTTGGCCGAGAAGCTCCGACCCAGCGCGCCGATGGCCGGGTTCCTGCGGTTGACGTTCAGGTCGACGACCGGCGCGAAGTTGAGTCCCACTCCGATCGAGGCCAGCGTGCGCGCCATGCCGCGCGCCCAGGCACGGGTGCCGGCGGGGGAGTTGGCCGCGCCGATCTCGGCCTCCGACCGCGTCGCCGGGAAGCCGTCGTCCGGGTTGAGCCGGGCGACGGCACCGCCCTCCTGGTCGATGGAGACGATGAGTCGCCTCGTCGACGCCCCGCGCAGCGTGCGGATGAGCGCGGTGACCTGGCTGGGGGACCTGATGTTGCGTCGAGCGCCGGTCAGCTGATCGCGGTCGAACAAGATGACACCGCCAAGCCCCCGCTCAGCGATCGCGTGCATGATCCAATGCCCCGAGTCGACCCGCTGGCCGCGAAATCCGGCGACGAGCATGCTGGCGATCTTGCGACGGAGCACGGCCTCGTCGAGCGTCGGCGACGACGCCGCGGGCGCAGACGACGGTGGCGCGCCGGCGGCAGGCGGCGTCGGCGGCGAGGGGGAGGGCGACGGCGACCCGGACGGCGAGGAGTGGCAACCGGCCAGGCCGGCAGTGACCGCGGCCACGCCGGCGCCCTCGAGCAGGCGCCGGCGGGTCAGCCACGCGTCGTCCATCCGGTCAACGGTACGCACCGCGCCGGCTGCCGAGCCGCCGCCAATTATCCCTTCTGGCGGCATGAGCGGTCGCGAGCGAGGGGTGTGTCGCCAAGCCGACAGCGCCGGACCGGCGGGTGCACGCACGATCTTCCCAGGGGGATCGGAACCTGCCGGGGAGAGCGCATGTCGCGACGAGGCGTGGTGCGGCTGATCGCGGTGTCGGTGTTGGTAGCGGGGGCGCTGACGCCGGTGCTGTCGGCGCCGGCGGCGGGAGTCACGCTGCCGGCGGGGTTTGCCGAACAGGTGGTGTTCTCCGGGTTGACCCAGCCGACGGAGCTGGAGTTCTCGCCGGACGGCCGGGTGTTCGTGGCCGAGAAGGGCGGTCGCATCAAGGTCTACGACGATCTGGCCGACACAACCCCGACGCTCTTCGCGGACCTGTCCACGAACGTGCACAACCAGTGGGACCGGGGTCTGCTAGGCATGGCGCTGGCACCCAACTTCCCGACGAACCCGTGGGTATACGTGTTGTACACGTACGACGCACCGCCGGGGCAGACCGCCCCGGTGTGGAACGACTTCTGCACCGACGCCAACAACGGCACGTGTGTGGTGACCGGCCGGCTGTCGAAGCTCCAGGCCAGCGGCGACGTCATGACCGGGACCGAGCAGGTGCTCATCCACGACTGGTGCCAGCAGTACCCGAGCCACTCCATCGGCGACCTCGAGTTCGGCGCCGACGGGATGCTGTACGTGACCGGCGGCGACGGGGCCAGCTTCAACGTCGTCGACTACGGCCAGTTGCCCGCGGGCAACCCCACCAACCCGTGCAGCGACCCCACGAACGAGGGCGGCGCGCTGCGGTCTCAGGACGTCCGCACGACCGCCGACCCCACCGCGCTGAACGGCGCCCTGCTGCGGCTCGACCCGAACACCGGCGCGGCCGCCCCCGGCAACCCGATGATCAGCTCACCGGACCTCAACACCCGACGGATCGTCGCCACCGGCCTGCGCAACCCGTTCCGGCTGACCATGCGGCCGGGCACGAATGAGGCGTGGATCTCGGAGACCGGATGGTCCACCTGGGAGGAGGTCAACCGGGTTATCGACCCGACCGCGAGTGTGACCAACTTCGGCTGGCCGTGCTACGAGGGCGTGCCGCGGCAGCCGGGCTACGACAGCGCCAACCTGCCGGTGTGCGAGAACCTGTACGCGGCCGGGACGGGCGCGGTCACCGACCCGTTCGTCGCCTGGAACCACGCCAGCAAGCTCGTCGCGGGCGAGGCCTGCCCGACCGGAAGCTCATCGTCGACGGGCATCGCCTTCTATCCGACCAGTGGTGGCCCGTACCCGGCCGCGTACAACGGCGCCGTGTTCTTCGCGGACTACTCACGAAACTGCATCTGGGCGTCGCTGCCCTCCACACCCGGTGGCCTCCCCAACCCGGCCAACCTGGTCACGTTCGGGTCGAACGCGGCCACCCCGGTCGACCTCGAGGTCGGGCCTGGCAACGAACTGTACTACGTGGACCACGGTGGCGGCACGATCCGGCGGATCCGCTACTTCCCCGGCAACCAGCCGCCGACCGCGGTCATCAACGCGACCCCGACGCAGGGCCCGGTGCCGCTGACGGTCACCTTCGACGGCACCCAGTCCACCGACCCGGATCCGGCGGACCAGGGCAAGCTGACCTACGCCTGGGACTTCACCAACGACGGGACGACCGACTCGACCGCTACCGCGCCGTCGTTCACCTACACCTCGGCCGGCACCTTCACCGCGAAGCTGACGGTCACCGACACGCTCGGCGCGACCAACTCGTCGACCGTCACGATCACACCCGGCAACCAGGCGCCGACCGCGACGATCGACACGCCGGTCGCCGGCACCACCTGGCGGGTGGGTGACACGATCACCTTCTCCGGCCACGCCACCGATCCACAGCAGGGCACGCTCCCGGCCTCCGCGCTGTCGTGGCAGCTGCGCCTGCAGCACTGCGACGGCACCTGCCACACCCACGTCTTGCAGAACTGGATGGGCATGGCGAGCGGGTCGTTCGTCGCGCCGGACCACGGGTATCCGTCCTATCTGGAGCTTCAGCTCGTCGCGACCGACCAGGACGGCCTGTCGCACACCGTCGTGCGTCGGCTCGACCCGTTGACGGTGACCCTCACTTTCGCCACGAAGCCGGGCGGCCTGCAGCTGGTCACGGGCGGCGTCGCCCAGACCGCCACCTTCACCGTCACCGTGATCCAACGATCGACCGTTACGCTGAGCGCGCCGACCCCGCAGACGAGGAACAAGCGGTTGTACACCTTCGGCAGCTGGTCGGACGGCGGCGCGCAAACCCACGTGATCACCGCGCCCACGGGCCCTGCCACCTACACCGCAAGCTACACGGGATCGAGGGCGTAGACCGGCGACGTCGCGAACGACCGCGCCGGTGCCGCGGCGGCGCCGCGTCATTCGATGTCCACGACGACCTTGCCGGTCATGCCGGCCTCGACGGCGTCGTGGGCGGCCGCGATGTTCTCGAGCGGGTACCGGTGGATCGGTAGTTCCGTGAGGGCGTCCGCCTCTAGCGCGCGGGTGATGTCGTCCGCGGCCCGCCGCAGATCGGGATCCGGCACGGTGTAGATGAGCACGAACCGCAGCGTGAGGTTGCGGGTTATCAGTTCGCGGACGGGCAGCGACGGTTGGCGCGGTTCTTCGACGTACGTCACGATGCTGGCGTCCGGCGCGACGACCGCCAGGTCGAGGGCGAGGTTAGTGGCGAGGGCGACCTCGACGACCCGGTCGACACCGCCGGGCGCCGCGTGCCGGATCTGCGCGTCGGCGTTGCCGTCGCGGTAGTTGACGACGTGGTGGGCGCCGGCCGCCCCGGCGAGCGTCGCCTTCTCGTCCGAGCTCACCGTCGCGATCACCGTGGCCCCGGCCGCGCGGGCCAGCTCGATCGCGAAGTGCCCGACCGCGCCCGCACCGCCGGCGACGAGGACGGTACGCCCGTCGACCGGCCCGTCGACGAACACGCACCGGTGGGCCGTCATCGCCGGGATGCCGAGGCTCGCGCCGAGGTCCACGTCCGCGCGTTCCGGAAGCCGGACCGCCCGATGGTCGGGCACGACCGTGTACTCCGCCGCCGTGCCGTACTGCCGGCGGCGGGCGGCGAAGTAGACCCAGACCCATTCGCCGACACGTGCGGGGTCGACGCCCGGTCCGACCGCGTCGATCTCGCCGGCGCCATCCTGGTTGGGCACCTGGAACCCGCCCGCCACGGGCCGTGTTCCCGTTCCCCGGCGGGATTTCCAGTCCGTCGGGTTCACGCCCGAGACCACCACCCGGACCCGCACCTCGCCCGGTCCCGGCTGCGGCGTATCGAGCTCCTCGATCCCGAGCACCTCGGCCGCCGGTCCGTGCCGGCGGTAGACGGCGGCGCGCATCCTTCCCTCCTCGCCTGCGTATGACGTGGACGCTAGCCCAGGTACCTCCTGGACGCGCCGACAGCCTCAGACCAGGGATGGTCCGAGGCTGTCGTGTGCAGACAGGTTCTACCTAGCTGCAGGCGGCCACCGCCGCGCCGAACAACCCACCGAAAACGTCTTCGGCATGCTCCAGGCCCTTGCCGTTGGCCAGGTTCGGATTGGCGCTGCCCTCGCCGATGGTCTTGTCCGAGCGAACCGTGAATGACGCCGGGCCACCGTGGGAGGTCCAGTACGCGACGAAGCAGGCCTGGTCGGTGCCCGGAGGCGTGAACGTGGCGATGTCCGCGACGGTCAGGACCGTCCATCGAGAAGAATGCATGGCCGCGGTGTTGCCCGTGTCGGAGCGGTTCGCGATGTAGCACTCGTGTGCCCAGGCGGCACTACCGAACATGAAGACGGCCGCCGCCGCGCCCGCAACTACGGTCCCGATTCGTCTGAGAAACAATCTCTGGTCCCCCTCCCAGATTAAGCGCGCGGTCGATCCGCGTGGGGATCAAGCTACTGGAAAGCGGCGCGGACAATGTCGTGATCGGCAACCTCATGTGTCGGACCTGCGACAATCGTAGCAGAGTCGATCATGGGATGCATGAACCGCGTGACGTCGGGGATGGAATGTCGATCGCGTATGACCGCGGACCGGCCGTCATCCTGGTGGGCGGAGGTCTCGACGACGGCTCGGAGAACGGGCGGCTCGTTCTGGAGCTGGCGCTGCAGTTCACCGTGCGCCCGCGAGTTCGTCGAGCTGCTCGGGCCGACACACCCCCACGGTCGTCGCGGTGACGGGCTCGAAGTCTTCATGCGGTTCGCGGGATCGTCCGATGAGGACATGGGGGGCGAGGAGCTAACCATGTGGCCCGACCTCGAGGCCATCGAGCACACGCTCGCGTACGACGCGGCTTGCAGGGAGACTACCGGCCACCCACGCCCGCCTCCGAGCAGGTGGCGGACCGCGATCGTGCCGAGCATCCCCCGGGCGGAGCGCATGACCCGTGCCGGCCAGTCACGCGTGGCCGACCCGACCGCGGTCGCACCAGTGCTTGACCGTTTCTTCGGTGCGAAGCTGATGGGATGAGCCGGTTGCGAGTCGACACGTCCGTGAAGCTGTCTAAGAAGGAGGCCGTCGACCGCCTGGAGGCGGCGCAGCTTCGGCTGCTGCGGCTTCGTCTCATGCTCGGCGGACAGTTGAAGGACCACCGCATCGGTCCGCCCCTGTGCGTGGTGTTCGAGGGATGGGACGCGTCCGGCAAGGGCGGCGCTATCAAGCGCCTGGTCGGTCCGCTCGACCCCCGGCACGTGCGAGTCGCCCAGTTCGCGGCCCCAACGTACGACGAGAAGCGACACCACTTCCTGTGGCGGTTCTGGCCGGTGCTGCCGGGCTGGGGCGGCATGGCCGTCCTCGACCGCTCGTGGTACGGGCGGGTGCTGGTCGAGCGGGTCGAGGGGTTCGCGACCGAGGAGCAATGGTCCCGGGCGTTTGACGAAATCGTTGAGTTTGAGCGGACCCTGATCGCGGAGGGCATGATCCTGGTCAAGTTCTGGATGCACATATCCGAGGAGGAGCAGCTCAGGCGCTTCCAGAGCCGGGCAAAAGACCCCGTGCGAGCCTGGAAGCTCACCGACGAGGACTGGCGCAACCGCGAGAAGCGACCGCTCTACGAGGCCGCCCTGGAAGACATGCTGGAGCGGACCGACCATTCGAAGGCGCCGTGGCACGTCATCGCGGCCGACGACAAGCGGTTCGCCCGGGTAACCGTCGTGGAGACGGTGTGCGCCGCCGTCGAGGCCGAGCTGGCGGCGCGCGGCTACGAGGGCATCGGCACGACATAGCCGACCATGTGGTCGGTGCCGGGATACCCGGTTGCCGGCGGTCACCGATCGCTGCTGGGATGCCGTACATGGGGAGCGCGCGGGTCTGGCTGCCAGGATCCTTCCACCAGCCGGTCTGCCGAGGCGCCTCGCCGTCCAGTCGGCCGTCCTCGCGGTGGGCAGCGGCACATTCCTGACCGGCAGCGTCGTCTTCTTCACGCAGGTCGTCGGGCTCACCCCGGTGCAGATCGGCATCGGCTTCTCGCTCGTGGGGATGGTCGGGCTCTTCGGATCGCTCCCACTGGGCCATCTCGCCGACCGCATCGGCGGCCAGCGGGCGTGGGTCGCGGGTGCGCTGCTGGAGGCCGCGGCGTTCGTTGGCTACCCGTTCGCGCACGGGTTCTGGTCGTTCGTGTTCGTGATCGTCGCCGGCTCGATCGGTGACGTCGTGGCCAGCGGTGGGCGCACCGTGTACATAGCGGCGGCGCTGCCCGTCCAGATTCGGGTACGCGCGATGGCCTTCATGCGGGCGTACCTCAATGTGGGTTTCACCGTTGGCGCGGGCCTGGGCGCGGCGGCGCTCGCCCTGCGGTCCGACGGCGGCCTCATCGCGATGGCTCTACTCAACGCGGCCGGCCTGGCCGTCAACGCGGCGGTCGTGTCGCGGATGCCGGCCGTGACCGCCGAGCGGGTCACCCAGGGCCGGGTGAGTCCGTGGGGCGTGCTGCGCGATCATCCGTACACGGCCCTGGCGACCGTCTTCGCGGTCGTCTGGCTGCACGGCATGCTGGGTGCGCTGTTCGGCCTCAACACCGTGATGGCCGTTCTGCTGCAGGTGCCAGCCACGCGGGGGGCCGACACCGCCGCCGGATCGGTACGCCTGATGCGCCGGGCCGGCGTCGCGAGCGCGGTCGCGTGCCCGGTGATCGCGCTGAGCGGTGCGACGCGTGGCTGGGTGACCGTGGGCGTGCTCGCGCTGTCGGTGGTGCTGACGACCGCGACCGAGCTGTGGAGCTCGGCCGCCCAGTGGTATTTCCAGACCGAGCTGCCACCCGCCGACCAACGCGGCGCGTACCTCGGCGCGAACCGGTCGGTGATGGGCGTCAGCCGGATGGTCGGCCCGGCGGCGCTGACCTTCCTCGCTATCCAGACTGGTGGTTGGGGCTGGTGGGTGATCGCCGTGCTCTTCGTCGCGTGCGTGGTGGCGACGCAGCCCGTGGTGGCGTGGGTCCAGCGCACGCCACGTAACGGCGCGGCGGTGCCCAGCGGTTCGGCGGCCGATGCTGCCGTCGCATGACGGTCGGCGTTTCGACAGGTCGACGCGGCCGCGGCGCATAGAGTCTGGCAGTTGGGGCCGGCGACGACAGGGCGAGGCGGCGATGTCATCGGATACCGGAGGTTCGGGCGGTGCGCCCGACGCCATGCGTCTGCAGATCCTGTCCACCGAGCACTGGAGCCTGCTGGCGTCCCGGGCACTGGCCTGGAACGAGTCGTTCAGCCGTGCGGGCATGTTCCTGTCCACGCTCTCCGGCGCCACGGTCGCGCTCGCCCTCGTCGCCCAGGCGTCGCGTTTCGGGCCGACCTTCGTGTGGTTCGCGCTGGCCATCCTCCCGGTGGTCCTGTACGTGGGCATCGCGACGTTCGTTCGCCTCGCCGTGTCGAACTACCACGACGCCCAGTGCGTCATCGGCATGAACCGCATCCGGGCCGCCTACCTGGAGCTGGCGCCGGAGCTCCGCCGGTACTTCGTGATGAGCCCATACGACGACCTGCGGGGCGTCGGCGTGACGATGGGTGTGGAACCCGGTCGCAGCATGGCGGTGCGACTGGTCTCCGCGACGCCGTCGGTCGTGGCCGTTCTCGACTCGGTCGTCGCGGGGGTGATCGGCGCGCTGCTCGGCCACGAGGCGGGTCTCGGGGTCGGGTTCACGATCGCCGCCGGGTTGGCGGCGTTCGCGCTCCTCTTCGGCGGGTTCATGTGGTACGCGCGGCGGTACGTGACGCGGCTCTGGGCGTCGCACCGGCCCCTGTTCCCGCACCCGGACGGCACCTGATGCGTCCAATGTCCGGTACGCATTGTCGGGCCGGCGTCACGGGCGTTCGAGTGGCCGTGCCAATATGGGGGAGTGCGCCGAGGGGACGGCGTCCTTTTATGGGGGGATCATGACCAGGTCGGTCGTCAACGTGATCACAAACCGTCGGATCAAGTACGTCATCATTCTCTTCTGGCTCATCGTTGTTGCGGTGGCCGGGCCGCTCGCGGGAAAGCTGACCGGGGCGCAGAAGAACGACGCGAAGTCGTGGCTGCCGGGCAGCGCAGAGTCGACGCAGGTTCTCGACGCGCAGGCGGCGTTCACATCGCCGGACACGATCCCGGCGGTGATCGTCTACCAGCGGCCGTCCGGACTCACCGACACCGACCTGGCCAAGATCACGAATGACGCCCAGCGCTTCGCGCAGATTCCCGACCTCGACGGCAAGGTGAATGGGCCGATCCCGTCGACCGACCGTCGCGCGGCCCAGATCTACGTGCCCCTCAACCTCGGGCCGAACGGCTGGGAGAAGGCCGCCGACCTGGTCGCGTCCATGAAGGACACCGCGACCGCGGATGCGAACGGGATGAACGTCCACATCACCGGTCCGGCCGGGTTCGCGGCGGATTCGGCGAAGGCCTTCGAGGGCATCGACAGCACGCTGCTCTACGGCACGGTCGCCGTGGTCGTTGTCATCCTGCTGCTCACGTACCGCAGTCCCGTGCTGTGGTTGCTGCCCGTCATCTCCGCCGGCGTGGCGCTGACCGTCGCCCAGGCGGTCATCTACCTGCTCGCCAAGTACGCCGACCTGGTCGTCAACGCACAGAGCCAGGGCATCCTGACCGTGCTGGTCTTCGGCGCCGGGACCGACTACGCGTTACTCCTCGTCGCGCGCTACCGGGAGGAGCTGCGTCGCCATCACGACCGCCATGAGGCTATGGCGGTGGCGCTGCACCGTGCCGGCCCGGCCATCATCGCGAGCGGTGCGACCGTCGTCATCAGCATGCTGTGCCTGCTGGTCGCGGTGACGAACTCGACGAGGGGCCTCGGTCCGGTGGCCGCGATCGGCATTCTCGTCGGCCTCGCGGTGATGCTCACCCTGCTCCCCGCGTTGCTCGTGACCGTGGGCCGCTGGATCTTCTGGCCGGTCAAGCCCAAGGAGGGCTCGCCCGAGCCCACCGCCAGGGGCATCTGGGCGCGCGTCGGCGCGCGCATCGCCCGCCGACCGCGGCTGACCTGGGTCGTGACAAGCCTTGCCCTCGCCGCGATGGCGGTCGGCCTCACGCAGCTCGATGCGACCGGGCTCACGAACAAGGAATCCTTCATCGGTACGCCCGATTCGGTCACCGGAGAAGAGATCCTCGCCCAGCACTTCCCAGCCGGAACCGGCAACCCGGTCGTCGTCGTCAGCCACGCGGACCGGGCCGCCGAGGTCCACACGGCGTTCGCCGGGACCAACGGCATCGATCCGTCGACCGTCACCGCGCCCACCGTCAAGGGCGGCACGGCGTACATCCAGGGGACGCTGAGCGCTCCGGCGGACAGTCAGACCGCCTACGACACAGTGGACAGAGTGCGCGACCGTGTGCATGCCATCGCCGGAGCGGACGCGAAGGTCGGCGGCAACACCGCGATCAACCTCGACGTGCAACGGGCGGCGAGATTCGACCGCAACCTGATAATCCCTATCATCCTCTTCGTGGTCTTCGTCATCCTGGCGCTGCTGCTGCGGGCGGTCCTCGCCCCGCTGGTGCTCATCGGAACCGTGGTCCTGTCGTTCGCCGCGGCGCTCGGCGCGAGCGCGCTTGTCTTCAAGCACGCGTTCGGCTTCGGCGGCGCCGATTCGTCGTTCCCGCTATTCGTGTTCGTGTTCCTCGTCGCCTTGGGCATCGACTACAACATCTTCCTCATGACGCGGGTTCGCGAGGAGACGGTCAAACACGGTACGCGACGGGCCGCTCTCATCGGCCTCGCCGCGACCGGCGGTGTGATCACGTCGGCCGGCCTCGTGTTGGCCGGCACGTTCGGAGTGCTCGCGACGCTGCCGGTCGTCGCCTTCGCCGAGATCGGCTTTGCCGTTGCCTTCGGCGTCCTGCTCGACTCGATCCTCGTCCGCTCGGTCCTAGTCACCGCGCTGAACCTGGACATCGGACCGCGCATGTGGTGGCCCAACCGGCTGTCGAAGACGCCCGACGTGGCGCCGGCCGAGGCGCCCGAACTGGTGCGCGCGTCGACCTGAGCCCGGGCGTCACGGCACGACGGTCACCGGCCATCGGCCGGCGCGCACGAGCTTGCTCGCCACCGAGCCGATGAGCCGGTGTCCGGCCTGCTCGGACGCGCCGACCACAACCATGTCCGCCTGCGCCTCGACGGCAGCCTGGCGCAGCTCGACGAAGGCGTCGCCCCGGCGGACCATGAACGTGATCGGCACGGCGATGTCGCCTGCCCGCTCCTGGATCTGTTGGCGCAGGTCCGCGATCGTCTCGTCGAAGATGCTCTCCTGCGCGGCGGCGACCGCGCCGGGCGCCATGCCTGCCCACACCGACGGCGCGGCCACGTACACGACCAGCAACCGGCAGTGCTGGCGACGGGCGAGCCCGGCGGCGTACGCGCCCGCGCGCATCCCAGTCGGCGACCCGTCGACGCCAACGAGGATCACGAGTGGTCCGTCCGTGCCGCGCTCGAACGGGCCCGGCAACCACCGCGGGCCGTAGTGCTCGACCAGCCGGACCGACCCGGCCTCTCCGGCACCCACGGGGTCAGTATCGGCGACCGCGGGCCGTCTCGCCGACTCCGCGGACGTCGGGGATCTGGGGGAAATCCCCGGGGCGAAGTTGGGTGGTCGCCGCGTTCCGGCACAGCCTCCGCGCTCCTAACGTCGTGGACGAGTGTGATCAGGGAGGTTCCATGATTGAGGCGCGCGGCCTGACCAAGCGTTACCGCTCGGTCGTTGCCGTCGACGGGGTGAGTTTCGACGTGCGGCCGGGCGTGGTGACCGGCTTCCTCGGCCCAAACGGCTCGGGCAAGTCCACGACCATGCGGATGATCCTTGGTCTGGACCGGCCGGACGCCGGGCGGGTACGCGTCGGCGGGCGCAGCTACCGTGACCTGCGCTGGCCGCTGCGGGAGGTCGGTGCGGTGCTGGAGGGCACGACGTTCCACCCCGGCCGGACGGCGCGCAACCACCTGGCGGCGCTCGCGGCGAGCAACGCCATTCCGCGATCGCGCGTCCGCGAGGTGCTCGGCATCGTCGGTCTCGCCGACGCCGCCGGCCGCCGGGCCGGGAAGTTCTCGCTCGGCATGGCTCAACGGCTCGGCATCGCGGCGGCGCTGCTCGGTGACCCGGCGGTGCTGCTGTTGGACGAGCCCGTCAACGGCCTGGACCCGGAGGGGATCCGCTGGCTTCGCAACCTTCTCAGGTCGCTCGCCAACCAGGGCCGCACGGTGTTCGTGTCCAGTCATCTGATCAGTGAGATGGGCCTGACGGCCGATCACCTGCTGGTGATCGGCCGCGGGCGGCTGCTCGCGGACGCGTCCGTCGCGGACCTCTCCGCGCGGTCGTCGTCGCTCGAGGAGGCGTTCCTGGAGCTGACCGCCGCCAACACCGATTACCGGGCGAGGACATCATGGCGGCCGTGACGGCCTCCCGCACCCGACCGGGGCGTTTCGGCTTCCGGCACGCGGTGACGATGGAGTGGATCAAGTTGCGCAGCATGCGTTCGACCTTCTGGCTGCTCGCGATCGCGGCGGCCGCGATGGTCGGCATCGGCGTCGCCGTGCTGAGCGTCTACCGCTCACACGTGCCGCGCCCCGGTGCGGCGCAAATGGTCAACGACGGTCTGACCGGCGTCGTGCTCGGTCAATTGCTGGTCGGCTTCCTGGGCATACTGATCATGACCACCGAGTACTCCTCGGGAATGATCCGGGCGACGTTGGCCGCCGCGCCGAATCGGCGGCTCGTGCTCGGCGCCAAGGCCGCGGTGTTCGGAGCCCTCGCGTTCGGGGTCGGTGAGGTGGTCTGCTTCGCGACCTTCTTCGCCAGCCAGGCGGCACTGTCTGGATCGCAGGTTCCCCAGGCCGCGCTGACCGATCCGGGGGTGGTCCGGACGCTCGCGCTCACCGGCGTGTATCTCGGACTGATCGGCCTGATCGGCCTCGGCCTGGGCGCCGTGCTCCGGCACACCGGCGCCGCCGTGGGCACGCTGTTCGGTGTCCTGTTCGTTCCGTTGTTCGTCCTAGGGCTGCTCGGGCCGGCCGGGTTTCACGTCGCCGAGTTCATGCCGATGTTCATCCTGGCCAATTCGGTGAGCGTCGTGCAGCCGGCCTCCCCGGCCCTGTCGGCGTGGGCCGGGATCGGCGTGCTCTGCGCGTACGCCGTCGCCGCCCTCAGCCTCGGTGCGTGGCTGCTGGTCCGGCGGGACGCCTGAGCAGGACAATCGACGAATGGCTAGCAGCGCACGCGTGACCGCGACGACGGCCGGGGGGTCGTCCGACACGCCGGCCAGCGGCGCGGGACCGGTGGCGGCGGCCCTACAGTCGTTCGTGCGAGCGCCCTTCGCGCCGCGGCACCTGCGTGAGCTGCTGTTCTGCCTGATCGGGGTGGCGGTCGGAGCCGGCGTCGTGTGGGTCTTGTTCGGCGTGCCGCTCACGGCCGCGCTGATCGGCCGTGCCCTGGTCGGGGTCTCCTCGACGACCCGGGCGGCGCAACTGCCCGCGCGCGGCACCGGCCCACTTGCCCTCCTCGCGGGGGCCCAAATCGTGGTGCTGTTGCTGGTCGTCCTCGCGCCCCGCATCGCCCGCGGCGCCGGCTCGGTGCTGCGTTGGCTCGCACGGGCGCTGCTCGAAGACGCGATCGCGGCGCCGCCGCCGGTCAAACGCCGCGGCCGCGGTCCGATCGGCTGGCTGGCCGCGGGGCTGCGGGATGGCGCCGGCTGGCGCTCGGCGGCGTACCTTCTGCTGAAGGTTCCGCTCGCCATCTTCGACGGCTACGCCGTGTTCTGCTGGATCGTCGGTCTGGTCAACCTGACGTTTCCGTTCTGGTGGCGGCTGTTCCGCAACCACCCGCCCGGTGTGCGACTGGATCCGGTCGCCGTGCTGACCCCGGTCGGCTCGTTCCGGGTGGCGACATATCGCGGCACCTTCGCCGCGTTCGCGGCGGGCGCGGCCATGCTCCTCGCCGCGCCGTGGATCGCCCGCGGCGTCAACGGGGTGGACCGGGCCCTGATGCGCGCACTGCTCGGACCGGGTCGACTCGCTCAGCGGGTCCGCGACCTGGAGGAGACGCGAGCGCGCGCCGTGGATGACACCGCCGCCCTGCTGCGCCGGATCGAACGCAACCTGCACGACGGCGCGCAGATGCGACTGGCAGCGCTGGCGATGAACCTTGGCCGGGCGAAGGAGAGCCTGGGCGATGACGGCGCCGCCACCGACCTCGGCGCCGCCCGCGACCTCGTCGACGCCGCGCACCGCAGCGCGAAGGAAGCCCTGATGGAGCTGCGTGACCTCGCGCGCGGCATCCATCCTCCGGTTCTGGACAACGGGCTTCCGGACGCGTTGGCTACGCTCGCCGCCGGGTCGGCGATTCCGGTGCGGCTCAGCGCGGACATCCGCAACAGACCGTCGCCGGCGATCGAGACGATCGCATACTTCTGCGCCGCCGAGCTGCTCGCCAACGCAGCCAAGCACAGCCACGCCAACGTGATCACGGTTGAGGTGGCACAACGCCGGGGCGTACTCCTGCTGACCGTCGCCGACGACGGCGTTGGCGGCGCGGATCCGGGAGTGGGCACGGGACTGGCCGGGCTCGTCCAGCGGGTGCGTACGGTGGATGGCTGTATCCACGTCGCCAGCCCTCCGGGCGGCCCGACCCGCGTCGCTATCGAACTGCCGCTGCGGGCGTGAGGGACGGCCGGCATGCGGGTGGTGATCGCCGAGGACGCCGCGCTGATGCGCGAAGGTCTCGTCGGGCTGCTGGCGGACCGCGGCCACGACGTGTGTGCCGCGGTGACGGACGCCGAGTCGCTGCTCGCCGCGGTGGCGGAGCATCGCCCGGACGTGGCCGTGGTGGACATCCGGATGCCTCCCACCCATACCGACGAGGGCCTGCGCGCCGCGCTGACGCTGCGACGCGACCATCCGGGCACCGGGGTGCTGGTGCTGTCCCAGTACATCGAGACGAGGTACGCCACGCAGCTCCTGACCGGCAACGCCGCCGGCGTCGGCTACCTGCTCAAGGACCGGGTCGCCGATGTCGGGGAGTTCGTCGACACCCTGAGCCGGGTCGCGGCCGGCGGCACCGCGTTGGACCCCGAGGTGGTCAGCCAGCTACTGGGAGCCCGCCGGCGCGCGCACGGCCTGGGCGAGCTCACGCCCTGGGAGCGGGACGTGCTGGCCCTGATGGCCGAGGGTCGATCCAACGCCGGCATCGCGGGCGCACTGACCGTGACCGGTGGTGTGGTCGAGAAGCACGTAGCGAACATCTTCGGCAAGCTCGGCCTGCAACCCGGCGAGGGCGACAACCGGCGGGTCATCGCGGTGCTGCGTTACCTCGGCGCGCCCAGCGCCTGAACCCGGCGGCCTCCCACCGCCCGCCCGCGGCGGCGTCAGTGTTGCCGTGGGCCGTCGTCCATGCCGGTCGGCGCGACCCGCTGGTCCTGGTCCCCGAGGCAGGCCGCGTCGACCGACCGGTACGTGGGCAGGTAGGTGGCCAGTCCCACCGCCGCGAGCACCCGCAGCAGGAACGGGGGCGGCGCCGCCAGCCGGAAGAAGCCGCCGGCGTCCGTGCAGGCCCGGTGCGTCATCAGCAGCGTCGACAGCCCGATCGAGTCGCAGAAGCGCACCTGCTCGGTGTCGAGCACGATGCGGGTCACTCCGCGGTCGACCAGATCCACGAGCACGGACCGCAGCGCCGGCGCGGTGTCCATGTCGAGCTCGCCCTCCACCCCGACCACGGTGAGGCCGTGCTCCGAACGTTCGGCGACCGTGACGGACATCCCTTGCCTCCCGGTGGGCGGGCTCACCACGGAGCGTAGACGCGCGCGGCGGGTTTGCGGCGTGGGCGAGACCGGGCGTGTCCGCGGCGTACGCCCACTGCGGCGGCTCGGTCCGCACGGCAGACACAGCGCGGGCCCGGGCACAGCCCGGACCCGCACCTCTGTGCGCGATTAGAGCTCAGTTGACTCGCCGATGCTGCGGCGACGGCGGACCACGAGAACAGCGGTCGTGCCGGCCGCGACCATGCCGAGGCCGGCGGCCAGCATGGCGCCGATGCTTCCTCCGGTCACCGGAAGGCCGCCCCCACCGGTGGACGAGCTACCGCCGGGGCTGGTAGGCGGCGACCCGGGGGGCGACGGCGGCGGCGTACCGGGCGTGGTGGGCGCAACGCACGGTAGGAGCCAGAAGACCTTGTGCTTCCCTGCTCCCGGTGGTGTGTCGCCGACGTTCTCCAGCGTCAGCTTGATGTGGTACCCCTGCTTCGGGTGGGCGGTGGCTCCGCTCAGGTCGAGCTGGTTCGCGGAGAACGTGAACACCTCGTCCGGATCCGGCTCGGCGCCACCGGCCGGGTCGTCGCTGATGAGGACGTCGTTAATTCTGAGCGCCTCCTCGCCGGGCCCTTGCGCGGAGCTCGGCGGGTGCACCGTGAATACAAGGTTCGCGTGCTGGTCCTTATCGAAGCCGAACATCTTCACCTGAAAGGTGCAGTCGGCATGCGGCTCGTTGTCGACGCCGGAGTCGAACGGCTCGGCATCGATCTTGATCGTTCCATTTGCGCCCGGCGGGTCGGTTGGCGCTGCCAGCGCGGCCGACGCTCCAAGCCCGACGCCGACCCCGACACCGCAGATCACCGCCGCGGTCAGGCCCACGGACCTGGAGAAATGTCGAGCGCGGAACAACCCCATGTCGCATTACCCCTTTCGATGGGTTACGGCTACCGCCGCCGCCCCTGACTGGTGGCCAGAAGCGGCGGCGGGTAAGGCAGGCGGCCGCTGGGCGTCACCTTCCGGGCATGCCAGTACGGCGTTCGGACGTCGCCCACAACTGGTTCAGCGCCGGTGGGTTCAAAACTGTCACTCGGGTCACACGGGCACCTAGCGGGCGACGTCCTCCTCGCGGAACTCGCCGGGCGGCCGCGCCGTCGCGTCCGCGTGCTTCT
>DASXRQ010000173.1:0-4849 GCA_036506495.1 Micromonosporaceae bacterium | reverse complement strand
TCGACACGAACCCGTTCGGCGGCAAGGACATGACGTGCGACGCCACCACGCTCACGCAGACGGGAACCGGGCCGCACGGGCAGAAGATCGTCTGGACGTGGCGCCGCGACTGACCCCTGCAGGTCGTCGACTGCCAAGGTGAGCGGCCGCCACGGTACCTTGCACCAGCTCTACCAGGGCGTGACGGGCGAGTTCGTCGTCATCGGCGAGCACAGCGGGCTGGATGTGGCGGCCGACTCCAAGGGCCTGCTGCACGCACGGCCGCTGGCCGCCGGTCGCGGCGCACACAGCGCGTACCCATGGCTCGGCGACAACGCGCTGGACCGGCTCGTGACGACGGTGGCCAGGCTGCTGGCCAGGTACCCGCGTCCGAACGAGGCGGCGTGGCGCACGACGCTGAACCTCGCGAGAATCGACACCCCGAACCGGGCCTTCAACCAGATCTCGGCGCGCGCGGAAGCGTGGCTCGACATCAGCTTCCCCACCGAGAACGGCGACCTGGGTGGCAGGACGGTCGAGGAGGTCACCCAGTTTCTGGGCGCCTTCTGCGAGCCCGGCGTCGTGGCCGTGGTCGACCAGTTGGAGCCGGCGCACCACGCCGACCACGACCGCTCGGAGGTCAGCTTGCTCCAGCGAGCCGCCCATCGCCAGGGCTACCGAGCCGAGTTCCTGTACAAGCACGGTGCCGGCGACGGGCGTTCTACGCCGGTCGAGGCATCGACGCGGTCGCGTTCGGGGTGGCGGCGACGGTCAGCACGGGGCCCAGGAGTATGTCGGCGATGTCCTCTATGAGTGTCTGGCAAACGCCCTGACATCGGCAGAGTCGGACGGCCGACCTCCCTGCGACGGGGCACGGATTGCGGCATGACAGCGCGTTGATGAAAGGGCGGGTGACAGCGGGCCTGGTCCAGGTAGCCGTGCTCGCTGGCTGACCACACGTTGAGAGCCCGCTGCAGCATGACGGAAGATTGCGGCGTGGTGCGTGCGGCGGTGTGGGAGGAAGGGCTGAGCGCCGCGGAGCGTGCAGTGCTTGGTCCCGGGGTGCCGGCAGAGTTGAATCGGCGGCCGGACGTGCTGGTTGTCGGCGGCGGGGTAATCGGCCTAGCCACGGCGGTCGCGTGCCGACTCGCCGGCCTCGGCAGCGTTGTGGTTGTCGAGCGGGCCGAGCGGCTGGCGTCGGCGGCGTCGGGTGGTAACGGCGGCGCGATCGCGCCGGACATGCATGCGCTCACCGACTCGGCCGAGTTTGTCGCGCTCGGTCGCGCCAGTCTCGCCCTGTACCGGCGTCTCGACGATGAGTGGGACGGCGCGATCGGGCTTCGCACCACACGCTGGTTGCAGATGTTTCCCGCCGGTGGGGAGCCGGCTGCACCGCCGGCGGGGCCGCAGTTCGAGCGGCTCGACGGTGCGGCCGTGCGAGAGTTGGAGCCCGATCTGATGCCGCCCGAGGGCTACACGGCGCTGCTGGTCGGCGACCAGGGCGCGGTCAACCCGCAACGACTGGCCGCCGCCCTTGCCAGTCGCGCCGGCGCGGTTGCGACCGGCGTCGAGGCGACCGGCATCGGTTTGCGCGGTGATCGGATCGCTGCGGTACACACCAGCATCGGTGATTTCCAGCCGGGTGTGGTGGTCATGGCCACCGGACTGGTCCCGCCGCCGTGGTCACGGTCCGTGTGTCAGCGCTGGGTAAAGGGGCACATGCTCGCCACGGCCCCCGGGCCCTGGCGACTGGGCAGCGTCGTCAGCAGCGATCTGGGCGGCGGCTCCCCGCTGCCCGGCGGGGGCGTCCTGTGCGGCGGCACCTTCGACGACGGCGACGACTCCCCCGACCCCCGGCCTGAGGTCGCCGCAGCGTTGGCAGCAGGTCTGCACCGGCTCCTGCCCTTAACCCGCCAGGCGTCGATCACCCACCGCTGGTGCTGCTTCCGACCCTTCGTCGACGGCCGGCACCCGGTCATCGACCGGCTCCCCGGCACGACCAACGGCTGGCTAAGCGTCGGGCACTTCACCACCGGCGTCATGATGGCCGCCGCCACCAGTCAGACACTGGCCTCCTGGATCCTCGGCGGCACCCGCCCACCCGAGACGGCGACTTTCTACCTACCGACGTAACAAACGGTGCGCCAGTCCAGTGGACGCGGATTAGCCGGGCACGCAGACCCCCGCACGCAGCCGGTCGCACCGCGCCACCAACCCATCGACGATCGCCTACATAAAGATCCCGGGCTGGACTACCAGCGGGGCTGCGTCCCAATACGCGAATGTCGAGTGTGCGTTCGTCTACGCCCCGCGGGCCTGAGGTGGCCGAACCTGCTTGGTGTTCACGCCCAGTCGGGCGATTCGTATCTTGAGTCGACTTCGTAGAGTCGGCCGAGGCGGCTAGGGCCTAGGCCAAGCGTGAACATCTTCACTATACGCCCCGAATTAGAGTAAGAGTGGACACCGCAGCGTCCTTCTTCACGGTTGGGTGGCCTCCGAGCCGGACCTGAGCCGCCAAAAGGGTCAGGGGACAGCCCCTGCCGGCGCTACCGCACTGATACGGGGCAGGAACGCGGCGCCGTCGTCGTTCGCGGCAGGGCAAACGTCCTCCGAGCGCGGGGCGCCGCCAGGCCCTGCTCGCAGAGGAGCACGCCCAGCCGTGTTCAGTGACCGCCTCCGTCCTGCCCGACCTTGCCGCTGGCGCGGCGCTCCCGTCGGCGCTGGAGTTCGAACGCGCGGCGATCGCGGCCGGCCTGCGGGCCGACGTGTCGGCGGAGGGCTCGCTCGGCGCGCGGATCCGCGACGCATCCCGGCGCAAGGTGCCGTACGTGGCGGTGATCGGCGAGCGGGAGGCCTCGTCCGGCTCGGCGTCGCTGCGGCCTCGCGGCGGCGGTTCGCTGCCGATGCTGCCGTTTGCCGACGCTCTGGGGTGGTGGCCTCCGCGGTTGCGCGTCTGGAGTAGCCGGGTCCGGACTCGGCCGGGATGCCGCGGGCGACGGCTCAGCCGGCCGGTCAGCCGCCGCCGGCCCGGGCGACCCGGCGGCGGGCGGTCAGCCGGCGCGACTTGGCCTGCGTGCCGCAGTCGGCCATGGCACACCAGCGGCGGGAGGCGTTGCGGCTGCGGTCCAGGAACAGCCAGCCGCAGCCGCCCTCGTCCAGCGGGCACACCCGAACCCGGGCCAGGTCGACGGTCTGCAGCAGGTCCAGCGCGGCGAACGCCAGGCGGTCCTGGATCCGCGTCGCGGGGTCGGCGCCGACCGCCAGGCGGACCGGTGGGTCGTCCGGACCGCCGGGCTCCAGTTTGGACCGGCCGGCGGCGGCAGCCCAGTGGGCGGAGACAGTCGCGAGCGCGGCGGCGGGCGGTTCACGGTGGGCGAGTGCCGCGGTGAGCACGGCGTAGGTCGCCTCCCGAATCTCGATCACCGCGCCCAAGCCCGCCTCGCCCGGCGCAGATCCCGCCTCGGCCAGCGCATCGCCCGCCTCGCCGGTGGTGAGCAGGTCCACGCGCCGAGCCCAGGCCAGAAGTTCCCGAGGCGAGCCGATGTATTCGACGCCGCCCGGCACTCGGGGCGCCACCGTGTTGACCAGGTCGAGTGCGACGTGTCCGCCAACAAGACGAGGTTCCATGCCGGTAAAGCTACCCCCTAAACAACTTTTCCTGGTAGCCTACTCTACACTGCTACCAGTGAAAGCTGGTTAGGAGGAAGCATGCGCGCCCGCATTGTGCTACTCGCCCTCGCCCTCTCGACCTTCCTCTTCGTGACGACCGAGACGCTGCCGATCGGCCTGCTGCCACTCATCGCGCACGGGCTGGGCGTCACCACCTCCGCCGTCGGCCTGCTCGTCACGGCGTACGGTCTCGTGGTGGTCGTGGCCTCCGTCCCGCTCACCCGCCTGACCACCCGATGGCGCCGCCGGCGCCTGCTCGCCGTGCTGCTCGCGGTCTTCGTCGTGGCCACCGCCGCCGCCGCGGCCGCGCCGAACTACCCCACTCTGCTGGTCGCGCGCGTCGTCACCGCGCTGGGCCAGGCGCTCTTCTGGGCGATCATCACGCCGGCGGCTGCCGCTCTCTTCCGGCCCGAGGTGCGGGGCCGGGCGGTGTCCGTTCTGTACGCGGGGAGTTCGGTCGCCGCGCTGGTCGGCGTCCCGGCCGGTACCTGGCTGGGCCAGCAGGCCGGCTGGCGGACCGCGTTCCTGGCGCTGAGCGCGACGGGCCTCGTGGCGCTGGCGACCGTCGCGACCCTCATGCCGGACACCGCCCCGGGTACGAGCGACGCCGACCGGGGTTCCGCACCCGACGCGGGCCGGTACTGGTCCATGGTGGTCACCACCGCGCTGGCGGTGACCGGCGCGTTCACCGCGTTTACCTACGTCAGCCCGTTCCTCACCGACGTGAGTGGGTTCGGCGCGGGCGCCGTGGGACCGGTGCTGCTGCTGCGCGGCCTGGCCGGTCTGGCCGGCGTGCTGCTGGCCGGCTTTCTCGTCGACCGCGACGGCTGGCGCACCATGGCCGCGATCGTCGGCGTGCAGACGGTCGCGCTGGCCGGGCAGTTCCTGGCGGGCGCCACGCCGGTGGGCGCCGTGGCGATGGTCGCCGTGTCCGGCTTCGCGCTGGCCGGCATCTCCGCGGCGCTGGGCGCACGGGTGCTCGAGGTCGCGCCGGCCACGTCGGACATGGCCGCCGCGGGGACGTCCACCGCCTTCAACGTGGGTATCACGGCCGGCGCGCTGCTCGGGAGCGTCTTGCTCGACCACGCGGGCGTGCGCAGCACCGCGCTGGCCGGCTCGGTGCTGTCGCTGCTCGCGTTGGCCGCCGTGCTCGCCGAACCGGCGATGGCCCGGCGACCCGCCATCGAGCGGCCATAGGTCC
>DASXRQ010000172.1:0-2157 GCA_036506495.1 Micromonosporaceae bacterium | reverse complement strand
CACGGCCGTCACGATGCCGGTCATCGGGCCGGCGGTAGCCTTCGCCACCCCCGAGGACGAACTGTGGTTCGGACGCAACCCAAGCGACCCGGCATTCGGAGCCCGCGTGTTCGGAAGCCAGCCGGACGCCGGCCACCTCGGGTACTGGGACCCAGGCCGACCCGCATTGGACGCGATCACGTCCATCACGCTGGGCACCGCGCGATGAGACGGCCGGGGCAAGGCCCTGGACGGCGACCGGCGACATTGGCGGCCGCCGTCCGGGCTCGACTTGCCGTGGCCCGCGCCCGTGTGGGCGGGACCACGTTATTCCACGGTGACGGACTTCGCGAGGTTGCGCGGTTGGTCGACGTCGTGGCCGCGGGCGGCCGCGATCTCGCAGGCCAGGATCTGCAAGGGGACCGTCGTCATGAGCGGCGCGAGCAGCGTCGGCGTCCGCGGCACCTCGATGAGGTGATCGGCGTAGCCGCTCACGCCCTCGTCGCCCTCCTCCGCGATGACGATGGTGCGGGCGCCACGCGCGCGTACCTCCTGGATGTTCGATACGACCTTGTCCCGCATCACGCCGCGGCCCGCCGGCGATGGCACCACACAGACGACTGGGGTGCCCTGGCCGATCAGGGCGATCGGGCCATGCTTCAGCTCGCCCGCGGCAAAGCCCTCGGCGTGCATGTAGGCGAGCTCCTTGAGCTTGAGCGCGCCCTCGAGGGCCACGGGATAGCCGACATGCCGGCCAATGAACAGCACCGTCGACGCGGTCTTCAGGTCGCGCGCCAGCGCCCGCACCTCCTCCATCCTGGAAAGCAGGTCCCGAAGATCGTCTGGGGTCCGCCGCAGCCGGGAGACCACGGAGGCAACTTCGTCCGCGTACATGACGCCGCGGATCTGCGCCAGGTGCATGCCGATGAGGTAGCACGCGACGAGCTGGGTGAGAAACGCCTTCGTGGACGCGACGGCGATCTCCGGACCGCCGTGCGTGTAGAGCACGGCATCCGACTCGCGCGGGATGGTGGAGCCGTTGGTGTTGCAGATCGCCAGCACGCGCGCCTTCTGCTCCTTGGCGTGCCGCAGCGCCATCAGCGTGTCCATGGTTTCGCCGGACTGGCTGATCGCGATGACGAGCGTCGAACGGTCGAGGACCGGGTCGCGATAGCGGAACTCGCTGGCCAGCTCCACCTCGCACGGGATGCGGCACCAGTGCTCGATGGCGTATTTGGCGACCAGGCCGGCGTGGTAAGCCGTGCCGCAGGCGATGATGAACACCTTGTCGATGTCACGCAGATCCTGGTCGGTGAGCCGCACCTCGTCGAGCACGATGTCGCCGCGCTCGGACAGCCGGCCAAGCAGGGTGTCCGCGATGGCCTGCGGCTGCTCGGCGATCTCCTTGAGCATGAAGTAGTCGTAGCCACCCTTCTCGGCGGCCGACGCATCCCAGTCGATGTGGAAGTCCTTACCGTCGGCGGGCTCGCCGACGAAGTCGGTGATCTCGATGCTTGCCGGGGTGATCAGGACGACCTGGTCCTGACCCAGCTCGACCGCGTCGCGAGTGTGCTCGATGAACGCGGACACGTCACTGGCCAGGAAGTTCTCGCCGGAGCCCCGGCCGACCACGAGAGGCGAGTTGCGGCGCGCGCCGACGACCGCGTCGGGTTGTTGCGCGTCGACGGCGAGCACGGTGAATGCGCCTTCGAGCCGGCGTACGGTGCGCCGCATGCCCTCGGCGAGCAGTTGCGGTCCGTCTCCCAGGTCGGCGCCCAATGCCGTTTCGCGCAGTGCGCGCATCTCGGCGGCCAGGAGGTGCGCGACGCATTCGGTGTCGGTGTCGCTGACGAACTCGACGCCGGTTGCTTCGAGCTCAGCCCGCAGGCGGGCGAAATTCTCGATGATGCCGTTGTGGATCACGGCAACCCGCCGGTCGGCGGAGAGGTGCGGATGGGCGTTGCGGTCGGTGGGACCGCCGTGGGTGGCCCACCGGGTGTGCCCGATCCCGGTCGTACCCGCGCCGATGCCGTCTGCGGAGCGCTCGACCAGTGCCTTTTCGAGATTGGCCAGCTTGCCGGCCCGTTTCTCGGTAAGCACGGCGTCGCCGACGATCACGGCGACCCCAGCGGAGTCATACCCGCGGTACTCGAGGCCGCGCAGGCCGTCGAGGACGAT
>DASXRQ010000171.1:0-23384 GCA_036506495.1 Micromonosporaceae bacterium | reverse complement strand
GTTCCGCTGCGAGATCTTGCCGTCCCTCGTCCGGTCGAAGAGCGCGCCGTACGTCTCCAACTCCCAGATCCGGTCCGGCGACTCCTTGGCGTGCAGCTCGGCCATGCGGAAGTTGTTGAGAAACTTGCCGCCCCGCATTGTATCGCGGAAATGCACCATCCAGTTGTCGTTGCTGTTGACGTTGCCCATGGCCGCGGCTGCGCCGCCCTCGGCCATGACCGTGTGGGCCTTCCCGAACAACGACTTCGAGATGATCGCGGTCTTCTCGCCGGCCAGGCGGGCCTCGATGGCCGCCCGCAGGCCGGCGCCACCGGCGCCGATCACGACGACGTCGTAGTGGTGTCGTTCGATTCGCTCAGTCATTGCTCTAGGCCCTCAGTTGATGAACCGCAGATCGGAGATCCAGCCGGCGGACACGGCCATGATGTAGAAGTCGGTGATCGCCAGCGTCGCCAGCGTGGTCCACGCCAGCTGCATGTGCCGCACGTTGAGCTTGGAGACGAAGGTCCAGGCCCGGTAGCGGATCGGGTGCGCGGAGAAGTGCTTGAGCCGCCCGCCGATGATGTGCCGGCACGAGTGGCAGGACACGGTGTACGCCCAGAGCAGCACGACGTTGCCCCAGATGATCACGTTGCCCAGGCCGAAGCCGAAGCCCTTCGGGCTCTGCATGGCGAGGGCGGCGTCGTAGGTGTTGATCAGCGAGATGATCATGGCGGCGTAAAACGCGTACCGGTGGGCGTTCTGGAAGATCAGCGGGAACCGGGTCTCGCCGGTGTATGTCTGGTGCCCGTCCGGGACCGCGCAGGCCGGCGGCGACAGCCAGAACGATCGGTAGTACGCCTTGCGGTAGTAGTAGCAGGTCAGCCGGAATAGCAACAGGAACGGCAGGCTGAACGCCGCCTCCGGGATGATCCACCAGCCCGGGAGGAAGGTGCCGAAGTGCGATGCCCCCTCGACGCACCGGTTTGTCACGCAGGGGGAGTAGAACGGCGTCAGCATGTGGTAGTTCTCTACCCAGTACCAACTGTGCATGTAGATGCGGACCAGGCCGTACGCGAGCCAGGCGGTCAGCCCGAGAACCGTGAGCAGGAGAGTCAGCCACCACCGGTCACGGCGCAACGTCTTCGCCGAGATCGCGGCGCGCGGCCGTGCTCCGCGCGGCCTCGTTGCCGTCGTCGTCATCCAGATCTCCCTGACGGGCGCTCGTGAAGGTGGGCCGCGGCGCGCGGGTGGCAAGCTAAAACCTGCAGCCGCGTCCTGCGTCCGCATCGGTGCACACGTTACGCCGCGCGCGATCGGCGACGTGCGAGGGGAGTCTGGCGGATCTACGGCCGGTAAGGGAAGCCGTGTCGTCACAGTTGGGCCGTGTTGTGCAGAACTTCACTGCCCGGTGGCCAAGCCAGACACGGGGTGCGGGCGGCCTGGTCCGAACATTTACGGACAGAAATGTGCGTGTTAGGGTCGGTCCCCGGTCACTGGGGAGGGCGACATGGCGACGGCCGGCCTCGAGCCTCTGCGCGTCGAAATCTACACGATCTATCCGGATGTCAGATCGCCCGAGCGCGCCTCGGCGACCGTACGCGGTTCGCTTCCCTCCCGGGCCGTCCAGCACTGTCCGCCGGTCAGCGCGGCATCGGGATTCGGTTGGTACGTCTACCCGCCGGCCGACTTCGCGCTGCGCTGGGACGGGCGCGAGTCCGAGTGGAGCCTGCTCGCCGAGAACGAGCCGACACAGTGGCGCTCGCTGGCCGGCGGGCACGACGCGCAGCTGCCGGACGTGAAGACGTACCTGGCTGACGCGCCCGAGCGGTTTCGCAAGGACATGGACATCCTTCGGCGCTTCGACGGCGGCTTCCCGTTCGTGGACGCGGATCCACGCGCCGGCAACATGATCGAGGTCACCACGGGAACGGTCGCGCGGACCTCCACGGGCTGGTGCCTGCTGGCTCGGCCGGTCCCGAACTGGCCCGACACCGGTGGGGTGCAGATCCTCGACGGGCTGGTGGAGACCGACTGGTACCGCTCGACCATCCCGACCATTCTGAGGCTCACGGAACCCGGCAGGACCGTCCGCTTCTATCGCGACATCCCGATCATGGCGCTCCAGCCGGTCCACCGATCAACCTTCGAGGCCGTCGGCTCGACACCGCTGACCGTCGGGCGCGGTCTGCACGACTGGCCCGACGACATCTGGGCCGAGTACGTCCACATGCGACGCGAGCGCGACGACCCGACCAGGCGCAGCGCGTACCGGCGTGAGCAGCGTCGGCGGGCCCGCGAGACCGCCGGATATCGGCCGGTCATCGCCGACGACTCCGCGCCGGACGAATCCGCGCCCGGCGGGTCGGCGCCGGATGCGACGAAGGCCTGAGCCGTGTCGAGGCCGACGGACGCCCCGGACCCGGCTCCCGGCTACGCCGCGGTGCTGCGGCATCCGGTCGCGTTCCGGATGCTCGCCGCCAAGGGAGTGTCCGAGCTCGGCGACTTCGTCGGGCTCGCCGCGCTGCTGCTGCTCGCGTACCAGGAGACGGGCTCGGTGCTGGGTCCGGCCGTGGTCTACGCCGCCCGTACGCTGCCGGCCCTGCTCGTAGCGACCGTGTTCAGCGGGTGGCTGGACGTGCCGCGGCGGCGTACCGCTCTCGTCGTGCTCTCGCTCGCCGGTGGCCTGCTGATCTCCATGCCGGCGGCCGTCCCACGCGCGGCGGTCGCGGTGGTGGCCGCCGGCCTGCTCGGTGCCGTCCGCGCCGCGTACCGGAGCGTGCACACCGCGGTGATCGCGGAGTCGGTCGAGCGGTCGACGCGGCTGCCGTTCTTCGGATTGTCGGTCGTCGTCAACCAGGTCGGCCAGGTCGGCGGTGTGTTCGCCGGCGCGTCGCTGACGCTCGCCATCGGCGCCCGGACCGCGCTCGTCATCGACGCGATCTCGTTTCTGGCCGCGGCGATCATCTTCGCCGGTCTGCCGGCGGATTCCCAGCACGCCCGGCGGCAGCGGCCGCCGGCCTGGGAGGGCGTCCGGATCATCTGGAGAAACCCGGTGCTGCGCGGGCTGGCCATCGCGGCGTCGGCGACGATGCTGTCGAGCAGCCTGCCCGAGACCGTCGCCCCGGGGGTGGCGGGCCGCGGCTGGCTGCCGACCGTCATGGCCGCGTCCGCGTTCGGCGGTGCGCTCTTCGCGTTTGTGGCGTCCCGCGGTGGCCTGCTCGACCGGGTCACCAACCAGCTCCTCGTCGCGGCCGGGCTCTCCGGCGCCCTGTTCCTCGGGGCGGTCTGTCTCGCCGCGGACACACCGGACTGGGCTCTCGCGGCCGCCAACGCCCTCATCGGCGCCGGTGCCGGGTGGCTCATCGGTGCGCAGGCCACCTTCGCGCATCTGGCGCCGAAGGAGCGGATGGGTCAGGTCGAGGCGACGATCGTCGCCTCGAACATCGTGTTCTCCGGCCTCGGCCTGCTGGGCCTCGGCTGGCTCGCGGCCACCTACGACCCGGCGCTCGCATATCTGGTCGCCGGAGCGGTGCTGCTGGTCACCCTGTTCGCGGTGCGAGGCGTACGGCTCGTGGCCGACGCCGGGGAGCCCGCGGAGGTCGAGCGCGCCGCGAATGCCGAGCCGCGATCAGCCCGACGCGCCCCCGGTGAAGTTCCACGATGACAGCCGCAGCGCCGGCGCCGTCCACCACGCGAGGCCCCAGCTCTCCGGCAGCATGGCGGCGGATCCGCCCACGCCGAGGACGGCGTCCGGCCCGAGGGCCTGCGGGTACGACTGCGTGAACCGGAAGTTTCGGATCGGCCGACTCACCTCGCCCCGCTCGATGAGCCACACGCCGTTGCGGGTGAGGCCGGTGACCACCAGGCTCTTCGGGTCGAGCACGCGGGTGTACCAGAAATCGGTGACGAGGATGCCGCGCTCGACGCCCGCGACGAGCGCCGCCACCGCGGCATCGGCGATGGGACCGGGCACCTCGGCCGGAGCCGGCCCGTCGCTTCCGGGTGGTGCCAGCCGCAGGTTCTGCGGGAACGCCCCCCACGTCGTCCCGCCGGGCAGCGCGTGCCCGGTGGGTTCGGCGCCGACCTCGGCGGCGGTCCGCCGGTCGTGCGCGACCGCTCGCGTGACGCCCGCCTCGACCAGCGTGAGCCGGCGCTTGGCCGTTCCGTCGGCGTCGAACGGCAGACCCAGGTCACCGTCGCCGAGCGCGTCGTCGGTCAGCGTGATCGCCCGATCGAACTGCAGCGCGCCGATCTCCGCGAACGACCGCCGTTCGGCGACGGCCTTGCCGTTGAAGCCGAACAGCGCGAGGTTCTGCAGGATGTCCGCGACCGCGGCCGGCTCGAGCACGACCTCGTACCGCCCGGGCGGCAGCTCCTCCGGCTCGACCCCACCTCGTGCCTTGGCGGCGGCGCGCACGCCCAGGATCCCACCGTCCACATCGGAGAGACGGCCGGCCGCGACCCGGGCCACCCCGTCCGCGCCGTCAAGCCGCGCGACGCCGTCCATGGCGGCCTCGGCTGTTCGGCCGCGGACCGACTGGCCCGCCGAGTTGCCGAACGCCGCGGCCACGTGGAGCGTCCGGCAGAACCCGGCGGTCTCCAGCCCGCCGGCAGCGTCGACGAACGCCCGTACGCGTTCCGCCCGCTCGTCGGGGCTCGCGTGCGCCGTCGCCTCGTCGCAGTTGCCCGGGCCGGCGACCGGCGCGGGCGGCGCCAACCCGGGCCAGCCCGGGTCCGGCGGGCAGAGGCGCGCGGCCGCGATCGTGCGCTCGACGAGGCCGGTCAGCCCGTCCCCGTCGACGATCGTGGTGGATCCGGCGGCGGTACGCCCGTCCAGGTGCAGCCGCAGCCGGACACTCGTGGTGGCGTCCGCGACGTTCTGGTGGATGAACGAGTTCGCGAACCGGGTCAGCGACAGCTCGGCGTTGTCGACCAGGACCTCGGCCTCCGCCGATGCGCCCGCGGCCGCGCGTACGAGATCGAGAACCCGGCCGGCGACGTCCAACTGGTCGGCGATCATGCGCGGACCCCCACTCGAACGTCGCGGAACCGGGCCGGCGCTGCCGGATGCCCGGTGTGGCCGATCTGACCCGGCTGGCCCTTGCCGCAGTTCGGCGTCCCCCACGGGGTCGTCTCACCGGACAGCATGTCCATCGAGCGCCAGAACTGCGGACCGATGCCGGTGTACGTCGGGTTGCGGAGCATCCGACCGCGTTGGCCGTTCTTGATCTCCCAGCCGAGCTCGCAGCCGAACTGGAAGTTCAGGCGCCGGTCGTCGATCGACCAGGAGCGGTTGAGGTCCATAAGGATGCCGTCGTCCGTCGCGGCGATGATCTCGTCGAGCGTGTGCGGACCCGGCTCCAGCCCGACGTTCGTCATGCGGACCATCGGCAGCCGGGCCCATCCATCGGACCGCACCGCGCCGGCGTAGTCCAGCCCGGCCACGGCGGCCGAGTCCCGGCCGGCCAGCACCCCGACCCAACGGCCGTCGCGTACGGCGTACCGCTTCTCGGCCCGCGTGCCCTCATCGTCGTACCCGAAGCTGCCCAGCGCGCCGGGGATGGTCGGGTCGATCGTGACGTTCATCAGCTCTGATCCATAGTGGAGGGTGCCGAGTTGGTTGAGGTCCAGCCACGACGTCCCAGCGAACGCGGCCTCCCAGCCGAGGATCCGGTCGAGCTCGATCGCATGCCCGACCGACTCGTGGATCTGCAGTGCCATCTGCTCGCTGCCGAGAATCAGCGTGGTGTGCCCGGACGGGCACTCCGGCGCGGTGAGTAGCGCCCGGGCCTCGTCGGCGATCCGCGCGGCGTGGGCCGGCAGGTCGAGGGCGGTGACCAGCTCCCAGCCCCGTGCGCCGTACTGGCCGCCGTAGCTCGGATAGGACCGGCGCTGCGTCTGGCCGTCGCCGATCGCGGTGGCCCAGATGCCGGCCCCCGACTCGCGGATGCGCTGGTCGATGCGGTGACCCTCGCTCGAGACGAGCCACTTGTCGGTGTCCCAGATCTGGTAGACACCCTCGGCCAGGTCGGCTCCCTGCTCCGTCATGGTCTTGGTCGTGTGGACGAGCAGGTCGCCCTTGTCGGACAGCGGGACCGCGAACGGGTCGACCTCGCACGGCGAGGACCACGAGCCGGTCGCCACGGCCGTCGGCACAAGATCCGCGGCCGGGCCCGGCACGCGCGCGCTCGCCCGCGCGATCGCGGCGGCCCGGGCGCCGGCCCGCCGCGCCGCGGCGTCCGACAGGTCCGGTACGGCGAAGAAGCCCCAGCTCGATCCGAACAGCGCCCGGACGCCGACGCCGGCGTCCTCGTCCTGGGACAGCTCCTCGATCTCACCGTTGCGTGCGGACATCGACTCGGAGCGGCGGTGCATGACGCGCGCGTCGGCGTACCGGGCGCCGGCGTCCAGCGCGCCCTGCACGGCCGCGGTCGCCACGTCGAAGTGGGTCATGAAACCCCACCCTAGCCGCTCGCACCGACAGCGAGCGGCGCCGCACGACGGCCCTCGTTGCTCCCCGGCACCGCGACACGCCCGATGCAGAGTCGTTATGACCCGCCGAGTGACTTCCGCCGGGACCGTAGCTTATTTTCAGCCTCTACGGCTCGTCGTAAGTTCCCTACGTGCGTGCGGGTGAGCGTGCGGCGAGCGACGTACGGCAGGAGATGCGGTGAGCGAGCAGCAGACGGCGGCGAGCGTGGCCGTCGGGATGGCGGCCGCCGACGAGTCGATCGAAAGTGAGCTCGCGCTCGAGGCCAAGCAGTTCGTCGGTCGTTCGCCGGGGCAGCTGGCCTGGCTGCGCCTTCGGCGGGACCGGGTCGCGATGCTCAGCGGCGGCGCGCTCGTGTTCTTTGTCGTGGCCGCCCTCGCCGCGCCCCTGATCGAATGGGCGTACGGCGTCGGGCCGGACGAGCAGTTCCAAAGCCTGCTCGACGGCGCCGGCATGCCGCTGGGGTACGCCGGCGGTGTCTCGGGTCGCCACTGGTTCGGGCTCGAACCACAGCTCGGTCGGGACATCTTCATCCAGATGGTGTACGGCCTGCGTACCTCCCTCTTCATCGCGCTCGGCGCCGCGGTCGTGACCGCGACCGTCGGCATCGTGGCCGGTGTGCTCGCGGGTTACCTCGGTGGATGGGTCGACTCCGTGATCGGGTGGTTCACCGATCTCGCGCTCGCCATGCCGTTCCTGATCTTCGCGCTCGCCGTCGTGCCCACGATCGAGCTCCGCTTCTACGGACCCCGGGACGAGGTGTCGACCGCCTTCCGGGTCGCCTCGCTGATCGTGGTGTTCGCGGCGTTCGGCTGGACGAGCACCTGCCGCCTGGTCCGGGGGCAGGTCGTCTCCCTCCGCGAACGCGAGTTCGTCGAGGCGGCCAGGGCCAGCGGGGCGGGGCTGGGCCACATGCTCTTCCGCCAGCTGCTGCCGAACATCTGGGCGCCGATCCTGATCTCGTTTTCGCTGGCCGTTCCCGCGTACATCACCGGCGAGGCCGCCCTGTCCTTCCTGGGCATCGGGATCGTCGAGCCCACGCCCGACTTCGGTCGCATGATCTCGAACAGCCTGCCGTTCCTCCAGACGGACCCCGCGTTCATCTTCTTCCCTGGCATCACGATCTTTCTCCTGGTATTTGCCTTCAATCTGTTCGGTGACGCGCTGCGCGACGCGCTCGATCCGAAGTCGTCCCGATAGCCCGATAGTTGGTGACAGATGCTGCGCTTCATCCTGAAGAGGCTGCTGCTGGCCGTCTCGGTGCTGCTCGCGGTGAGCGTCATCGCGTTCCTGCTGTTCTTCAGCCTGCCGCGCGACCCGGTGAACGCGATGTGCCCCAAGAACTGCAACCCCGAGCGGCTCGAGCGGGTGCGCAAGGAGCTCGGCCTGCGCGATCCGAAGCCCGAGCAGTACGCCAACTACATCAAGGGCATCTTCGTGGGGCGGGACCTCGGCAGCGCGCTGGGCGGCCGGTGCGACACCCCGTGCCTCGGCTACTCCTACGTGCGGAGCGAGTCGGTGACGGCGACGTTCGGCCGGGTCGTGCCGGTGACCCTGAGCGTCGTGCTGCCGGCTGCGGTCCTCTGGCTCACCATCGGCGTCGGGCTCGGCATGATTTCCGCCTTACGCCGCGGGACTCTCATCGACCGAGTGTCCATCGGGTTCACGCTGACGTTCGCGTCGCTCCAGCTGTACTTCGTCGGAGCGGTGCTGTTGCTGATATTCGTGTACCAGCTCAAGCTCCTGCCGACCCCGCACTACACATCCATGTTCCAGAACCCGCTCGACTGGGCGCGGGGTCTCGTGCTCGCCTGGCTCGCGCTCGGGCTGCTGTTCTCCGCGATCTACGCCCGGTTGTCCCGGGCGCAGATGCTGGAGACGCTCTCCGAGGACTTCGTGCGCACGGCCCGGGCCAAGGGCCTGCCCAAGCGGATGGTGTACGCCCGGCACGCCCTTCGCGCGGCGATCACGCCGATCGTGACCATCGCCGGGCTCGACGTGGGCGGTGCGCTCGGCGGCACGGTCATCACCGAGACCACGTTCGGGTTGCAGGGCATGGGCCGGACCGCGGTCGACGCCGTGCGGCTCGGAGATCTACCGACGATCATGGCGACGGTTCTGTTCGCCGCGTTCTTCATCGTCGCCGCCAACCTGCTCGTGGACGTGTTGTACGCGTTCATCGACCCACGCGTACGCCTCGCATGACGGGTTTCGGTCGATCGGGTATGGCGAAACTTATCGCCATCTGCTACACAGCTCGTAGGTTTCTTTCGAACGCGACACACGACAGCGCGATCTGACTCGCGCGATCCGACTGGCGCGATCCGACGACGCATCGCAGACCTGGCGAAAATGGGAGGAGACATGAGAATTCGACAAGCGGCCGCCCTCGGCGGCGCGGTCGCGCTTGTGCTGGCGCTCGGGGCGTGCGGCAAGAACGAGGGTTCCTCGAGCGGGGTTGACGCCAACCGCAAGCCGACCGGCGTCATCGCCACCGACCCGAAGGACTCGCGCGGTCCGGCACCCGAGGTGCAGGGCGCGACCAAGGGCGGCACGGTCACCATCATCCGCGAGACCCAGATCTCGCACCTCGACCCGCAGCGGGTCTACTCGTTCGCAGGCCTGTCGGCCTCGCCGCTCTACTCGCGGTTCCTGACGACCTGGAAGGACGACGGGAAAGGCCACGTCACGCTGGTCGGCGACCTCGCGGAGACGCCAGGCACGAACGTCAACAACGACTGCAAGGCCTGGGAGTTCAAGATCAAGGACGGCCTCAAGTTCGAGGACGGCAGTGCGATCACCTCGAAGGAGGTCGCGTACGGCATCGCCCGCTCGTTCGACCCCGACCTGTCCGGCGGCCCGACGTACATCCAGGAGTGGTTGGCCGGTACCGGCGACTACGCGTCGAAGTTCGACTTCAAGGCCAACAAGTCGGCGTTGCCGCCGGGCCTGTCCACTCCGGACGCCAAGACGATCCGGTTCGAGTTCGACAAGCCACACTGCGACCTGCCGTTCGCCGCGTCGCTGCCGGCGACCGCGCCGCTGAAGCCGGAGAAGGACAAGGGCGTCGACATGGACAACCAGCCCTTCTCGTCCGGCCCGTACAAGGTCACGAAGAACACCGTCGGCGTCGAGCTTGTGCTCGACCGCAACGACCAGTGGGACCCGAACACCGACCCGGTGCGCCACCAGTACCCGGACAAGTTCGTCTGGCAGTTCGGCCCCGACGCCGATGCGCAGGTGAACCGGGTCATCGCCGACAGCGGCCCCGACCAGACCGCGTTGGCCTGGAACGGCATCCCGAGCTCGCTCGTCTCGCGGGTCACCTCGGACCAGTCGCTGAAGAGCCGGACGCTACTCGAGCCGACGCCGAGCGCGAACCGACTGACCATCAACACGCAGCGGGTCACCGACCTGACCGTGCGCCAGGCGCTGAACTACGCGATCGACCGACAGGGGCTGATCCAGACGCTGGGCGGCGAGACGCTCGCGTCGCCGATCACCACGCTGATGCCGCCGTCGACGATCGGCTACAAGGCGTTCGACACGTACCCGGCGGGCCCGACCGGCAACCCCGACAAGGCCAAGGAGCTGCTCGCCGGCAAGACGCCGCAGCTCGTGCTCGCGATCAGCGACTCCTCGGACTCGCAGAAGATCGGTACACAGCTGAAGAACAACCTGGAGAAGGCCGGCTTCAAGATCATCGTACGCACCACGCCGGCGGACAGCATGCTCGACGAGACGAAGAAGAAGTCCAACCCGTGGGACCTCTATCTCGACTCGTGGGCCGCTGACTGGCCCAGTGGCGCGTCGATCCTGCCGGTGCTCTTCGACGGGCGCAGCATCAAGGCCGAGGGCAACAGCGATACGTCGTACATCAACAATGACGCCATCAACGCCGAGTTCGACCGGGTCCTGGCGCTCAGCCCGCAGGACCAGGCGAAGGAGTGGGGCAACCTGGACGAGCGGATCATGAAGGAGCTCGCGCCGGCGGTGCCGCTCTACGTCGATGTGGCCTACTACCTGTACGGCAGCAAGCTCGGCGCCGTATTCGTGGGCAGCATCTTCGGTTACCCGATGTTCACGAACGCGTTCGTCAAACAGTAGTGATCTAGTGACGCGGCTCGGCGGGGCCGGCCAGCCACGGGGGCTGGCCGGCCCCGCATCGCGTTACCCGCCCAGCTGGGCCCGCAGGAAATCCAGCTCGCGCCTGAGCACGGCGGCTCCGCCCTCAGCGGGGGTGGCGAACAGCTCGTGCGGCCGCCCCGTCGCCCGCAGCGCCGCCGACAGGCCGTGCTCGTCGTCGACCGGGTCGACGATCAGCAACGGGCGCGCGTCGTCGGCGTGGAGAGGCGGCTCGGCGGCCACCTCGACGAGTGAGTGGTGGGCGTACACATCGGTGCCGTCGTCGGGCAGGCCGAGATACCGCTCGCTGTACGCCGCGTCGTACCGTACCCAGTCGGTCACCGGCGACTCGGCGACCCCGCACCGGTAGGCGTCCGGTCGGCGCAGCACCGCCAACGCGGCCAGCCAGCCGCCGAGCCCACGACCGCGTACGCCGACCCGTGACAGGTCGAGGTCGGGATGCTTCTCGGCGAGCGCGGCCAGCGCCTCCACCTGGTCGGCGAGCGCCACGTCGGCCAGCCGGCGGTGGACAACCTTCTCGAACGAGGGCGCCACACCCGGCGTACCGCGGTTGTCCACGACGACCACCGCGAACCCGGCGTCGGCCAACCACTGCCGCTCCAGCCACGCGTCGCGCGCCGCCCGCACCTCCTGCCGGCCCGGCACGCCGTACACGTCCACGAGCACGGGCAGCCGGCGGCCGGCCATGTGCTGGCTCGGGTAGAGGACGGCGGCCGGCAGCCGGCGGTCGGTCACCCGGGTCAGGCCGGGCCTCGGCGCGTACGGCGGCATCGGGGCGTACGAGGGAATCGTCGCGAGCTGGGTGTCGCCCCGCCAAATCGACCACTGCGTACCGGCGTGGTCGAGCGACTCCGCTCCGATCGCGACGAGCCCGCCGCCGACGGCCGCGGTGTGCCAGCCGGGCGCCCCGGTGAGCCGGCGGGCGTCAACGCCGATCGCGCCGATCGCCGTGCGGACCCGGTAGAGGTGTTGCTCGCTGGGCTCGCCCTCGGTCGCCTCCACGAGCAGGTCCCGGCCGCCGCCGGCCCGGCCGCCGCCGCCGAGCCGGTCGACGCCGGCCGGGTCGACGCCGCCGATCAGGCCGACCACGCGCCGTACGTACAGCCCGGGCGGGGTCAGCAGCGTGCCGTCCGCGAACAGGCAGCGGGAGTCGTACCCGTCGTGGGCCAGCTCCCCGCCGACCAACACCCGGCCATCGGCGAGGTGGCGTGGGGTACCCGCGATGGGCTCCACCCACCGCGGGTCGGCGAGTTCGGCGTGCACCTGCGTCTCGCCGGTGCGCGGGTCGACCGAAAGCACGAGGCCGTGTTGCTGCAGCCGGCGCAGGACGGTGATCAGCGGCCCGCCGGGGCCGCCGTCGGCGGACCAGTCCACGGCGACCAGGTACGGGTACGTCTCGCGGTCCCAGTGCACGTCGACCCAGCCGCCATCCAGGTCGAGCAGGTGCAGGGTGACCTCGGCCGTGAGCGCCCCGGCCGCAGGACCGCCCGCGGCCGGTCCCGGCTCGACCCGGGTCTGATCCACCCGGGCGGCGAGGATGGAGTCCCCGTCCGGGGCCCACCAATATCCGCGGGTGCGGCCGAAGTGGATTGCCGCCTGCGGTTCCGCCACACCCCAGCTGATCCGCAGGCCGTCCGCGCTCTCGCCGGCGAGCATGCTGTCCCTGCCCTCCGACCCGACGACATGCAGGGCGCCGCCGGCCACGTACGCGATCCGTCGACCGGTCGGATCCGGCCGCGCGTCCGTCGGCGCCGCCGCGACCGGCAGCTCGACGACCTCGCCGGTCGGCACGTTGGCCCCGAACAGGCGCCCGCCGACGGTCAGCGCCGCCACGCGGGCGCGGGAGTCGGTCGCGTACCGGTCGATGCCGGATCCGCCCAGTCGGGCCGGGTCGGCGACGAGCCGCTCGGCACCGGTGGCGGGGTCGAGGACCCACACTCGGTCCGCCGGGTCGTCCGGCCCCGCCGCCCGCAGGAACATTACCCGGGCACCGTCCGAGGAGATCGTCACGGCCCACGGCGCGCCGGCCGTGAATCGGTGCGTACGCCAGGCGAGTTCGGGATACTCCACGCCAGCGATCGTGACGCCTCCGCGGACATTCCGCGAGCGAATCGGACCATGTTTGTGCAGCCGGTATGTCCCTGATCGTCGTGATCATCGGCCGGCGTAGAGTGATCGGCGTGACGATTTCCGCCGCCCGTCGGATCCTCTTCGTGCACGCGCACCCGGACGACGAAGCGATCACCACGGGCGCCACCATGGCGTATTACGCGGCCGCCGGCGCGCACGTCACGCTCGTCACCTGCACGCTCGGCGAGGAAGGCGAGATCCACGTCCCGGAGTTGGCCCTGCTCGCCGCGTTCGAGGCCGACCAACTGGGCGGGTACCGCATCGCGGAGCTGGCCGCGGCCTGCGAAGCCTTGGGCGTGTCCGACCACCGCTTTCTCGGCGGTGCCGGTCGGTTCCGGGACTCCGGCATGATGGGTACGCCCGCGAACGAGCACCCCCGCTGCTTCTGGCGGGCCGACCTGGATGATGCGTCCCGCCACCTGCTCGAGATCATGCGAGAGGTGCGTCCGCAGATCGTCGTGACCTACGACGAGAACGGGTTCTATGGGCACCCGGACCACATCCAGTCGCACCGCGTGGCCATGCGCGCCTCGGAACTGGCGGCCGCCGAGGGCTTCGGTCCCGCGAAGATCTACTGGGCGACGATCCCGAAGAGCGTGCTCGAGGCCGGGATCACCGCGTTCGGTGAGTCCGCCGACAACCCGTTCGCCGGCATCGAACACGTCGACGACTTTCCGTTCGGCACGCCGGACACCGAGGTCGCGGCGCGCATCGACGCGACCGACCAGCATGAGGCGAAGACCGCCGCGCTGCGCGCGCACGCGACACAGATTCCGGCCGACTCCTGGCTCTACTCGATGGCCGCCAACTTCGGTAGCGAGTTCATGGGCGTGGAGTACTACACCCTCGCGGTCGGCGAGAAGGGATCCGGCGAGGGGCCGTACGGGTGGGAGAGCGACCTGTTCGCCGGCGTACCGGCGACGAAGTGACGACACCGGACGCCGTTGTGATCGGCCCGGCTGCCACCGGTCCGGGCCGCTCCGAACCGGGTCCGGGCGCCGAGCCGGCCCGACGGAACGACCTGATTCTGCGCCTGTTGGGCCTGCTCGTCGCCGTCGTGGCGGCGGTGGCCAGCGGGGTCCTTGAGGTGTTTCTGGTCCCGCTGCGGATCGGCACGGTGCTGGTCGGCGTGTCCGTGCTGTTGGCGGTGTTGGGCAACCTCACGCTGGTATGGTTCACCTATGCCGTCACCGGGCGGCGGTGGGCGGTCGCCCTGCCGGCCTTGGCCTGGTTCGCGGTGTTCCTGCCCGCCTCGGGCCAAACGGCCGAGGGCGACCTGCTGCTCACCGGGAACAACTGGGTCGGGATCACCACGACGCTCGCCGGGAGCGTCGCCTTCGCAATCGGGGCATCCCGACTGATTCTGGGCCGGCACCCGCCAGACCTGGGCCTCGGCGTCGGACGTCGCCCCTAGATCATCACAACTCTATGGAGACTGCGGCCTCGGCTCGAGTTGAGGCGCCAAGGTCCATGTAGTTGTGTTGACCATGGTGCTGAGGGGGTTAGCTATGTCGCATTTGCCCGCGATGCGCTTGGGTGACGGACCGCCTGCCTCGTACCATCGGTAGTCGATCTCGCCGCCCCCACATGATCCCGCGGAAGTCTCGCATGCGTATTCCCCCGGTCCTGCGCGCCCACCGACGCATCGCGCTGGCCGCCGCCACCACGCTCGCGGCGTTGGCCGCGACGCTCGGTGTCGGCGCGGCCGTCGCGTACGCCGGCGATATCCCGCGCGGCACCACCGTGCTGGGCATCGACCTCGGCGGCAAGGACCGTGCCGAGGCGGTCGCGACGCTCCGGGCGGGGTTGGCCGACCGCGAGCGTCAGCCGGTGACGGTACGCGTCGGCGCGCAGCGGACACAGCTCAAGCCGGCGGACGTCGGGCTGTCCGTCGACCTCGATGCGACCGCGAACGCCGCGGCGAACGCGGGTCGCAACCCCATCGCCGGGCTCTTCGGCGGCCACGAGGTGGACCCGGTGGTCACCGTCGACGGTGAGAAGCTGACCGCGGCATTGAAGCCGATCGCGGACAAGGCCGGCCAGACGATGGTGCTGCCGGCGATCACGTTCGACGGCACGACGCCGAAGCCGACGTACCCGAAGGCCGGGCGACGGGTGACCCAGGCGGCCGCGGTCGGAGCGATCACCAAGGGCTGGCTGCGCACCGGGCAGGTGGACGTGCCGCTGGCGAACATCGAGCCGGTGACCACCGCTGCGGACGTCGATCGGTTGCTGTCCGAGCTGGCCCGGCCGGCGGTGGCCGCGCCGGTCGTCGTCAACACTCCCGCAGGCACGCTCGTCGTCGGACCGGCCGCGATCGCCAAGAGCCTCGTGCTGACCGCGGACGCCCGGGGCGAGATCAAGCCCCGGGTCGACGCGGGGAAGCTGCGTGCCGCGATCGCGCGGCAGCTCGAAAACATCGAGACGATGCCCAGGGAGGCCAGGATCAGCACGGCCGGCGGTACGCCAAAGGTGCTCGCCTCCACCGGCGGACGGCTCGTGGACACCGCCAAGCTGAGCAGCGACCTGCTCGAGGTGCTGCCGAAGTCGGCCGGCCGCTCGGTCCACGCGCGGCTCGTGACCGTCGAACCGAAGACCACCGCCGAGGACCTGACCAAGCTCGGCATCACCGAGCAGGTCTCGTCGTTCACCACGCACTTCACCGGCGGACTGAGCAGCCCGCGCAGCCAGAACATCGTCCAGATCGCCAAGCAGGTGGACGGCGCGATCGTCAAGCCGGGCGAGACGTTCTCGCTCAACGGGCACACCGGTCCCCGCGGGTACGCGGAGGGCTACCAGGACGCGCCGGTCATCTTGGACGGAAAGCTCGTGCCCGGGGTGGGCGGCGGCGCCTCGCAGTTCACCACGACGATCTTCAACGCCGCGTACTACGCCGGCCTGCAGGACGTCGAGCACAAGCCCCACTCGTACTACTTCTCGCGGTACCCCGCCGTGATCGAGTCGACGATCTTCTATCCGGACCTGGACCTCAAGTTCCGCAACAACACCCCGTACGGCGTGCTCATCGACACCTCCTACACGAGGAGCACGATCACGGTGTCCATGTGGAGCACGAAGTTCTACGACAGCGTGACCACCGAGTGGAGCGCCCGGCGGAACGTCACGATGCCGCAGAAGATCTACGTCGACGACGATCCCAAGTGCATCGCTACGCAGGGTAGTGAGGGTTTCACGCAGGATGCCTGGCGCATCTTCCGCAAGGGCGGTAAAGAGATCAAGCGGGAGAAGTTCACCTGGCGGTACGACGCGGAGCCCCAGTACATCTGCGGCAAGGCGCCGGCGTCGTAGGGCCGACCTGGCGCGACTGGGAGGCGCGGAATGAGGGAGCGTTGGCTGCGGATAAGTATCCTGGGCGCCGTCCTGTTCGCGATCAACGTGGTGGCGCGGCTGGTCGCCCGGTTCGGCTTCCACGGCACCGACAAGGCGGAGGACCGCAGCTCACTGGCCATGCTGGTCGCCATCGGCGTGCTCTACGCGGTGGTCGCGTTCGTGTGGGGGCAGCGCCGCCCGCTCGGCGCCTGGCTGGCCGAATCGACCGGCGCGGCGGTGGGCGGCCTGCTGCTGACCATCTTCGTCGGACCGTTCATCAGCGGCAGCTCGCCGTTCAAGGGCGGCGCCGGCGTGTTCTTCTCGCAGGTCTGGCTGTACGCGGCGTTCACCGGCGGCGGCGCACTCATCGGCTTTCTCATCGCGACCGCGTTCGGTTGGGACTACCGGTCGCGCTCCCTCCAGCGGTACGCCGAGACCAGGTCAGCCAAGCCGAGGCGCGTCATCCGGCGCTGACCTCGTCAGGTAGCGGTGGTGCGTGGTGAAGCCGAGCCGGGCGTAGAGGGCCACCGCTTCGACGTTGTGCTCCTCCACCTGGAGGAACGCGTCCGTCGCGCCGCGCCCGGCCGCCCACTCGGCCAACGACCGGACGACGTGGCGCGCCAGCCCTCGCCGCCGGGCGGGCGGCACGACCTCGACCAGAACAAGGCCGAGCCAGCGCCCGCCACCGGTGACCGTGCCGCGGGCGATGGCGACGAGCGGCCCTTCCTCGGCGTACACGTGCGCGAAACGCACCTCGCCCACGTCGGTGAGCAGGCGGCGCGCGGCGGCCGGTGGGGTGCCCTTGCGCCCGCCGGCGATCGCTAGCCACTCCGGCGACGGTCCGGCCTCCAGACGAACCGGCGGCAGGTCCGGCCGCTGCGGCACCGCGTCGAGGACGGTCGCCAGCGGCGCGGTCTGCACGAGCACCGGTGGCGCCGTCAGCCAGCCGCGGGCGTCGAGTTCCGCGTTCACCGCGGCGGCCAGCGGTAGCGGGATGTTGACGCGGGGGCGGAGGCCGTGCGCGGCGTACCACCGCTCGACCGCGTCGACGGCCGCGGCCAGCGGCAGACCCGGATCGCCGATCGGTAGCGCCGAGTTGGCCCGCCCGGTCCACCCGCCGGCCGCCCGCAGCCACCAGTCGCCGAGCCGCTCCCGCACGGGCGCCGGCCACGCCTCGTCGGCGGCGAGCTCCAGGGCCGCGACCTCCGCGCGGGTCGGCCGCCGGCGGCCGGGCACCCGCTTGGCCCGATGAACTTCCGCCAGGGGTACGCGCAGCGGGCCGCGCCCGGTCGCCAGGCTGAGATCGGTCTCGGTCAGCTCGGTCAGCTCGCCGATGGCGTCCGTGTAGAGCGGGCGACCATGGCGGACGCCGACGACCCGGCGGACCACGACCCGCTGGCCGACATCATCGGGCGTGAGCACGATGCCTCCGCGGGTGCACCTATCGAAACCTTGCACAGAATGCGCGGTAGCGGCGAGTTGATCGCCCAATCCGTGCAAGGTAGCGAGGATCTCGGGGATCGCCCCGTGGGTCGGGAGTCTTCGGGGGTGCACGGGGTCCCCCCGTGGGTCGGGATACTAGGCTCTAAAGCGTCGCGGATAAAGCGGCGTGGCATGTGGAGAGGACGACCCGTGACATACATCATCGCCGAGCCGTGCGTCGATGTACTCGATAGGGCTTGCATCGAGGAGTGCCCGGTCGACTGCATCTACGAGGGCGAACGGATGCTCTACATCCACCCGGACGAGTGCGTCGACTGTGGGGCGTGCGAGCCGGTCTGCCCGGTGGAGGCGATCTTCTACGAGGACGACGTGCCAGAGCAGTGGAAGGACTACACCACCGCGAACTACGAGTTCTTCGAGGAGCTCGGCTCGCCCGGCGGCGCATCCAAGATCGGCAAGACTGGTTCGGACGTGCCGGTGGTGGCCGCCCATCCTGGGCGCGAGGACGCCCACTGACGGGCGCGGTCTCCGCTGGGCTGCCGGACTTCCCCTGGGACGTGCTAGAGCCCGCGAAGCGCCGCGCTGCCGCTCACCCCGGTGGCCTGGTCGACCTGTCCATCGGCACGCCGGTCGATCCGGTGCCACCCGCCGTGCAGGCCGCCCTGGCGGCGGCCGCCGACGCGCCCGGCTACCCGCCGACCGCCGGAACCCCGTGGCTGCGGGAGGCGATCGCCCGCTGGGTCGCGTCGGTGTCCGGTGCGGCCCCGGGTTTCGGTGTGCTGCCGACGATCGGCTCCAAGGAGCTGGTCGCCGGCCTGCCTTCGCTGCTCGGGCTCGGCCCGGACGACATCGTCGTGATCCCCTCGGTGTGCTACCCGACGTACGAGGTGGGCGCCCGGCTGGCCGGCGCCCAGGTAGTCCGGTCGGATTCGCTGACCGCGGTTGGACCCTCCCCGCGGGTGCGGCTGATCTGGGTCAACTCCCCGTCGAACCCGACCGGCCGGGTGCTCCCACCCGAGCACCTGCGCAAGGTCGTCGACTGGGCGCGGATGCGCGGCGCCGTCGTGGCAGCCGACGAGTGCTACCTGACGCTGGGGTGGGAGGGGCCGCCGCCGGTCTCCGTGCTTTCACCCGCCGTGTGCGGGTCGTCGTTTGACGGGGTGCTGGCCGTGCATTCGCTCTCCAAGCGGTCCAACCTGGCCGGGTACCGGGCCGGCTTCGTGGCCGGCGATCCGGCGCTGGTCGCGGAGCTGCTCGCCGTCCGCAAGCACGCTGGGATGATGGTGCCCACCCCCGTGCAGGCCGCGATGGTCGCGGCGCTCGACGACGAGGCGCACGGCAAGGAGCAGCGCGATCGGTACGCGCGGCGCCGGGCCTCGCTGCTACCGGCGCTGCGCGAGGCGGGTTTCAACGTCTCCGACTCGGGGGCCGGCCTCTACCTGTGGGCCAGTCGGGGCGAGGAGTGCTGGTCCACACTGGACTGGTTCGCCGAACGGGGGATCCTCGTCGCGCCCGGCGTGTTCTACGGCCCGGCGGGAGAGCGACACGTCCGGGTGGCGTTGACCGCGACCGACGAGCGGGTCGCCGCCGCCGTCACGCGCCTCACGGCGTGACCGCCCCCGTCGATCATGGCCCTCCGCGTCGATCTAGGGCGAATTCCGGCTAGTCGATCTCCAGCCACCAGCATTCGGCCTAGATCGACGGGAAAGGTGGGCGCAGGGGGGTAGCGTCCGCGGCATGACGGATGCGGACGCACCGGTCGTGGCGGTTCGCGGCGAGGTCGTGCGCGAGGTGCCGCCGGAGATCGCCCGCTTCTCCGTGACGGTCGCTGCGCGGGACAAGAACCGCCAGGCCACGCTGACCCGGCTGACCCGGCGGGCCGAAGAGATCCGCGCGCTGCTCGACGGGTACGGCGAGGCCATCGAGCGGCGGGAGACGAGCGGCGTCGTCGTACGCCCGGAGCTCAAGCGATCTGGCGAGCGCGTCTCGGCGTACCACGGCAGCGTCTCGACTACGGTGACCGTCGCGGACTTCGCAGTACTCGGCGAGCTCATCCTCCAGCTCGCGGACCAGGACCAGACCACGGTGGCCGGGCCGTGGTGGGAGCTGCGGCCCGGCAGCCCGGTCTTCCGCGAGGCGCGCACGGCCGCGATCGACGACGCCGTGACGCGGGCGACCGAGTACGCCGAGGCGGTCGGCGCCCGGCTCGGTCGGCTACTGGAGATCTCCGATGCCGGGCTGACCGCGCAACCGGTGGTCAGGCAGGTGCAAATGGGCCGCGCAATGGCGTTCCGCGATGCGTCCACGGAGATGGGGCCGGAGCTGGACCTCGACCCGCAGCAGCAGACCGTGCACGCAAACATCGAGGCCCGGTTCACGATCACCCAGCCGACGAAATTAACGGGCCGGCCGGACTGATCCGAGCTATCGTTCGTCGCATGCGTACCGCTGCCCACGCTCTGTCCATGCGCCGGCCCCGAGGGGGCCGACGCTAGTCGCGGTGCGCTGATCTCGGCGCGAACGGGTCCCTCGACGGAGGGGCCCGTTCGCGCGTTTCCAGGGCTCCCTCCTGTCCACAGTGGAGGCTGCCATGACCTACCTGACCACGCCCATCTACTACGTCAACGACGCCCCGCACATCGGACACGCGTACACGACCGTGATTGCCGACGCGCTCTCCCGATGGCACCGGCTCAACGGCCGACCGACCCGGCTCATCACCGGCACCGATGAGCACGGCCTCAAGGTGCAGCGCGCGGCGGAGGCTGCCGGGGTCGCGCCCGCCACGCTGGCCACGGCCAACGCGGCGCGGTTCCGGGCCGCGTGGGACCGGCTCGGCATCGGGTACGACGACTTCGTGCGCACCACCGAGGAGCGGCACCGCGAGGTGGCGACGGCGCTGCTCCAGCGAGTGTACGACCGCGGGCTCGTCGAGCTGGGTCGGTACGAGGGGCGGTACTGCGTTGGCTGCGAGGCGTACGCCGCCGTCGACGTGTGCCCGATCCACCGGCGCCCGACCGAGTGGGTCAGCGAGGAGAACTGGTTCTTCCGGCTATCCGCGTGCGGGCCGTCGCTCGCCGACTGGTACGCGCGTTGTCCGAACGCGGTTCGACCGGCGATCCGGCGCAACGAGGCGCTCGGCCTGCTCCGGCAGGGGCTGGCCGACTTCTCGATCAGCCGGGCCTCCATCTCGTGGGGCGTGCCGCTGCCGTGGGATCCGAAGCAGGTGGCGTACGTCTGGTTCGACGCGCTCGGGGCGTACCTGACGGCGGGCGGGTGGACGCCGGGATCCGGCTCCTCGTGGTGGCCCGCGCACCATCTCATCGGCAAGGACATCCTGCGGTTCCACGCGATCTACTGGCCGGCGATCCTACTCGGCGCCGGTCTCGAGCCGCCGGATCGGGTCACCGTGCACGGCTTCCTGCTCGACCGCGGCGACAAGATCTCCAAGTCGGGACGGCGCGCGTCATCGGCGACCCTCGACGACCTGATCGACCTCGTCGGCGCGGACGGGCTGCGGTACGCGCTGCTGCGCTCGACACCCGTCGGGCCCGACGGCGACTTCTCGGTCGCGGGCGTGGTCGCCCGGTACAACGCGGATCTGGCCAACACGCTGGGGAACCTGGTGGCGCGGGTGACAGCCCTCGTGGGTACCCGCCACGACGGACTCGGTCCCGCACCCGCTTCGAACCCTCCACTGTCGACGGTCGCGGCCCGGGCGGTCGACGAGGCCGCCGCCGCCTGGTCCGACGATCAGCCCGCGGCCGCCCTCGCGGCCACCTGGCGGCTCGTCGCGGCGGCCAACGCGTACCTCGTCTCGGTGCGGCCGTGGGCGGCGGCGCCCGCGGATCCGGACGCGACCAGGGCGATCGGCGACGTGCTGGATGCGCTGCGGATCGTCGCCCTGCTGGCCTGGCCGGCGATCCCGGGCGCGGCGGCCGAGATCTGGCGGCGGGTGGGACTCGACGGCATCACCGGCCCGATCCACGCCTCCCGGCTCCCCGCCGCGGCGGTGTGGGGCGGATACCCGGGCGGGACCGCGGTTAGCCGCGGGACTCCGCTCTTTCCTCGGCTGTCCGGCGATACCGTTCCGGAATGACTACTCACTTTGACGTGGTGGTCCTCGGCGCGGGTCCGGGCGGATACGTCGCCGCCATCCGGGCCGCCCAGCTCGGCCTGCGCACGGCGATCGTCGAGGAGCGGTACTGGGGCGGGGTGTGCCTGAACGTCGGCTGCATCCCGTCCAAGGCGCTGCTGCGCAACGCCGAGGTCGCGTACCTGTTCACGCGCGAGGCGAGGACGTTCGGCATCGTCGGCGAGGTCAGCTTCGACTACCGAGTGGCGTTCGACCGCAGCCGCAAGGTCGCCGACGGCCGCGTGCGCGGCGTGCACTACCTGATGAAGAAGAACAACATCAGGCAGTACGACGGCCGGGGCACGTTCGTCGACCCGCACACGCTGTCCGTGGCGCTCGAGGACGGATCCACGGAGACGTTGACGTTCGACCACTGCATCATCGCCGCCGGGGCGACGACGAAGCTACTGCCCGGGACATCACTCAGCGAGCGCGTGGTCACGTACGAGGAGCAGATCCTCAGCGCAGAGCTGCCGGCCAGGATCGTCATCGCCGGCGCCGGGGCGATCGGGGTCGAGTTCGCGTACGTGCTGCGCAACTACGGCGTCGACGTGACGATCGTCGAATTCCTCGAGCGTCTCGTGCCGCTGGAGGACGAGGAGGTCTCCGCCGAGCTGGGCCGACGGTTCCGGCGGCTCGGCATCCAGGCGCTGACGTCCACCCGGGTGGACGGGATCGAGGAGGTCGGCGACCGGGTGCGGGTCACCGTGACCGACCGCGACGGGCAGCGGACGCTCGAGGCCGACAAGGTGCTGCAGGCCATCGGCTTCCAGCCGCGGGTCGACGGCTACGGCCTCGAGCGTACGGGCGTCAAGCTGACCGACAGCGGGGCCATCGATGTGGACGGGCGGTGCCGCACGAGCGTTCCGCACATCTTCGCGATCGGCGACGTCACCGCGAAGCTGATGCTCGCGCACGCCGCCGAGGCGATGGGCATCGTCGCCGCGGAGACGATCGCGGACGCGGAGACGATGGAGCTGGACTACGTGATGGTCCCGCGGGCCACGTACTGCCAGCCGCAGATCGCCAGCTTCGGCTGGACCGAGGCGCAGGCGCGGGAGCGCGGCCATGACGTACGCGTGGCGAAGTTCCCGTTCACCGCCAACGGCAAGTCGCACGGGCTGGGCGACACGGTCGGGTTCGTGAAGATCCTCAGCGACGCGCGCCACGGCGAGCTGCTCGGCGCCCATCTGATCGGACCGGACGTCACCGAGCTGCTCCCGGAGTTGACACTCGCACAGCAGTGGGACCTGACGGTCTATGAGGTCGCGCGCAACGTGCACGCACATCCGACACTCGGTGAGGCGGTCAAGGAGGCGATCCACGGCCTCGCCGGTCACATGATCAACCTCTGACGCGGGTGGCCGGCCGCGGCTCCCCTCGCAACTTCGTCGAAGTTGGGGTCTCGGGCGGCCCCTATCCGCCCGACTTTGACGAAGTTGGGCGAGGGGAAGGGCGAGGGGAGGGGCGAGGGATCGGCGGGAGAGGCGTCAGTCGTTCGTGTGCAGTGCGGCGTTGAGCTGGATGCCGGACCCGGTACGCGGCCGCGCCTCGAGCGCCCCGGTGACCGAGTTGCGCCAGTAGAGCACGCCGCTGGCCCCGGACAGCTCGCGTGCCTTGACGACCCGCGCGTCGGGCAGGGTGAGCTTCGAGCCGGCGGTGATGTAACAGCCAGCCTCGACCACGCAGTCATCGCCGAGCGAGATGCCGATGCCGGCGTTCGCTCCC
>DASXRQ010000170.1:0-2446 GCA_036506495.1 Micromonosporaceae bacterium | reverse complement strand
CGTCCTCGCCACCGCCGCCTATTGCGGACTGGCGCTCGTCATCGCCAGCCGGCTCAAGCCGGAGACGACGACGGCGGCGGCGACGCTGATCTACGTCGTGATGCTGGCGCTGGGCGGCATCATGTTCGCCGAGCCCGACCTCGGCCGGGCCGGCTACTTCCTGCTGCCGCTCGCCGCGCATGCCGAGGCACTGCGCGACGCCCTGACGACCGGGACCGCGATCCCCGGAACGATCTGGCTGAGCCTGGCCGTCTGGGCCGCGGCGTCGCTGACGGCAGCCGCAAAGCTCTTCCGCTGGGAGTAGGTCAACGCTCGGTGAAGCGCTCGATGAACGCCAGGGACGTCTGGGCCACTTCCAGCCAGCCGTGGTCGATGGTCAGCGAGTGACCGCGGTCGGGGATCTCGGCGAACTCCGTGGTCCCCGGGTTCTTGAGCTGCTGCTTGTAGGCGGCGTCCGAGATCGCGCGCGGAACCGTGTGGTCCTTGGCGCCGGAGATGATCAGCAGCGGACCTCGGTACGGGTTCTCCGTATCGACCTTGGCCTCGGTCCAGGGGTTGAGGTTGGCGGCCGCCGCCTGGAACAGCGGCGCGCCCGGCGCGGGGACGGCGTACGTCTCGTACAGCTCGTGCGCCTCCTCCTCGCTGACCGCGTTCGCGAACGCGTACCGGAACTGCTCGTAGGTCAGGGGAACGGCCTTGTGCCGGTTCGCGGGGTTGGTCAGCACCGGCGCCCCGGATCGCAGCGCGGAGATCGGTAGCGGCAGCACGCCCCGGAACGGTGCCGCGTCGATCGCCACGGTCGCCGCCGACAGCCCCCGTCCGGCGACGATCATCGCGAGGAGGCCGCCGAACGAGTGGCCGATCACCGCGGGCTGCTTGTCGAGCTTGCCGATCACCGCGTCGTAGTGGTCGGCGACCTGGCCGATCGTCTTGTTGGCGAAGACCTCGGGGTTCGCGTTCGCCTCCGCGACGGTCTCGGGATCGTCGGGCCAGCCGGGCGTGATGGGCGCGTAGCCCGCCGCCTTGAACACCTCCGCCCAGCGGTCCCAGCTGCTGGGCAGCAGCCACAGGCCGTGGATGAAGACCACCGGCGTGAGGCCGGTGGCGTTGACCTCGGCGATGTCATCGAGCGTGTGCTGCGGGATGACGGTGGCGGGTTGCGACATGCGGGACTCCTCGTCTGGCCGTGGGCAGGACGCTAGGCAATCACGCGCGGGTGACGCCCGCGTCAACTCACGTAGTTATGTGCACCAAGGGAAAAGTGCGGCGCCCGCGGCGGGTTCTTGTGCCCGGCTTGGCGAAGATCCGGCGGCTTCACAGGATCCGCCCAGGACCGCCACAGGGCAGGGAGAGGGTCACCGGCCACGATTCGTTGAGTGGTCAACGAAGAGGGGGACCAGTGATGGACCGGGACACGGGCCTGCGACGCACGACCGCGATCACCGTGGGGCTGGTGGCCGCCAGCCTCGCCGGGACGGTGGCGGCCGCTGTGGCGGCGCACGCCGCATCGAGCTCGAGCTCACCTACCACGGAATCGTCGTCGACCGGCTCGTCTTCGTCGTCTTCGTCGTCGGGTTCGTCCTCTTCGCCGTCGTCGTCTTCGTCGTCAGCCGATTCGCCGTCGATCTCGAGCGGCGCCGACGGCTCCGGCCAGGCCACCTCCGGGGGGTCCTGAGATGCCGCTCGTCGAGACCCTGCCGGTCGGCACGGACACAGTGCAATGGCCGGTGTGGGGCACCGTGGCGCGCATCGTCGTTACGGAGCCCGCCACGGTGACCGAAGCGGCCGCGATCGTCCGGGCCGAGCTGGCCGCGGTCGACGCGGTTTGTAGCCGGTTCCGCCCCGACTCCGAGCTCAACGCCGCGGCCCGGTCGCCCCGGCCGGTCCGGGTCAGCCCGCTGCTCGCCGTCTTGATCGCGGCCGCGCTCGAGGCGGCCGAGCAGACCGGCGGCGATGTCGATCCGACCGTGGGCGCCGCACTCTGCGGGCTGGGCTACGACCGCGACTTCGCCGCGCTGACCGGGCGGCAGGTGGCGCCGGCGGTCCAGGTCTTCCCGGCCCCGGACTGGCGCGCGGTCACGCTGCGCGAGCGCGAGCTGACGGTCCCGTCCGGGGTGCTGCTGGACCTGGGTGCGACCGCGAAGGCCGTGGCCGCCGATCGCGCCACCGCCGCGGTCGCGTCGGGGCTCGGCACCGGGGCGCTGGTCGCGCTCGGCGGCGACATCGCCACCGCCGGGCCCGCGCCGGACGGCGGCTGGCGGGTGTTGGTCCAGGACCGGCCCGGCGACCCGCACTGCACGGTGCGCCTGCCGGCCGGCGCGGCGCTCGCCACGTCCAGCACCGCGAGCCGGACCTGGGCGCGGCCGGGGGAGCTGGTGCACCACATCCTCGACCCGCGTACGGGCCGGCCGGCGCCGCGCGTGTGGCGGACCGTGTCCGTGGCCGC
>DASXRQ010000169.1:0-20727 GCA_036506495.1 Micromonosporaceae bacterium | reverse complement strand
TGATCGGCACGCTGCTCTCGGCCGTGGGCCTGGCGCACGCCGGTCGGCCCGGCGGCACCGGGCGGGGCACCGCGGCGCTCGGTGCGCTGCTGGGGCTCGCGGCGGCCACGCTCGCCTTGATGGCCATGAGCGGGCGCTACTCATGGATCGACGCCGGGACCGACCACGTGGCCGGTCTGCACCGGTGGCTGGCGAGTCACTGGTCGTGGCTCGGCCACTGGTCCTGATGCGCCGGCGGGCGCGGCTCGGCCGCGCCCGCCGGCAGGGACCCGACTACTTGACCGCTATGACGTCGATCTGTCGGATGTCGGGGTCCGCGGCGAGCAGGTCGGGACCGACCTTCGCCAGGGCCGCGGGGATCTCGCCGTTGAGGTGTGCCTGTCGCCCCTCCTCGTCCTCGAACGTGTCGAAGATGCCGTAGCTGGTGTCGCTCAGTCGGAACGCGTACCACGTCACGGTCCCGGACTCGGCGGCCGCCAGCGCGCGGCCCTGCTGGAGGAACGCCGCGAGGTCGTCGCCCTTGCCGGGCTTTGCCTCAAGGACTGCGAGCAACCCACGGGTGATGGCCATTCCGCCCCCCCTCTCTCAGCTCGTCGGGATCAATTGACCGACCAACCCGTGCGACTCCTCGTCCGGACCGGCGCTGAACCAGACCGTCCCGGTCCCGCCGGTGCTCGCGGTGCCGGGCAGCAGTGCCCACAGGCCATCGATCGTGATCTTGTGGTTGTTCTGGTCGCGCAGCTGGCCGAGGAACTCCGTGCCGTGGAAGACGTTGATGCGCCCGTCTCCGAAGTTCCCCACCAGCAGGTCGCCGGCGAAGGAACCGAAGCTGGCCGGCGCGATGGCCAGCCCCCAGGGCGCGTTGAGCGTGCCGTGGCTCGCGACCCGCTCGATGAACTGGCCGTCGGTGGCGTAACGGTCGACGAAGCCGCGAGCCGGCCCGGCCGCCTCGTCCTCGGCGTCCACGTCCTGCTTGGCGTACGCGACGTAGACGGACCCGGCCAACACTGCGACGTTGAACGGAGCGTACCCCGTCGGCAGGTCGGGGTCATGGAACGCGGACGCCGGCAGGACCACCTGCTGGAATGAGGCGTCGAACACGTCGATGCGCGCGTTGTGGAAGTCCGCCGCGAGCAGCATGGGACCCGCATTCGTGACCAGCAGCGCCAGGCCCTTGTAGATGGCCCCGTCCACCTTCGCCGCCACGATCGCGGTGGTGGGCGCCGCGGTCGGGTTCCAGCCGGTGATCTCGCCCTCTTCGCTGTCGAAGATGAAGCGGGCCGGGCCCGACCCGTTAGGGCCGGTCACGATGAACGAGTTCGAGTCGCCGTTGAAGACCTGACCGGTCGGCGCGCCGCCGGGAATCGTGACGGTCAGGCCGACCTTGGTCACCGGCGCCCCGTTAAGACCGCCGGCATACAGGGTCGCCGTGTTGGTGCCGTTGTTCGCCACCCACAGCGGGCTGCTGGGAGAGAACGCCAGACCCCAGGAGTTCACCGCGTTGTCGTCCGTCAGCGCGGCCGCCGGGCCGCCGGTGTCGGACACCTGATTGACCTGCATGAAGTGGGGAGGTGGTACGTCGGCGTAGGCCGTGGCGGCGCCGGCCAGGAGCGCGAGCGCCGCAGCCGCGACCAGCGCGGGACGCAGAATGGGACGTCTCGTCACGTTGATCCCCTTTCTGATTGGACCCCTTCGAAAAGGTCCCTCAAGGGGCACGCAGGCCCGAACGCCGCGGTTCAATCCGCGGCGTGCACCTCGACGACCTGGAACGGAATGCCCTGCTGGCAGGTGGTGATCAGGTTCGGGTTGGGCCGGCCGCGCACCGCCAGCCGCGCGCCGGGCCTAATCCTCGCGTCGGCGCTGCCAACCAGCTGGTACAACGGGCCAGCCGTCCGGAGCATGGTGCATCCGTGTTCGACGCCCGCCTCCACGACCCCAACGACCGTGATTTCGGTCTGCGGTTTCGGTGACACTGGCGGCTTACGCGAGGGCTGCGGCCTCGGGGAGGGCTCCCGGTTCGAGGACGACGGGGTGCTCGGCATGGGCGACTCCGATGCCGTCGAAGGCTCACGCGGCGAGGTGGGAGTGGTTCCTGTTGCGCACCCCGCGAGGAGCACCGCGGAAAGGACGAGAACGCACCGTTTCATAGGCGTACGACTTGGTCCTCATTGGTTTGGTTCCGCGATCGTACACGGCGCGGCCGGCGGGTCCCGAGAGCAGGACCCGCCGGCCGTGTCCACCTGTGACGGCGCTCAGCCGCCGTCGCCCCGCGCTATCCGGTCACCGCCACGATCGTTGATCCGATCGGGGCCGACCCGTCGGTGTAATCGACCACGCCGAGGTAGCGCGTACCCGCGGTGAGGCCACTCCAGCCGACCGTCACCGTCGCCGGGACCCCGGTCGTGACGGACTGGCTGGCTGGTGTCGCGGTCAGGCTACTGGCCGCGGCCGGGACAACGAACGAGTGGAACTGCACGTTCACCGGTCCGGTCGCACCGCCCGGCTGCGCGAACACCACGACATAGATGTCGTAGCTTCCCGCCGCCGTGAGGGTCACGGACTCCTCGGCGGTGCCGCCGGCGCTGCTGCCCACGAGGGTCGTGGTGCCGGCCGTGTAGACGAACACGTCGAGGTCCATCCCGGCCGCATAGTCAGCGTCAGAGGTCGCGAACCTGGCCAGCCGGCTGCCTGCGGGTACGTTGACCGTCGCCATTCCGACCGCGGGACCAGCCGCCGGAGCGGCCGGGTTGAAGTTGGTGTTCGTACCCGTCAGGTTGAACACCGTCCCACCGTCGGCCGCCAGGCCGTGCGGCGTGGCGGTGAGGGTGCCCGTGTAACCCGGCATGACCGACACCGCTGCCGAGCCGCTCGTACCCGATCCGGAGATCTCCGACGGGGCCGCGATGGCCACCGGGCGAACGGCGATGTTGCTGCGTACGGCGTGGCTGTGCGGGCTGGTGTTGCCCTTCTTCTCCACCCACGTGAGCGACCCGAACGTCCACGCGCCGAGGGCGGCGGTGGTCCGGCTGATCTTCACCGTGTACGACTTCGACTTGCCCGCCCCGATCATGAGACGGGTCGGGCTGACCGTGACGCTGGTCCCGGCCGGCGCCGACACTCGCACGTCGTAGATCCCGCCGTCGTCGGTCACGTTGGTGACCGTGCGGGTCAGCGTCTGGCTGCCCGCGAGGTCGCCGACCGCGAGCGTCGGGTAGTTCAGGTTGCTCGCGTCGATCGACCCGAACGAGTTGCACACGGACGGCGCGAACACCAGCTGCATCTGGCCGATGCCGCATCCGTACCGCACCCAGTCGGCCAGGCCCGAGTCATAGACGAGACCCGGATCGAACGCCGGCGCGGGCGTGACATGGCCGGACCCGAAGTTCAGCGGCGTGGCGTTGGAGGAGCCACTCGGGCCGAGGATCGGCTTGCCGGCGTTGTCCGTCTGGCTGGCGGTCGTCATCATTGCCGACTTCACCGACATCGGCGTCCAGCCGGGGTTCTTGCCGATGAGCAGGGCGGCGATGCCCGCGATGTGTGGGCTCGACATCGACGTACCGGAGAAGGCGTCGTAGCCGTTGCCGTTGTCGCCCGGGGGCGAGACCGCGGCGATGACGTCGACGCCGGGCGCCGTGATGTCCGGCTTGAGCAGGTCTCCGCCACCGGCGAGCGCGGGCCCGTTGGACGAGAACGCCGCCATTGCCGGTGCCTCGACCGTTATCCGCGTGGCCGCCGACAGGCTCGCCGTCGCACCGGCACCAGCCGACGAGATGTACGCGAGGATTGCAGCCCTCGTGACCTCGTCGACGTGGATGGTCGGCACGAAGTGGAAGTCGGCGTTGAGTGAGTTTGGCGATGGGTTCATGAGGATCATGCCGACGCCGCCGGCGTTGCGGACCGCGAGGCTCTTGTCCACGCGGGCGTTACTACCCCGGTCGCAGGCAACGATCTTGCCGGCCACCTTGGCCGGGTCGAGCGCCGGCTGGACGCCGGGCGTCGTCGCGTCGGCGTCGCTGAAGCACAACGTCGCCGCGGTCGCGCTGACGCCGGGAAGTCCGACGTTGGCGGAGTAGACGAGCGGCGACGATGGCACGGCCGGGCCGACACCCGGACCGCTGTATGTCACGCCGTTGCCGAGCGTCGCCGTACGGGTGAAGGACCGGTCGTGCGTGCTCGCGGCGACCGTGGTGAGCCACGGCGAGTTGTGCGCGACGGTGCTTGCGGCCGGTCCGTTGTTGCCGGCCGATGTCGCCGCGAAGACCCCGGCGTCAGCGGCGAACATGAAGGAAAGCTCGACCGGGTCGACGATGAATGACCGTGAACCGGAGAACGACAGGTTGATCACGTCAACGCCGTCCGACGCGGCGTCGTTGATGGCGGCGGCGATGTCCTGAGTGGAGCCGCTGGCGGTGCCATCCGGCTGCTGCCAGCCGATCTTGTAGATCGCGAGGCGGGCCGCCGGCGCCATGCCGGAAGCCGAACCGACGCTGACACCGTTGATGACCGCGTCCGCGCCGTGATCACCGGCCGCGGTGCTTGCGGTGTGCGAGCCGTGGCTGTTGCGGTCTCGGGGCGACAGGAACTCGTCCGGGACCGAAGAACTCAGCCCTCCGGCGTCGTACCAGCGCGCGCCGATCACCTTGTTGTTGCAGGTGACCCGGTTCGCCACGTTCGGGTCCGAACCAGCGTCGCACGTGCCGTGCCACTTCGCCGCGATGGCCGCGGCGTCGGGCCGCGGCTCTGGAAGCGGAGCGAAGCTGGGGCTCTCCGGCCAGAACCCGGTGTCCAGCACACCGACAATGACGCCTTCACCGGCGTGCGCGGGGTCGCCGAACTGCTGGTTCCATACGCCACCGGTGCCCTCGAGACCGAGGAACGACGGCGTCGAGATGGTGTCGGTCTTGAATATCTCGCTCTGCCAGACGTGCACGACGCCGCTCGTGTGCTTCAGGCGAGTGGCCTCGGATGCCGTCAGTCTCATGGCGAAGCCGTTGAGCACGACGTCGTAGTTGTACACCGTGGCGCGCGAACCGAGGCTCGCCCTGCGGAGCACGTCGCTCCGCTCGGCCCGAAGGTGCGCCCGGTAGGCCGTTGCAGCGGGAGACCGTGTGTTGACCTTCTTGCCCTTTGCCGGCCTGGTCGCCGCGAGACCTGGAATATCACCCGTGTAGGAGGCGATCGGGGCGCCCGCCAACTGCACGATGTACACGTCCGTGCTGCTTGTTGCGGGCTCTCCGGCCTGTGCCCGCCCCTCGTAGGACACAGCGATGGCCACCACTGCCGCCATCGCCGCACAGATGAGGGCTGGCCGTCTATGTCCTGCCAACCGAGCTGACGCCATTGTCGGTACCTCCGTGCCTGCCAAGCAGTCCGCATCGTCGCGAATGCTGAATGGAAGGCTATGGGTAGCGGCCCGCCCACGGAAGGCCCATTGAACGTCAGGCATTTGCCATCAATATGACAATGTCCCAAATAGAAGATTTGCCCGAGCGATTCAGCCGCCGAAGGCTTCGGCGGCGGCGCGTACCACTTCGTCTCTCGGCACGTCGCGGATCCGTTGCGCGAGGCCCCAACGATGCCCGAACGGGTCGCCCACCTGCCCGTACCGCTCTCCCCAGAAGGTGTCGCCGAGCGGCTGGATGATCTCGGCGCCGGCGTTGGTCGCACGGTTCCACACGGCATGCACGTCCGGGATGGAGATATGCAGGACGGTGGCCGTGCCGCCGATGCTCAGGGGTGACAGGACGCCCAGGTCGGGGAACTCGTCGGCGATCATGAACGCGGAATCGCCCAGCCACAATTCCACCGACATCAACTTGCCGCCCGGCACCGGAATCCGGTCGCGCTCGGTGGCGCCGAAGGCGGCCGCGTACCAGTCCGCGGCACGAGCCGCGTCCCGGACGACCAGGTGCGGCGTGATGGTGTGCGTCGGCGCAGGGGATTCCGTCATCTGGCCTTCCTCCTTACCGGCGAGGTTCTAGCGAGGGGTCGCCGCACGACTTCGCCCCTCACGCCGCCATTTCCGGCGCCTCCGCGGCGTCGGTCTGTGGTGGCGGGGCGGCGGCACCGGGCGTCGCCGGCGGCGTGCGGCCCAGCAGAATATTGAGCTCGAATCCCTTCATCAGCCAGGACAACCCGAAGGCGAGAGCTGCGGCCGTTTCCCCATAGAACAGGGAATGCCGGTCGAACTGGCCGAGCAACTTCGTCGCCGCGATATACGCGACCGCGGCGATGATGGCGACGCCGCAACCCCAATGCAGCCACTTCCCGCGCTCCTGCTGCTCTCGGGTCCGATCCTTTCGCTTTCCCTCCCTCATCCCGAACAGGTAACTGATGGCCGCCAGGGCCAGGATGAAGATCGCCGCACACACCATGTGAACGGTCGAGACCGGCCGGGCGCCTATTTTCTCCTGCAGTGGCGTGAGCGTTGCGTTGCCGCCCGTGGGGAACATCGCGACGCCGAACGCCGCGAGGCCCGCCACGATGCTCAGCACGTTGTCCCAGTTGTAGTGGAAGAACATGTACGTGATCAGGAAGACGGCGATCATGCACAGGCTTCCGACGAATACGTCGCGCATCCCGGTGTGGTAGTACCCGGACAGCGAACCTCTCGGCATGTCGCCGGCGAGGACAAGTCCGTCGCCGAGCAGGAGCACGAGTGGCAGACCGATGCCGATGCCACCGATCACCGTGCGCATCAGGAGGTACGACCGCAGGTACAGAACGCGTTCCTTGTCGCCGTCGTCCAGCTTCGGACGTTCCGGAGTGGACACATCCGGTGGTTTAACGTTCATGCCGCCCTCCATCAGTTCTGGCCCGCGAGGAATGATTCGCCGAGTCAGACCAGAATCCGCCTCGGAACGGTCCCGCCACCATTGACGTGTCGTAGATCTGTATGACATTCCGAGGTGACCGCGCCGATTCGGGAGGTGTGTCGGGCGGACGCGAGCGGGAAAACGGGCGGGTGCTTCAGGCCTCGTCCGTTCCATGATCGCCAGGCCCGCCGCGTCGGCGGACGGGGACGAGAGCCAGGTGAGGCGCTTCGACGGGAGTAAATGGGAGATTCGGCCAGTGAGCACCATCCCGCGCGTGCCGTGCCATCGGCCGATGTCGGGTCTGCCGGCCGGGTTGCACGCGGTGCCGAGTAGCCCCGGCTACGCCCGGGCGCGGTGTGCCGCGCCGTCGCGTACGCATCTCGGCGCAGCGCGAATGTCGGTGAGCGGCGGACGCCCCGGAGCCCGTTCCGACCGAGCCTGAGTGCTGTCAGACAAGGCCAAACGGCATGGGGGTTCAACGATGAGCATCGCGCCAACAACGATGCGGCCGGCCGACGACGTCGACGGCCGCATGCCGCTCCGGTCGCGGCTGGACCGGGCCACCGAGCAGGTCGCCGGGTGGCTCGCCCGGCACAGCATCGGACTGCTGCGGATCAGCCTGGGCCTGGTGTTCCTGGGCTTCGGCGCCCTCAAGTTCGTTCCCGGCGCCAGCCCCGCCGAGGACCTCGCGATCCGCACGCTGGACCGGCTCTCGTTCGGCCTCCTGTCCGGCCAGACCGCCCTTCTGGTCACGGCGGTGGCCGAGACGTTCATCGGCGTCACCCTGATCAGCGGGCGACTGCTGAAGGCCGGGCTGGTGGTCCTCGGCGTGTCGATGGTGGGCATCCTGTCACCGCTGGTGCTGTTCTTCCCGGACCTGTTCCCCGGTGCGCCCACCCTCGAAGGCCAGTACGTGCTCAAGGACATCGTCCTGGTCGCCGCCGGCCTGGTGGTCACCGCACGCGTCCTCGGCGCCGAACTGGTGACCGCCGGCTCGCGTCATCTCGTGCGGGACGGTGGCCGCACCGGCAGGTCGTAGTAGCGCCGGACGCTTGAGCCGACACGGGAGAGGTCGGTGCCATAGATGTGGACGGAGATGGCGGTCTCGTCGCCCACATTGCGGACGCGATGGATGTCGCCCGGCGGGGCGAAGCCGCTCACCTCACCGGTGGCGTTCGCGTTGGCACCGGCCTCGACCAGACAGTCGTTGGCCTCGTCGTAGGTGAACAGCTCCTCGTACTCCACGCCCTCGATGACCCCGAACACGCACCAGGTGATGTGGTCGTGGATCCGGGTCACCTGCCCGGGACGCCAGACGATGGCTATCGCCGAGAACGTCCCGTCGGGCTCGACGTGGAGCACGTGGCTGCGGTAGCTGTCCGGACCGCCCGCCCGCTGCTCGGCGGTGAGCAGGTCGGGCGAGGGCAGGTGCCGGCGCAGCTCGTCGGCCACCAGGGACGCGGTCTCGCGCCAGTCGGCGTGCCGGCTCACCGCGCCGCGTACGCCTGCAATCAGCTCATCGAGCTCGGCCCCCGACCGGCTCAGCAGGTTCGACGCTACGTTGGTCATGACGTCCTCCTCGCGGATCGGTTGGCTGAGATCAGCCTGCGTCCGGCCCGCGTCGAGGTCATCCGTGGTAACCACCGATCCACCACGGAGCGGCCACGGATTCGGTACGGCTTGGGATGATGCCGCTGTGGCGGGAGCAGGTGGGAGCGGCCAGGTCTCCGAGCGCGAGGCCGAGGTGCTGGCCGCGCTCGGGTCGCACCTGACGAACGCGCAGATCGCCAACCGCCTGCACATCTCCGTCCGCACCGTCGAGAGCCACGTGTCGTCGCTGCTGCGCAAGTACGGCGTCACCGACCGGTCGGCGCTTGCCGAACTCGCCGGGCAGGTCCGCGCTGGTGCGCCGTCGCCCGGCCGGCTCGCCGGCCTGCCGACCGTCACCACGAGCTTCGTCGGGCGGGACCGCGAGCGAGACGCCGTCCTCGGGGCGATCGCGGGCGCCCGGTTGGTCAGCCTGCTCGGCCCCGGCGGCGTGGGAAAGACCCGCCTCGCCGTGGTCGTCGCGGAGACCGCCACCTCCAGCTTTCCGTCCGGCGGGGCGTGGGTGGACCTGGTGCCGGTCCGCGACGGGTTCGTCGCTCGGGCCGTCGCGGCCGCGCTGGGCGTGACGGAGGGATCGCATCAGCCGCTGCACGAGGCCGTCGCCTCAAGGATCGGCGACCGCAGATCGCTGCTGGTCCTGGACAACTGCGAACATGTGGTCGACGAGGCGGCCGCGTTCGCGGAGCGGATGCTCGCCGCGTGCCCGGGCATCCACGTCCTCGTGACCAGCCGGGAACGCCTCGGCGTCCCGGGCGAGCGAAGCGTGCCGATCGCACCCCTCCCGCTCGCCTCCGACGCGGAACGTCTGTTCCAGGAGCGCGCGATCGCCGTCGATCCGGAGTTCGTCGCGGACCACGCGGTCGTCGCGGAGCTGTGCGCGCGCCTCGACGGGATGCCACTCGCGATCGAGCTCGCCGCGGCCCGCAGCGCCTCCCTTGGCGCGAGCGGCCTGCTCGCCGCGCTGGAGGATGCATTGCGCCTGCTCTCCGGCGGCCGAGGTGCGGACGAACGCCACCGCTCGTTGCGCGCGGTGATCGGGTGGAGCTACGACCTGCTCGACGAGCAGGAGAAGGCGCTGTTCCGGCGGCTCGGCGTGTTCGCCGGCGCGTTCGACCTGGACGCGGCGGTCGCGGTCTCCGATGGCGAGTCGGCGGGCGGCGACCGCGGTGCGGTCGCGGACCGGCTCGGCCGCCTGGTCGACAAGAGCCTCGTGGGGCACCTGCGCGGCGTCGCGAGCCGGTGGCGGTTGTTGGAGACAGTCCGGGCGTACGCCCTGGACCAGCTGGACGCGGCCGGCGAGCGGCCCGCGACCCAGGCCCGGCACCGGCGCTGGGCCGCCGACACCGCGGCCGCGCTCGAGGACCGGCTCGGCAACGACTGGCGCGACGACTTCGACGCCGTCGTCGGCGACCTCCGGGCGGCACTGGCCGCCGCACCGGCCGATCCCGATCCGGTGACCCACCGGCTGGCCCGGTCGCTGGCTCACCTCACCTACGCGCGGCGGTATCTCATGGAGGCTTTCGGCCACTACCAGGTCGCCGCCGAGCGGGCGCCAACGCCTGCGGAGGCGGCCGTCGACCTGCGCAGCGCGGCGGGCTGCGCCCACGTGAGCACCACCTCGAACCTCCACGTCTTCGAGCTGCTGCTCGTCGCGGCGGAGAAGGCGCGTGCCGCCGGCGACGGCGACGGGCGCGCGATCGACCTGGCTCGGGCGGTCGAGACCGCGTGCCGCTTCCCGGACGCGTTTCCCGCGGAGATTCCGCGCGAGCGCCTGCTCGGCATGCTCGACGACGCGACCGCGGCCGGCAACCGCGACGACCTTGTCGTGGCCGCGTGCCTCGCCACCGCTCGGGCCTGGCTGGCGCACCCGGCGAAGGCGGACCCGGACCCCGATCTGGCCCGGGCCGCCACGGTCGCCGCCCAAGCCACCGCCGACCCGGCCCTGGTCAGCGGTGGCCTGTGCGCGGTGAGCACCGCGGCCGTGCGCGCCGGGCGGCTGCGGGACGCGCACCGGGTCACCCGGGAGCGGCTGGCGCTGCTGCCGCTGATGGACCGCGACAACCCGTATTTCGCTCCGGAGATCTGCAACACGTTCGGGCGGGCCTGCGCGTACGCACTCACGGTGGGCGACCTGCCCGCGGGCCTGGCGACGGCCACCGCGGCGCTCGACGACGACCTGCTGAGCCACTCGTACATCTCCGCGAGCCGGCTCGTCCCGCCGCTGGTACTGACCGGCCAATTCGTCCCCGCGGTCGAGCACGCCGCCCGGATGTGGGACGAATGGGAGCGCGCCGGCCGGCCCGCGCCGCGGTGGATGCTGCCGGCCGTGTGCACGACCGCGCTCGCGTACGGGATCCTCGGCGATCGGGCGCGGTTGCGGCTGTGGAAGATCAGGATCGGCGAGACGGCCGGCGCCGCGGCTCGTATGCCGGCGGTCGCCGAGTTCGTCGACGCCCGGCTGGCCGTACACACCGGCCACGTGGCCGACGCGCTGGTCATTGTCGACCGCGCGTTCGCCGCCGACCTCGCGGGCGACCCGTTCGCGTCGTACGCCCGGGCCGCCGGAGCCGAGCTGGCGGTGGTCGCGGGACTGGCCGACGCGGCGGAGCGCGTCACGGAGGCGGCCGCCGGCGCGGCCGAGAACGAGTGGGCGGCCGCCTGCGTCGCCCGCGCCACCGGCCGGCTCCACGGCGACGCGATTGCGCACGCCGCCGCGCGCATGGCCGCGCTCAGCACCTCGCTCGCCGGCTGGGAGCGCATCGAGGCGCGCTTCGAGCGGGCGTACACGCTGCTGCTCCTGCCTGACCGCGTGGCCGAGGGCCGCGCGGAGCTCGCGGCGCTCGGCGTCCCCGGAACCCGGACTTCCGTGGCCACGTCCGAGTGACGTGACGTGGCTCGGGCGCGCCGTGGTCGCCGCCATCACCGCGGGCCTTCTCGCGGTCGCCCCGGCCTCGCCGGCGGGCGCGTCCTGCGCCTCCGGGCCACCGATCACCTCGGCGCACGCGTTCACCGGCCTAGTGACCGGCGTGAGCAACGAGGGGCGGACCGCGACCGTGGTCACCGACGACGGCCGCACGGTGACCGTGCTGGGTACCACCACGATCGGGCCCGGTGTCGGGGCGTCGGGGGACCGCACCTACGAGGCGGGTGTCCGGTACGAGTTCCATCCGACCAACGCCGTGCCGCCGTACTACGACAACTCCTGCACGGCGACGCATCCGATCGCCTCCGACGCCCCGGTGCGGCCGGTCGGACATCGACCGGCGGCGCTGTGGACGGCGTTCGGTGTCGCGCTCGCGGGCCTGGTCCTGTTGGTGCTGTGGTACCCGTGGCGGCGGGCGCTGTGAGCACCCTCACGCAAGACGAGACGATATATCGGTGGCGAAGGCCCGGGACGCAGGTAAGTTCGCGGGAGGTCTATCGCAAGTTGTCCATGGCACGGGGGGCTTTTGACATGGCGGTGCAATCGGCCACATCGACCACATCCGGCGCGCCTGAGCGCGCCCACCGCGGGCGTCACCCTGGCATCGCGCTGGCGGTCATCACCACCGCGCAGTTGATGATCGTGTTGGACGCGACGATCGTCAATATCGCGCTCCCGCACATGCAGACGGACCTGGGCTTCTCGGATACCGGGCTGTCGTGGGTGCTCAACGCGTACACCCTGACCTTTGGTGGTCTGCTGCTGCTCGGTGGCCGCGCCGGCGACATCCTCGGGCGCCGGCGAATGTTCATCACCGGCATCCTGATCTTCGCCCTGGCCTCGCTCCTGGGCGGGTTCGCGCAGTCACAGGAGTGGCTGCTCGTCGCCCGTGCCCTGCAGGGCGTCGGCGGCGCGATCGCCTCGCCGACCGCGCTGTCGCTGATCACCACGAACTTTGAGGAGGGCCCCCAGCGCAACCGCGCGTTCGGCGTCTTCGCCGCCGTCTCCGGGGCCGGCGCCGCTATCGGCCTGCTCGCGGGCGGCATGCTCACCGAGTGGCTGTCCTGGCGGTGGACGCTGTTCGTGAACGTGCCGATCGGCGTCGCGCTCGCCCTCGCCGCGCCGAGCTTCATCAGGGAGTCCGACCGCATCCGGGGCCGGTTCGACATCGCGGGGGCGGTCACCTCGACCGCCGGCATGGTCTCCCTCGTGTACGGCTTCATCCGGGCGGCGGACAAGGGCTGGGGCAACGGGCTGACGCTGCTCTCGTTCGCGGCGGCCGCGGTGCTGCTGGCCCTGTTCGTGCTCATCGAGTACCGCAGCCGGCAGCCGATCACGCCGCTGCACATGTTCGCCAACCGCAACCGGTCGGCAAGCTACGTCATCATGTTGACCTTCGCCGCGGCGATGTTCGGCATGTTCTTCTTCCTGACCCTGTTCGTGCAGAACGTGCTCGGATACAGCCCGCTCAGGGCCGGCCTGGCGTTCCTGCCGGTGACCGTCGCGATCGGCGTCACGGCACAGATCGCGTCCCGGCTGCTGCCGTCGGTCGGGCCGAAGCGGCTAATGATCATCGGAGGTGTGCTGGCGGCGGTGGGGCTCATCCTGCTGTCGCGGATCTCGCCGGACAGCAGCTACGTCGGTGGGCTGCTGATCCCCATCGTGCTGTTCGGTCTCGGGATGGGCTTCATCTTCGTCCCGATCACGATCGTCGCGCTGTCCGGTGTGGACAACCACGAGTCGGGTGCGGCCTCCGGAATGCTGAACGCGATGCAGATGGTCGGCGGGTCGCTCGGTCTCGCGACCCTCGTGACCGTGTTCGGCACGGCCAGCCGCAACGAGGCCACGCAGCAGGTCAAGGCGTTCCTCGCCACGGCGACCCCGCAGCAAGCGGCGCAGTTCCAGCAGACCCACCGGCTGCCCGAGCCGTACGCCAGCCAGATCCTCGCGCACGGGGTGTCGGCGGCCTTCCGGCTCGCCGCGGTGCTGGCCGTGGTGGCGCTGGTGGTCATCGTGGTCGCGGTCCGCGCGAAGTCGACCGAGGGTCAGGCCCTGCCGGTCGCGGGTCCGGAACGCGGTCCGGAAGGCGCGGGAGAGGGTCCCGCGGAGCTCGCAACTTCGTCGGAGTTGGGGGGTTAGGCGCCGCCCATTACCCCAACTCCGACGAAGTTCGGGTGAGGACGCCGGGGTCAGTGTCAGTGCCTCCGGAACCTCGTCGAGGGCTGGCTGAGGATGTCGCAGAGCGCATCGAGCGCGCCCGCGTACGCATGGTCGGGCGGGGTTCCGTAACCGACGACGAGTGCCGCGGGTGCGTCGTCCTCCGGCACGAGCCGGCAGCCGTTCAGGCCCCATAGCGCGAGCCCGCGGGCGCCCGCCCAGTCGACGATGGCCTGCTCGTCCCCCGCGCGCAGGCCGCCGGGCAGCCTCAGCAGCGCGTGCAGGCCGGCCGCGATTCCCGAGACCCGTACGCGTGGGACGCGGTCGGCGAGCGTGGCGACCAGGCGGTCGCGTCGGCGCCGGTAGCGCAGCCGGCTGCCCCGTACGTGCCGGTCGAACGCCCCCGACTCGATGAACTCCGCGAGCACCAGCTGCTCGAACGTGCCCGTCTGCAGGTCGGCGGCCTCCTTCGCGGTCGTGACCGGCTCGACCAGCCAGCTCGGCAGCACCATCCAGCCGAGCCGCAGACCGGGGGCGAGGCTCTTGCTCGCCGTGCCCACGTAGACCACGCTCTCCGGATCGAGCCCCTGCAGCGCGCCGACCGGTTGGCGGTCGTAGCGGAACTCGGCGTCGTAGTCGTCCTCGATGACCACACCGCCGCTATTGCGGGCCCAATCGACCGCCGCGGCGCGGCGCCCGGGGGAGAGGGCGACGCCGGTCGGGAACTGGTGCGCAGGCGCCAGCAGCACGGCGTCCGCGCCAGACACGTGCAGCTCGCCGATGTCGGCGCCACCGCCGTCGACGGTCAACGGCGCCACCGCGAGCCCGGCCGCCGCCACGACGTCGGGGAAGACGCGGAAGCCGGGCGACTCCAGCGCGAGCGTGCTGGCGCCGCCGGCGCGCAGGGCCGCGCACAGCAGGCTGACCGCCTGGGTCGCCCCGGTGCAGATAAACACGCGGCTCGGGTCGGCGTGCACGCCGCGGGCACGACCGAGGTACGCGGCGAGCGCGCGGCGCAACTCCCGGCGCCCCCGGCGGTCGCCGTAGCCGAGCGCCTCGCTCGGCGCGGTCGCCAGCGCCCGGCGCGCGGCGGACAGCCACGCCGACCGGGGGAATGCCGACAGGTCCGGCGAGCCCGGCCGCAGGTCGTACGCGATCGGCGCGGGCTTGGCGGTCGGCTGGGGCGCCGGCGCGGCGCGCGTGACCCGGTCGGCCACCCGCGTGCCGGAGCCGCGCCGGGCGTCGAGCCAGCCCTCGGCGACGAGCTGCCCGTACGCGTCCGCGACCGTGTTCCGGGCGATGCCGAGGTCCCCGGCGAGCGAGCGGGACGAGGGGAGCCGGGTTCCCGGCGTGAGCCGCCCGGTGCGTACCGCGTCCCGTAGCGACCGCTCGAGCGCCGCGCTGATCCGCGAGCCGGTCAGGTCGAGGTGGAGGTCCGTCCCGAAAGTGGCCCACGAGTCGTCCATACCGGCGACCATACAGCGTGGGCTATTCGCCTCTTCCGCCCCGTGCGCGCGTGCGCGGCGCTGCACAGATGGCCGCGGATGCATACGCTGAAACCCCCGACCACGACGCGGACCGGTGAGCCATGCGGATCGCCCTGTTCATCACGTGCGTCAACGACCTGATGTTCCCCGACACCGGCAGGGCCGTGGTGCGACTCCTCGAGCGCCTGGGCCACACCGTCGAGTTCCCCGACGAACAGACCTGCTGCGGGCAGATGCACGCCAACACCGGCTACCGGGACGAGGCGCTGCCGCTGGTGCGCCGCTTCGCGGAGACGTTCGCGGCGTACGAGGCCGTGGTCGCGCCGTCCGGATCGTGCGTCGCGATGGTCCGCGAGTCGTACCCGAGCCTGTGGCCGCAGGCCGCAGACGTCGCGTCGCGTACCTACGAGCTATCGGAGCTCCTCGTCGACGTGCTCGGCGTGACCGACGTCGGCGCGGAGTTCCCGCACCGAGTGACCTACCACCCGACGTGTCACGGACTGCGACTGCTGCGGCTGGGCGACCGGCCGCTGCGCCTGCTGAGGGCGGTGAAGGGCCTCGACCTGGTCGAGCTGCCGGGCGCCGAGGAGTGCTGCGGCTTCGGCGGCACGTTCGCGGTCAAGAACCCTGGCGTATCCGGGGCGATGCTCGCCGACAAGTGCGCCGCGATCCTGGGCACCGACGCGGAGTACGTCGCCGCGGTCGACAACTCGTGCCTTGTGCACATCGGGGGCGGCCTGTCCCGCCACGGTGCGCCCGTGCGCGCCATCCACTACGCGAAGATCCTCGCGTCCGGGGAGGGAGTTCGATGACGGGCACCGGGCACATCGTCGCGCCACGGCCGTTCCCCGCCATGGCGCGCCCCGAGCTGGCCGACACCCAGCTGCGGGCGAACCTGCGCAGGGCCACGCACACCATCCGCGACAAAAGGCTGCGTGTGGTGTCCGAAGTGGACGACTGGGAGGAGCTGCGCGTCGCCGGGGCGGCGATCAAGGATGATGTGCTCGCGCGGCTGCCGCAGTTGCTCGCCCAATTCGAGGCGGCGGCGACCGCCGCGGGGGCCACCGTGCACTGGGCCCGGGAGGCGACCGAGGCCTGCGCGATCGTCACCGATCTGGTACGCGAGACCGGATCCCACGAGGTCGTCAAGGTCAAGTCGATCGCCACGCAGGAGATCGCCCTCAACGAGGCGCTCGCCGAGGCGGGAATCGACGCGGTCGAGACCGACCTCGCCGAGCTGATCGTGCAGCTCGCCGACGACACCCCGTCGCACATCCTGGTGCCGGCGATCCACTACAACCGGTCGCAGATCCGGGACATCTTTGCCCGCAAGATGGCCGGCGTCGACCTCTCCGAGCTCACCGACGACCCGCCGGCGCTCGCCGAGGCGGCGCGCCGCCACCTGCGCGCGAAGTTCCTGTCGGCCCGGGTCGGCATCTCGGGCGCGAACTTCGCCATCGCCGAGACTGGCACGCTCGTCGTCGTCGAATCCGAGGGCAACGGCCGGATGTGCCTGACGCTGCCGGAGACGCTCATCTCCGTGGTCGGCATCGAGAAGCTGCTGCCGACATTCGCGGACCTGCGGGTGTTCCTGCAGCTGCTGCCGCGCTCGTCGACCGGCGAGCGGATGAACCCGTATACGTCGATGTGGACCGGCGTCACTCCCGGCGACGGGCCCCAACGGGTGCACATCGTGCTGCTCGACAACGGGCGCACCGACACGCTCGCCGATCGGGTGGGCCGCCAAGCGCTGCGCTGCATCCGGTGCTCCGCGTGTCTCAACGTCTGCCCGGTCTACGAGCGGGTGGGCGGCCACGCCTACGGCTCGGTCTACCCGGGACCGATCGGTGCGATCCTGTCGCCACAGCTGACCGGGCAGGACGCGGGTGCGAACCGCTCGCTCCCGTACGCCTCCACGCTGTGCGGGGCGTGCTTCGACGCCTGCCCGGTGCGCATCAACATCCCCGAGGTATTGGTCCACCTGAGACAGTCGGGGCCGCATCCGCCGGGCGAGCGCGCCGCGATGCGTGCGGCCTCGTGGGTGATGCGGGACCGCCGTCGGTACGCCGCGGCGCTGCGCGCCGCCCGCCGGGGCACCGCCCCGCTGCGGTTTGCCACTCGCAAGCGCGGGTCGATCGTACGCCACCTGCCGTGGCCGCTGTCCGCCTGGACGTCCAGTCGGAACGCCCCGCTGCCGCCGCGGCAGACCTTCCGCGAATGGTGGGCCCTGCGATGAGCGCGCGCGAGGAGATCATGGCCCGGATCCGCGCGGCGCTGGGCGACGCCCCCGCCGCTCCCGGCGACGCCCCCTCCGCAACTTCGTCGAAGTTGGGGGGTCAAGCGGCGGCCAGCGCCCCAACTTCGACGAAGTTGGGAGACGGGACGCTGGTCGCGCTGTTCGCGGACCGGCTGGTCGACTACAAGGCGACCGTACGCCGTTGCGGGCCGGCCGAGCTGCCGGCGAGCGTCGGCGGGGCGCTGGCCGCGACCACTCTCGTCGTGATGCCCGAGGACGTGCCCGGCGAGTGGCTCTCGGCGTACCACGGCGAGAACCGGAGGGACACGGGGGCCGAGCCCCTGTCGGTGGCCGACCTCGACGCGGCCGGGGTGAGCGTGCTGACCGGCTGTGCGGTGGCGATCGCGGAGACCGGCACGATCATTCTCGACGCCGGGCCGGCTCAGGGCCGGCGCGCGCTCACGCTCGTGCCCGACCACCACGTCTGCGTGGTCCGCGCGGACCAGATCGCACCGTCGGTACCCGCCGGGTTGGCCCGGCTCGCCGAACCCAGGCGCCCGCTCACGCTGATCTCCGGGCCGTCCGCGACCAGCGACATCGAGCTCAACCGGGTCGAGGGCGTGCACGGCCCGCGCCGGCTCGACGTCGTCATCGTGGGCTGACGACGTCGGGCGCGGCCGTACAGAGTGTTCACAGCGGCACCTCAGGCCACCAACAACTCGGCGGTCCACCGTAGACGCATGACCACGATGACCGTCACCAACAGTCCACAACAGACCGACGGCTCGCCGGCCTGGCCGCCGCCACCGCCGCCACCGCCGCCACCGCCGCCAGTGGCGCCGCAGCGTCGGGGCCGACGTGTCCTGACCCTCGCGGCGGCGGCCGTACTCGCCCTCGCCAGCGGCACCGCCGGTGGGCTGGTCGGCGGGCGGGCCACCGACACGCCATCCGCGGTGGGGGCGACGACGAGCGCCGTCCAGGTCGCGGCCGCGAACGGGCTGACCACCGCGGAGATCGCCGCGGCCGTGTCGCCGAGCGTGGTGTCGATCTTCGTCTCCGGCGCGCAGGACGTCGAAGGATCCGGCGTCATCCTCAGCGCAGACGGCCTGATCCTGACCAACGCCCACGTCGTCGACTCGGGCGGGTCGATCCGCGTCCAGTTCGCCAACGGATCCACGGCCGACGCGACCGTTGTGGGCACCGATGCGAGCCACGATCTGGCCGTCATCCGGGCTCGGGGCGTCTCCGGGCTGACGCCGGCCCCGCTCGGCGCGAGCGCGAACGTCCACGTCGGGGACACGGTGCTCGCGTTCGGCAGCCCGCTCGGCCTGGAGGGCACGGTCACCGCCGGAATCGTGTCGGCGGTCAACCGCACGGTCGACTCGTCCAACCTCGGCCAGACCAACCTCATCCAGACCGACGCGGCCATCAACGCTGGCAGCTCCGGCGGCCCGCTAGTCGACGCGAGCGGCCGGGTCATCGGCATCAACGTCGCCATCGCCACCACGGGCCAGAACTCCGGCAACATCGGCGTCGGCTTCGCCATCCCGATCGACACCGTGAAGACCGTCGTCGCGCAGCTGACTGGCGACTAGGAGTCGACCAGGCGTCAGGGCGCAGCCTCACGACGGACGAGGCCGCTCGGTCCGGTTGAGCACGATCTTGAGCCACTCGACCAGGCGATCCGGCGGCACGGCGCCGACCTGGCGAGCCTCCTCCCGGCCGGCGTCGAGCAGCAACACCGTGGGAATCGACTGCGCCTGGTAGCGCGCGGCGACGCCGGGCGCCTCGTCGACGTCGACCTTCACCGCCTTGAGCCGGCCGGCGAACTCGCGGGCGGCGCGCTCCACGCCGGGCGCCACCACCCGGCACGGTCCGCACCACGGCGCCCACAGGTCCAGGAGCACCGGCAGTGATGCCTCGGCGACGACCGAACCGAAGTCGCGGTCGTCCGCCGTCGTGACCCATGGCAGCGCGGTGGCACAGGCGGCGCACCGTGGCACGCCGACGGCCGTGGCGCGCACCCGGTTCAACCGGCCGCAGGTGGGGCACCGTACGGTGTCGGACCGACCGTCCACACCGGAGACTTCGGTCACGTCGATGCCCGCCTCGCCGCGGCCTCCCGCTCGGGTTCGCCGGCGGCGACCCGTTCGTACGTGACGACCAGATCACCGTCGGAGGTGTCGACGCGGACGGTGGCGCCCTCGGGCAGTTCGCCGGACAGGAGCGCGCGGCCGATGCTTGTCTCAACCTCGTGCGAGATGTACCGGCGCAACGGTCGCGCGCCGTACACGGGGTCAAAGCCGTGCTCCGCGACGCGCCGGCGGGCCTGGTCGGTGAGCTCAAGCCGGTAGCCACGCTCGGCGAGTCGGTTCCGCAGCTGCGCGAACTGCAGCTCGACGATGCGCTCGATCTGCGGGAGGGTCAGGCGGCGGAACAGCACGATGTCGTCGATCCGGTTGAGGAACTCCGGCCTGAAGTGTGCCCGCAGCTCCGCCATCACCCGGTCCCGCGCCTCGGGGTCGATCTCGCCGCCACCGGCGCCGCTCGTGATCCCCTCCAGCAGGAACGGCGCCCCGATGTTGGAGGTCATGATGAGCACGGTGTTGCGGAAGTCCACCGTGCGGCCCTGCGCGTCCGTGACCCGGCCATCGTCGAGCACCTGGAGGAGCACGTTGAACACGTCGGCGTGCGCCTTCTCGATCTCGTCGAAGAGGACGACCGAGTACGGCTTGCGCCGCACTGCCTCGGTCAGCTGCCCGCCCTCTTCGTACCCGACGTAACCGGGCGGCGCGCCCACGAGCCGGCTGACCGTGTGCCGCTCCTGGTACTCGCTCATATCCAGCCGGATCATGTTGTCCTCGGTGTCGAACAAGGCCGCCGCGAGCGCCTTGGCCAGCTCGGTCTTCCCGACGCCGGTCGGGCCGAGGAAGATGAACGAGCCGATCGGGCGGCGCGGATCACGCAGCCCGGCCCGGTTCCGGCGGATGGCCCGGGACACCGCGGCGACCGCCTCGTCCTGGCCCACGATCGACTTCCGGATCTCCTCCTCCATGCGAAGGAGCTTCTCCGATTCCTTCTCCTCGATCCGGGCGATGGGGATGCCGGTCATGCGCGCGATCACGGTGCCGATCAGATCGGCATCCACGGTCGCCTGGGTCTCGTGCTTGATGTCGGTCCAGTTCTTCTTCAGGTCGCGGAGCTTCGCGCGGAACTCCTTCTCCTTGTCGCGGATCCGGGCGGCCTTCTCGAACTCCTGCTGCTGGATCGCCGCCTCCTTCTCCTTCGCGACCTCCTCGACCTGCTTCTCCAGCTCCCGCACCTCGGTCGGAATGGCCGAGACCGACAGGCGCGCGCACGCGCCCGCCTCGTCGATGACGTCGATCGCCTTGTCGGGCAGGAACCGGTCGTTGATGTAGCGGTCCGCCAGGCGGACCGCGCTCACGATGGCGTCATCCGTGTACTTGGCGCCGTGATGGGCTTCGTACTTGTCGCGGAGCC
>DASXRQ010000168.1:0-11935 GCA_036506495.1 Micromonosporaceae bacterium | reverse complement strand
AGTAGCGCCCGCTCATGGCCATCAAGGCGAGCGTGGCCGCCGCGAGCCCCAGCAGCGCACCGAGCGCCGCGGTGCCCCGCCCGGTGCCGCCGGGCCGACCGGCGTGCGCCAGGCCCACGGCCGAGAGCAGCGTGCCGATCACGCCGAGCACGAAACCCTCGGGTGCCAAAAGGCCGGTGAACGCGGCGCACAGCCCGACGACACCCACCACCAGTCCGAGCACCGCCTGCGTGCTGACCCGTGACCGCTCCAGCTCGAGTGTCGAGGTGGCGGCACCCTGCCAGAAGACGGCCAGCGCCGACTCGTCCTCCTCCGGCGCCGGGTCGTCATACGCGATGTCCTGGGTGTCCGCCGCCTCGTCCTGCCACATCGTCGCCCGACGGCGACGCATCAGTCCCGCCTTGCCCACGGCACTCTCCCATCGACGACAATGAAAGGACGCCGGGGCCTTACCCAGTTCGGTCTTGGATCATGCCGGCTTCTCACGGGCCCGTGCCCGGCGCCTGCCCTCGTGCATCGCCTGGACGCGCGCGATCGGGATGGCGTGGCCCTCCTCGATCAGGTCGGCGCCCAGTCGCTGCGGCGGCGGCATGACTTCGGCCCATGGATCGCGGTCGGCGACCAGCGGGGGCGCCGTGTGCACGGTGAAGTCGGCCGGCGTGACGCGGTCGAGGTCCTCCCAGGCAACCGGGAACGACACCGGCGTGCCCGGCCGCACCCGCGGGCTGTACGCGGCGACCACCGTCGCCCCGCCGGAACGCGTCGAGTCAAGGAACACCTTGCCGCCGCGGTCCTCGCGGATGAACGCCGTCGTCGCGAGCGCGGGATCCAGTCGCTCGGCCCGCGCGGCGATGGCCCGGGTCGCCGCGGCCACATCGTCGATCGTCGGCTCCGGGTCGATCGGCACGAACACGTGCACACCCTTCGCACCGCTCGTCTTGACCGCCCCCTCGAGGCCGGCGTCGGCCAGCGCCTGGCGTACCAGATGGGCTGCCCGCACGGCCATCGCGAACCCGTTGCCCTCCGGCGGGTCGAGGTCGAGCACGAGGTGGGTCGTGCGGTCCCACCGGTCGGCGCGAACCAGCGTCGGGTGGTACTCCACGGCCCGCTGGTTGGCGAACCACAGCAGGGTGCGGCGGTCGTTGCATAAGGCGTACGCCACGTCGCGTTTGGACGTCTCCGCCCACAGCGACACGGTGCGCACCCACGGCGGGGTGTATTTGGGAACGTTCTTCTGCATGAACGGTGCCTGGCCCCGCAGCACCCGAATCACGGACAGCGGCCGGTCCCGCAGCTGCGGGATGATGCGTTCGCGCACCGCGTCCAGATAGTCCACGAGGTCCCGCTTGGTTGCGTCCGCTCCCTCGAACAGCCGCTGGTCGAGGTTGGTCAGCGACACCCCGTCCCGCGTCGCGTCGTTGCCGGCCACGGGATCACCCTCTCACGTTTGATGGCTGCTAACGGAAGGCCGCGATCGAGACCACCACCCCGGCCCAGTCATCGTCGTCTACGACGGCCGACGGTACGTTGGCGTCGGCTAGCCGCTCGACGAGGTCATCCGGCGTTCGGGTCCGGACGAACCCGTAGACGCCGACCGGTGCGCCCGTCAGCGTCCACCGCGGCGCAAGCGCGACCATCAGCCGCTCCCGGCGCTGCTGGTACTCGCGTCGGGCGCGGCGCACGTGGCGGTCGAGCTCTCCGGAGGAGATCAGCTCGGCGAGGGTCAGCTGCGTGATGACCGATCCACCCTGGTCGGTCTGCTGGCGCAGGGCGCGCAAACGCTCGATGACGTCAGGTGGGGCGACGATCCACCCCAGCCGCAGTCCCGGGGCCAGCAGCTTCGAAAGCGATCCCATCAGGATCACACCGTCGGGTGCGAGTGCCTGCATGGCGCCGGGCACCACACCGGGCTCGGCGAGATGAGAGTCGAAGTCGTCCTCGACCAGCCAGCGCCCGGCCGTCCGACAGGCGTCGACGACATCCCGACGACGCTCGACGGGCATGAGGGTTCCGGTGGGGTACTGGTGGCTGGGTGTCAGTAGGACGGCTCCGGCGGCCTCGGGGATTTCCTCGGGCACCATGCCGGCCCGGTCAACCCGAACGGGCAGGCATTCAACAACGTGCGCGAGCACATGCGACGACCCCGCGGATCCGGGTCGTTCCACGGCCCACCTCGACGCGTCGAGCGCGTGGGCGAGCAGCCACATCGCGTGCGACACCCCACCTGTCACGTGGACGGTATCGGGCGCGACCGACACCCTCCGGGTTCGGGTCAGCCAGTCCGCGAGAACGTCGCGGAGCACCGGGTGTCCGGATGGGTCGGGATAGCCGAGGTCCCGCGTGGCGAGTCCGTTCAGCGCCGCACGGGCGGCCGCAGCCCACGCACGATGTGGGAACAAGTTGGCGTCGGGCACACCCGGCGTCGGTGGCGGTGCCGCGAAGGTTGGAGGTGCCAGCGTTGGCGGCCTACGGCCGGGTGTGCCCACCACGGTCGCTCGGTGACGTGCGGCCTGCCGCAGGAAGCCCTCGTCGGCCAGTTGGGTGTAGACCGCATCGACCGTTCCGCGGGAAAAACCGGCCGCGTCGGCGAGATCACGCGCGCCGGGCAGCGACGACCCCGCAGCGAGCTCACCGGTGTGGATCGCCTCGACTAGGTGCTCACGCAGCCAGGCTCCCTTGCCGACCGGCGGAGTGGACTCCCAGAGCCGGACGAGGCTCAACGCGGATTCGGAAGGCACTGGCCTAGTCAAGCACTACTGGTCTGGCTCTGTCATTAGGCCAGTGGGACCGCCAGAGTCGAACGACATGACCGACATCGCCGTCCGCCACCGGTCCCTGTCGGCTGCCGTGTCATCCGCAGGTCGAGGCGCCCTGAGCTGCACCGTCGGCATGGTGCTCGTCGGCACGTCCGTCGCGATGTCGCCCGCTCTGGTCGACTATCCCGTGCTGGCGGGGCAGGCGTTGCGGTACCTGGTTGCCGCGATCGCGCTCGTCGGCGTCCTCACCGCCCGCGGTGGTCGCCTGCCGCGGCTGGGGCGGCGACAGGGGGTACGCCTGATCGCCCTCGCCGCGACGGGCCTCGCCGCGTTCAACTGGTTCGTCATCGAGGGGGCCAAGCGTGCCGATCCCGCGTTCCTCGTCGCCGTCGTGGGCGCGGTGCCGATCATGCTGGCGGTCGTGGGCCCGATCGTGGGCCGAACACGCGTGCGCCCGCTGACCGTCGGAGGAGCCGTCGTTGTAGGGGTAGGCGTCGTCGTCGTGTCCGGCGCGACGTTCGCACCGTTGGCGGCGGCACCGTACGCCGTGGGGATTGTGCTCTGCGAGGTGCTGTTCACCCTCCTGGCCACGCCGTTGCTCAAGAAGATCACACCGCTGCAGCTGTCGGCATCCGTGTGCCTGGTCGCCGTTCCGATGCTCGCTGCCGCTGCCGCCCTCGAGCCGCGCACGGCGGTCCAGATGCCGACCGTCGCCGAGGGGCTGGCGCTGCTCTACATGGCCGTGTTCACCACCGCGACCGCGTTCCTGCTCTGGTACGACGGCGTCGTGCGGCTCGGCGCTGACCGGGCCGGCCTGTTCGCGGGCGTCATGCCGGTGGCCGGGTACGCCGCCGGCGTCGCACTCGGGACGTCCGCATGGTCGCTGGCCGCCTTGACCGGCATCCTGCTCTGTGGACTCGGCGTCGTGCTCGGCCTGCGAGCATCGAACGTGAACGGAGGAGACGACGAGGAAAGGGCAGGCGTATGAGGTACCCGGACGACAGCGACCTACCGGCGATCACGGACGAGCAGCTGCAGCAGGCGCTGACTGGAACGCGGCCGTACACCATCGTGATTCTCAAGGCCGGACCGAGGTTCGAGACGCCCGGCCCGGACCGTTCCCCGGACGTGGCGAAGATCATCTGGGCGCACGGTAAGCGCAACTATGCGCTCCGCACGGCCGGCGTGATGCCGATCGTCTGTCCCGTTGGGGACGGAAGTGGCGTCACGGGCGTGGGCATCTTCGATGCCACTCCCGATGAGGTGGAGCAGATCATGGCTCGAGACCCTGGGGTTGAGGCGGGCATCTTCACCTACGAGATCCACCCCACGCGGGGCTTCCCCGGCAGCGCATTGCCAGGAACGTAACGACCAAGCAGGTTCGGAGAAGCCGCCGCCGCGGCCGCTCTCTAGCATGAGGGTTGTCCCCATCAAGACTCGCAGGGGAGGAAACCCGCAATGAAGGACACGCAAAAGTCCGCCAAGAGCACCACCAAGACCGACGAGAAGTTCGAGGGATTTACGGCCGAGGAACGAGGCGCGATGAAGGAGCGCGCCAAAGAGCTGAAGGCGGCGGCGCGCCGCGGCCGGCGCGCGGACAAGGCGGACGAGGAAAGCGCCGTGCTCGCAAAGATCGCCGAGATGCCGGAATCGGATCGCGTCATTGCCGAGCGGCTCCATGCCGTCATCAAGGCCAGCGCGCCGGCCCTCTCGCCGAAGCTCTGGTATGGGATGCCCGCGTATGCCAAGGACGGCAAGGTCGTCTGCTTCTTCAAGAGCGCGGACAAGTTCAAGTCGAGGTACGCGACATTGGGCTTCGAGGACGCGGCGAACCTCGACGACGGTGCCATGTGGCCGACATCCTTCGCTCTGACGAAGTTGACCGCCGCCGACGAGGCAAGGATCGGCGCGCTTGTGAAGAAAGCGGCGAGCTGAGGACAATCCGGACGACAAACGTCGGTGGGGCGCAGGGGGGCGCAAACGGGCCTAGGCTGACCCGGACACGTTTGTCACGGCCCAGGCCTCCCCGTGGTGAACGCCTCGCTCGCCCGGACCTGGGCCGCGCGGAGAGGAGTCCATTGTGCGTTCCCTGCGACGATGTCTGGTGATTGGCGCTGTCCTGGCGCTCAGCGCGGTAGGGATTCCGGCGGCGCATGCCGCACCCGCTGCTGACGCTCTGGTCAGTGTCGGCAGCCCCACGGGCAACCACCCACAGAACGCTCAGAACGAGCCCGCCCTGGCCGTCAGCGCCATTCGGCCGGACGTGCTCGCCGCCGGTGCCAACGACCTGGTGGACATGCAGCCGTGCTCGCGGGCCGCGGCCATCGACCACGCGGCCTGCTCGTTCCCGCTCGGCACCTTCAACCTCGGCGTCGGCCTCGCCGGCGTGTACTTCTCGTTTGACCGCGGCCACACGTGGACCCAGCCGACGTACTCGGGCCTGACCGCGGCCGACTGCAGTCCGACGGTCGAGCCGTGCACCCCGCACGTCGGCCCCATCCACACCGTGCCGAACTACTACGAGAACGGGCTGCGCTCGCGCAGCGACCCCGGAGTGGCGTTCGGGCCCGCGCCTGGGCCGAACGGGTTCTCCTGGGCCAATGGCGACCGGCTCTACTACGCCAACCTGGCCACGAACCTCACCGACACAGTGATGCGCAACACCGGCTCCAGCCAGAATGGCTTCTTCGGGGTGACCGTGTCGAGCATCGACAACGTGACGCCGGAGCGGATCGCTAACCAGGCCAACTGGTCGCGGCCGTACTTCGCCGCACCCACCGCCGCGTTCAGCTCCGGGCTCGACAAGGAGCAGATCTGGGCGGACAACGCCGAGTCCAGCCCGTTCTTCGGCAACGTGTACGTCTGCTACTCCGACTTCCACAGCTTCAGCCAGGGCAACGCCTTCCCGCTGAAGCCGATGGTGTCCACGTCGCGTGACGGCGGGGTCACCTGGAAGCAGCACCAGGTCGCGCCGGCCATCGCCAACGGCAAGCAAGGGGCGTACGACGGCTGCACGGTGCGGACCGATAGCCACGGTGCGGTGTACGTGTTCTTCACGCACTTCGGCGGCACGAGCCTGGCCGGCTTCCACACCGTGATCAAGTCGCTCGACGGCGGCCAGACCTGGCGGCCGCCGCAGGACGTCGTGGCGATCACCGACCCGTGCTTCTTCACCGACACGGTGACCGGGCGGTGCATCATGGACGGCATCGCCGGCGCGCGGACCGACATCGCCGCGATGCCGAGCATCGACATTGCCAACGGCGCGCCGACCGGCGCGGACGCGACCAACGAGATCGTCGACGCGTGGGTCGACGGACGCGACGGCCCCAACAACGAGAGGGCGTTCTTCGCGTACTCGACCAACGGGGCGGCGTCGTTCAGCACACCAACGCCGATGTCCCCGGCGGGCGACATCACGGCGTACGCCGCACCGGCCATCAGCCCGGTCGGCAAGAAGGTGTACGTGGTGTCGCAGGCGTACACGCAGCCGTTCCAGACGACCACGGCGAATCCCCGGCCTGAGCACGGTGTGCTGCAGAGCGCTCCGATCGGAGCCGGAGGGGCGCCCGGCGCGTGGACGACGGAGTACTCCGGGCCGCTCGGCGACGCCCGCGGTACGTCGCAAGGCCGGATCCTCTACAACGAGTTCCTCGGTGACTATGTGTACGCCATCGCGACGCGTACGTATGGTGCGGGCACGTGGACGGACACCCGCCTCTCTGTTGACTGCCCGGCGATGGACGCCTGGCGGCAGCAGTCGTCGGATGCCGGGACCGTGGTCCTGCCGGCGCCATGGCCTCTGGGCGACTGCCAGCCCAACTTCGGCAACAACGACATCTTCAGCGCCACGACGGGATAGCAGACACCCGTCTCGGGCTGCCCGGGTCTCCGTGCCCGGGCAGCCCGGCGTTCCGTACGTTCGCTAATTGGCGAAGTCGACGCGGGCGAGGGAGACGGAGCGGTACGCGGCGAGGCGTTCGGCCTGTTCGGTGACGGCCTTCCGTTTGGCGTCCGACAGCTTGTGCCACGGCTGAACGACGACCGTCAACGCGTTGCCGGACTGGCGGGGACGCCACGTGCCGACCAGTTCACCGCCGACCAGGATGGCGCCGGGGCGACCCAGCACCGGCCACAACTCCTTGGCGTTGGCAGTGTCCGGCACAAGCGTCGTCCGGTCTCTCGCCTGCAGGAAAAGGTCGAACGGGCCGAGGAGCCGGATTGCTGTGGCGCCGGCCGATCCCAGTGCCTTCTCGTCATCGGCGAGCAGCGACCGCGCCTCGCCGTCGACGGTCACCTCGGACACGTCGTCGGGCCAGCGATCCTTGACGTCTTTCAGTGGGGCGTCGAGATAGTCGGCCACGTGTTTGGGGGTGGCCGGGCCGAGCAGGCGAAGGTACGCGCGGACGAGGTCGAATCTGTCGCCCGGGCCGGCCGCCTTCTTGAACCCGGTGATGCGCTGCAAGACCGGCGGCGAGGTGTCGGGCTGGAGCTCCAAGCCGGCCCGTACGGCTGCCAACCGGAACGGCATCTCGTAGGGGTGAGTGGCGTTGCACCGTCGGCAGAACCGCAGATACGGCTCCGGCAGCACCGTGGCCAGGCGGCCGGAGACCTCTCCCTTGACCGTTGGCTTGGTGACGATGGCCCGCATGTGGGCGGCCACCTCATCGAGGGCGGCCAGGTTGCCGATGCCGGCCGCCTTCAGCGGTTTGGCGGCGTCAAAGATGCGTTTGCCCGCGTCGGCGTCCGAGAACGGCTCGACCGCGGCCGCCACCGTTCCCACGTCGGCACGGCGGTACAGGTGCGGGGCGCCCCGCACGGTCCACAGCAGGATCAGCTCCTTGCCGGACAACGCTGTGACGTCGACGCCGCGCGTCGCCAGCGCCCACCTCGCGCCGTCCGGGCCGGTGTTCTGCACCCCTATGTCGAGAATGGCGGTGTCGTCGAGCGTGCCGTGGGCCCGGTCGAGCTGCTGGGCCCGGATCCGGAAGCTCAACACCTGACGTCGATCGACCATGGGCACGGCGAACTCCTGACCTCCCCCGTCCCTTCGTCCAGCGCGGACTCACCAAGCACGGTCGCACCTGCCGCGGTGAGTCGCTCGACCGCTGCCGGCACGCGAGGCCACCGCGGTTCTTGACCACCTTGGGCTCTGGGACCTTCACCACTCCTGCCAGCCTCGCCGGGCTCCCGACCCCTCGGACGGTATGTGATGCGCTTGATTTCCACGTCCGCGCAGGCGTCCACACGTCCGTGCGGGCGTGGAGAACGATGGGTACATGGCCCACGGGCGCCCACGGCCAGGCTTCAGAAACATGCGTAAACGATCTCCACGGCGCAGGTCTGATGGTCAATTGTGCGCTCGCCGAAGCTGTCCTGCCTTCTATCGGTGATCACCTGGACGTGGCCGGCGGCGTCCGCGGTGTAGGTGACGGGGATCGGGTCACCCTCGACGGTGAGCCTGGTCTCCTTCAACTGGGCGGGATGCCGAGCCTGGACCGCCTCGACGAAGCACCGGATAGCAGAATCGGGCAGTCCTTCACCCTGCGACAGGTTGAAAGTCCCGCAGTCGGTGACGGCCGCGGAGGTGGCGTTAGGCCGGATGTTTGAGCCGTCGCTAAGTGCGTCCGGTCCGGCGCACGCGGCAAGCGCGAACGGGATCAGCGCCACACCAAGACGCCCTGGCCTCACGACGCCGCCCTCCTCCGTCACCCGGCCTTTCGTTTCGACGCAGCGCCGCAGCGACGCGTTCCTCGGCTGCCCCAACGGCTGGCGCTCAGATGATCGGATATTGGCGTGCGGCCCGGCCGGGGATCGCCGTAGTGTCCGATCCTTGTGAGCAGGTTCGTCGAGGGTCTCGTTCCTGCGCGGCTGGGGGCGGGGTACCGCTGGCTGCTGGCGTCGTCGTGGACGACAAATCTCGGCGATGGCGTCGCGATCGCTGCCGGTCCACTGTTGGTGGCGTCGCTGACGAGCGATGCGTTCCTGATCTCGTTGGCCGCCTTGCTGCGGTGGGCGCCTCCGTTGGTGTTTGGCCTGTACGCCGGCGTGCTGTCCGACAGGCTCGACCGACGGCGCATCGTGATGGCCGCGGACGGGCTCCGTGCCGTGGTGCTGACCGTTCTGATCGTCGCGATGATCACCGGCCGCGTCTCGGTGGCCGGGGCGCTCGTCGCCATGGGGCTGCTGGCGACCGCCGAGGTCTTCGCCGACAACACGTCGGCCACGCTGACGCCGATGCTGGTGCACCGCGACGATCTGGTGATCGCCAACTCCCGGCTCCAGGCCGGGTTCATCACGCTCAACCAGCTGACGGGCCCGCCGATCGGGGCGGCCCTCTTCGCGGTCGGCAGGGCCTGGCCGTTCGTGGCGGAGGCTCTTCTCGTCACCGCCGGCGTACTGCTGGTGTCCCGGGTCGTGTTGCCGGCCCATGGCCGCGGCCCGGCCGAGACGACAGGCAACGTGCGGCGCGAGCTCGCCGAAGGCTTCCGGTGGACGATTCACCACGCAGCGGTACGCACGCTGGCGCTGACCATTCTGATCTTCAACATCACCTTCGGGGCAGCGTGGTCGGTCCTGGTCCTGTACGCCCAGCAGCGGCTCGGCCTGGGCGCCGTCGGGTTCGGCCTGCTCAGCACGATCGGAGCGGCCGGCGGGCTGCTCGGCACGGGACTCTACGGATGGATCACGCGACGGGTGAGCCTGGGCGACGTGATGCGGGTGGGCTTGATAATCGAGACCATCACCCACCTGATCCTGGCCGTCACCACATCAGCATGGGTGGCCTCGGTGACCTTCTTCGTCTTCGGCGCGCACGCGTTCGTCTGGGGTACGACGTCCATCACCGTCCGGCAGCGTGCCGTCCCGACACACCTGCAGGGCCGGGTCGGCAGCGTCAACACCGTGTGCGTCTTCGGCGGGCTGGTCGTCGGGTCCGCCATCGGCGGTACGCTGGCCAACCACGCGGGTGTCACGGCGCCGTTCTGGTTCGCCTTCGTAGGCTCGGCCGTCTTCGTCGTCCTGCTGTGGCGCGAGCTGACCCGGATCGCCCACACGGATGAGCAGCCCACGCTGACACCGTCAGCCGCCTGACGCAGTTCGGGACGATGCCTATGCCGATGTCGCCGGTGGTTCGTACTTCGGCTGGTAGAGCGTCATCTCGCCGGCTCCCGGCACCTTCAGCCGTGCCGTGATACCCCAGCCCTCGTCCCGGACGGCACCGCTGAACTCGGCGCCCTTCGCGGTCAGCTCAGCCATCGTCTTGTCGAGGTCGTCGCATATCAGGGACACGTCGAACTGCTGGTTGGTAGAGCCCGACTCGCCCTCGTACTCCCACGAACTCGGATGTACACCCAGTTCACTGGGGCCGGTCTTGAAGATGAGCCAGCCGCCGCCGGTGTCGGTGCCCGGAAAACCAAGGACATCACGGAAGAACGCCCGGGCCGCATCCGGATCCTCTGCGTAGATCAGCGTGTGCAGTGCAGTGATCATGGCCTAATCGTACGGCGTACGGCGTCGTTGTGTTCGTGGCCGGCGCTCAGCGCAGCACTCTCCGACCAACCGTGATTCCTGTGAAACGAATCTCCTCCGCGATCCGGCGAGAGCCGAGACACGTAGTACCAACTGCCGACGTCGACGGAGGCCAGTCGCGTCGGCTGAGCGGCAGGAAGGAGTTCGCGAATGTCGGCCTCTCAAACACGGTCATCGCCGCCCGCGGCCAGCGCCCGACCGGATGACGGCAAGCCGCATGCAGCATGGTTGACGGCGAGATGCCTGGGTGCGCTTGCCCTACTCGCGGTCGGTGCGGTCCATCTGCAGCAATATTTCAAGCTGTACTCGACGGTCCCCACCATCGGGACTCTGTTTGTTCTGAACTTCGTCGGGGCCACCATCTTGGGAATCGCGCTGCTGGCCCCGATCGAGCGATGGGGTGGCAAGCGGGGAGGCACCCTGCTCGCGCTCGTCGCCGTCGGCGGCGTACTGCTCGCAGCGGCCACGTTCGCGTCCCTGGCCATCAGTGAGAGCCGGCCGCTGTTCGGTTTTCGTGAGCCAGGCTATGACCCGGTCGCGATAGCGGCGTCACGCGGCGCCGAGGTGGCGACCGTCGTGCTGCTGGGCGCGTATCTCATCGCGCGCTTCGTGGCCAAAGTTCCGATTCGCCGCTGGTAGCGCCGGCGGCCAGATACCCGAAAACGCTTGGAGGTAATGACGATGCGATGGAAGACGACGCTGGCGCTTGGCGCAGCCGCGGCCAGCGCGGCGCTGATGATGGCCGCCTGCGGATCTGGAACCGACGCCGGCGGCGGTGGCTCGACGGCCACCTCTGGCAGCGGCTCTACGGTGTCCGCCCGGGATGTGCCTGGAATCGGCACGGCGCTGACCAGTCCGGATGGCAAGACGCTGTACTTCTCCGACCAGGAAGCCGACGGAACCATCCGTTGCAAGGATGCGTGCGTGAGCTTCTGGATGCCGCTGACGGTGTCGACCGCCACGACACCAACCGCCGGAACCGGCGTGACCGGAAAGGTGGCTACGGTGAGCCGGCCGGACGGGTCGGTCCAGGTGACCTATGACGGCAAGCCACTCTACGTTTTCGCCGAAGACGGCGGACCCGGGGACGCCAAGGGAAACGGATTCAAGGACACCTTCAGCGGGACCGACTTCGTCTGGCACGCCGCCACGGTGTCGGGTGCGGCGCCGACCGCTCCAGCGAGTGGGGGGAAGACCGACAACGGGTACGGCTACTGAAATCGATCCCATTTCGAGTCGCGTCCGTGCGGCAGGCTTGGCCAGATGACGCTCGCGGCCGGTCGCGACGGCCTAGGGTTGACATCGGCAGCGGGGTCCGCGGGCCTGTGAAAGGAGACGCGATGGACGCACAGCAGCGGGTCGGCTCGGTTGCCGATCTCCCGCCAGGCAAGGTGGTTGGCGTTGGCCGCTATGCCGTCGGGAATGCCGGTGGGCGCTACTTCGCGGTCACGCGCCGATGTCGCCACTTCGGCGCCGACTTGGCGGGTGGCACCATCGACGAGAATGGCTGCCTGGTCTGCCCCTGGCACCGCTCGGCGTACGACGTGGGGACCGGCCGGATGGTCCGGGGACCGCAGGGCGTCTTCGCGAAGGTGCCCGGCCTGGACTTTGGTTACCGCATGCTCACGCGGGTGCTGCCACTGGGGCGG
>DASXRQ010000167.1:0-41803 GCA_036506495.1 Micromonosporaceae bacterium | reverse complement strand
AGCGCCAGGCCGTCGACCGCGAGCCGGTACCGACCCCGTGCGTCCCGGCGGGCGACGCCGAGAACGGTGAGCGCGTCGAGCAGCAGCCGGGTCATCGACGGGTCGGTTGCACACGTGTCCGCGAGTTCGGTGCTGCCTAGGTGGTGGTCGCTCAGGCGATCGACGAGGCCGAGCTCGACGGCCGCCCTGAGCAGCTGAGTGGTGGATACCGCGTCGACCAGGCTCTGCAGGGCCGGCGCGTCGGCGGGCGGCATGGCGTTCACCCCAGCACCTCCACCGTCCCCGCGGTCCCGTCGACGACGACCACTTGGCCGTCCCGCAGCCGAGCGGTGCCCGAACACGTCGCGACCACCGCGGGGACTCCGTACTCGCGCGCGATGATCGCCGGGTGCGACAGAGTGCCTCCGTGATCGGTAACCAGCGCGCCAACGCTCGGGAACAGCACCGACCAGACGGGTGAGGTCACCGGGCACACGAGCACGTCCCCGCCGCGCAGCCGGTCGAACTCTGCCTCGGACTGGATGACCCGGACCGGGCCGGTGTACCGGCCGGGGGAGGCCGCGATGCCGGCGAGCATGCGGTCGTGCCCGCCGCTGCGCGCGTCGGATGCGAGGATGCGGTCGACCGTCCATAGAAACGCCTCGTTGGCCAGCCGTGCCTCGTCGGGCAGGCCGCGCAGTGGCGGCGGCGGTCCCGGATCCCGGCCGTACGAGGCGGGGCCGGGATGCGCCAGCACCCAGGCGTGCTCGCCCTTGCGGCCTGCCACAACATCGTGTGCGTCGCCGCCGTCGCCCAGCCGGTCGCGCGCCTCGTCCGGCCGCAGGAAGAACACGTCGTCCACGGCCCCGATCTGACCGCGACCAGCTAGCCGACGGCCGACCTCGAGCGCCGTGCGGCGCAGGAGCCCGAGGGGCACGCTCACGGTGAAGAACTCATTGTCCTCACGCGCCGGGTACGCCAGCAGCGCGCCGGTCAGGGCGCGCTCGAAGCGGGTCAGGTCCGCGTCGCGCAAGGTCCCGCGCACCGCAGCGGCGGCGGCTTCCCGGTCCGGCGCCTGCTCGTCGTTCTCCCGCGGCCGGGCGCCATCGTCGAGCTGGTCACGCACGAGCCCGAGCACGACGTCCGGCCGCTCCTCCAGGGATGGCTCCGCCAGCTCATACGCCAGCGCGCGGCAGCCGAACTCGCGCACGTAGCCGTCGAAAGCGGCGGCGAACTCCTCCTCGGCGGCGAGCGCCTCGTCCGCGGGCGCGCCCCGGGCCAGCAGGGCGCGCACCCGGGGGCCGGCGGCGGCGGTGACATCCGCCAGGGCGCGGGCCGGCGCAGTCGACATGGTCGACGTGCCGGACAGCAGCGAGAAGGTACGGGTGTCGTCCCAGCCGAGCAGGTCACGGCAGGTGAAGGCGAACTCGCCGAGCACCATGCCGAGGGCACCGTGCAGTCGCATGTGGACGTCGACGCCGTCGCGCAGCAACGCCAGCGCGGCATCCAGATGCCCGGCGAGGGCCGCGTTGGACAGCGTGTCCGGGGCCACCTCGCGCAGGGCGCGGATTCGGGCGTAGAAGCCCGGCTGCCACTCCTGCCACCACCGCCGCACGAGCCGTCCTGGAACGTCGGAACGCATCGCGGTCACCGACTCGTGGATGCGCCTGCGGAGCACCGGCACGAGCCGAAACGCGATCGGCACCAGCCAGTCGGGCAGCCGGGGTGGCTGCTTGCCGCCCAGCGGCACGATCCGGGCGTACTCCCAGCCGCCGATCTGCCGGAGCTCGATGCCGTCGAAGAGGAGCCCGAGCTCGGCGGCCATCCGCCGCAGCGCCTCGTTGCGCAGGTCGAGGACGGCGCGGCTGAACGGCAGCCACGGACGCGGTGCGTGGCTCGCCTCCCGCGTCCAGTACCCGTCGGGCACCTTGACTTCGACCGGCCGCGGCTCCACCGGGAGCGCGGTCACCGGCCGGGCCTGCAGCAGGACGACCTCGTCCCCGACCAGCGCCCACTCGATGTCCTGCGGGCCACCGAGCTGCGCATCCACCCGGCGCGCCATCTCCGCGATCGCTCGCGCCCGCCGCTCGTCGAGGACACCCCGCTGCGTCGAGTGTCGACGGGCATCGTCGCGATGGACGATCCAGCGCTCCGGCGTCGCCGCACCTGAGGCGAGCCGCTCTCCGGTGCCCGCAACTGCGTCTACCACCACGCATCCGCGCTCGCCGGTCACCGGGTCGGCCGTGAACGCCACCCCGGCCGAGCTCGCCGCCACCATCGGCTGCACGAGGACCGCCAGCCGGGGTGGCCGCGCGCCGGCATACGAGGTCACATGGGCCCCGAATGCCGAACTCCGGCACACCTGCACCGCGTCGAGCAACGCGTCGTCGCCGCGGACTTCGAGCACCGAGGTGAACAGGCCGGCGTACGACGCACGTGCGCCGTCCTCGTCGATCCCGGATGAGCGGACCGCCAGCGGCACGTCACCCCACGCGCGGACCGCGGCGATCAGCTCCGATGCGACCTCGCCGGGGATCGCGCCGTGCTCGCCGAGCGTCCGGTCCAGCACAGCTGCCGGCAGCACGACGCCGGGCGGCACCGGGAAGCCGGCCGCGGCCAGCCTGGCGAGTGTTGCTGCCTTGCGGCCGGCGACGCGGTGGTCAATGGCCGCGGCGAGCGGGAGCACCCTGCCTGTGGTGGGCGGTGTGGTTGTCATGGCGGACACCTCCTGGTCGGTGTCCTCCACCATCGTCGGCTACGTAGTGGCCGCGGCATCCGTCGACCTACGTATCCGCGGCTCGGGGCGTACCGTCCGGCGCGGGCGCCTCCGCCAGGACGTACCGGATGAGCGCGGCGCGGGACGGCAGTTCCAGCCTCCGGTAGATGTTCTGCAGGTGCGTCGTGACCGTGCGGGGGCTGATGAATAGCCGCTCGCCGACCTCGGCGTTGGTCAAGCCCTGGGCGACGAGGCGCGCCACCTCCTCCTCGCGCCCGCTGAGCCCGAGTCCCTCGCGTACACGCGAAGCGATCGCGGGTCGCCGGCCCAGCTCGCGCAGCACGCGCCGGGCCCGGTCGGCCTGCGGCATGGCCTGCAGGCGGTCCAGCACCCGGAGGGCGTCGCCGACATCCCGCGCGACCGCATCCGCATCGTGGCCGGCGGCGGTCCGCACCCGCGCACGGTCCACCCTGGCGACGGCCTCCTCGTACGGCATGCCGAGTCGGGCGAAGTCCGCGACCGCGGCATCGAACCGACCGAGCGCGCCGACCGCGCCGGACGGGTCTCGCCGTGCTCCCGCGGCCAGGCCGGACACCCAGGACGCGAGCGCGGCGGGATAGGGCGCGCCGGGACCGAGGCCGGCCAGCCTCGACGCGGTGTCAGTCGCACCCGCCCAGTCGCCGACGCCGGCCTGCGCCTCGCCAAGCAGCGCGAGCGCGAGCGGTGGCAACGAGGGGTGGTCGGCTGCCCCGCCGACCGCGATCTCAAGCGCGCGGTCCACCTCGTGCCGGCCCAGCGCGATCTGGCCATCAACCAGGTCGACAACGGAGAAGACGTGCCGATCCGCCGCCGACCACCGGCCGAAGATCCGCCGCGCGTCGCCCGCCCGGTCGGCAGCCTCGTCCAGCCGACCGTAGCGGACCAGGACCATGCCCTGCCCGGCGAGAGCCAACGCGGCCCCGCGCGCGGAACCGAGTCGCTGGGCGAGGTCGATCTCGTCCGAGGTGCCCCGGAGGGCGGCGGACCAGTCGCCGGCCAGCATGTCCACGAACGCGAGCAGGGTGCGGTGCAGGATCTCCAGCGCGGGTACGCCGGTCTGCCGGGCCAGGCGAATGCCCTCCTGCGCGGCGGCGCGGGCACCAACCAGGTCGCCCCAGCACATGTGGAGCAGGGTCAGTGGGCGCAGCAGGGCCTCCCCGGCAAGCAGCAACTCATCGCGGCCGGCGACGGCGACCACATCCTGCGCGACTTCCAGCCCCTCGACATACCGTCCCGTGTGGAGGGACCTGCCCATCCGGGCCATCACGGTGACGGCCCGAGTCCGGCTGGTGGCGCCGGCCCGGCGCAGGTTCGCCAGCCGGGCGAGGCACTCGTCGAGGGCGGCGAAGTCGCCGGACCGGCCGATGAAGCGCACTCGGGCCTCGACGACGTCGACATGCACCGGACCCGGGGGTAGCTTGGCCAGCCCGCCATCGGCGTCGTCGAGCAGCGCCTCCGCCTCGGCGAAGCGGCCGAGCTCCCAGCTGATGGCCGCCGCCCGGATCAGCCGACGGACCCGCACGCCGGGATCCGCGGCATTGCTGGCCGCGTCCAGCCAGCCGGTGTGCGCGTCCTCGACCCGGCCCGCCAGCTCACATGCCTCGGCGTACGCCCCAGCCAGCTCGTCCACGGCCTCGCTCCGGCCTAGGCGGCGGCCGATTTGGAGGCCGGCCCGCGCGGATGCGCACGCCTCCTCGCCCGCCCGGCGCCCCAGGTCGACACGGGTGGCCGCGGTCAGCACGTTCAGGGCACGGGCACCGTCGATCTCGTCGCCGGCACCACGGACGTGGGCCGCGAGCAGCAGGACGTCGTCGGGCCGGTGCCGCTCCACCGCCCGTGCCAGCGCAGCGTGCAGCCTCCGGCGCAGCAGGAGCGGCATCATGTCGTACGCCGCCTCGGCCAGCACCGGGTGCGCCACCCGGTACCACAGGCTGCCACCTCGGCTCTCTTCCAACACGAGAGCGCCTGCGCGCAGCCCATTCACGCCCTCGACGAGATGGTCCGCGATGTTCTCGAGCAGCACGTGTTCGGCCGCGCCGCCGCACACCGCAAGAAGATCGAGCACGCCTCGCGCTTCGCTGGGCAACCCCTCGATCTTGTTCCGCAGTAGCGCGCTCACCAGCGCCGGTACCTCATCCGCCGCCCGCGGGCTCAGCACCCACCGACCGGCGCTGCGGAAGAGCCCGCTGGTCTCGATAAGGCGCGCGATGATCGCCCGCACGAAGAGCGGGACGCCGCCTGACCGGCGGACCAGCATGTCCGCCAGCGCGGCCGGCGCCGGACCGCCGAGAACTAGGGCTGCCAGGCTGACCACCGCCGCGGCGTCCAGACCGGTGAGCTCGATGGTGGTCAGCGCGTCGGCGCGCCCGAGCCCGATGAGCAGTTCGCGCAACTCCTCGCCGGCCTCGTCGCCCCGGTACGTGATCAGAACCAGAAAACGCCGCCGGGGCAGGGCACGCACCAGATAGTGCAGCATCGCGATGCTGCCCGAATCCGCCCAGTGCACGTCGTCGATGAGCATGACCAACGGCGTTCGGACCGTCGCCCGCTCGACGAGCCGCCGGACGGCCTCGAACATGCGGGTACGTTCGAGCCCAGGGTCACCCAGCGCCACAAGGGGCGGCACCCGCACGCCGTCGAACAGCCGCGCCAAATCGGACAGGCCCTCCACCAGCGCCGGCTCGTTTACCAGCGGCCGCAGCGCCTCCACGAGCGGCGCATACGACAGGTCACGGTGCAGCCGTCCAGCCGTGCTCTCCAGCGCGCGAAAGCCGCTCGCCGCGGCCGATCGCAGCGCCTCCCGAGCGAGCCGCGACTTGCCGATGCCCGCCTCTCCACAGATCGCGACGACCCGCGGTCGGCCTGCCAGGGCCGCTTCGATTGTCCGCCGGAGTGCGCGCAGCTCCGCGTCCCGTCCGACCAACGGTCCAGAGGTCATCTCATCTACGACGGCGCCCACAGCACGTGCAGCCCTCTCCGGCCGCGGGGCCGGCGCGCTTCGCGCCATCGCCCCACCCGACGCTACCAACCGGTCGTCAGGTTTGTGACTTTCCGGCCCCGGCGAGTAGCTGCTCCACTTCATCGTCGGTGAGCTGCGCGAAGTCGGCGTACCACTCGCCGACCGCGCGGAAACGTCGCGGGCGGAGCAGGCAGATCACCGCGTCGGCGGCCGACGCCGAGAGAGCGGCCGCGGAGTCGTCCGCGCACACCGGCGCGGCGAAGATCAGGCGCTCCGGGCGGCGCTGGCGGAGCGCCCGCAGCGCGGCGAACGCGGTGACCCCGGTGGCCAACCCGTCGTCAACCACGATCACCGTCCGGCCGGCGATCCGAGGTGGTGGCCGGTCCCCTCGGTAGCGGCGCAGCCGCCGGGCAACCTCGGCCCGCTCGGCGGCGACCGCTCCGGCCAGGTCCTGCTCGGTCAGGCCGGTCTGCCGCAGAACCGCGTGGTTGAAGATCGGCGGACCCTCGTCGGTGACCGCGCCGATGCCGAACTCCGAGTGGCCGGGCAGCCCGATCTTTCGGGCGACCACGACGTCGAGTTCCGCGCCGACCGCCCTCGCGACCTCGAGCCCGACCGGAACGCCGCCACGCGGCAGCGCGAGCACCAGCGGCGCGTCGGCCGGCGGGCCGAGTCCGTCGAGATACTCCGCGACGCGCGTTCCCAGCAGCCGACCGCCCTGGGCTCGGTCCGCGAATCCAGGCTCGCCACGCAGCGTGCCAGGCATGGATGTGAGCGTACCCGAGAGGCAGTGCCGAGATCTTGGAGAGTTTCCGTTACGGCATAACGGAAACTCTCCAACGACGCTGCGGCCTGCGCCGCTCGTCCTTGACTCAGGCCCCGCGGTTGGGAAGGATCGTTGAATCGATTCATCCATCGAGGGAGCTCGCATGCCGTACGCCGCCGCGCCCACCGCCGTCCGGTTCGACCACCGGACCGACTCCGGACCTGTCCTCACGCTCGCCACCAAGGCGCCACGGTTGTCCTGGTGGATACCCGAGGCGGAGCCCGACTTCACCGCGACGGCGTACGAGGTCGAAGTCGCGCCCGAGGGCGGCGCGGCCGAGAGGTTCGTGGTCGAGTCGAGCGAGCAGGTTCTCGTGCCGTGGCCAGCGACGCCGATCCCGTCCCGGCGGTCGGTGGCCGTGCGGGTCCGGGTTCGCGGCGCCGACGGGGAGTGGACCGGCTGGAGCGAGCCGGCGCTGGCCGAGGGGGGGCTCTTCGACGCCGGCGACTGGACGGCCCGCTTCATCAGCCCACGTGCCGTCGGCGCGCTCGGTGCGCCCGCACCGGTCCTCCGCGCCGCCCTCGATGTGCCGGGCGAGGTCGCCCGCGCCCGCTTGTACGCCACCGCGCACGGAACCTATCTGGCCGAAATCAACGGCCGTGAAGTGTCCGACCACCTGCTCGCTCCCGGCTGGACCAGCTATTCGCGACGGCTGCGCTACCAGGCGTACGACGTGACCGAACTCGTCGTCGCGGGCGAGAACGTCATCCGGGTGCTACTGGGCAACGGCTGGTACCGCGGCCGCCTTGGCTTTGGCGGCGGGCGGGCCCTCTACGGCGACCGGTTGGCGCTGCTGGCCCAGCTCGAGGTGACGACCGCCGACGGCGCCGTCTACGTGCTGGCCACCGACGGCTCCTGGCGCGCGGGGGAGAGCAATGTGGTCGCCGACGACATCTACGACGGCCAGCGGACCGACCTTCGCCGCCCGGCCTGGCCGCCGACGACCGACGACGCCGTCGACGTGCTCGACAGCGACCTCGGCCGGCTGGTTGCTCCGGAGGGGCCACCGGTCCGGGTGACCGGCGTGTTGCCAGCCGTCGACGTCTTCACCTCCCCGTCCGGCCGGACGCTGGTTGACTTCGGCCAGAACCTCGTCGGTTGGGTCCGGCTCCAGGCACGCGGCCGGGCCGCGGGCGACGAGGTCGTCGTTCGCCACGCCGAGGTGCTCGAGCACGACGAGCTGGCTGTCCGTCCACTGCGGACAGCCAAGGCCACCGACTCGTACGTGCTGGCCGGGCCCGAGGAGGCGACGCTGGAACCGGCGTTGACGTTTCATGGTTTCCGGTACGCCGAGGTGTCCGGCGTGCCCGGCCTGCGTGCCGAGGATGTGGAGGCCGTGGTCATCGGCTCCGACCTGCGGCGTACCGGGTGGTTCGACTCGTCGCATGCGCTGCTCAACCGCTTCCACGAAAACGTCGTCTGGAGCATGCGCGGCAACTTCGTGGACGTGCCGACCGACTGCCCGCAGCGCGACGAGCGGCTCGGCTGGACCGGAGACATCCAGGTTTTCTCGCCGACCGCGAGCTTCCTGTACGACACCGCCGGGTTCTTATCCTCCTGGCTGGCCGACCTCGCCGCTGACCAGCAGCCGGACGGGTCCGTGCCGTTCGTGGTGCCCGACGTGCTCCGCACGCCCGGGCCGGCCGCCGCCGCCTGGGGCGACGCGGCGACGGTCGTGCCCTGGGTCGTCTACCGGCGCACCGGCGACGCGGACCTGCTGGAGCGGCAGCTGCCGAGCATGCGCGCGTGGGTGAACCGGGTCGCGGACCTGGCGGGGAAGGAGCACCTGTGGGCCGGCGGGATGCAGTTCGGCGACTGGCTGGACCCCACCGCCCCACCGGAGTCGCCGTTCGACGCCAAGGCGGATCCGGACGTCGTCGCCACCGCGCATCTCGTCCGCTCGGCGGAGATCGTGTCGGAGGCGTCCGCCGTGGTCGGTGACCGTGACGGCGCCCGTCATTACGCGGATCTCGCCGCGCGTACCCGGGAGGCCTTCTCCCGGGAGTACGTGACCGCGGGCGGCCGGGTGCTCAGTGACGCGCAGACCGCGTACGCGCTAGCCCTGGAGTGGGCCCTGCTGCCCGGGCAGGAGCAGCGGGCACGCGCGGGCTCGCGGCTGGCCGACCTGGTCCGGTCGTCGGCGTTCCGGATCAGCACCGGCTTCGTCGGCACTCCGCTGATCGCGGACGCGTTGACGAACGCGGGGAAGACCGACGTCGCGTACCGCCTGCTGCTGCAGACCGGTGTGCCGTCGTGGCTCTACGCGGTCACGATGGGCGGAACGACCGTGTGGGAGCGGTGGGACAGCATGCTGCCGGATGGGAGCATCAACAGGGGCGAGATGACCTCGTTCAACCACTACGCCCTCGGCGCCGTCGCCGACTGGCTGCATCGGCGCGTCGCCGGACTCGCACCGGCCGCGCCGGGCTACCGGGAGATCGAGGTACGCCCGGTGATCGGTGCCGGCCTGACGTCCGCGGCCGCCCGACACCTGACCCCGTACGGCGAGGCATCGGTGGCGTGGGGGCGCGCGGGCGGCCGGTTCACCCTATCGGTCGTCGTGCCGGTCGGCGCGACCGCGATCGTCCACCTTCCCGGTGCCCCGTCGCCTGCCCGGGTGGGGCACGGGCACCACGAGTTCGAGGCGGCCGACCCGCACCACGACGTGCCGAACCTGCCCTCGAACCCGACCGTCCGCGACGTGCTGGACCACGAGCCCACCTGGTCCACCGTGGCGGCGGCCGCCGTCGAGACCGGGGTCGCGCGGAGCGAGCGGGAGGCGGCCGGCCGCCTGCTGCGCTTCCTCGACAAGCCAGCGGAGGAACTGATCGACGCGCTGGCGCCGGGCGACTTCGTCCCGGGAGCCGACGCGTTCCGGGACCGGATCGCGCGGGTTTTCCGCTCAGCGCCCGAACGTATTGACGAGCAGCCAGTCACCCGCTAAGGTCTGGATACCTCTGAAACGATTCAAACCCACGCCCTCCGGAGGTTCTCATGTTCCAAGTCTCGCCGCGGCGCCTGGGTGCGCTCGCGGTCATCGCCGTGGGCGCGGTCGCGCTCTCCGCGTGCAGCTCGGGGAGCCTCGGCTCCAGCGAGGACAAGGGCGGCAAGGTCACCCTGACCTTCCTCGTCGACAACGCCGAAACCACCATCAAGACCGCGGATCAGCTCTCCAAGGACTTCACCGCGAAGAACCCGAACATCACGATCAAGGTCGACAGCCGGCCGGGCGGCAGCGACGGCGACAACCTCGTCAAGACTAGGCTGTCCACCGGTGACATGGCCGACGTGTTTGAGTACAACTCCGGCTCGCTGTTCCAGGCCATCGCCCCGCAGAAGAACCTCGTACCGCTCGACGAGCAGTCCTGGGTGGGCCAGCTCGACGACAACTTCAAGAAGACCGTCACCGCCGACAATAAGGTGTACGGGGCGCCGTGGGGCAGCTTCATGGCCGGGGCCGTGCTCTACAACAGGGCCGTCTACGACAAGCTGGGCCTGCAGGTGCCGAAGACGTGGGACGAGTTCATGGCCAACAACGCGAAGATCAAGGCCGCCAAGATCGCCCCCGTGATCCAGACCTACCAGGACACGTGGACCTCACAGCTGTTTGTGCTGGGCGACTTCCACAACGTGTCCGCGGCCGAGCCGGACTTCGCCGACAAGTACACGAAGGGCGAGGCAAAGTATGCCACATCGCCCGCCGCGCTGAGGGGGTTCCAGCACCTGCAGGAGGTGCACGACGCTGGGTACATGAACAAGGACTTCGCCTCGTCGAAGTTCGAGGACGGCCAGCGCATCCTGGCCGAGGGCAAGGGCGCGCAGTACCCGATGCTGACGTTCGCCGTCGCCGGCATCGCGGCCAACTACCCCGACAAGCTCAAGGACATCGGCCTGTTCGCGCTGCCCGGCGACGACGCAGCCAAGAACGGCCTGACCGTGTGGGCGCCGGCCGGCGTCTACATTCCGAAGACCACGACCGGCGCCAAGCTCGACGCGGCCAAGAAGTTCCTGGACTTCATCGCCAGCCCGGACGGCTGCACCTCGCAGGCGAAGGGCGCGATGCCCAGCGGCCCCTGGGCGGTCAAGGGTTGCACGCTGCCCGCCGACGCGCCGCAGGCGGTCAAGGACCAGCTGCCGTATTTCGACCGGCAGGGTGGCTCTAGCCTCGCGCTGGAGTTCCTGTCTCCGATTAAGGGCCCGGCGCTGGAGCAGATCACGGTCGAGGTCGGGTCCGGCATCCGCAAGGCCCAGGCCGGTGCCGCGCTCTACGACCAGGACGTGAAGAAGCAGGCCCAGCAGCTCGGGCTCCCGGGCTGGTAGGCAGCGACGCCCGATCCGGTCCCGTGCCGCGACGCGGGACCGGATTGCAGGCCCGGAGGAGGGCTTCCCATGGCGACGACAACGACCGTCACCACCGGGACGGCGCGCGGCGCCGCTCCCGCCGCCACGAAGCGTCGTGGCACGCACCGCCACAGCCAGTATCCGTACTGGTTCTACCTGCCCGCCGCGATCATCTACGGCACGCTGTTCCTGCTGCCGACGTTCGCGGCGTTCTACTTCAGCCTGACCCGCTGGTCCATCTTCGAGTCCCACTTCATCGGCTTCGACAACTTCGTCTCGTTCTTCCATGAACCGTCGCTGGTGAAGGGCTTGACCAACACACTGATCTACGGCGTGGTCACGTCCGGCCTGAAGGTCGTGCTTGGGATGCTGCTGGCCGTGCTGCTCACCTCGCAGATCGTCGCCCGCGGCTACCTGCGCTCGGTGGTGTTCTTCCCGGTGCTGCTCAGCGGCATCGGCGTCGGCATCATGTTCCAGGTCCTCATGAACCCCGAGCGCGGTCTCATCAACACGACCCTCTCGGCGATCGGCATCAAAGGGCCCGGCTGGCTCACCAACCCTAAGCTCGCGCTGTTCTCGGTTGCGTTCGTCGACGTCTGGAAGGGCGTCGGCCTCGCCACCCTCATCTACATCGCCGGCATCGTGTCGATCCCGCGGGATTACTTCGAGGCGGCCAAGGTCGACGGCGCCGGATCGGTGTACAGCTTCTGGCACATCGTCCTGCCGCTGGCCCGGCCGGCGACGGTCACGGTGATCATCCTGTCGCTGATCGGCGGGCTGCGCTCGTTCGACCTCATCTGGGCGACCACCCGCGGCGGTCCCGGCTTCAGTTCCGACGTCATCGCGTCGGTTATCTACAAGCAGTACCAGGCCGGCTTCTACGGCCTCTCGACAGCGGGCAACGTGATCTTGTTCCTCCTCGTCACCGGGATCGTGCTCCCGCTGTTCTGGTTTCTCAGCCGCAAGGAGGTCGACCTATGACCGCCACCGCTACCACCACCGCGGCCGAGCGATCCGCGGCCGCGTCCGCGCGGCCGGCTTCTCGCAGGCGCAGGGCCAACTACTGGCTGAGCGTGATCGCGATCGTGGTGTCGTTCGTTGTGTTCGTCGTGCCGTTCCTCTTCATGGTGGTCAACGCCCTGAAGACCCGGCAGGAGGCGTCGCGGCTCGAGTTCTCCTGGCCGGCACAGCTCCAGTTCGTGCAGAACTTCCAGGAGGTGGTGCAGTCACGGGACTACCTGCTGATCATCGCCTTCATCAACAGCACGATCCTCACCGTCGCCAGCGTGGCCATCCTGGTCGTGCTGTCCGCGATGGTCGCCTACGTGCTCCAGCGCCGCAAGAGCCGCTGGAACGGTTTCATCAACTTCCTGGTGCTCGCCGGCCTCATCATGCCGCCAGCGGTCGTGCCGACGATCTGGGTGCTGCAGAAGCTTGGCCTGTTCCGCACCATGCCCGGCCTGATCCTGGTCGAGGTGGCATTCGGCATCGCGTTCTGCATCCTGCTCTTCCGCGCGTTCATCTCGACGATCCCGCGCGACATCGACGAGGCCGCCACCATCGACGGCGCGAGCCCCACCCGGCTGTTCTTCCGGGTCATCTTCCCGCTCCTGCGCTCGGTCGCGATCACCGTGATCGTGGTGCAGTCGGTGGCGATCTTCAACGACTTTCAGAACCCGCTGTACTTCCTGCCGGGGGACCAGAACGCCACCGTGCAGCTGACCGTCTTCAACTTCTCCAGCCAGTTCACCAGCCAGTACAACCTGCTGTTCATGGACATCCTGCTGATCACGATCCCGCCACTGATCATGTTCCTGTTCTTCAACCGGCAGATCGTGGCGGGCATGACCGCCGGAGGCGTGAAGGGCTAGCGGCCTCGCCGAGAGGGGGTGCGCTGGTGGTCGCTGGACTGTCGCACCACCAGCTCCGGCTGGAACACCACGTGCCGATGTTGGTGCGTTCCCCCGTCGTTCGCCTCCTCGAGCAGCAACTGGGCCGCGGTGCGTCCCAACTGCTCGCGGGGCTGGCGCACCGACGACAGCGGGACCGCGGCGGCGGCGGCGAAGTCGATGTCGTCGTAGCCGACGAGGGCTACATCTTCCGGGACCCGCAGGCCGCCCGCGATCAGGCCCTGGAGGACGCCCAGCGCCAGCAGGTCGTTGGCGCAGAATACGGCCGTGGGTCGGCGGGACGTCGGCAACGCCGCGAGTTCCTCGGCCGCGTCCCGGCCGGCCGAGACGGTCAGGTGCGGCGTCTCCACTACGCGCAGGTCCGCGACGCGGTGCTCGGACAGCGTGGCCGCCACACCGGCCCGCCGGTCGGCGACCTGACGTATCGAGAACGGTCCGCCGACGAACGCGATCCGGCGGTGTCCCTGTCCCACCAGGTGCTCCGCGGCCAATCGCCCGCCGAGCACGTCGTCGACCGCCACCGAGCAGCGGTTGGCCCGGCCGGTGCCGCGGTCGACGAGTACGACCGGGATGCTGTGCTCGATCAGCCGGTCGAGGCGCGGATGGCGGCCGTCATGCACCGGCGTGACGAGCACGCCCCGGACCCGCTGCTCCTCCAGCGCGTCGAGGTGCCGGTGCTCGCGCGCCGGATCCTCGCCGCTGTTGCAGACGACCAGCATCGCGCCCGCCTCCTCGACCACGGCCTCCGCACCGCGGACCACGTCGGTGAAGAAGGGGTTGGACACGTCCAGCACGACGATCGCGACCGTGCGGCTATGACCGGCGCGCAGTTGGCGCGCCGAGTCGTTGCGGACGAAGCCGAGCTCCGCGATCGCGTCCAGCACGCGCTGTCGGGTGGGGGGCGAGACCACATCTGGGCGGTTGAGCACGTTGCTGACCGTGCCCAGGGACACGCCTGCGTGCCGGGCAACCTCCTTGATGCTCGCCGTCATAGCTCCCTCGCCGTCGTCGTCGCGCCGGGTCAACCCTACGCGACCTCTGAAACGTCCCAACATCCTAAGGGTGTGGCGTTTCTCCACCTTGACGGTGAGGTGCTTCGCGCCGTACGGTCGACAAATTCAGTGAAACGTTTCATGCGGAGGATGCGGTGACAAGGTCTCGTCTGCCCGCGCCGCCGGCCGGATGGTCGGGGCACTGGATCGCACCCGAGCCGCCGCCCGAGCACGAGCAACTGAATCCGGTGGAATCCCCCGCGCGGGCTGGGTTCTCCCGCTCGCTTTACCGGCGCAACTTCCGCATGGCCGAGGTGCCTCGGGAGGTGCCGGCACGGCTGACGGCCGACTCGCGCTACGTCCTGTGGGTCAACGGGAGAGAGGTCGGCCGGGGCCCGGCGCGGTCGCAGCCGCTGCGGCTGCACTACGACGAGATCGACCTGGCGCCCCACCTCGTGGCCGGCGAAAACACCGTCGCGGTGTTGGTGACCTACTACGGCGACGCCACGCCGTTCTGGATGCCGGCCCCGGGCGGCGGCGCCATAGGGCGCGACGCGGTGCTCGTGTTCGAGGCCCGTTTGCCCGATGGCGTGCTCGTGTCGGACGGCCGATGGCGGTCGATGCGATCCTCCGCGTGGAACCTGGCGACCGGCCTCCCGGGCCTGCCCGGCCTGCCGGTCGAGGTGTTCGACGCGCGGGAGCTACCTAGCGGCTGGACGGAATCCGGCTTCGACGACTCCTCCTGGCCATGGGCGACCGTTCTCGCCGCCGGTCACATCGGCGGGTTTGGGCGCTCCCGGCCGCCGACCTATCCGTACGGGCGGCTCCTGCCCTGCGGTATCTCGCACCTCACGGGTGGCCGTGTCGCGCCCGTGCGGGTGCTCGACTCGTCGACCCGGCCTCGCCCGGCGTGGGAGCACGACAACCCGGTCGCCCGGGTGCTGGAGGTGCTGGGCGGCCCCGTGGGCGACTCGGTGCCCGGGGAGCTGCCCGCGACCGTCCAGGTTGGACCAGACTCGGTGCATCACCTTGCCGTCGATTTCGGCCGGATCGTCGCCGGATTCGTCGAGCTCGACGTCGTTGCCCCACCGGCGATTACGGTGGAGCTTTACTACCGTGAGAAGCCCTTTCGCTCCGGCGGATTCGCGTTCAGCGACCCCGTGACCGGGGCCCGCTACGTCGCCCGGGGCGGCCCGGACACCTTTGAGGCGACGGAGATCAACGGTTTCCGGTACGCCCATCTGGTGGTGCACGCGGACCGGCCGGCCACCGTCACGGTCAACCGCTTCCAGGTACGCGAGCACCTCTATCCACGCACCGGCGGCGCTTACTTCCGGTCGAGTGATCCGGCCCTGGACGCGCTCTACCACGCGGGCATCCGCACGGTCCAGCTGAACTCGTTCGACGCGTACACCGACTGCCCCACCCGGGAGCAGCGGGCGTGGGTCGGCGACGGGGTGGTGCATCAGCTCGTCGATCTGACCACGAACGACGACTGGGGTCTGGCCCGCAACTACGTCGAGCTCGGCGACTCGCCGCGCCCAGACGGCATTTTGCCGATGAGCGTGGTCGGTGAGATCGAGGCCGGTGGCGGGTTGACCATTCCGGACTGGTCGTTGAGTTGGGTGCACGGCCTGCACAACCTGTACCGGTACGAGGGCGATCTGGTCTGGGTACGCCGGCATCTGCCCACGGTAGAGCGGATCCTGGCCTGGTACGTGCCGTATGTCGACGAGCACGGGACGATCAGCGACGTGCCCGAATGGAACCTCGTCGACTGGTCGAGCATCTTTTTGAGTGGTCGCAGCGCGATCCTGACCGGGCTGTGGGCGCGAAGTTTGGCCGAGTTCGCCGAGATGAGCGAGGCCGTCGGCGAGCCGGGCGCGGCGGTGTGGGCGCGAGCGCTGTACGACAATGCGGCATCAGGCTTCGAGCACTTCTGGGACGACGCTCGCGGGCTGTACGTCGACCACATCGTCGACGGCGTGCGGGCCCCGGCGGCGTCGCAGCTTGCGAATGCGGCGGCGATCGTCTCCGAGCTCGCACCGCGCGACCGTTGGCGGTCCATCGTGGACACGATGACGGACGCGGATCGGGTCGTGGTCCGCTCGTGGATCGGCGGCGCCGACGGTGGCTACGACCCGCACAAGATGGCCGCCCAGATCACCGGGGACGTGGTCGTCGACTGGGACGTCGAGCGGGAGATCGTCAGCGCCGAGCCCTTCGCCAGTTACGTGGTGCACGACGCGGTCGCCAGGGCCGGACGGGCCGACAAGCTGGTCGACCTGGTCCGCCGATGGGAGGCGTTCCTCGTCGACGGCTACGACACTTTCGGTGAATGCTGGACCTGGGGTACGCCGGTACACGGCTGGAGCGCCTGTCCGACACGGGACCTCGTCGCGTACGTCCTGGGCATCACTCCCGACCGGCCCGGCTTTACCCGCACCCGGGTGGCGCCCCGGCTGGGCCGACTGCGCGAGGTCGCCGGCGCGGTGCCTACCCCGCACGGCCGGCTGGATGTGCGCGTCTCCGGTACGGACGCGGAGATCGACAGCCCGGTGCCGGTGGTCGTGGTGCGTGAGGACGGCTCCGAGGTCGAGCTGGACACGGGCGTCAACAAGGTGACGGTGCGCTAGAAAGGACAAGGCAATGGCGGTAGCGCTCGAGGCCCTGGGCGGGCTCGACGACTTCACGGTCGAAGTGCCGAGCTGGGCGTACGGCAACTCGGGCACCCGGTTCAAGGTCTTCACGACCCCCGGGACCCCGCGTGACCCGTACGAGAAGATCGCCGACGCCGCGCAGGTGCACACGGTGACCGGGCGAGCCCCGCGGGTCTCGCTGCACATCCCCTGGGACCGGGTCGACGACTACGGCAAGCTGCGCGATTACGCGCAGGAGCAGGGCGTGGCGATCGGGGCCATCAACTCGAACCTGTTCCAGGACGACGACTACCGGTTGGGGTCGCTGGCCAACCCGCACGCCGCGATCCGCAACAAGGCCGTCGACCACCACCTGCAGTGCATCGAGATCATGCGGGAGACCGGGTCAAAGGATCTGAAGATCTGGCTGCCGGACGGCACCAACTATGCGGGCCAGGATTCGATGAGCGACCGGCAGGAGCGGCTGGCCGAGTCGCTGCAGCGCATCTACGCGGCGATGGACGACGATCAACGGCTGCTGCTGGAGTACAAATTCTTCGAGCCGTACTTCTACACGATGGACATCCCGGACTGGGCGACCTCGCTGCTGCACTGCCTCGCACTCGGTGCGCGAGCCCACGTGGTGCTCGACACTGGCCACCACGCGCCGGGCACGAACATCGAGTTCATTGTCATGCAGCTGCTACGACAGGGCCGCCTCGGTGCCTTCGACTTCAACTCGCGCTTCTACGCCGACGACGACCTGATCGTGGGCTCGGCCGACCCGTTCCAGCTGTTCCGGATCATGCACGAGATCGTCGCGGTCGGCGCGCACCGCCCGGAGTCCGGCGTGAACTTCATGCTCGACCAGTGCCACAACATCGAGGAGAAGATTCCCGGCCAGATCCACTCCGTGATGAACGTCGAGAAGGCGTTGGCGAAGGCGCTCCTGGTCGATACCGACGCGCTCGCCGAGGCGCAGCGCAGCGGCGACGTGCTAGGCGCGCACGCGGTGCTGGTCGATGCGTACGAGACCGACGTGCGCGAGGCGTTGGCCGATCGGCGTGAGGCCCGCGGCCTGCCCCGTGACCCGGTCGCCGCGTTCGCGGCGTCCGGATACGCCGCCAAGGCCGCGGAAACGCGGGTCGGCGGCACCCAGGCGAGTTGGGGAGCCTGATATGTCCACTGTGGATGAGCTGGTCGCCCGGTCCAATCGACTGGGATCGGATCCGCGCAACACCAACTTCGCTGGCGGGAACACGTCCGCCAAGGGGACCGCGGTGGACCCGGCGACGGGCGAGGACGTCGAGCTGCTGTGGGTGAAGGGGTCCGGCGGCGACCTGGGCACCCTCACCCCAGCGGGCCTCGCCGTGCTGCGGCTGGACCGGCTGCGGGCCCTGGTCGACGTCTACCCCGGCGTGGCGCGGGAAGACGAGATGGTCGACGCGTTCGACTACTGCCTGCACGGTCGGGGTGGCGCGGCGCCGTCGATCGACACGGCCATGCACGGGCTGGTCGGCGCGGCCCACGTGGACCACCTGCATCCCGACTCGGGCATCGCGATCGCCACGTCCGCCGACGGTGCCGCCCTGACCAAGGAGATCTTCGGCGAACAGGTGGTGTGGGTACCGTGGCGGCGCCCGGGTTTCCAGCTGGGCCTGGACATCGCGGCCGTAGAGCGGGCTCACCCCGAGGCGATCGGTGTGATCCTCGGCGGGCACGGCATCACCGCATGGGGAGCGACCAGCGAGCAGTGCGAGGCGAACTCGCTGGACATCATCGCCACGGCCACCCGCTTCCTCGCCGAGCACGGTCGGCCCGAGCCGTTCGGCCCGCCGGTGCCCGGGTACGAGCGGCTGCCGGAGGCGGAGCGGCGGGAACGGGCCGCCGCGCTCGCCCCGGTCATCCGTGGCCTCGCATCCACCGATGCGCCCAAGGTCGGCCACTACACCGACACCGATGTGGTGCTGGACTTCCTGGCCCACAGCGAGCATCCGCGGCTGGCCGCGCTGGGCACCTCCTGTCCGGACCACTTCCTGCGCACGAAGGTACGGCCGATGGTGCTCGACCTGCCGCCGACCGCCCCGCTGGCGGAGGTCGTCGCCCGCCTCCGGACGCTGCACGAGGAATACCGGCGGGATTACGCCGCGTACTACCAGCGGCACGCCGACGCGAGCAGCCCGGCCATGCGCGGCGCCGATCCGGCCATCGTCCTGGTGCCGGGCGTGGGCATGTTCAGCTACGGCGCGGACAAGCAGACCGCGCGGGTCGCCGGCGAGTTCTACGTCAACGCCATCAACGTCATGCGCGGCGCCGAGGCCGTGTCGACGTACGCGCCGATCGACGAGGCGGAGAAGTTCCGCATCGAGTACTGGGCGCTGGAGGAGGCGAAGCTGCGCCGGATGCCGAAGCCCAAGGCACTGGCCACCCGGATCGCGTTCGTCACCGGCGGCGGCTCCGGCATCGGCCGGGCGATCGCGCACCGCGCCGCCGCCGAGGGCGCCTGCGTGGTCGTCGCCGACCGCCTCGTCGACGCGGCCGCCACGGTGGCCCGGGAGATCGGCGGTGCGGACGCCGCGGTCGCGGTGACCGCCGATGTGACCGACGCTTCCGCGGTCGCCGAGGCGCTGCGCCAGGCGGTCCTCGCGTTCGGCGGCGTCGACCTCGTCGTCAACAACGCCGGCCTGTCCATATCCAAGCCCTTGCTGGAAACCTCGGAGGCGGACTGGGACCTGCAGCACGACGTGATGCCCAAGGGCTCGTTCCTCGTCTCCCGGGAAGCCGCCCGCATCATGATCGAGCAGGGCATGGGCGGCGACATCGTCTACATCTCCAGCAAGAACTCGTTGTTCGCCGGCCCCAACAACGTCGCGTACGGCGCCGCAAAGGCAGACCAGGCCCACCAGGTGCGGCTGCTCGCCGCCGAGCTGGGAGAGCACGGCATCCGGGTCAACGGCGTCAACCCGGACGGCGTGGTCCGCGGCTCCGGCATCTTCGCCGGCGGCTGGGGCGCCCAGCGCGCCGCCGTGTACGGCGTACCCGAGGAGGAGCTCGGCGCGTACTACGCCAAGCGCACGCTGCTCAAGCGGGAGGTGCTGCCCGAACACGTGGCCAATGCCGTCTTCGTGCTCACCGCCGGCGAACTGTCCCACACCACCGGCCTGCACATCCCGGTCGACGCCGGGGTGGCCGCGGCGTTTCTGCGGTGAGCACGGTCTCAGTCGCGGCGGTCGACCTCGGCGCGTCGAGCGGCCGCGTGGTGGTGGGGCGGGTCGGCGACGGGCGGCTCGACCTGGCCGAGGCGCACCGCTTCCCGAACACGCCGGTGCGCGTCGCCGGCACGCTGCACTGGGACATTCTCGCGCTGTACGCCGGCGTCGTCGACGGCCTGCACGCGGCGGGACCGGTGAGCAGCGTGGGCATCGACGCGTGGGGAGTCGACTATGGCCTGCTCGACGCCTCCGGAGCGCTGCTCGGCAACCCGGTGCACTACCGCGATACGCGTACCGACGGGGTGCTGGAACCGACGGCCAAGCGTCTGGGTGAGGAGCGGTTGTACGTCACCACCGGGCTGCAGCAGTTGCCGTTCAACACGCTGTACCAGCTCGTCGCCGCGGCCGGCACGCCGCAGCTCGCCGCGGCCGAGCGGCTGCTGCTCATGCCGGACCTCGTCAACTACTGGCTCACCGGACACATCGGCGCCGAAGCCACCAATGCCTCAACCACCCAGTTGTACGCCGTGCGCCGCCGGGAGTGGGCCGCCGAGCTGATGGCCGACGCCGGCATTCGCGTGGAGCTGTTTCCGCCGCTGCACGAGCCCGGAACCCTGATCGGGCCGGTACTGCCCGAGGTCGGGCTGCCTCATGCCACGCAGGTGGTCGCGGTGGGTTCGCACGACACCGCCTCCGCCGTGGTCGGCGTGCCCGCGTCGGGAGCGGACTTCTCGTTCATCTCCTGTGGCACCTGGTCCCTCGTCGGGATGGAGCTGGACGCTCCGGTCTTGACCGAAGCCAGCCGCCGCGCCAATTTCTCCAACGAGGGCGGCGTGGACGGCACCATCCGCTACCTTCGCAACGTCATGGGTCTGTGGCCCCTGCAGGAGTGCCTGCGTGCCTGGGGCCGGGCCGACCTGCCGGAGCTGCTTCCGCTGGCCGCCGCCCAGCCGCCGCTCGCGGCGGTCGTTGACCTCGACGACCCGGTGTTCCTGCCGCCGGGCGACATGCCGGCCCGGATCGCGCAGGCGTGCCGACGCACCGGGCAGACGCCCCCGGGGAATCCCGCCGTGGTTGTGCGGTGCATCCTCGATAGCCTCGCGCTGGGGCACCGTGCCGCGGTGCGGCAGGCGCAGGAGCTGTCCGGGCGCGAGGCTCGGGTGATCCACCTGGTCGGCGGCGGCGCGCGGAACGGTCTGCTGTGCCAGCTGACCGCGGACGCCTGCGGGCTTCCGGTGCTCGCGGGGCCGGTCGAGGCGACCGCCCTCGGCAACGTCCTGGTCCAGGCCCGGCGCGCCGGCGCCGTCGGCGGCGATCTGCCCGCGATGCGCGCGCTGGTACGCGGAACCCAACGCATCGCGCGTTACGAACCTCGCGGCAACGAACGCGTCTGGGCTGCCGCCGCCGCGCGGACGAGCGCCCCCTTCCGCGGGTCGATCTAGGGCGAATTCTGGTCAGTCGATCTCCAACTACCAGTATTCACCCTAGATCGACCGGAGGGCACGGAGTTCGTTCGTGAGTGCGTCGGCGAGGTCGGGGCGGCCGTGAAGCGCGGCCGGCGTGTTCTGGTAGTGCACGATGTGCCACCGGCCATCGCGCACCTCGGCGGTGATCGACTGGACGCTGTTGAGCTGCGGGTTGAGGTCGGTCTGTCCGGCCGGGACGACGCCGGCGACCGCACGCAGGATGGCGCCCTTCTCGCCGACGGGCCGCACGTCTCGAACCTTGCCGACATACCGACCGGTCCGATGGTCGGCAAAGATAAGGCCGATCTGTTTGGCGATCTCGGCCCGTCCGGCGTGCTGACTACCGTCGAACCCGACGATCACACCGTCGTCGGCGAACCCTGCCGCGAAGGCGTCGGCGTCGGCGGCATTCCAGGCGTCGAGCACCGCCTCGTACAGTGCTGTGAGCGAACTTCGTGGATCCGGTTCCATCAGGCGACGCTACCGCCGCCAGCGTCGGCGTTTCGGCCGACCGAACAGGCGCTGCGCCGAGTCCGCCGAGCGACGCAAGAACCGAGTTGTCCGGGACGACCCACGCCGGGTCTCCATCGCGTCGCTCAGCCGGCGGACACCGGCGACCGCCAGCGGCACGGCAACAACGACCAGCGCCCAGCGGGCCAAGCTTTTCCAGATCATGGGCGTACTCACTTTCATGTCAGACGCTCCGCGCCTTGATACCCGTCAGCGGGCCGTGCCATGCGCAATGTCCGGCTCCGGTACGCAGAGCGTCAGGGCGCCGGGCTCGATGCGTGCCTTGAGTCGCTTGACCGTGTTCCGCGCGCCGCCGTCGAGCTCGTACGTCATCGGGGTACGGAATCTGATGTCGGCGACCTTGGCCCGGGTGATTCGCACGAACGGCGAACGGTCGGAACGGCCCGCGGCCATCCGGCCGAGCGTGCGGGCCCACGCCACGGCCCCCTCCGCGGTGGCGACGCCGACCTCCAGCCATCCGTCATCCGGTCGGGCGTCGTCGAACGCCCGGATGCCTCCGGTGATCGTGCCGACGTTGCCGAGGAGTACGCAGCTCGCCTTCCCGTCGAACCATGTCGTGCCATCGATGTGGACCTTCACCCGGACGGCGCGGTCCTTGACATGCCGTAGCCCCGTCCACACGTACGCCAGCCGCCCAGCCCGATCCTTCAGACTGCGGTCTGCTTGACGGATCATCGCGCCGTCGAAACCGGCTCCGGCCATGACCGCGAAGTGTTCACCGTTGATCGTTCCGAGGTCCAGGGTCCTGCGCCTGCCGCGGAACCCGATCCGTACGGCCGTTGCCACGTCCCGCGGGATGTCGAGGTTGGTGGCCAGAAGGTTGGCCGTGCCCGCGGGGACGATCGCCACCGCCGTGCCCGATCCGGCGAGAGCGTCGACGCAGCGCTGAACCATGCCGTCGCCACCCCACACGAAAACCAGGTCAGCCCCGGCCTTGCGCGCGCGCCGAGCCTTCTTCGCCGCCTTCCTGCTCTTCGAGACCTCAAACCAGAGCAGCTTGTCGCAGCCCTGGTCGCTGATCCGCGTACGCAATTCGTCGAGCCCGCCGTCGAGCGACTTCTTCCGGTGGGCGATGACGGCGACGGTGGCGGGGGTCATGCGCGGTGGTTACCCACTGGCCCGGCTGACTACGCGGATCGACCACGTCGGACGCGGCATCGCATAGCCCGACGCCGACGGGGGTATGACCCTCGGGGGCCGGCGTGCCTCGCGACCGGAAGGACGTACGCGATGGATGAAGCCGGGCACCCGGCACCGGATCGGGTCGAACGTTTCACCGGTCGCAGCCTGGTTGGGCTGGTCGCGGTTGTGGGCGTGGGTTCCGGGTTCGGCCTGCTGCTCATGCTGGTGCGGTTCGGGTGGAAGCCGCTGTACCGCGTAGACCATGGTGTGGCGGACTGGCTGAACGGCATCGTGTCCGCTCACCGTCCAGTCGTCACCGCGCTTACCGCACTCACCGCACTTGGCGGGCGGCCAGTCATGATCTGGTTGGTGGTCATCGTCGTCATCGGCCTGCTGATCCGCGGACAGCGGAGGTTGGCCGCGTACCTCGTCGTAACCGGCGTGGGTGCCCTCATGCTCGACCCGTCGCTGAAGCTCATCGTCGGCCGACTCCGTCCGGTCGTCGACATGCCCGTGGCCAGCGCACCGGGGAACAGCTTCCCGAGCGGGCATGCGCTGGGATCGATCGTGACGTACGGAGCGCTGCTACTGATCTTTCTCCCGGTCGCCCCCCGGCGATTACGTGCTGTCACGATCGCGGCCTTCGCCGCCATCGTGGTGCTCGTCGGCTTCACGAGGGTCGCCCTTGGCGTGCACTACGTCTCCGACGTCCTGGCCGGCTGGCTGCTCGGGCTCGCCTGGCTCGGGGTGACCGCGTACGCCTTCCGGCTCTGGCGTCGGGAGGTCGGCGAGGCGGTCCCGGCGATCACCGAAGGGATCGAACCCGAGGCGGCCGGTGAGATCGCACCGGCTCCGCACGAACGCCACATGCTGCCGCACCCGCGCGCCGGCCTGGCCGAGCTCGTGACCGGCTGGGTGCTGATCTTCGGCGCGCTGTTCGTCTTCGGCATGCTGGTCAGCCGGTACGCGGACGGCACCGTCGTCGAGACGGTGGACGACGCCGTACCCCGGTGGTTGGCCAACCATCGCACGCCGGTGTTGGACGACGTCAGTTGGTGGTTGAGCAGGGCGGGGGACACCCACGCCATCCTGGCCGTCTCGCTCGTCTTCTGCCCGTTGGTCCTGGCCATCCTGCGCCGGTGGCGGCCGGTGGTGTTTGTCGCGCTCGCGTTGATCGGCGAGCTGAGCCTGTTTCTGGCTTCCGCGGCAGCGGTCGACCGGCCGCGGCCCGACGTGTCCCATCTGGACGACCGCCTACCGACGTCGAGCTTCCCGTCCGGACACATCGCCGCCACCATCTGTCTCTACACGGCCATCGCGATCATCGTGATGCCGCGAACGGACCGCTGGTGGCGGTGGGTCACCGTGGTGGCGGCCGTCCTCATGCCGGCAGCCGTGACGGCGTCCCGGATCTACCGCGGCATGCATCACCCCACGGACGTCCTCGGTGCGGTACTGCTCGCGGCGATGTGGATGACCCTGTTGTGGTGGGTCGTGCGTCCCGACGCGGAAGACACCGCCAACGCGGCACCTGAGCAAGAGCAGAGTCGGCCGACCACGCCGGCGTCGGTCAGCGCCGCTCCCTCGGACGGCCGAGGTCGGCCGCCGCGGTGGCGTGAAGCTCCTTGAGGTCCTCCGCGGTGGGGCACCAGGTCGATTCGAAGCTGGTGGTGTCCCAGCCGGCCAGGCGAGCGCCGGCCTCGTAGGCGCTCTGGCAGAACGCGAGCAATGTGGTTCGGGGATGCTGCGCGGTCCGGACCGCGTCGTAGGGCAGGATCGCCAGCGAGCCCGAGCGCCACTTGATCCACTCGCCGGCGGACAGCCACTGGTCGCGCAGCCCGTCGGGCTCCGGTGCGGTGTAGGAGTAGTACGCGGCATCGCCGAGCGTCTCGTCGCCGGGCCAGAAGCCGAACGAGATGACCTCGTGCGTGTACGCCTCACGCGTGACCCGGTCGGCGTCCATGGGCGGCGTCGGGCGGCCAGAGAACCGCGTCACCGCGAGGTCGAAGCTGTGCCAGAAGAGGTGCACCGGGCTGGTCTTGCCGTTGAACCATCCGCTGAACTCCTCGAATACCGAGTCCGACCAGTCCAGGATCCGGCCGAATGCCGTGATGGCCTCGCGATCCCAGGACGCATGCTCCACGTCCCGTGCGAATGGGGTGGTCATCGGCACCCCGAAGGGCTCCTCCTTGATTTCGACGTCGATGCCCAGCTCCTTGAGCAGCGCGTGGATGCGGGCATCGAAGTCCGCGACGGACAGGCCGTCGCCGAGCTCGAATGACCTCGTACGCCCGTCGGCGGTTCGCACCATCAGCGCGTGATCGACGAAATCGATCGTGATGTCGAACGTCGTGCCGCGATGGTGGAGGCGCCGGGTGGCCAGCCCGCGGACGTCGACGTACAACGGGACGTTCCACCAGTGGTTGCGCGGAGCCGTGGTAGCCAGCCGGATCTTGCCGACGATCTGGGCGTACAGGTGCAGGGTCTCTTTCGTCGCACGCCAGTCGGCCAGGTGCAACTCGGGCAGGCGCACCAGCTGATCTCCCTTCACGGCGTCGACCGACCCAACTCGCCGTCAGGTACGACAATGCCACCCAGATCAGGCCAGCACCACGGAACGTATGTTTGCGGCGTTTCCAGGTCCCTGCGGACGTGCGGACGTCTGCACGGATGTGGAAACAGACGCATCACATTGCTGTGCAGACGTTGCGGCCGGTCACTCCGCTTCGCGGGCGGGCGCCGTCGTCGCCGCGGCTTCCGGCTGCTCGATCTCGGCGTTCGGAGGAGGCTCATCGACGCCGAGGGCGCGCAGTTGACCTTGCATGAACGTCCTGAGCCGGGCCCGGTAGTCCCGGTCGAACTGCTGCAACGCCTCGATCTGCTGCTGCAGCGCCGCACGCTTGCCGGCCAAGCTGCCGACGACGTCCTGGTACCGCTGCTGGGCTTCCCGCTCGAGTGCATCGGCATTCGCCCGGGCATCCTTGACTATCTCGTCCGCGCTTGCTCGCGCATCGGACAGGAACTTGTCGGAATCGCGTCGAGCCCCGTCGGCGTGCGCCTGGGAGTCTCGGACGATGTGCTCCGCCGTTGCACGCGCATCGGACAGAGCCTTGTCCACTTCCCGCCGGGCACCGTCGGCATGCTTCTGCGCCTCGCGGGCGATCTGCTCGGCCGTTGCGCGCGCATCCGCCCGAATCTTGTCAGCTTGGCGCTGAGCGGCGGCGACGTGCTCGTCGGCTGTGCGCTGAGCGAGAACCAGCACCTGGAGGGCCTGACGCTGGGCGTCCGGACCGGAGAAGGCGGGCGTCTGGTCCATCAGGTCGTTGTCAGGGGACGGCCCCCCGAACAGCCCTTTGACACGGCCCCTCATCCGACTGTCAGTCACAGGAAGACCTCCGTATCAACGCGGATGTTCGTGGAGGAGAGCAAGCCTGAGCTGCGGCATGGTACCAAGCTGGAGCCGATCCGCGCCGCCCGGAGGCGGTCAAGTCCGTGCCTGGTGCACGACCGTCCGCAGCTCCGCGAACAGCATCGCGGCGGTGTCGTCCCAAGACGGGAAGGTCGCCGCCCGGTGCGCGGCGGCCGCCGCCATCCGGTGGCGCAGCGGGTCATCGAGGGCGAGCGACCGCAGCGCCGCAGCCAGGGCCGACCGGTCTTCGAGCGGCACGACCATCCCCTCCACGCCGTGCCGGGCGAGGTTAGGTAGGTTGCCCGCCGCCCAGCCGACGACCGGCAGCCCGGCCGCCATCGCCTCGCCGTACACGGTGCCGTAGGGCTCCCGGACGCTGGCCAGAGCGAACACGTCCGCGGCCCGGTAGAAGCCGGCGACCTCCGCCGCGGACCGCAGACCGTGCACCACCACCCGGCCGGCGAGATCGGGAGCCGCGATCCGGGCCCGTACTCGGGCGCCGTATGTCGGCTCCGCGTCGGTGTCCCCGACGAGGTGCAGGGTCACCGCGTCGCTGGGCAGCAGGGCAACCGCGTCGAGGAGGTCGAGCAGTCCCTTCCGGGCCACCCAGTTGCCGACCGACAGCACGGCCGCGCGTCGGCCCTGGCGCAGATCGATGCCGGGCGGGACCGGCGCCACGGCGGGATCGCGACCCGGCGGCACCACCCGCAGCAGGTGATCGGGTACGCCGGCTCGGCGCATCGTCTGGGCGAGGTCGGCGCTGGCGGCCAGCAACAGGGCGGCGTGCCGATACGCGTAGCGGTCCAGCACCGACTGCGCCCAGCGCCGAGCCCCGGCGTGGTCGATGCCGCCCGGCGGCTGGTGCAGCATCCCGGCGAGCGGCGGCAGGCGCCGGCGGCCCAGCCACGGGCCGAGGAACGCCGCCGCGATGCTGTCGAGGAGGAGCACGTCGGGTCGCGCGCGGGCGACCGCCCGCAGCACGGCTGGGCCGGCCAGCACCGGCAGCGGGAACGGTCGCTGCGGAAAGGAGAGGAACGTGACCCGCGCTCCATGTGCGGGGGCGCGGTCGGCGACACGCCGGTGATAGAGGTACCCGCCGGTCATGATTCCCGGGTCACCCAGCGTCAACAATGAGACATTGAGCGGGTGCGCGTCATCCACGTCGTGCCGACCCGGTTCGGCGCGGGCGGCTTGCTCGGGGGAGGGGAGCGCTACCCGGTCGAGTTGGCCCGGGCGTTGGCGCGTTACGTCGACTGCGAGCTCGTCACGTTCGGGTCCCGCGCCGGGGACTGGTACGAGACCGACGGCCTCCGCGTCCGGGTGCTCCGCCGGCTCGGGCTGCTGCGCGGTCACCCCGTGCATCCCGTGGCGCCCCAGCTGGCCTGGTCGCTGCGCGACGCCGACATCGTGCATACGCACCATTTTCGCAGCGCGCCGAGTCAGCTTGCGACGATTGCGGCCGCAGTGTGCGGGCAGCACCGCGTCACCACCGACCACGGGCTCGGCGGCGGGGGCCACCTGCTGCCCGCGCTGGTGGAGCGGTTCCTGACGGTCTCGCAGTTCTCGGCCGATGAGCTGCACGCGCCGCCGGAGCGGACCCGGGTGATCTACGGCGGTGCCGATCCGACGCGATTCCGGCCAGACCCGGACGCGGCCCACACCCGCAACGGCGTGCTCTACATCGGCCGGATAACCCCGCACAAGGGACTCGACCGGCTGCTTCGCGCCCTGCCGAACGCCGCCACGTTGACCATCGCGGGCTCGACCGGGCATGATCCCCGGCCGCCGGAGCGGGACTACCCGCGTCTGCTGCGCCGACTGGCCGTGGGTCGAGAGGTCCGGTACGCGGGGCCGGTCGGGGAGGACGACCTGGCAACGCTGTACCGCCACGCGGCGGTGTTCGTCCTCCCCACGGTCGAGCGCACCTGTTACGGCCGCCGCGTGGGCGTCACCGAGCTGCTGGGTCTGTCCGTGCTGGAGGCCATGGCCAGCGGGACACCGGTGGTGGCGAGCCGGACCGGCGGCCTGCCGGAGGTCGTGCGCGACGGTGAAACCGGGTTCCTCGTCGCACCCGGTGATGTCGACGAGCTCCGTGACCGCATCGACCGGCTGCTGCGCGACCCGGGACTCGCCCGGACGATGGGACGGGCCGCTCAGGCGGCGGTGCTCGACAGCTTCACCTGGGAGAAGACGGCCCAGCGGTGCCTGGCCGCCTACGCCGAGCTGGGCCGGCCATCCAAGGCAGCGCGGTAACCGCCGAAGGCCACCGGCGACTCCCAGACCCGCACGGCGAGCGTGATGCCCGGCAGGTGCCCCAGCGCCGCGGCCAGCCTGGCGTGTACCCATCGGGCGAACACCTCGACGGTCACCGACTCGGATCCGGCGTCGTCACCCAGCGCCCGGTCGAGATCGGCGTCGCGGAGGAGGTTGGCGAGGTCGGACAGGGCCCGGTCGAGCACCTCGAGATCGACCACCATCCCGCGTGCGTCCAGGGCGTCGCGGGACGCCACGACCTCGAGACGGTAGTCGTGCGCATGCCGTACACCCTCGGGCGGCGGCAGGCCGGGCATGACGTGGAACGCGCGGACCTCGATGGCCGTCCCGGTTTCGTACACGGCTCATTCATAGCGCAGTGCGGCGTGCAGCACCCCTTCATCTCCGCGGTCCAGCGCAGCGTACGCGTTCGGTGCATCGTCGAAGGCGTACTCCGTCGTCGCGAGGGCGCGCAGGGGCAGCCGGTCGAGCAGTCCGGCGGCGGTCCGGCGTCGCCTGTTCTTGTCCCACCGCCCCTGCATCGCCACCGAGATCGTCGAGACCTGGCTGCTGCGCACGGTCAGTCGGCGGCGGTGGAAGTGCCCGCCCAGTGGCAACGGCACCGGCTTGGTGCCATACCACGAGCCGACCAGGGCGGTGCCCTCGTGCGCGAGCAGCGACAGCCCCTCGGCCAGCGCCTGGGGTACGCCGGAGAGCTCGACGAGCATGGACGCGCCGCGCCCTCCAGTCTCGTCCGCGAGCCGCGCGGGCAGGTCGGCGACCGCAACCGCGGACACGCCCAGGGACGCGGCTATCTCACGCCGCCAGGGGCGGGGCTCGGAGGCCAGCACGTGCGCGCCCGCTCGGTTCAACATCATCGCGGTCAACAGCCCTACCGGGCCGAGGCCCGCCACCACCACCGTCTCCTCGGCCACGGGCCCGGCGTCGAGCGTGAGCTGCAAGGCGGTCTCCACGAGTGGAAACAGGGTCGCCAACCGGGGGTCGGTGCCCGCATCGAGCGCGACCACGTCGTCCTCGGCCACCACGAACCGATCCTGGTGGGGATGGAACGCGAACACAGCTGAACCCTCGGGAATCGCCGCGGTGCCGATCTCGACCCGACCCACGCAGCTGTACCCGAAGGAGAACGGATACCGGAAGCTGCCGCTCAGGGAGGACAACGTCTCGTCCAGCGCGGTGGCGCTGTCCAGCTCACCGCGATAGGCGAGCAACTCGGTGCCGGCGCTGATGCCCGAGTACGTCGTGCGCACCACCAAGTCACGGCCCGGTCGTCGGGTCGGCAGCACGACCGGGGCCACCCGAACCTGGCGGGGCTCCGTGAACTGCACGGCACGTGCCATAACGTCCACTTTCTCGCCTGCTGGCCACAGAGGGACGGACGATTTGTGGTAGTACCGGGTCATGGTCCTACCTCCGGTGCCACCAGTAGAGCCGGTTCCCACCCCAGTCGAGCTGTGCTCGGCGATGATCCCAACAGCCTACGGCGAGTTTCACACGAGGGTGTTCCAGACCGGCCGGGGCGACATCTACCTCGCCCTGATCCGCGGACATCTCGACGGAAACGGCTCGGTGCTCGCCCGCGTGCACTCGGAGTGCCTCACGGGCGACACGCTGGGCTCCCTCCGTTGCGACTGCGGCGTGCAGCTGCGCGCGGCGATGCGCGCGGTCACGGCGGAGGGCCGAGGTATCGTGCTCTACCTGATCGGGCAGGAGGGGCGTGGCATCGGCCTCGTGAACAAGCTGCGGGCGTACGCGGAGCAGGACCTCGGCGCGGACACCGTGGAGGCCAACCTCCGGCTGGGGCTGCCCGCCGACGGCCGGGACTACTCGGACGCCGCGGCCGTGCTCTCCGCGATCGGGGTGCGGGAGGTCCGGCTGCTGTCGAACAACCCGCGCAAGGCCGAGGGGCTGAGCCGCGCGGGCATACGGATCGAATCCATGGTGCCGCTGCCGACAGCGGCACACGGCCGCAACGCCATGTACCTGCGGACCAAGGCCGAGCGGCTGGGGCACGAGGCACCGTTCGGCGTGGCGTTCGCCGAACAGGTCGCCGAACCGATCGACGTTTCGTCCCTGCTCGGTGAAATCCGGCCGCGCGAGGACCGGCCGTACGTCCTGCTCAAGTACGCACAGACGCTCGATGGTCGGATAGCCACCCGCACCGGTGACTCGAAATGGATCAGCGGCGAAGCGGAGCGCAGGGTCTCGCACGCGTTGCGCGCGGCCTGCGACGCCGTGCTCGTCGGAGCCGGCACCGTGCGACAGGATGATCCCCAGCTGACCGTGCGGCTCGTTGCCGGTGCCTCTCCGATGCGCGTGGTCCTGGACTCCCAGCTTCGCAGCCCCGCGACCGCCAAGGTTTTCGCCGACGACGCGCCGACGTTGGTCTTCACCACCGCGCACGCCAACGAACGGCGGCGAGCCGAACTGCGGGCGGCCGGTGTCGCCGTGCAGGACGTCATGCCGGGCCCCGGCGGGGTGGATATCGTGGCCGCGCTCGCGCAGCTTCGGAGCCGCGGCGTCGGATCGCTGATGGTCGAGGGCGGCGCGGCGGTCATCACGTCGCTGTTCACCGCGCGCCTCGTCGACCGGCTGGTCGTCTCGGTCTCGCCCACGATTGTCGGCGCCGGCATCGAGGCCGTCGGAGACCTGAGGCTCGGCCGGATCGCGGACGGCATCCGGTTGACCAATCGACGCGTGCACCTCACCGACGAGGACGTGCTGCTGAGCTGGGACGTCCAGCCGGCGCGGTAGTGCGGCAGACTGCTGCCGCACCCGTTGCCGGGTACGGCCCGGTCAGGGATGCAGCCGGTAGAAGCGCCAGGTCGGCGTCTCGATCGGCAGCACCTCGACGGTCCGGAACCCGGCCTGCTCGGCGTAGCGTCGGAGGGTAGCGGTGCGCATCACCGCGCCGGTGGCCGCCGTTTGCGGATCGCCCATCGCGCCGGGCAGGCACGTCACCACGCTCCAGCCGTAGTGGTACCGCTCGAGGTCGGGTGCGGGCGCCGTGAAGTGGTCCGCGACGTTCTCGTCGATCATGAGAACCGACCCGCCCTCGGCGAGCATCGTCCGCACCGCGCGCAGCACGTCGACCGGGCGGGCCATGTCGTGAAAGCCCTCGAGAATCGTCACCAGGTCGAACCGGCCGGCCAGCCCGGGAGCTGCGGCGTCGGCGACCGAGAACGACACCCGGTCGGGCACGCCCTGCGCCGCCGCGTTGCGACCAGCATCGGCGATCGCATCCGCGTCGAGGTCGAATCCGTCCACTGTGACCAGTGGGTACGCCGACGCTATGGCGATGCTCGACCAGCCCATACCGCACGCCACGTCGGCCACGCGCGCCGGCGGCTGGGCACGCAGCCGCCGGTCGATGTCCGCGATCGCGGGCAGCCACTCGTTTCCGAGGTAGGTCAGGTAGACAGCGCGGTTGTCGGCGACCCTCCCCTCGGGCTCCCATGGCAGCGGCGGGGGAGCGGTGCCGGTGCGGAACGCGTCGACGAGGTTGGGCAGCGGGCGCGCCGCGCGGGCGATGTCGATGGCCCGGTACGCCGCGAACCGTACGTCGTCATGGTCAGCGAGCACCGGGACATGGGCGATCGGTAGGCGGTAGCGGCGCTGCAGCGGCCCGGCGGCCGGGTCATCGACGGTGAGCAGTCCGCTCGCGGCGTGGTGCTCCAACCACTCACGGGCGTACCGCTCGGCGGTGCCGGTGCGCGCGGCGAGCTCGGCCGAGGTCGCGGGCCCGTTCTCCCGCAGCGTCCGGTAGAAGCCCAGCCGCTCGCCGAGGTAGACAGTGAACAGCTCGAGCGCGCCGAGTGCATCGCGGAAGAGCCGGTCGGACAGCGCCTCGGTCGGATCATCCATGGACAGGCGATCATACGCGCACCGGTGAGCCGCCCGCGTAGCCCGAAAGGCCGTACCCGGGAATCATCGACGCGCACCCGTACTCCGTCGCGATCCTGCCGGATGGATCACGCATCGTCGGTGACGCGGGCGGCAACGACGTCCTCCGGGTCGCACCGAACGGCGCCGTCAGCACGGTAGCGGTGCTGCCGCCGGCGCCCCTCGTCATCACCGCGGACGTGGCTGCCGCCTTCGACCTGCCCGAGTGCACCATGGGAAAGGCGTACAACTTCGAGCCGGTGCCGACGGATGTCGAGCTCGGCCCCGGGCTTGATCTACGTGTCCAGCCTGCCCGGCGGCCCGGAGGACGCGAGCCTCGGCGCCCGCGGCGCGGTCTACTCGATCAATCTCTCGACCGGAACTCTCGCAAAGGTCGCCGGCGGCTTCGTCGGCGCGACGAACGTCGCCGTCGCCCCCGACGGCACGACCTACGTCGCGGAGATGTTCGGTGGACGCATCTCCACCGTCAGCGGCGGCGGGGCACAGCCCGGTCGTCGACGTGCCGTCCCGGCCGCCGTCGAGTGGGCCAGCGGGAAGCTGTACGCGACGATCGACGTCTTCGGCAACGGTTCGATTGTCACCGTGACGCCCTGAGGAGTCGCTCGGCCGCGAGCCCACGCACCTTCGTCGAAGTTGGTGTGTTGCGGACGCCGGACACCCCAACTTCGGCGAAGTTGGGAAGGAGCACCGGCTCAGGCCGAGGTCTCATCCTCGATCCACACGCGGACACCCGTGTCGGTCTGCTGGACCCGGAATCGTTCGCGCCCGCCGTTCCGCGGCATCATCGCGTCGTACAGCTCTTCGTTGGTGATGTTGACCTCGCCGCCCGCGCGGCCAACAAGGACCGTGAGGATGGCGCGCAGGTTCACATCGCTCAGATAGGTCAACTTGACCCGCCTCCGAGGGGCGCTACGCACGCGCCGGACCGTGGTAGTCCGGCGATACGTACACGGGAATTCGCTCGCCCTTGCCGCGCGCGTAACGGCGGATGTAGGTGACGGACCCGCGGGGACGGGTTGGGCGACGAGCAGTCGCACCGGCTTCGGCCGAGCCGAACTCCTCGTCATTCACCGCGACCGGGACGGTGTACTCCGCCGGCAGGGAAATCACGCGATTCAGCCGGATCGGCGTCACCTCGCGCCGTTCGTTATGCCACGGCCCACCGAGAAAGAGCACCTTCATCTGTCCACCCCTGTTCATCCGGGATCGGCGGCTCCGGGCGCAGTGGCGATGATCCCGAGAATGCTGCCCGCGGGTGCGATCCGCGACGGCCTTCGATCGGGGCCACGGGATGGTGCGATCCCCTCGGCGACCTGTGCCGCTTCACCGGCCGGCTGCGGAGACCCCGCCACGACCGCCTGCCTCATTGAACTCAGATCACGCGGATGTTGGCCGCCTGCAGGCCCTTCTGGCCACGCTCGACGTCGAACTCAACGCGCTGGTTCTCCTCCAGTGAGCGGAAACCGTCGGACGAGATCGCCGAGAAATGCGCGAACACGTCGGGGCCGCCGCCGTCTTGCGCGATGAATCCGAAGCCCTTGTCAGAGTTGAACCATTTCACCGTGCCAACGGCCATGTCGAGCCGTCCTTCCGGGCTGATGGGGGCCGCCGCCTGCGACCCCGCGCGTCGCCGCCGTCATCCACCCGGACATGCGCCGCATCAGACCGACGACTCCTGAGCGCCGTTCCGTGCAGAGGCACCGGCAAAACATGGAAGGTGAAACCGCAACCAGATGACCGTAGCACACCGTCAAATCGGGACGGGCGTCGCGAAGGGCACGGTCAATCCGCCAGATCCCCGGGTGCCTGCGAGTCGGCGAGGGTACGCCTCGTGGCGATCGCGACCCCCGGCTAAGCGTGAGCGCCGAGTCGGCAATCCGACGGGCGCCTGGACAACCGACACCAGGCCTGAACCGTCGTCAGTAGCGCCCATCCGACGCCGATCGCTGCGGCAACGGACCGATCGTTAGGAAGTGCCGACGTGAAGCGCGTGCCAAGCCCTGGCCACTCCATTTCCCCGACCAGCTCCCCCTCGGCTCGTGGCTGGCTGGCCATCGTGCTGTCTCTGGGCGTCCTGGCGCTGGCGACAGCGTGCTCCGGCGACGGGGGGCACCGGAGGGGCCCCGCCACCACCGCCGCCGCGCCCACCCAGGCCGCCACAACGACGACCACGCCCGGGGGCACCCCCAGTGGTTCGGGAGCGCTCGAAAGCCCGACGGTGGAACCCATCCTCGCCGACGGCCGCCACCCGGTCTACCTGACCGACCTGGACCCGTCGCGGCGAACCGTCACGTTCGATCTCATCCAGTTCCTCACCGGTGCCGAGGCCGCGAAGGACTGGGCGAAAGCGCACCCGGACGAGCCCGACGGACCACCGAATGACTACCTGATCATCAACGACAACCGGCGGCTGCGTACGCTACCGATCGCTGACACGGCCCGGGTGACGGTGGCCACGGATGCGTCCGGCGGGATAGCGAACGTGCAGATCACCATGGCGGAACTGCCCGCCCATCTCGCACGGCAGCGGCCGGAATCCGCGGACGGCCGGCTCTCGTACGCCCCGTACTGGCTGACCGTACGGGGCGGCCAGGTCACCGGAATCGACGAGCAGTTCCTTCCCTGAACCGCGCGCGTGCCAATCTTCTTGGCTGGTCTGACCCGCTACGCGTCGTCGGTGGGGATCGACCCGGTCTTGACGTACGCCTTGATCTGTTCCACGGACAAGCCGTCGAGACCCAGGTCGTCGACCGTCCTTCCGTCGGCCCACCAGTTCCTTTCGTGAACCACGTTGTAGATGTTGACGATGTAGTGTCGTGTCGAGGTCCATTGATGTGATTCATTTCGCCGTCGCGCCTCGAGGACAGGACTTGGTCGGTATGAGATCACCGTTATACGACCCGGACGCGCGGAGCCTCGCGATCGGCCGGCGGGGCCGCCGGATCCTCGGTCGCAGCCTGACCTTCGGTGCCGCCCTCGTGATCGGCCTATCGGGAGCGGCCGCCGCAACCGCTGCCCCGCCACCGGCGCCGAACGCGACAAACCCGGACCTGGGTCCGAACGTCATTGTCTTCGACCCGAGCATGCCCGTCAGCGAAATCCAGGCGACGGTCGACGCGATCTACGCGCGGCAGGTCGACAACGAGATGGGCACCGATCGGTACGCCCTGCTGTTCAAACCCGGGGTATACGGCACGGACACCCACCCGTTGCAGATGAAGGTCGGCTACTACACGGAGGTCGCCGGCCTCGGCGCGGCGCCGACGGACGTGGTCATCAACGGCAAGATCGAGGTCTACAACCGGTGCCTGGGGAGTGGCGGCACCAGCAATTGCGTGGCGTTGGTGAACTTCTGGCGCACGCTGTCCAACCTCACGATCGACGTCAACAGCACGGGCCAGGACGACTGCCGGGCGTCCGCGAACTTCTGGGCCGTGTCGCAGGCCGTGTCCGTGCGACGCGTCAATGTCACCGGCGCGAACCTCTCACTGATGGACTACTGCACCGCCGGCCCGCAGTTCGCGAGCGGCGGGTTCATCGCCGACTCCACGACCGGCTTCGTCATCAACGGCTCACAGCAGCAGTGGCTGACGCGCAACAGCGCGATCGGTGGATGGTCGAACGGCGTCTGGAACGCCGTCTTCGCGGGCGTCGAGGGTGCCCCGTCCGACGACTCGTTCCCCAACCCGCCCTACACGACGCTGGACGCGACGCCGGTGAGCCGTGAGAAGCCGTTCCTGTTCATCGACGAGGCGGGCCGGTACAACGTCCGGGTCCCGTCGACCCAGGTGGCATCGAGCGGCCCCACGTGGCGGGACGGCATGACGCCCGGTCGCACGATTCCGATCACCGATTTCTTCATCGCGAAGCCGACGGATTCCGTACAGGTCATCAACAACCAGTTGGCGCGTGGACTGAACCTCCTGCTCACGCCGGGCGTGTACGACGTCGGCCAGAGCATCGCCGTCAGACGCGCCGACACGGTCGTCCTCGGCCTCGGCCACGCGACCCTCACGGCGGAGGGTGGCGCGGTACCGCTCGCTGTGGCGGAGGTGCCTGGCGTGGTCATCGCCGGCGTCACGCTCGACGCCGGCGAGGTGAGCTCTCCCGTCCTGTTGCGCATCGGGACGAAGTACGGAAACAGCGGTGCCACGACGAGCGACCCGCTCAACCCGACGACGGTCAGTGACGTGTACTTCCGGGTCGGCGGGCCGCACGTCGGGAAGGCCGATGTGACCCTCGAGGTCAACAGTGACAACGTGCTGATTGACAACGTCTGGGCCTGGCGCGCGGACCACGGCGTACGCGGCTCGGTCGGCTGGGACGTGAACACGGGCCGCAACGGTGTGATCGTCAACGGCGACAACGTCACGGCGACCGGTCTGTTCGTCGAGCATTACCAGCAGTACAACGTCATCTGGAATGGTGCGAACGGCCGCACCGTATTCTTCCAGAACGAGTTGCCGTACGACCCGCCCAACCAGGCCGCGTGGCAGCACGACGGCGTCCTCGGCTGGGCCGCGTACAAGGTCGCCGACCACGTCCGGACGCACGAGCTGTGGGGCGGTGGGTCGTACATCTTCACCAACGTCGACCCGACGATCCACGCCGCCCGCGGATTCGAGGTGCCGGTCACGTCCGGTGTGCGGCTCCATCACATCATGACCGTGAACCTCAGCGCCGGGACGATCGACCACGTGGTCAACGACACAGGCGCACCGGTCGACAACAGCAACACCGGTCAGCCGAGCTTCATCGCGGAGTTCCCGTGATCGATGCCGGCGGCATGGACGACGGCACGCAACGTGAGGAGCCGCCCGAGATCTGGATCTGTCCGCAGTGCGGCGCCAGGCTAGTCAGCCGCAACCTATGGCACTCCTGCGGGCGTTTCTCCCTGGAGAGTCTTTTCGCGAGCGCCGACCAGCAGGCACTCGATTTGGCCCGCAAGTACGTGGCGCTGCTCCACCGCCTCGGCGATGTCCAGGTCATCCGCAGAAGACCCGCCTCGTCTGCGTCGCGCGCGTCCGATTCGCCGGCCTCGAACCCCGCAAGCACGGGTTTCTGGCGAGCTTCGCCTTGCATCGCTGGCTCGACACCCCCCGCGTCGTCAAGACGGTCGACTACGGACCGAGATGGCGGGTTCACTACCTCCGCGTGCTAGCTGAGGACGATCTCGACGATGAAATGATCACCTGGCTGCAGGAGGCGCATGACACCGTCGGAGTGCAGAGCGACCTGCGGTGATCTGAGCGACCTCCACGTGTGAAGCCCAGCGTGAGCTGGGGTCTCACGGTTCCGGTGGGTGCCGGTGTGAGGCACGATGGGCGCATGCTCGTCGTTCACGTGCACGTCGTGGTACGCGAGGCCGACGTCGAGGCGTTCCTCGAGGCGACCCTCGCCAACGCAGGCGCGTCGGTGCAGGAGCCGGGAGTCGTGCGCTTCGACGTCATCCAGGATCGGGCCGAGCCAGCACACGTCGTGCTGGTCGAAGTCTACCGGGACGCCGAGGCGGCCGCGGCGCACAAGAGCACGCGGCACTACGCGACGTGGCGGGACACGGTGGAGCGAATGATGGCGCGACCGCGAGAGTCTACGAGGTTTTCGGTTGTCTTCCCGACCGAGGTCCAGCGCTGGGCGAGCTGATGGAGTTCGAGTTCGCCACCGCCGGGCGGGTCGTCGTCGGCGTCGGGCGCGCAGACGATCTCGGAACGGTCGTGGTCGGACTGGGATCGCGGGCAATCGTTCTCACCGGCTCGCACCCGACCCGGCACGCCGGCCTGCTGTCGAATCTGAACCTGCCGTACACGCTGTCCACCGTGGACTTCGAGCCGGCCGTGGAGGCCGCCGGGGCGGCGGTTGCCGCAGCGCGCGACCACGGCGCGGACGTCGTCGTCGCCATCGGCGGCGGCAGCGTGCTTGATCTGGGCAAGGCGGTCGCGGTGCTGCTGACGAACGGCGGAGACCCCTTGGACTACCTGGAGGTCATCGGCCGCGGAAAGCCGCTGACCCGTCCGGGTCTTCCCTGTGTCGCGGTACCGACAACGGCCGGAACCGGGTCCGAGGTAACGGCCAACGCCGTGCTCACCTCGCCCGAGCACGGTGTCAAGGTGAGTTTGCGTGGCCCGTTGGTCCTGCCGCGGTTGGCGCTGGTCGACCCGCTGCTGACTGTGGACTGCCCGCCGTCAGTCACTGCGTCGAGCGGGCTCGACGCCCTGACTCAATGCCTTGAGCCGTTCGTCTCGCCGCGAGCCAACCCGTTGACCGACTGCCTCGCGCGGGAAGGGATGCTCCGGGCCGGACGCGGCCTGCTCCGAGCGTATGCGGATGGCTCGGACCTGGAGGCGCGTACGCACATGGCGGTATGCAGCCTCTTTGGCGGGTTGGCGCTGGCGAACGCAACGCTCGGAGCGGTTCACGGGTTCGCCAGCGCTATCGGCGGAGCGGCTCGGGTGCCGCACGGCATGGCCTGCGCAGCATTGCTGGTGCCCGTCGTCGAGGCGAATCTGCGCGCACTGCGCTCGCGCGACCCCGACAACCCGGCCATCGGACGGTACGCCGAGGCGGCCCGAATGATCACCGGCGATCCGAATGCGTCCACAGCGGACGGCGTCGACTGGTTGCGGATGATGGTCGAGCGGCTTCGAGTGCCGCGGCTCGGCGAGTACGGTGTGGGCCCGACGATGGCGGACGACATCGTGGCGAAGGCCGCGACTGCCAACAGCACCCAGGGCAACCCGATCGCTTTGACGACGGATGAACTGCAGGCGGTCTTCGCAGCCGCGATATGAGTTCGTGCCGCGCCCCGCAGAGGTGCCCAATCCGGGCACCACGATCGGGCCGACGTTCAGGCAACGCCCAGCAACCTCGGATACGGTCGAGGGCCCAGCCCACACGATCATGGGAGGACATCCGATGAACCAGTCGGCGGCCAGTGGCCTGACCTGCCCGAAGTGCCATGGCGTGATGCGCACGTATGAGCGCAACGGCGTGCACATCGACCAGTGCACCGACTGCCGGGGCATCTTCCTGGATCGCGGCGAGCTGGACCGGCTCATCGACGCTGAGTCCAGCTTCTACCAGCCGCAAGGTTCCGCGGGCTCGCCCCCGGCCACGGCCTACGACGATCCGTACCGGCCAGCCGGCGGTCACCATGATCGCGGCTACGGCGGCCACCACGGCAAGCGCAAGCGGGGTGGTTTTCTCGGCGAACTGTTCGATTGACGCCGCACGGCGCGGCCGACCGGTCATGCGCCGTGCCAAGTGACGCCCTCTTCGATGAAGCGGCGCCTCTTCGGCGGCGGCCGGGCGGCCACCGTCCGTCCGGCCTGAACGACCGACGCGCCCTAATCGGCGTGGCAGCATGTCCTGATGGACTACTCGGCCGACGCCCACCGCTACGACGCCATGACCTACCGGCGCTGCGGTCGCAGCGGGCTACGGCTGCCCGCGGTGTCACTGGGCCTGTGGCACAACTTTGGCCATGACCGGCCGCTGGAAACCCAGCGTGCGATCCTGCGCCGGGCCTTCGACCTCGGCATCACGCATTTCGACCTGGCGAACAACTACGGTCCGCCGTACGGGTCAGCGGAGGAGAACTTCGGCCGGCTGCTCGCGGCCGACTTCCGCCCCTACCGCGACGAGCTGATCCTCTCGACGAAGGCCGGCTACGACATGTGGCCTGGCCCGTACGGCGAGTGGGGCTCCCGCAAGTATCTGCTCGGCAGCCTCGACCAGAGCCTGCGGCGGATGGGCGTGGAGTACGTGGACGTGTTCTACTCGCACCGGTTCGACCCGGACACCCCGATGGAGGAGACCCTCGGCGCATTGAACTCGGCGGTACGCCAGGGAAAGGCGCTCCACGTCGGGATCTCCTCTTACTCGGCGGCCAAGACCGCGCAGGCGGCGGCGATCCTTCGCGGGCTGGGCACGCCGCTGCTGATCCACCAGCCGTCGTACTCCATGTTCAACCGCTGGATCGAACACGGCCTGCTCGACGTGCTCGAGCGCGACGGTGTGGGCTGCATTGGATTCTCGCCGCTCGCCCAGGGGATGCTCACCGACCGGTATCTGCACGGCGTACCCGCCGGGTCGCGGGCCAGCGAGGGCAGCTCGCTGTCGCCGGAGTGGCTGACGGAGGAGAACCTCGCCAAGATCCGGGCGTTGAACGACATCGCGGCCCGCCGCGGGCAGTCGCTGGCTCAGATGGCCCTGGCCTGGACGCTGCGCGACCCAAGGGTGACCTCGATCGTCATCGGTGCCAGCAGCATGGCTCAACTCGAGGCGAACGTGGCCGCGTCGGACAACCTGACGTTCGCCCCGGACGAGCTAGCGGAGATCGACAAGTACGCCACCGAGTCGGGCATCAACCTTTGGGCGCGGTCCAGCAGCGTTTGACGCGATCGTGGACCGGACGGGGGCCTCGCGCACCCTGCCCGTTCCACGATCGCACGCAGGACGGCCGGCACGGCCGCGACGGCCACCATATTGTGGCTGTAGACGCGGAGAGGAGACCGTCGTGCGCGTTCTGGTCACGGGCGGGACTGGGTTCGTGGGCTCGCACACGGTCGCGGCATTGGCCGCCGAGGGCCATGAGTTGAGACTTCTGGTACGCCGGCCGGAGCGCATCGCACCGGCCTTGCGCCCGCTCGGGCTCACCGATCAGATCGACCACGTCGTCGGCGACGTCACCGACGCCGAGGTGGTCCGCGAGGCGCTCGCCGGGTGTGATGCCGTCGTGCACGCAGCGGCGGTGTTCAGCCTGGACGCGCGCGCGGCCGGCGAGACGGCCCGCACGAACCTGAATGGCACGGAAAATGTTCTGCGTACCGCCGCCGAGCACGGATGCGACCCGATCGGGTACGTGTCGACCACGGTCGCGCTCCTACGCAAGAACGCCACCGTAAACGCCGACTCGCCGGTGTCGGCGGCGCCCGGCGTATACGCGGAGTCGAAAAGCGCGAGCGAGCGAGTCGCCCGTGCGCTGCAGGACGCGGGGGCGCCGGTGGTGTGCGTCTATCCGGGCGGCGTCTACGGCCCGTGCGATCCCCATCTATCCGACAACATGCAGCGGTTGCGGGACGTCCTGCGTGGCCTCTATCCGATGTGGCCCACCGGCGGGATTCACGCCGTCGACGTGCGCGACGTTGCCCGCGTCAACGCCGCCGTCATGCGGCCCGGTCGCGGCCCACGCCGGTTCGTCGTGCCCGGGTCGTTCCTCGATGGGCGTACCCTCTATCGAACGTTGCGGGCGTTGACCGGCCGGCGGATACCCATGCTGACCACACCGTCCGCCGGGCTGCTTCCGCTCACCTGGTTGACCGCCCGCGCGCAGCAATTTGTGTCCTTCCATCTGCCGGCCGACCACGAGGCCCTGGTCGCGAACAGCTACGCCACCCGGTTTGACGACAGCGCCACCCGAAACCAGCTCGGCATCGAGCCGCGTCCGCTCGAGGAGACGCTTTCCGACGCCGTGTCCTGGCTCCGCC
>DASXRQ010000166.1:0-88847 GCA_036506495.1 Micromonosporaceae bacterium | reverse complement strand
GATGGCCTGGTGCATGCCCTCGTTGTAGCGCCGGCCGTGCAGGATGCGGCCGGTGAACTCGTCCACGATCAGGACCTCGCCGTCGCTGACGATGTAGTCCTTGTCGCGCTTGTACAGCTCCTTGGCCTTGATGGCGTTGTTCAGGTAGCCGACGAGCGGCGTGTTGACCGACTCGTACAGGTTGTCGATCCCCAGCCGGTCCTCGACCTTGGCCACGCCGCGCTCGGTGATCGCGACCGTGCGCTTGCCGTAATCGACCTCGTAGTCGCCGGCGCCGTCCTTGCCCGCCTGCAGGCGGCCGACCACCTGGGCGAACTCGGTGTACCAGCGGGCCGACTGCTCCGCCGGACCGGAGATGATCAGTGGCGTACGGGCCTCGTCGATCAGAATCGAGTCGACCTCGTCGACGATCGCGAAGTTGTGGCCGCGCTGCACCAGCTCGGATGCCGACCACGCCATGTTGTCACGCAGGTAGTCGAATCCGAACTCGTTGTTCGTGCCGTACGTGATGTCGCATTCGTACGCCTCGCGGTGCTCCACCGACGGCCGGTTCGGCAGGATCACCCCGACGGTCAAGCCGAGGAACCGGTGAATGCGCCCCATCCACTCGGCGTCGCGCTGGGCTAGGTAGTCGTTGACGGTGACGATATGGACGCCCTTGCCCGACAGGGCGTTCAGGTACGCGGGCAGTGTGGAGACGAGCGTCTTGCCCTCGCCGGTCTTCATCTCGGCGATGTTGCCGAAGTGCAGCGCCGCACCGCCCATCACCTGGACGTCGAAGTGCCGCTGGCCGAGCACCCGGGTGGCCGCCTCCCGGACGGTGGCGAACGCCTCGGGAAGCAGGTCGTCGAGGCTCTCGCCGTCGGCGATCCGCTCCCGGTACTGGTCGGTGAGTGTCCGCAACTCGGCATCGGTGAGGTCGGTGTAGTTCTCCTCGATCGAGTTGACGGCGTCTGCGATGGCCTTGAGCCGGCGCAACAAGCGACCCTCGCCGGCGCTAAGGACCTTTTCCAGAATCGACACGGGTCAGCGCTCCCCTAGACAGTCTGCCGAACCATCGTAGGCGGACCGGCTGGGTAACTGTCAGCCGCGCCCGCGCGAACCGGCCAGACCAGAACATTCCACCCGGCCGGCGCACCCACCGCGGAGTGATCCTCACAACCGTCGTCGGCGTGCGGGACGTTCCGGCCGAACTCGGTTGGGGGGCGCGGGGTCCGTCGGGGAGGATGGCCGCGTGGAGCCCATCGAGATCAAGGACGGCGACCTGCTGCTCCGCGGCTGGCGGCCGGCGGACGCGGACGCCGTGCATCGAGCCTGCCAGGATCCGGACATCCAGCGCTGGACGACGATCCCGTCGCCGTACGAACGCTCGCACGCCGAGTCGTTCGTCGAGCGCGCGCCGGCGGCGTGGGCGAACGAGCGCCAAGCGCCATTGGGCGTGTTCGATGCCGGCACGGGCGACCTGCTCGGCTCGAATGGGATCGTGGCACTCGACCGGACTCTGGGCATCGGCGAGATCGGCTACTGGACGGCCCCGTGGGCCCGTGGCCGCGGCGTGGCCGAGCGCGGCACCCGTGCGATCGCCCGGTGGGCGCTCGGCACCGGACCCGGCGAGCTGGGCCTGGCCCACCTTGTCTGGCGTGCCGAACCGGGCAACCACGCGTCGCGGCTGGTCGCGCTGCGCGCCGGATTCCGAATGGAGGGCCTACGGCGCGCCGACATGCCCGACCGCGCCGGCGGACGCGGCGACAGTTGGATCGCCTCGCTGCTGCCGGGCGAGGTTCCGCTCGACACCCCCGCCGCGTACGCGCCGGGCAGCGTCGCGGCCCGCCGGGCGGCGGCGTTCGGACGCCCGCAACCCACACTGTCGGCGGTAACCGACGGCGGCGAGCGCATCGGCCTACGCCCGCTCACCGCCGCGGACACCGGCGCGGTCATCTCCGCGTGCCGGGATCCCGAATCGGTTCGGTGGACCACCGTGCCACACCCGTACCAGGAGTCTCACGCTCGGTTCTTCATCGACGAGCACGCACCGCGGACCTGGCTGCTCGGCGACGGTGCCATCTTCGCGGTGGCCGACGCCGCGGGCGCGTACGCCGGCTCCATGGATCTGCGGATCTCGCCCGCGGATGCGTCCGTCGCCGACGTGGGCTACCTGACCGCGCCGTGGGCTCGCGGCCGGGGGTACGCGTCCGCCGCCCTCCGTACGGTCGCGACCTGGGGGTTCGAGGCGCTGGGCCTGCGCCGCATCGAGTGGCGCGCGTATCTCGGCAACGACCTCTCGCGGCGGGTGGCCGAGAAGGCCGGCTTCCGGCTCGAGGGCATCGAGCGTGCTAGCTGCGTCCAGCGCGGCGAGCGTCGCGACGCGTGGATCGCCGCCATGCTCGCCGACGACGTGCGGGAGGCGTGATGCTGCCGCCGGACATCGTCGAGGCGTACGGCGTACGCCTCCGGCCGTTCCGAGAGTCCGACGCCGGTGAGGTCGCGGCGGGCTGCAACGACCCGTTGACGGCCGAGTTCCTGCCGCACCTGCCCCGGCCGTATACGCACGACGATGCGCTGTCGTGGATCAAGGACGGTTCGGCCGGGGTGTGGCGGGCGGGCGGGGCCGCGTACGCCATCGTCGACCCGGCGACCGACCGGCTGCTCGGCGCGGTCGGGCTCCACCCGACGGCGCCGAACGCCGCGCAAGCCGCGGTCGGCTACTGGGTTGGCCCGTGGGCCCGGGGCCATGGGGTGGCCACGGCCGCGGCGACCGCACTCGCCGAATGGGCGTTCGCCTACGGCTTCGCTCGCCTGGAGCTCACCACCCACCCGGACAACGCCGCGAGCCAGCGGGTGGCCCTCGCCGCCGGGTTCCAACGCGAGGGCGAACGACGCGGCGCGGGCGCCCTGCGCGACGGCCGTCGGTATGACCTGATCGCGTGGGCGCGCCTGGCCACCGACCCGGCCGGTCCCACCGCCCGGCTGCTGCCTGACCTGCCCGCCGACGGTCACGTGGGCGGTCGACTGACCGACGGAGTGATCATCCTTCGCCCGCTGGGTCCCGACGACGCCGACTTCCTCCACGCCCTGCTGACCCAGCCCGAGGTCGTCGCCACGAGCGTGCCACCGGTCGCGCCGGACCGGACGGAGATCGCACTCCGTTGCCGCCGCGCGCACATGCGCTGGCTGGCCGGCGAGCGTGTCGACCTCGTCATTGTCGACGCGGCGTCGGCACTACCGACCGGCGACATCGGGCTGTACTACCAGGAGCCGCAGACCGGCCAGGCGATGATCGGGTACTCCATGCTCAGGGCCTGGCGCGGGCGCGGTTACACGACCCGCGCCGCTCGGCTCGTCGCCCGGTGGGCGTTCGCCCACGCCGGTATCGCCCGCCTCATCGCCGGCACACATCCCGACAACGCGGCATCACAACGCGTGCTCGAGCGGGTAGGGTTCCGACGCGAGGGCTATCTCCGCGGGCGGCTGCCGGCCACCGGCGCCGGCCGCGTCGACGACGTGTTGTACGGCCTGCTCCCCGAGGACCTTCGCGACGCGCGGCCAACAAGGTGACGCCGGTCAGGCAACCAGCGTGCCGAGCGTGATCACTCCGTAGTCGTACGCGCGGCGCCGATAGACGACGCTGGGCCGGCCGGACTCCTTGTCCATGAACAGGTAGAAATCGTGCCCGATGAGCTCCATCTGGAACAGGGCGTCGTCGACGGTCATGGGCTCGCTGGGGTGCTCCTTCTCGCGCACGATGTGCCACGGTTGGTCGTCGACGTCCTCGACCGCCGGCGCCGGGCCGCGCCCGCCGTTGGCCGACGGGCTGCCGAGCGCGAGCTCGTTGGCGGACTCGACCGGTTCCGGAACGGCGAACAATTCCGGCCGCAACCCAGCGGTCGCCATGGCGACGGACACCGGTGCGCGCCGGCCGCGGTGGACACGGCGCCGATCGGCGGCGCGACGCAGCCGTGTGTTGAGCTTGGCGATGGCGTTGTCAAGCGCCGAGTAGAAGTCGCTGGCGCAGGCCTCCGCGCGGACCACCGGCCCGCGGGAGAACAGGGTGATCTCCACGCGTTGGCAGATGTCGGACTGTCGCGGGTTGCGCTCGTGGAACAGCTCAACGTCGACGCGGATCAGCTTCTGGTCGTAGCGCTCGACCTTCTGGAGCTTCTCCGCCACATGAACTCGGTAATGATCAGGCACCTCGACGTTGCGGCCCTTGACGACGATGTCCACTTGACCTCCCCCACGGTCGTTCCCCTGTGGCTGCGCCACCGGCTCGTTAGCCGATGGCGGCGGTCTGAAACTGGAATCGGCCGGCCAGCCTCCCCGGGGTGAACCCTTGGCATCGACCGGATTCGAGTGCGGGCGCCTCCCTCCGGGGCGCTCAAATCGCCCCAGGTCGACCCTGCGTAGGACTTGACGCTAACTCCTCTTCGCCCGCCCGTCACCCCCGGTTTCCAAGACCCTTTGGCGGAGATTCGCCCACCTGGAGCAGCCAGCCCCGATCAGGTCCAAATCTCGGTCCCCCGAACGGGTACCGCCCGGCGAGCGGTGGCGGCGAGCACCGCCGAGGCGGACACCTGCAGGCCCGCCTCGGCGAGCCGCAGGCTGACGGCGGCGAGCGTGGCCCCGGTCGTCACGATGTCGTCGACGAGCACGACCCGGGCGCGAGCGGCGCGACCACGCGTGCCCGGCACGCGGCTGCTCCGGAGGCGGAACGCCATCGCCGCGGCGGCGGCCCGACCGGCGCGATCGAGCTCGGCCGAGTCCTGGCGCGGCAAAGCCCGCACCGGCTGCGTCACCGCCGCCCCGCGGCCCGAGCGCCGCAGTTCCGCCGCGGCGTGCCGGGCCAACCTCCACACGTGGTCACCGTGCCGGCGCCGCGCGGCCGCCGCGGTGGCCGGCACAGGCAGCAGCAGTACGGGGGTACCCGAACCGCCGCTCGCCTCGGCGACCGCGCGGGCGAGGAGGACGCCGAGTGGTCGGCCCAGCGTGTGCCGTCCGCGCTCCTTGTATCCGAGCAACACCTCGCGCAGCACGCCGTCGTACCCGCCGAGCGCCACGCACCGCGGCATTCCTGGCGGGGCCGGCGTGGGCCTGGTCGGGAATGGCGTCAGCGACTCCAACGCGGCGACGCAGCCTGGGCACACCCCGTACCGCAGCGTGGCTCCGGCCACCGCGCACCCGGCGCACTCGGCCGGCAACACGAGGTCGGCGAGGTCAGCCCAGACCCCGGCCAGCCACCCCGGCACCGCTACTCCAGGAAGAACGGCGCGGTGGGCGGGATATCGAGGTTCTGCGGCGGCTGAAGGTCACGCGCGGTGAGCTGCTTCGGTTCCGAGAACAGCTCGAAGGCGGCCCCGTCGGCCTCGTACATCACGCGTCGATCCTCGGTCGTGGTCGACGGGTCGTCGGGGTACGCCGCGAGCTGGGTCACCTTCGCCCTCCCCAACGAGGCGACCTCCTCGCGCCGCTGGCCACCGTCGACACTGACCTCGAACAGCGCCGTGCGGCCGTTGTCTCCGCGGGAGCCCGCCGTCATGAGACGGCCCTCCCCGCTCCAGGCGACCGCCATGACTGTGGAGAACGGCGTCGGCACCTCCCGCGGGTCGCCGACCTCGGTCAGCTTGCCGCCGTCCCGGCGCAGCGCAGCGACGTAGAGCCGGCCGCCGTCGATGTACGCCATCCGCTGCCCGTCCGGGGGCGTCGCGACGGCGGTGACGTTGTTCTTCGAGCCGGCGAGCGCGACCCCACTTAGCGCCTTCCGGCCGCGAGCGAACTGGTACAGCTTCCCGTCGGCGGCCACCAGGCCGGCGCCGCCGGGACCGGCGAGCCAGGTGGGCCGGCTCATGTTCGCCGCCGAGCCAACCTTGCGGTACGCCGGGACGGCCCCGCCGCCGATCCAGAGCTGGTCGTCGCCGGCCAGCCTGCGGACCAGTGCGCCCATGATCTGGTCACCGGTGTCGGTGCGGGCGAGCGCCGCCGACTGCACCTGCCGGTTGAACTTGTCGTCGACCGGCACGTCCGTCGGCTGGCTCGGCGGCGAGATGCGCCGTACCCGTTCCTGGAAGACGCAGAACGGCCACTGGGTCGCCTCGGACCGAGACTCGGGGTTGTCGCCCAGATACGCGTCGCCGCTGAACGTCTTCTTCGGTTGGTTGTCGATCTTCAGCTCGAGGTCACCCTGCGAGTCGGGCCGCAGCGACCAGCGCAGCTGAGAGCCGAGCCGGTCGAGTTGGTCGGCATCCCCGGTCAGCGCGGCCGCGTTGAGGTTCACGACGAGGTGCCCGGTCGACGGGTCCGGCACGTTGCCCGGCGCCTGAGTGCCGTCCGGCAGGGGCTCCACCGCCGGCTCGAGCCAGGGCGACGGACCGGCGATCAGCCAGTCCAGCACCCTGTTCGGCCGTTGGGCGCGGGGGATCGACCGGGCCAGGTAGCGGACGTCGGGCACGAGGCCGGTGTGGTCGGTGTTCCAGAAGTAGATGACACGAGGTTCGTAGTAGGCGTCCAGCGCGTCGAGGGTCATGAGGATGAGCGGCGGCGGCTGGCTGACGAACAGCCCACTCTGCTCGTCCTCCCCGAGCCCGACGCGGAATGTGTAGGTTGACTGCGCGGGTTCCTGTGGCCGCCGCGGTTCGAGGATGCCGTTATCACCAAGCGTGCCGACGTGCTGGACGTCCTTGAGCACGACCTCCTTCCCGGTGATGAGCGGGTCCTCGGTCAGGGAGATCACGTTGATCCCCTTCGGCGGCTTCCAGTCCGCCGCGTCCTGCTTCGTGAGGAAGAGCCTTTGCCGTTCGGCGGCACCGGCCAGGTCGCCGGCCGGCGAGGACAGGAAGTTGCGGACGAACTGGTCCGGCTCCCGGGTGGCCACCCGGTGCGGGGGCTCGAGACCCGTGTCGGGGTCACCGAGGGGCTCGGACGGTCCCGCGCCGTCGTCCCGGACACCTGTGCCCTCGGGGATGCCACAGCCCGCGAGCAGCGCCAGCGCGGCGACAACCACGGCGAGGAGCCGGCGGGACCTCATCTCGTCACCTCCGCCGGCACATCCGGCGCGCCCCCGCCATCGGCCACGGCGGGCGGACGGCCCGGGGCGCTCGCCCCGTCACGGCTCGAGGCCGCGATCCCGCCCTCACGGCTCGAGGCCGCGGTCCCGCCGCGCGGCGGCACCAGCGGCGCCAGATCGATGGGGACGAGCGGCAGCGGTGATGCGACGAGGCGCCCCCCGGCGCGCACCGGAAGAGTCAGCCGGAACTGGGCACCGGCGCCGGGCGCACCCCAGGCCTCCAGCCAGCCGCGGTGCAGCCGCGCATCCTCCAGGCTGATGGACAGCCCGAGTCCCGTGCCACCGGTCTGCCGGGCCCGCGATAGGTCGGACCGCCAGAACCGGTTGAAGACGAGCTTCTCCTCGCCGGGGTTGAGCCCGATGCCACGGTCGCGCACGGTCACCGCCACGGCCGTGTCGTCGCAGGCGAGGGTCACGTCGACAGGCAGGCGCTCGCCGTGCTCCACCGCGTTGCCCACCAGGTTGCGCAGGATCCGCTCCACCCGGCGCGAATCCACCTCCGCGATGACCGGGCCGTCGGGCACGTGCAGCCGCATCGTGACGTCCGCCCGCTCGGCCACGCTGGTCAGCCGGTCGACGACGCGGCGCACGACGGTTACCAGATCGGTGGGTTCGGCGTCCAGCACGGCGAACCCGGCGTCGAATCGGCTGATCTCGAGTAGGTCGGTGAGCAGGCCCTCGAACCGATCCAGCTCGTTCTGCAGGAGTTCAACCGTGCGCCCGACCGCGGGATCGAACTGGTCCCGCTCGGCAAACAGCAGGTCGGCCGCCATGCGCACCGTCGTCAGCGGCGTGCGCAGCTCGTGCGACACGTCCGAGGTAAACCGCCGCTGCAGCCGGGACATCTCTTCCAGCCGCTCGATCTGCCGCTGAAGATTGGCCGCCATCTGGTTGAACGAGGCCGCGAGCTGGGCGAGGTCGTCCTCCCCTTCGACCTTCATCCGTTGGTCGAGGAGGCCGGCCGAGAGGCGCTGCGCCGTCCGCGCGGCGACGCGCACCGGGTTGACCACTAGCCGGGTGACGAGCGCGGTGAGCACAGCGAGCAGGGCCACGAGGGCGAGCCCGGTGCCGAGCACGACGTTGCGGATCCGGGTCGCCACCGCGTCCTCGGTCGTCAACGGAACCAGGTAGTAAAGCTCCACCTGGCCGAACCGGGTCGGCACGGGCGACCCGTACACGAGGTACTTGACCGGGTCACCGGACGCGAGACGACGCGTGACGATCTGGTCGGCCATCCGGCGGCCGTCGGCCACCTTCCGCTCGAGTTCGGGCGTGATCGCGGTACCCGGGTCGACCTGCGTCAGCGGCCACGACGTCTGGCGGACATTCGGGTCGTGCTTCGATTTGATCACGACGACGATGTCGCCACCCTGCGGCGCAGAGCCGGCGAGGTAGACCAGCGTGTCGTGGATCGTCGTCGGCAGCTTCGGGTCGAGCGCGCTCGGGTACACGCTCAGCTGCTCGTTGGTGTGCTCGGCCCCGTTCTTCGCGACCTTCCGCACGTCGGACAGGGTCCCGTCGATCAAGCTGCGGGTGCTCGACATCGCGACCAGCAGGCCGAAGCTGCCGACCAGCAGGCTGGACGTGACCAAGGTGATCGTCACCATGCGGAGCTGGAGCGACCGGCGCCAGGCAAGCCGCAAGGTCCACCCGAGCGAGGCGGCTCGGCGCGCGACGGAATCCCACGCGGACCTCGGGTCGAACGCTACCCGCGGGACGCGCAGAGGACGGGTCGTCGACGGCTCGGCCACAGTTGTCCCAGGTTATCCGGTGCCCGCCTTGTATCCCACGCCGCGTACGGTAAGGATGATCTCCGGGCGCTCCGGATCCGGCTCGATCTTGGCCCGCAGCCGCTGCACGTGCACGTTGACCAGCCGGGTGTCGGCGGCGTGCCGGTACCCCCAGACCTGCTCGAGGAGGACCTCACGCGTGAAGACCTGCCGGGGCTTGCGGGCCAGCGCAACCAGCAGGTCGAACTCGAGTGGGGTCAGTTTGACCTCCTCGCCCTTTCGGGTCACCGTGTGCGCGGGCACGTCGATGGTGATCTGGTTGTCCGGCGGGCCGATGGTGAGCGTCTCGGGCGCGACGTCCTCGCCGCGCCGAAGCCGGGCCCGCATACGCGCCACGAGCTCCTTGGGCTTGAACGGCTTCACGACGTAGTCGTCCGCGCCGGACTCCAACCCGAGCACGACGTCGACGGTGTCGCTCTTCGCGGTGAGCATGACGATCGGTACGCCCGACTCGGCGCGGATCGCCCGGCACACGTCGATGCCGCTCATCCCGGGCAGCATCAGGTCCAACAACACGATGTCGGGCCGGTTCTCCCGGAAGGCGGCGAGCGCGCGCTCTCCGTCCGCAACGAAGGACGGCAGGAACCCCTCGCTGCGCAGCACAATGCCGAGCATCTCCGCCAGCGCGGGGTCGTCGTCCACCACCAGTACCCGGGCCCTCATGCGGTCCAATATCGCATCTCAAGCCCAAAAGTTGGGAATGCCTCCCGGCCGGAGCCGCCTGACCGACCGATCAGCACGGCAAACCCGGCCGAATCGGTCCCTTGAGCTCAGTAGCGGTAGTGATCGGCCTTGTACGGACCCTCGACCGGTACGCCGAGGTAGCCCGCCTGATCCTTCGTCAGCTCCGTGAGCCGTACGCCGAGGGCGTCGAGGTGCAGCCGCGCGACCTTCTCATCAAGGTGCTTGGGCAGCGTGTACACGCCCAGCGGGTACTGGTCGGTCTTGGTGAACAGCTCGATCTGGGCGATCGTCTGGTTGCTGAACGAGTTCGACATCACGAAGCTCGGATGCCCGGTTGCGTTGCCGAGGTTCAGCAGCCGGCCCTCGGAGAGCACGATGATCGCGTGACCGTCGGGGAAGATCCACTCGTCGACCTGCGGCTTGACGTTCTCCTTGCGTACGCCCGGCAGCCTGCCGAGGCCCGCCATGTCGATCTCGTTGTCGAAGTGGCCGATGTTGCCGACGATGGCCTGGTGCTTCATCCGGGCCATGTGGTCCGCGGTGATCACGTCCTTGCACCCGGTCGCGGTGATGAAGATGTCCGCGGTCTCGACGACATCGTCGATGGTCGCGACCTGGTAGCCGTCCATCGCCGCCTGCAGCGCGCAGATCGGGTCGATCTCGGTGACGATCACACGGGCGCCCTGTCCGCGCAGCGACTCCGTACAGCCCTTTCCGACATCCCCGTAGCCGCAGACGACCGCGACCTTCCCGCCGATCAGCACGTCCGTGGCCCGGTTGATGCCGTCGATGAGCGAGTGACGACAGCCGTACTTGTTGTCGAACTTGCTCTTGGTCACCGAGTCGTTCACGTTGATCGCGGGGAACAGCAGGCTCCCCGCCTGCTGCATCTCGTATAGCCGGTGTACGCCGGTGGTGGTCTCCTCCGTGACGCCCTTGACGCCCGCCGCTATCCGGGTCCACCGCCGGTTGTCCTCGGACAGCGAACGCTGCAGCAGGTGCAGGATGACGGCGTACTCCTCGGAGTCGGCCGTCTCGGCCGATGGGACCGCACCGGCGCCCTCGAACTCGGCGCCCTGGTGCACGAGCAGGGTGGCGTCGCCGCCGTCGTCGAGGATCATGTTCGGACCGTGACCATCGGGCCAGACGAGGACCTGCTCGGTGCACCACCAGTACTCCTCGAGCGTCTCGCCCTTCCACGCGTACACCGAAACGCCGGCGGGCGCGTCCGGGGTGCCGGACGGCCCGACCACGACGGCCGCGGCCGCGTGGTTCTGCGTGGAGAAGATGTTGCAGCTGGCCCAGCGCACCTCCGCACCAAGCGCGGTCAACGTCTCGATCAGCACGGCCGTCTGGACCGTCATGTGCAGGGAACCGGTGATCCGCGCGCCGCGCAGCGGCTGGGTCTCGGCAAACTCGCGCCGAAGCGCCATCAGGCCGGGCATCTCGTGCTCGGCGAGCTGGATCTCCTTGCGGCCGAACGCCGCGAGCGAGAGGTCCGCCACCCGGTAGTCGCCCTCGGCGAGGCTGCGGGGCCGGCCCTCGGGTGCGGTACGCGGCAGCGTGCTGGTCATCGAGAACTCCTGTCCTACGGGTCACCGGGCGAGCCCCCACACTACGCCAGCGCGCCTCACCCGGCCCTCGGCCCACTTGAGGTGTCGGCAAGATCGCGTACGCATAAACGCGCGGGACGGTGGTCGTGGATGGACTCTCCACCCAGTCGGCCAACCGCCCCGCGCTTCCCCCCGGTTTGGTTCCCCGCGCGTGACTCGGACCTTCGTCGCGATGACGCTGCGTCGTTAAAGACTCACACTCCGCTACGGGCATGTCAAGCGAATCCGGAAAAGTCCTGATCTCGCCCCGGCGGATGAGCCGGGTCCGAGGCCAACTCGGCTCCGCCGAACTCCGTCAGAGTTGGGCGGTCCGGCGGCCCTTCGCCGCCCAACTCCGTGAGAGTTGGGCGGTCCGGCCGCCCACGCCGACCAGGAACGCCTCGCCGCGACCCGTCAGCCGCAGCGGCGCCGACGAGGCCGGCCCGAACGCTGCCTGTCCGCCGCGGAGGGTCACCGCCGAGCCCTCGTCCGCCGCTGCGAGCTCGCCGCGGACGCACAAGACCACCCGCGGACCCTCCAGCGCCAGGTCCACCGCTCGGACGCGCTCGTCGAGCTCGGCCCGGAACAGCGTGAACTCCGCCGCCGGCACCGGCCAGGTGACGACGCCCGGCGAGACCCCGACCGGGTGGAGCACCGGGTCCGCCAGGATCTCGAACCGCAGGATCTCCAGCAGCTCGTCCACGTCGACGCGCTTGGGCGTCAGCCCGCCGCGCAGCACATTGTCGCTCGCGGCCATGACCTCGACGCCGGTGCCGCGCAGATGCGAGTGCAGGTTTCCGGCGGGCAGCCACAACGCCTCGCCCGGCGCGAGCGTGACGTGGTTGAGCAACAACGCTACGACCACACCCACGTCGCCGGGGTAGGCCCGCGCGAGACGGCCCGCCATCGCGTACTCGGTGGCGAACCGGTCGTTCTCGCCGACCCGGCCGCCGGAGGCCACCACCACCTCGACGAGCTTCGAGCGGTCGGCTGCCGGCCAGGTCAACAACGTCGTTACGGCGCTTCGTAACCCGGCCTCACCGGTCGCGAGCGCGTCCGCGACCGGCACGAGCGCCGGCAGATTGAGGGTGCGCAAGCATTCGGCCGACACCTTCGGGTCGCGGAACCCGCACAGCGCCTCGAACTCCTCGATCGCCACGAGCAGCTCGGGTTTGTGGTTCGCATCCGTGTAGTTCGGATCGCCGGCGGCGTACCGGTCGCGGGCCCGTGGCGCGTCGGGGTGGGCCTGCAGCGACAGCGGCGCGTCGGCGGCCAGCACCTTGAGCAGATAGGGGAGCCGAGGACCGAACGCGGCCTCCACGCGGGCACCGAGCATGCGCCCGGGGGCCGCGGCGATGGTGTCCGCCAGGGTGACCCCGGAATGCTCCAGTGTGGACGGTCCGGCCGGATGGGCGCCGATCCATAGCTCCGCCTCTGGATCCGCGCTCGGCGGCCGCTCCTGCATCGCCGCGATGGCGGAACGCGAGCCCCAGGCGTACGGCTGGATGGGGTTTGTCAAACGATCCACGTCAGCCGGCGTCCCCGAGCGCACGGGCACCGTCCGGACCGCCCTCCGCCGCGGTCGGGCGATAGATGTCGGGCTCGAGGTAGATGACACGCGCGATCGGCACGGCCGCGCGGATGCGCTTCTCGACCGCGTCGATGCTGCGCGCGATCTCGTCCGCGGTCTCGTCGCGGTGCACCGCGATCTTCGCCGCCACGAGCAACTCGTCCGGGCCGAGGTGCAACGTTCTCATGTGGATGATCCGCTCGATCTCGGGACCGGCGGTGATCGCGCGCTCGATGGCGGCGTTGGCCTCGGGTGTGGCGGCCTCGCCGAGCAACAGGCTCTTCGTCTCGATCGCGAGGATGACCGCGATCGTCACGAGCAGCAGACCGATCATCGCGGTGCCGCCGGCGTCCCAGAGACCGTTGTCGGTGATCAAGGTCATCCCGACGCCGACCAGAGCGAACAGGAGTCCGACCAGCGCGCCCAGATCCTCCAGCAGGATCACCGGCAGCTCGGGCGCCTTGGCACGGCGGACGAACTGCAGCCAGGAGGCCCCGCCGCGAACCGCGTTGGACTCGCGGATCGCGGTGCGGAACGAGAACGCCTCCATGACGATCGCGGCGACCAGCACCACCGCCGGCACCCACTGCCAGCTGTCGATCGCGTGTGGGTCCATGAGCTTGTGGTACGCCTCGTACAGCGCGAATAGACCGCCCACGCTGAACAGCACGATGGACACGATGAAGGCGTAGATGTAGCGCTCGCGGCCGTACCCGAATGGATGCCGCGGCGTCGCCGCGCGCTGCGCGCGCCGGCCGCCGAGGAGGAGCAGCAGCTGGTTGCCCGAGTCGGCGACCGAGTGGATCGACTCGGCGAGCATGGAGGACGAGCCGGTCAAGAGGTACGCCACGAACTTGGTGACCGCGATGCCGATATTGGCGAACAGCGCGGCGATGATCGCTCGTATACCACCTGACGCGCTCACGGGTTGCTGAGCTCCTTCAACTCGGTCACGGCCGGCACCGCCATCGGGTCGAGCCCGTGGGCGAGGGCGAGGTAGATGGACGCAAAGTCCGGCACCTCGACCATCGACGCCAGCCGCTCGAGGGCCGAGCCGCCCTCGGCCGCGACGACGCTGCACCGCACGCCGCGGCGTTCGGCGATCGTCTGCACCGCCTCGGCGCGCCGCTCCTCGACCGCGAGGGGCTCGTCGACCTCGTCCTCGTTGCTCAGCCCGCCGTCGCGGAGCAACACAATGCGCAGGCGCGTGCGCTCGTCCTCGTCGTCGGGGTCCGCGAAGATGTCGCGCGACGCCTCGACGAGACCGCCGAAGACGCCGTCGAGCAGGCCGACCCGGCCGCGGCCCGCCTCACCCAGCCCGCCGGCGACGACGGGATACCGGGCGTTGGCGGACAGCGTGTCCGCGAACCTGCGCGCCGCGACCGTGGCCAGGGGCGAGGAGCCCCACACGATCGGCACGGAGCCGGCCAGGTCCATCGCGAGGCTCTTGCCCGGGTTGACGAATGATTCGGCGCCCGGCCGACAGCGCTCGGCGTCCTCGTCGAGCCGCGTGGCGGTTTCGGCCAGGTCCGCCTCGTTCACTTTCACCAGGCCCAGCGCGCGGGCCGCCAGCAGCACGGGCACGGTCAGCGCCCACAGGCTGGCGCGCGCGGGAGCGCGTCGAGGCACCGGGACGAACGGTGCTCGCGCGCGTTCGGCCACCGACTGCAGCAGCGAGTCGGGCGCCCCGACCGCAACCAGGCGCGCGCCCCGGCGTGCGGCCGCCTCGGCCGCGCCGAGCGCCTCGGGGCTCCGGCCCGACGCGGAGACCGCGATGACCACGTCGGCGGCGCCGACCCAGCCGGGGACCCCGGCACTGCGGTGGGCCAGGACCGGGACCGGGCAGCGCGGGCCTGCGACCGTCGCGAGCACATCGCCAGTACGCCCGGCGGTGCCGACCCCCGCCACGACCACGGCGCGCGGGCGGCCCTCGTCGCCGACCGACGCGAGGTTCGCCTCGCCGGCGAGCGCGGCGGATTCGCGCACCTGCGCGCCGGCCGACGCGGTGGCGCGAAGCATGCCGCCAGGGTCGTTCGCCTCCACCGCCGTGGGGTCGTCGATCAGTCGCTCGTCCGGGACCCGGTTGCCCCGAACGCCGGCGGTGCCGTCCAGCCCGGTCACCATCAGCCCGCCTCGCCGGGCGTACGGGCCTCGTCCAGCAGCAGCACCGGGATGCCGTCCCGGATCTCGAACACCCGCCCGCACTCGGTGCAGGTCAGGGTCTGCGCGGCCTCGTCGTAGGTCAACGGGGCGTGGTGCGTGTCCGGGCAGCGGAGAATCTCCAGCAGGTGCGGATCCAGGGACACCGGACAGCTCCTTCCAGCGGCGGTTCGGAACGCTCGGCGATGATCCTATCGGCGTACCAGCGCGAGCACGCGATCGCGCAACCCCGCCATGCGCTCGCCCGTCGGCGCCTCGACGTTGAGCCGCAGCAACGGCTCGGTGTTGGAGGGGCGAAGGTTGACCCAGGCGCCGTCGGAGAACCGGACGGTCAGCCCGTCGAGGTGGTCCACTTCGGTACCCGGCTCGGCGGTCAGCACGCCCTCGGCCTCGGCCAGGCTGGCCGCCTGGTCGCGTACGGTCGAGTTGATCTCGCCGGACGACACGTACCGCTCGTACTCCGCGGCGAACTTGGACAGCGGGCCGTCCTGCCCGCCGAGGGCGGCGAGCACGTGCATGGCGGCGAGCATGCCCGTGTCGGCGTACCAAAAGTCCCGGAAGTAGTAGTGCGCCGAGTGCTCGCCGCCGAAAATGGCACCGGCTCGGGCCATCTCGGCCTTGATGAACGAGTGCCCGACCCGGGTGCGGACGGGTTCGCCGCCGTGCTCCCGCACGATCTCGGGCACCGCACTCGACGTGATCAAGTTGTGGATCACTGCGCCGCCGGGATGCCGTTCGAGCTCCCGGACGGCAACCAGCGCGGTGATGGCGGACGGGGAGACGGGCTCGCCTCGCTCGTCGACGACGAAGCACCGGTCGGCGTCACCGTCGAACGCGAGGCCGACGTCCGCCCCGTGCTCGCGCACGGCGGCCCGCAGGTCAACGAGGTTCGCCGGCTCGAGCGGATTCGCCTCGTGATTGGGGAACGTGCCGTCGAGCTCGAAGTAGAGCGGCACGATGCGTAGCGGCAGCGGGCCGAGGACGGCGTCACCCAGCACGGCCGGCACGGTGTGTCCGGCCATGCCGTTGCCGGCGTCGACGACGACCGTCAGCGGGCGGATCTCGCTGAGATCCACGAGGCCGCGCAGGTACCGGGCGTACTCGGTGAGCAGGTCGCGGGCCTCGACGACCGTGGCGCCGGCGGCGGTCGGCATCTCGGCCGCGTCGAGCAGCCGCTCTGCCCGGTCCCGGATCTGGGTGAGCCCGCTGTCCTGCCCGATCGGGCGGGCGCCCGCCCGGCACAGCTTGATGCCGTTGTACCGGGCCGGGTTGTGGCTCGCCGTGAACATCGCCCCGGGCAGGTTCAGCGCCCCGGACGCGTAGTACAGCAGGTCGGTCGAGCCGAGGCCGGCGTCGATGACGTGCGCGCGCTCGACGCCCGCGCCGGCGGCGAACGCGGCGGCGAGCCCGGGCGAGGACTCGCGCATGTCGTACGCCAAAATGATCGTGTCGGCCGGGTCGCCGGACTCGCGCAGGGTCGCCACGAAGGCCGCGCCCAGCGCGTACGCCACCCGCTCGTCAAGCTCGTCCGGCACCGTGCCTCGGACGTCGTACGCCTTGACGATCCGCGACAACTCAGGCACGACGCGCGCTCCCTACCCGTACGGCCAACCGGGCTGAGCCTATCCGAGCCGCTCCGCACGGGGACCCGGCGGCGCAGGTCCAGATCAGGGACGCGGGCCGTGACGTGGGTCCGGGGTGTGCGGCGGAACCCGGGGCAGGACCAGCGTGGGGGTCGAGTCGGCGGTCGGCACCGCGAGGTCGGGCCCGGAATCGCCTCGCGTCTTACGGACGATCACGTAGAGCAGCGCCCCGCCGATGCCGATCATCAGTACGCCGAAGATCATGATCGCGAGGCTCACCCCGGACAGGAAGCCGCCACCACCGATGGAGTCGCCGCTACCGACGCCGGCGCCCCCCGTCGGGACCGCCGCCAAGGCGCCGGTCGGTTCGTCGGTCGGCGCCGCGAGCGGGGTCGGGCTCGAGGTCGGGCTCGCCGACGCGCTCGGCGACGGCGACGCGTTCCGCGGGCCGCTGACCCTGCGGCTGTCCGAATCCGAGCCGATCTGCCGACCGTTCGCGGTCGCGCGCAGCAGGAACTCCGCCCGGCCACCGGGCGCGGCGGACAGGAAGCTCACCCGGTAGCGGGCGGTGATGTCGCGGTCCTTGCACAGCGCGCCGCCCGAAGCGAAGGCCACGACGCCGTCGCCGACCGGCTGGACGGCGACCTCGTGCCATGCCCCGTCGCGCAACCGCTCGACGCCGATCTGATCCGGCGACATCCCGGGCAGGCCCACCGTCACGACCCACCGGGCGGCGACGCAGCCCTTGTCACCCCGGGCGATCTTTACGGTGACGGCGCCGGGCGAGCCTTCCACACGGAAGCCGCTGGGCAGGCCGAGACGCACCGTGTACGGGTCGGCGAGCGCCGGGGCGGCGAGCCCCACCGCCAGCCCAACCGCGCCGGCCACGACCGCACCGAGCCTTGCCGCGGGACGCCACATCGCCGTCGAACACCTCGAGAATCCCAGGTCTGATCCGCGACAGGGTACCGCGGACCGTGCCCTAGAGGTCGACGCCGGTCAGCACCAACACGCGCGGCTCGGTGTAGTCCTCCATCGCACTGCGTACGCCCTCGCGCCCCACGCCGCTGCCCTTCACACCGCCGTAGGGCATCTGGTCGGCCCGGTACGACGGGACATCACCGACGATCACGCCGCCCACCTTGAGCGTGCGGTGTGCGGCGAACGCCGTCTGCAGGCTGTGGGTGAACACGCCCGCCTGCAGGCCGTACGCCGAGTCGTTGACCGCCGCGAACGCCGTCTCGTCGTCGGTGACCGGAGAGACGACCAGAACCGGCCCGAACACCTCTTCCCGCGAGACCTTCGCGTCGGCCGGTACGCCGGTGAGCACCGTCGGCGGGTAGGTCGTGCCGTCGCGCTTGCCGCCCACGGCGATCGTCGCCCCCGCGACGACCGCCTCGTCCACCCAGCTCTCCACCCGGCGCGCGGCATCCTCGTTGATCAGTGGACCGACGTCGGTGGCGTCGTCCGTCGGATCGCCGGTATGCAGGGCCTCGACGGCGTTGACGAGCCGGTGCAGGAAGCCGTCGTAGATCCATTCGTGGACGAAGACCCTCTGCACCGCGATGCAGCTCTGCCCGGCCTGGTAGTTCGAGAACATGGCGATCCGGTCGGCGGCCCACTGCAGGTCCTGGTCCGCGGCCCAGTCCTCGCAGATGACCGCCGCCGCGTTGCCGCCCAGCTCCAGGGTCATGTGCTTGTCCGGCGCGGCCGTTCGGATGCCCACGCCGACCGGGCCCGACCCCGTGAACGAGACCACCGGCAGCCGCGGGTCGGCCACCAGAGCGGCGGCCCGGTGGTTGGGCATCGGAAGCACGGAGAACGCGCCCACGGGCAGCTCGGTCTCCGCGAGCAGCTCGCCCAGGAGGAGCGCGGATAGCGGGGTGGCCGGCGCCGGTTTGACGACGATCGGAGCACCGACGGCCAGCGCCGGGGCGACCTTGTGGGCCACCAGGTTCAGCGGGAAGTTGAAGGGGCTGATGCCCAGCACGGGCCCGCGGGGCACCCGCCGGATCAGCGCGATCCGGCCGGTCGCGGCGGGTTCGGTGTCGAGGCGTTGGAGCTCGCCGGAGAACCGTCGGGCCTCCTCCGCGGCCCACCGGAACGTGGACACCGCGCGGGTCACCTCAGCACGCGCCCACTTGATCGGCTTACCGTTCTCCGCGGTGATGAGCGCGGCCACCTCCTCGGACCGCTCGCCGAGGCGCCGGGAGACGTGGTCCAGCGCGGAGGCCCGGACGTGCGCCGGTAGGGCGGCGAGCTCGTCGGCGACGCTCGCCGCGGCGGCCACGGACGACTCGACCTGCTCGGGCGTGGCGTTGCCGGTCCGGCCGACCGTGCGCCCGTCGTAGGGGTGCGTGACCGTCACCTCGTCGTCGCTGGTGGCGGATCTGCCGGCGACGAAGAACGGCGTGAGCTGCATCGGGGTACCTCCGATCGCAGCCTAGACCGCTCGGCTGGACACGGAAATAGTCGCCTCCAGGCTTGTCTGCTGCGGATTCAGTCGCGAAGATGGCGGAGGATTGCGATTACCGCGAGGTGGGAGAGTCTCATGACCGAGAAGCAGACGCTGCGCAACTTCGTCAACGGAGCCTTCGTCGAGCCCACCGACGGTGGGTACAGCGACCTGATCGACCCGTGCACCGGCGATGTGTTCGCGAGCGCCCCGGTCTCGGGCGCCCGGGACGTCGACGCCGCCATGGACGCGGCCGCGGCGGCGTTCGAGGGCTGGCGGGATGCCACGCCGGCCGACCGGCAACGCGCGCTGCTGAAGATCGCGGACGCGGTCGAGGCCCGCGCGGACGAGCTGGTCGACGCCGAGGTACGCAATACCGGCAAGCCCCGCGGCCTGACCGCGTCCGAGGAACTGCCGCCCTGTGTCGACCAGCTCCGCTTCTTCGCCGGCGCCGCCCGCCTCCTCGAGGGCCGGTCCGCGGGCGAGTACCTGGCCGGCCACACGTCCTATGTGCGGCGCGAGCCCGTCGGCGTGTGCGCCCAGGTGACCCCGTGGAACTACCCGTTGATGATGGCGATCTGGAAGATCGCGCCGGCGCTGGCGGCCGGCAACACGCTCGTGCTCAAGCCGTCCGACACCACCCCGGTCTCGACCCTGCTGCTGGCGGAGATCGCCGCCGAGTTCCTGCCGCCCGGCGTACTCAATGTAGTCTGTGGCGATCGGGACACGGGCCGCGCGCTGGTCTCGCACCCGACGCCGCGATTCGTCTCCATCACCGGCTCGACCCGCGCGGGCACGGAGGTCGCCGCGGCGGCGGCGCCCGACCTCAAGCGCACCCACCTCGAGCTCGGTGGCAAGGCCCCGGTCGTGGTCTTCGACGACGCGGACATCGCCGCGGCCGCCGAAGCGATCGCGATGGCCGGCTACTTCAACGCGGGGCAGGACTGCACCGCCGCCACCCGCGTGCTCGCCGGTCCCGGCGCGCATGACGACTTCGTCGCCGCGCTCGCCGAGCAGGCCCGCTCCACCCGGACCGGCATGCCCGACGACGAGGACGTCCTCTACGGCCCGCTGAACAACGCCAACCAGCTCGCGCGGGTGACCGGCTTCGTCGATGGGCTGCCGGACCACGCTTCGATCCAGACCGGCGGGTCGCGGGTCGGCGACCGCGGCTACTTCTACGCGCCCACCGTGGTTTCCGGCGTACGCCAGGAGGACGACGTCATCCAGCAGGAGGTGTTCGGCCCGGTCATCACCGTGCAGCGGTTCGACGACGAGGACGCGGCGGTGCGTTGGGCCAACGGCGTTGAGTACGGCCTGTCGGCGTCCGTTTGGACGCGCGACCACGGCCGGGCGATGAGGATGACCCGCCGGCTTGACTTCGGCTGCGTCTGGGTCAACACCCACATCCCCCTCGTCGCGGAGATGCCGCACGGCGGGTTCAAGCACTCGGGATACGGCAAGGATCTGTCCGTGTACGGCCTGGAGGACTACACCCGGATCAAGCACGTCATGCACAACATCGAGGCGTGATGAACTCGGTCGACCTGCAGAAGCGCCGGACGGCCGCGGTCGCCCGCGGCGTCGGCAGTGTGATCTCGTCCTATGTGGACCGCGCGAGCGGCGGCTCCCTTGTGGACGTCGACGGTCGGGAGTGGATCGACTTCGCGGCCGGCATCGCGGTGACGAACGTCGGCTCCTCCGCTCCGCGCGTCGTCGAGGCCGTGCAGCGCCAGGTCGAGCGGTTCACGCACACGTGTTTCATGGTCGCGCCGTACGAGTCGTACGTGGCGGTCTGCGAGATGCTGAACGCGGTCACCCCTGGGGCGTTCGAGAAGCGGTCGGCGCTGTTCAACTCCGGCGCCGAGGCGGTGGAGAACGCGGTGAAAGTCGCCCGGCATGCCACCGGACGGTCGGCCGTCGTGGCCTTCGACCACGCGTATCACGGCCGCACCAACCTCACGATGGCGCTAACCGCGAAGAACATGCCGTACAAGCATCGGTTCGGCCCGTTCGCCGGCGAGATCTACCGCGTACCGATGTCGTACCCGTACCGGGACGGCGGCCTGACCGGCGAGGCGGCCGCGGCACGGGCACTCGATCTGGTCGAGAAGCAGGTCGGCGCGGAGAACGTGGCCGCCGTGCTCATCGAGCCGATTCAGGGCGAGGGCGGCTTCGTCGTTCCCGCACCCGGCTTTCTCCCCATGCTCGCCGCGTGGGCGCGGGCGGCCGGCGCGGTGTTCGTCGCCGACGAGATCCAGACTGGCTTCTGCCGGACCGGCTCCTGGTTCGCCTCCGAGCACGAGGGAGTTGAGCCGGATCTGATCACGACCGCCAAGGGCATCGCGGGTGGGCTGCCGCTCGCCGGCGTGACCGGTCGGGTCGAGCTCATGGACGCGGTGCACGTCGGCGGACTGGGCGGCACGTACGGCGGCAACCCGATCGCGTGCGCCGCGGCGCTGGCGAGCGTCGACACGATGCGCGAGCTCGACCTCGCGGCAGCCGCGCGCCGGATCGAGGACCTCATGCTGCCCCGCCTGCGAGCGCTCGCCGCCGCGGACCCGCGCATCGGGGACGTCCGCGGCCGGGGCGCGATGCTCGCGGTGGAGCTGGTCCGGCCCGGCGAGGCCGGGCCGACGCCGTCGGGCGCCGCCCCGGACCCAGCCGTGGCCGGTGCGGTTTCCCGCGCGTGCCACGCGGCCGGCCTGCTGACGCTGACCTGCGGGACCTACGGAAATGTGCTGCGGTTCCTGCCCCCGCTGGTCATCGGCGAGGATCTGGTACGCCGCGGCCTGGACATCCTGGACGCCGCCTTCGCGGAGGCCTGACTACTCGCCGCCCCGCCCCGTTCTTTTGCTTGTCGATCTTGCAGTCGTGGTGCCGGTTTCGCATGGCTTGCTCCGATCCTCGGCAACCACAACTGCAAGATCGCCGGCTAGAGGAATAGAGCGCGGACAGTCGAGACGATGTACGCGGGCCTGCGATAGAGGTCGGCGTCGGTAAAGAAGCGCAGAGTCCAACCCTGAGCGGCCAGCCAGTTCATGCGACATCGGTCGTGCCGCAGCCGATCGCGGTCAAGGTGGGACACGCCGTCGTACTCCAAGCCGATCTTCCGCCGCCGGTACGCCAAATCGAGCCGATACCACGGCATGCCGTCCTCGTCGTCGACCCACACCTGCGGCTCGGGAGGCGGGAGCCGACCGTCGATGAGTACGAGGCGTAACTGGCTCTCCTGGCGGCACTCCGATCGACCGTCCGCGATTGCTGTCAGCTGCCGGGCCTGGCAAACCCCGCGGAGGCGACGATGGCGGGAGAGCTCGGCCTCGAGGTCGCCAAGCTCACAGGCACGTACGCGCAATGCGGCGTCCAACACAGGGAGAGCGGCCATCCGGCGCACCGATCGAGCGAGGTCCACCGCACAGCGGGCGGCGGGCGCGCACGGTACGCCGTTCACCATGACGGCGTCGGTCACAGGCAGCACCGCCTCGTGCGCCACCACACCGGCGATCCGCGGTTTGAATGCACCCGCCGGCACGATCACATGGACGGCGGTGCTCCGAAGTACGCCGAACCCGTGCATCGAGGCCGCGCTGTGATATCCCAGCACGGTCCGGTCTGGCAACCTCAACAGCATCGCGAACGCGGTCCGGCTCCAGGTCGCCCGGACCATATACACCCCGGACCACGCGTCGCACATCTCCGTGGTCGAGTGCGGTACGCAACCGCTCGCGCGATAGGCCACCATCGAGGAGTTCCCGGTAGGGCCAGAGCGTCCCTTCCATGCCCGCACGATGGCCCGCCTGCACGTGGTCCGTCGCCCGCCAACCCGTGCACCTGTGGACGGCGGTGGTCGCTGTGGACGAGGCCCGTTAGTGGCCGCACCTGTGCTATTGGATCCACGCTGCCGATACTGCCGATCTTGCAGTCCTGGTGCCCGAGAAACGGTGCCAATCGCGCCAAGTCGTCCACCACAGGTGCAAGATCGGCGCAATAGAGGGACGGCACTACCAAGCGGTCAGCGCGATCCCCACGGGGACCCGTACTCGACGAGCTTGTCCAGGAACGGCTGCGGCTCGAACGCCTCCGGCCCGAGCACACCGGTGCCCTTCCACACGCCAGCGGCGAGCAGCTCCAGCGCGATCACGGGGTTGACGGCCGTCTGCCAGACCACCGACTGGTGGCCGTACTCCGCCATCGACCATTCGTTGTCGACCACATGGTAGAGGTAGACCTCGCGCGGCGAGCCGTCGACGCCAATGCCGCGCACCCAGGTGCCGGCGCACGTCTTGCCCCGCATGCGATCGCCGAGCCCGGCCGGGTCCGGAAGGCAGGCGGCCACCACGTCCCGCGGTGACACCGACACCCCGTCGACCGAGACGGGCACGGTGGAGTCCAGGCCGAGCTTGTGCAGCGTCCGCAGCACCGAGATGAACTCCGCGCCGAGGCCATACTTGAACGTCACCCGCCGCGCTCGCACCCACCGCGGAATCAGCAGGACCTCCTCGTGTTCCACGTTCACGCACTCGACCTCGCCGATGCCCTCCGGGAACGAGAAGACCTCCGGCTCGGAGAACGGCTCGGTTGTGAACCAGCCGCGCGACGCTTCCCAGATCACCGGCGGGTTGAGGCACTCCTCGATCGTGGTCCAGATGGAGAACGACGGGGCGAAGTCGTACCCGGAGACGACCAGGTTCGAGCCGTCCCGCACGCCGACCTCGTCGATCGACGAGAACAGCGTGTCGGCCGCGTACCGAGCGAACACATCGGACAGACCCGGCTCGACGCCGATCCCGACAAGCGCGAGCCGGCCCGCGTCGGACCACCGCGGGGCGGCCGCGAACTGCGCGTCGCCGAGCTTCACCCCGCACTGCTCGTAGGGCAGCGTGGGGTGCGGCCGGGACAGCGACATCGCCATGTCCAGGTAGTCGGCGCCGGCCGCGAAGGCGCCCTCGAAGATGGGCATGACGAACCGCGGATCGACCGCGTTCAGCACGTGGGTGACGCCGTGCTCCCGGCATAGGGCCGCGACGGCGTCGGCGGACGACGCGTCGACCGTCGCCGCCAGGAAGCGCGGATCGCGTGCCGCGGCCACCGCACGCGCCGCGCGGGCCGCGTCGTGGTCGGCGACCACGCAGAGCGAGAAGAAGGTACGCCGGGCGGCGATCGAGACCGCGGCGGAGCCCACCCCGCCGGCGCCCACGAGCAGGATGCGCATCATGCCTAGAGCAGCCGCCGCCGCTGACGCCATGCCGTCACCTGGCCCCCGACCACGATCAGGAACGAGACCGCGAACATCGCCGTACCGATGACGTTCACCTGGGGCGGGATGCCTCGCTGGGCGGCGCCCCAGACATACATCGGGAACGTGACCGTGCTGCCGGAGTTGAAGTTCGTGATGATGAAGTCGTCGAAGGAGAGTGAGAATGAGAGCAGCGCGGCGGCCACGATGCCGGGCAGCACGAGCGGCAGCGTCACCCGCCGGAACGTCTGCCACTCGCTGGCGTACAGATCCATCGCCGCCTCCTCCAACCGCGGGTCGAGGCCGGCGAGCCGGGCCTTGACCGTGACCACGACGAACGAGACGCAGAACATGACGTGCGCGATGACGATCGTCCAGAAGCCCAGCGGCACCTGACCGGCGACGAACAGCGCGAGCAGCGACGAGCCCATGACGACCTCGGGCGTGGCCATCGGCAGGAAGATCAGCAGATTCGTCGCCGCCCGGCCGCGGAATCGGTGCCGCACCAGCGCGAACGCCATCAGCGTTCCCAGGACCGTCGCGATCACGGTCGCGACCAGGCCGATCCGGAGGCTACGGCCGACCGCCGTGCACATGTCGCCCGCCGCGCACGGGTGCAGCCAGTTGTCGAGCGTGAACTTGTTCAGGTCGTACGAAAGCCGCCCCGAGGGCTTGTTGAACGACAGCGCGACGACCATCACGATCGGCAGGAAGAGGTACGCCAGGACGAGCAGGCCGATGACGAGGATCCACCGGTCGGCGAGCCAGCGGCCGAAGCGGTACGCCATCACAGCACCTCCTCGGTTCCGGCCCGCCGGACGTAGACGAAGACCATCGCCAGGATCGCCGCCATCAGCAGGAAGGACAGCGCGGCGGCCTGCGGGTAGTCCAGCCGCACGAGGAACGCCGAGTCGATCACGTTGCCGATCATGTACTGGTTCGGCGTGCCGAGCAGTTCGGCGTTGATGTAGTCCCCCGCCGCGGGGATGAACGTCAGCAGCGTGCCGGCCACCACGCCCGGCATCGACAGCGGCAGCGTGACCCGGGCGAATGTCCTGACCGGGTTGGCGTAGAGGTCGTTGGCCGCCTCGAGCAGCCGGCCGTCCAGCTTCTCCAGGCTCGCGTACAGCGGCAGCACCATGAACGGCAGGAAGTTGTACGTCAGCCCGGCCACGACCGCGAACGGCGTCGCGAGCAGCCGGCCCCCCGGGGCCAGGATGTGCAGATCCCGCAGTACGCCGACGAGCCAGCCGTTGTCGGACAGGATCGTCTTCCACGCGAGCGTGCGGACCAGGAAGCTCGTGAAGAACGGCGCGATCACGGCGACCAGCAGCAGGTTCTTCCAGCGGCCCGCCTTCTGGGCGATCGCGTAGGCGAGCGGGTAGCCCAGGAGCAGGCACGCTGCGGTCGCGATGCCGGAATACAGGAACGAGCGGAAGAAGTGCGGCCAGTACGCCGCGACCGCGTCGGCGTAGTTGGCCAACCGCCAAGTCATCGCGTAGCCCTCGGCCAGCGAGCCGGACGGGTCGTAGAGGCTGGTCGCGAACAGTTGGAGCGCCGGCACGGCGAAGAACAGCGTCAGCCAGGCCCCGCCGGGCAGCAGCAGCAGGTACGGCAGGAGGCGCCGACGGCGGGCGCCCGCCACCGGCTCGGTCGAGGGCGGCGGCGCGGCTCCCGGCTCGACCGCGGTCCCGACGTGGCCGAGAGCGCTCATGGCCGTCCTCGCTTCGCTGCGGTCGGCCATGAGGCTTGTGCGCCCCGAGCTATCCGATTCACTCGCTCGCGCTCGCTCATGGCGCGACGCCCAGCGGGTCGGCGGCGTAGACCGGAGTGGGCTCACCCTCGTCCGGCGAGCGGCGCAGCACGAACGAATGCGTCGGGAACCAGTGCGCCACCACCTCCGTGCCCGGCTGCAGCAGGCCGCCCGCGGCGGCGTTCGCGGAGAACACCGACATCTCCTGGCCCCACGGGGTCTTCACCAGGTACTCGGTGCTGACGCCGGCGTAGCAGATGTCGGTGAGCACCCCGTTGACCGCGTTGTGCCCAGGCGGCGCGCCCTGCTCGGTCGGCGCCAGCTGCACCTTCTCCGGGCGTACGCCCAGCCAGACCTGGCCATCGGCGGAGCGCGCGCGGCCGGCGGGCGCGGCGAACCGCGAGCCGTGCGCCGATAGCAGGAGATCCTCGCCGGACCGGCCGGACACCTCCGCCGCGAACAGGTTCGACTGGCCGAGGAAGTTCGCCACGAAGGGGCTGGCCGGGAACTCGTAGATGTCCTCGGGCGCGCCGAGCTGCTCGATCCGGCCGGCGTTCATCACCGCGACGGTGTCGGCCATCCACATGGCCTCCTCCTGGTCGTGGGTGACGTGCAGGAACGTGACGCCGACCTCGGTCTGGATGCGCTTGAGCTCGATCTGCATCTGCCGGCGCAGCTTGAGGTCCAGTGCGCCGAGCGGCTCGTCGAGTAGCAGCACCTGCGGGTGGTTGATCAGCGCTCGGGCCAGCGCGACCCGCTGCTGCTGGCCGCCGGAGAGCTCCGCCGGCCGGCGGCGCTCGTAGCCGGCCAGCTGGACGAGCGCCAGCAGGTCCCGAACCTGCGCCGCTACGTTCTTGGCGCCGCGGCGGCGCAGGCCGAAGGCCACGTTCTCGAAGACGTCCAGGTGCGGAAAGAGCGCGTAGCTCTGGAACACCGTGTTGACGGGCCGCCGGTACGGGCGTTCTCGCGAGATGTCCCGCCCGCCGAGCAGCACCTGTCCCGACGTGGGCTCCTCGAGCCCGGCGACCATGCGCAGCGTGGTCGTCTTGCCGCAGCCGGACGCCCCGAGCAGCGCGAAGAAGGACCCCTGCGGGACGGTCAGGGTGAGGTCGTCGACCGCAGTGATCGTGCCGAACCGCTTGGTGACGTTCGCCAGGTGCAGATCCCCCGCGGTTCGCGTGCGCTCGTCCATTGCGCCTACGCCCCGATGACCTGCTGGAACTTGCCCTCGTAGGTTCGCCGCTTGCCCTCGTCGACGGCCATGAAGACCTTCGACTTCCCGAGCGTCGCCGCGTCGGGGAAGATCAATGGGTTCGCCGCAAGGTCCTTGTCGATCTTCTCCATTTCGGCCTGCGCACCCTTGACCGGGCAGATGTAGTTGACCCACGCGGCCAGCTCGGCGGCGACCTTGGGGTCGTAGTAGTAGTTCATGAGCTGCTCGGCGTTCGCCTTGTGGCTGGCCTTGTTCGGCACCAGCATGTTGTCCGACCAGATCATCAGGCCTGAGTCCGGCGTGACGAACTGGGCGTTGTTCAGCTGGATGACGTCGCCGGACCACGCGACACACGCGGCGATGTCGCCCTTGTCGAGGTCAGTCGCGTACTCGTTGCCGGTGAACTTGCGGATCTGGCCGGAGGCGACCGCCCGCTTCAGCTTCTCGAGCGCGTCGTCGAACTGCGCGTCGGTGAAGTTGGACGGATCGTGCCCGTTCGACTGCAACAGCAGGCCCATCGTGTCGTTCATCTCCGACAGCATCGTCACCTTGCCCTTGAGGTCGGGCCGGGTGAGCAGCTCGTCGATCGTCCGGACCTCCTTGGTGACCTTGCTGTTGTAGGCGATGCCGGTCAGTCCCGACTGCCAGGGGACCGCGTGGTCGGTGTTCTTGTCCCAGGGGCGCCCGCGCAGCCCGTCGAGTACATTCGCCTCGACATTCGGGATCTTGGACTTGTCGAGCTTCTGGATCCAGCCCAGCCCGATCACACGGGACGCCATCCAGTCGGTGAGCACGAAGATGTCGCGGTCGGTCGACTGGCACGCGGCCAACTGCGGCTGAACCTTGCCGAAGAACTGGTTGTTGTCGTTGATGTCCTCGGTGTACTTGACCTGGATGCCGGTGCTGGAGACGAACGCGTCGAGGGTGGGGTGCTTGGACTCGTTCTTCTCGTCCACATCCATGTAGAGCGGCCAGTTTGAGAAGTTGATCGTCTTCTCGGTCGCGGACTTGTCCTCGCTGACGCAGCTGGCCTCGGTCTGCTTCTTGCCCTTGGTGCCACAGGCCGCCAGCGCGCCGCCCGCGGCGAGCAACGCGCCGCCGGCGAGGCCGCCACGGACAAGGGTCCGCCGGGACAGGCCGGTCATCGAGAGGACCGCCGCGGCCTCCGGGGAGAGCGGCTTACGGGGGGTGTGTCGCATGACGGCTCCTGGGGGGATACTGACATCGTCGTGGGGACGACGGTAGACGACTGATCCTGGCACGATGTGTCGGGGGTCACAAGGGATTCCGTCGTGGTTCTCGCGTTCCACGACGAAATGCGCCACACTCATGGCCGTAACCTTCCGGCGGTCTGTCGCGGGCGACCGTCGCCGCCCACGCCTGCGAGACCATACCGGCATCGCCCCGACCCGAACCTGTGGAGGCCTCTGATGGGTACGCCCCGGCAGAACGACGGCCGCCGACCGACGACCGGCAATGGGCACACGCTCGCCCCCGGCCGCCGGACGATCGTGCGGGAGGGAGCGACGCACGCGCTGCTCGACGACGTAGCGAAGCAGATCATCGAACAGCTGCAGGAGGATGGGCGCCGTCCGTACGCCACGATTGGCAAGGCGGTCGGGCTGTCCGAGGCGGCGGTACGCCAGCGCGTGCAACGCCTGCTGGACGCGGGCGTGATGCAGATCGTGGCCGTCACCGATCCACTCCAGCTCGGCTTCCCGCGGCAGGCCATGATCGGCATCCGGACCACCGGCGACCTCGAGGACATCGCCGATCGGCTCGCGGACCTCGACGAGGTCGACTACGTCGTCATCACTGCCGGATCGTTCGACCTGCTCACCGAGGTTGTCTGCCGGAACGACGACCACCTGCTCGAGATCCTGCAGCGTCTGCGATCGGTCGAGGGCGTCGTCGGCACCGAGGCCTTCGTCTACCTCAAGCTCCGCAAACAGACCTACAGCTGGGGCACTGCGTAGCGATCTCGGCGTCGCGCTGCGGAATTCGTTGCCATTTCCGTCATTGCCTTCGGTAACCCTTGCGCCGGTCAATATTCTGTGCGATAACCGTGGGACACACGGTTTGACGCGTACGGCCACCCGGCCCACCCGGCCGCCGACCCGAGGCGAGGCTCAGACATGTCCGGTAACCCCGCGACCGACCACCTGTGGATGCACTTCACCCGCATGGCCAGCTACGCCGACGGCGAAGTGCCGACCATCGTGCGGGGCGATGGCGCGTACGTGTGGGATGCGCACGGCCGGCGGTACCTGGACGGGCTCGCCGGGCTGTTCGTGGTCAACGCCGGGCACGGCCGGACCGAGCTGGCGGAGGCGGCCGCCAAGCAGGCGTCCGAGCTGGCGTTCTTTCCGCTCTGGTCGTACGCCCACCCGACGGCGCTCGAGCTGGCCGACCGCATCGCCGGGTTGGCTCCCGGCGACCTGAACCGGGTCTTCTTCACGACGGGTGGGTCGGAGGCGGTCGAGTCCGCCTGGAAGCTGGCCCGGGCGTACTTCAAGAGGGTCGGCAAGCCCACCAAGTACAAGGTGGTCAGCCGGTACATCGCCTACCACGGCACGTCGATGGGCGCACTGTCGATCACCGGGCTGCCGGGCATCAAGAGCGACTTCGAGCCGCTCGTGCCGGGTGCGATCAAGGTGCCGAACACGAACTTCTACCGTGCACCGGAGCACGGCGACTCGCCCGAGGCGTTCGGCCGCTGGGCCGCCGACGAGATCGCCCGGGCCATCGAGCGGGAGGGACCGGACACCGTCGCCGCCGTGTTCCTCGAGCCGGTGCAGAACTCCGGGGGCTGCTTCCCGCCGCCGCCCGGGTACTTCGAGCGGGTCCGGGAGATCTGCGACGCGTACGACGTACTGCTCGTCTCCGACGAGGTGATCTGCTCCTGGGGCCGGCTCGGCGAATACTTCGGCGCCCGGCGGTACGGCTACCAGCCCGACATCATCACGACCGCGAAGGGCATCACGTCGGGGTACGCCCCGCTGGGAGCGATGATCGCCGACGATCGGCTGATGGAACCGTTCCTGTCGGACACCGGCATGTTCGCGCACGGCGTCACGTTCGGCGGCCACCCGGTCTCGTGCGCGGTCGCGATGGCCAACCTGGACGTGTTCGAGCGGGAGGACCTGATCGGGCACGTGCGGGCGAACGCCGACGCGTTCCGGGCCACGCTCGAGCGGCTCGGCGACCTGCCGATCGTCGGCGACGTGCGCGGCGACGGCTACTTCTACGGCATCGAATTGGTCAAGGACAAGGCGACCAAGGAGACGTTCGACGACGCGGAGTCCGAGCGGCTGCTGCGCGGATTCCTGTCCGGGGCGCTGTTCGAGGCCGGCCTGTACTGCCGGGCGGACGACCGGGGCGACCCCGTCGTCCAGCTCGCACCACCGCTGATCTGCGACCAGCGGCAGTTCGACGAGATGGAACAGATCCTGCGCGCCGTGCTGACCGAGGCATGGCAGCGCCTGTAGAACCACACCCCCGGGGCGGGTGGGGCAGCCGGGGCGGGCGACACCCGCCCCGGCGCGCCCGCCGGATGGTTCGGTGCCCGGACCTCGTCCCCACGACGTGAAGGCGTGGCCATGAGTTACCGCGACCTGTCGTACTGGATGTCCAGCGTGGACGGTGACCTGACGCCACGGCCGGCGCTGCCCGGCGACCTCGACGTGGACGTGGCCATCGTGGGCGCCGGCTACACCGGGCTGTGGACCGCGTACTACCTCGCCGCCGCGGAGCCATCGCTGCGCGTGGCGGTCCTGGAGAAGGACATCGCCGGGTACGGCGCATCCGGTCGCAACGGCGGCTGGTGTTCGGCGCTGTTCCCGGCGTCGGTCTCGGCCCTGGCCCGAGACCACGGGCGGGACGCGGCCATCGCCCAGTACCGCGCGATGCAGGCCTCGGTCGACGAGGTCGGCCGGGTCGCGGCGGCGGAGGGGATCGACTGCCACTACGCCAAGGGCGGCACGGTCGTGCTGGCCCGCACGCCGGCCCAGCTGGCGCGCCTCCGCGCCGACGTGGCCGAGGCCCGGTCGTTCGGCTTCGGACCCGACGACCTAGCCGAGCTCGGCGCGGACGAAGCGCGGGCGAGGTGCGGTGCGACCAACGTGCTCGGCGGCACGTATACCCCACACTGCGCCGCGATTCACCCGGCCCGGCTCGTCCGCGGCCTCGCCCGGGCGGTGGAGCGCCACGGCGTCACGATCTACGAGGGCAACGCGGCAGGGGAGCTGCGGCCGGGGGCGGTGGTCACCGCGCGTGGCACGGTCCGCGCCGATGTTGTGGTGCGCGCGACCGAGGGCTACACCCCGACGCTGCCCGGCCTTCGGCGGACGATCGCCCCGCTGTACTCCCTGATGGTGGCGACCGAACCGCTTCCGGCGTCGTTCTGGGAGTCGGCGGGTCTCGCGCACCGGGAGACGTTCACCGACCACCGACATCTGATCATCTACGGCCAGCGGACCGTCGACAACCGGCTCGCATTCGGCGGGCGGGGCGCGCCGTACCACTTCGGATCCCGGATCCGCCCGCAGTACGACCGGGAGCCGGCCGTCTTCGCCGAGCTGCGACGCGTGCTCGCCGAGCTGTTCCCGGCGCTGGGGGGCGACGCGCCGATCACGCACAGCTGGGGTGGGCCGCTGGGCGTACCCCGGGACTGGACCGCATCGGTCGGCCTGGACCGGTCGACGGGACTGGCCTGGGCCGGCGGGTACGTCGGGGACGGCGTCAGCACGTCGAACCTCGCCGGGCGTACGCTGGCCGACCTCATCCTGAAGGCGGACAGCGACCTGACCGAGCTGCCCTGGGTGGGGCACCGCTCGCCGCGCTGGGAGCCCGAGCCACTGCGCTGGCTGGGCGTCAACGCCGGCCTGCGGGTGATGGCCGCGGCGGACGCCGCGGAGGCCCGCTCCGGCCGCCCGTCCCGCCGCGCGGCCACCCTGGGCCGCCTCCTGGGCCGCTGACTCTCCGGGCCGCTGACCCGTCCGGGGGGCTCAGTGGGCGGGCGGGATCACGCGGAGATGTCCGCGGCGGCCGACCGCGTGGCCGCGGTGGGCGCCGTCGTCGGCCGACGATCGCGGGACGGGGAGGCCGGCCTCGCGCACCGCCTCGGCGAGCGCGACCAGGTCGTCGGTTGTCGGCGGCGGCGGCTCGAACTCGCCGTCGTGCCGGACCAGCTCCCAGCCGCGCGGCGCGGTGAGGCCGCGTGCGTGCTGCTCACACAGGTCGTAGGTGTGCGGCTCGGAGAACGCGGCCAGTGGACCGACCACCGCGGTCGAGTCCGCATAGACATAGGTCAGCGTGGCGACGGCCCTGCGGGGGCAGCCGTTGCGGGAGCAGCGCCGTGGTGACCTCACGGCGGCACGGTATCGCCCCTCCCGCGCCCCGACCTCCCGATGCCCCCGCGACACGCCGGCCGGGTGATCATCGGGCGGTGGGCCGCCGCACCCCGCGCCCCGCCGGGCTACCCTGACGGCGTGACAGGCCCCCGCAGCGACCAACCCGACCGGACCCGGCCGGCCCCGAGCCGCCGCCCGGGCCGTGATCGGCACGGTCGGGGCCTCCGCGGCCGCCTGGTGCCGGCGACAGTGCCCCTGGCCCGCACGAAGGCCGAGGTCTTCGACGACCTCGTCCTGGACACGGTCGAGAGCCTGGAGCGGCAGTACGCCAAGGAGCTGGCCGGCGTCGAGTTCGCGGTCGAGGACGTGCCGCCGGATCTGAACGTGTACGACTCCGACGTTCTCGAGGACGGCGAGGTGCCGCTGGCCAGGCTGCTGCCCGGACGGCCGGGGCGGAACGCCGCGCCGCCCCGCATCGTGCTCTACCGCAGGCCGTTGGAGTTTCGCGCAATCGACCGAGAGGACCTGGCCGACCTGGTCCACGACGTGATCATCGAGCAGGTGGCCAATCTCCTGGGCGTGGATCCGGAGGAACTCGCCTGAGCACCCGACGGCGCGTCAGGCGACTCTGCGCTTGAGCTTGCGCCGCTCGCGTTCGGACAGCCCGCCCCAGATGCCGAACCGTTCGTCGTGGCCGAGTGCGTACTCGAGACACTCCATCCGCACCTCGCATCGCGTGCAGATCCGCTTCGCCTCGCGGGTGGAACCCCCCTTCTCGGGAAAGAATGCCTCCGGGTCGGTCTGCGAGCACAGCGCCCGCTCCTGCCACTCCGGTGCGTTCCCGAGCAGGTCGGCCACGACTGTTCGGCCGTCCATCAACGTGCCTCCTTCTAGCGCGCCGTCGCGGTGCCGGCGCAAACCCCCACGCGGAAGGCGTGCCCATTGGTCCGATCAGTGGCGGTTTGCCGCCCTCGTTCGAACCACCCCAGTGAAATTACACGCGTGTAATGCGTGCGTCGTCAAGCCGAACCTGATAAATGGGGTCGCTCGGGTGGACGCCTGCCGCCACGCGGTCGTGCCAACCTGCCCTATCGATTCAGCCCGGGCGGGGGTAACGCCCTTATCGGCGAGTTGCCCAAGAAATCCCGAGCGCCGCGCGATCAGCCCGTGCGATCAGCCCGTGCGATCAGCCGGGCGTTCTGCTCGGCGGCACGCCATACGTCGTGGTGCGCTCCCGAGCCGGTCGGCCGGCCGCGGCCGCGATGCCGCGCAGCTGTTCGACCGTGCGGGCCGAGCCGTGTTCGGATCCCGCCATCCGGGAGATCGTCTCCTCCATCAGCGTGCCGCCCAGGTCGTTGCAGCCGCCACGCAGCATCGCCACGGTGCCCTGGTCGCCGAGCTTCACCCAGGAGCACTGGACGTTGCCGATCCGACCGTGCAGGAGCAGCCGCGCCATCGCGTGCACGACGCGGTTCTCACGCCACGTGGGCCCCGGCCGGGCGATGCCGGCGAGGTAGATCGGTGCGTTCGTGTGCACGAACGGCAGCGCCACGAACTCAGTGAAGCCACCCGTGCGGTCCTGGACGCCGGCGAGCACCCGCAGGTGTGCCAGCCAGTGCCCGGGATGGTCGACGTGCCCGTACATCATCGTGGAGCTCGACCGCAGACCCAGCTCGTGCGCAGTCGTGATGACCTCGACCCAGGCGGCGGCCGGCAGCTTGCCCTTGGTCAGCACCCACCGCACGTCGTCGTCGAGGATCTCCGCCGCGGTGCCCGGGATGGTGTCCAGCCCCGCCTCGCGGACCTCGGTGAGCCAGTCGCGGATCGACACACCCGCCTTCGCCGCCGCGGTCACGACCTCCATCGGCGAGTACGCGTGCACATGCATCTCGGGTACCCGCCGCTTCACCGCGCGGACGAGCTCGGCGTACGCGGTGACGGGCAGCTTCGGGTCGATGCCGCCCTGCATGCACACCTCGGTGGCGCCGGCCCGCCATGCCTCCTCGGCCCGGTCCGCGACCTGGTCGAGCGAGAGCCGGTACGCGTCCGCGTCCCGCTCGCGCTGGGCGAACGCGCAGAACCGGCAGCCGACGTAGCACACGTTGGTGAAGTTGATGTTCCGGTTGACCACGTAGGTCACGTCGTCGCCGACCGCGTCGCGTCGGACGTCGTCGGCGAGTCCCGCGAGCGTGTCGAGGGCGGCACCGTCGGCGCCGAACAGCGCCAGCGCCGCGGCCTCGTGCCGCGGTTCGAGCAGCGCCGCGGGGTCGTCGGCGGCCAGCCGGAGCCCGGCCAGCACCTCGGCGTCGAGCCGCTCCGGGGCGGAGGTCTGGGCGGGAGCGGACGTCAGCGCCGCGTGCGTGGCCACCTCGGACCAGTCGCCGTACACCGAGTCGAAGTCGCCGCGACGATCGGCGGTGCGGCCGCGGGTGTCGATGCTCGCGTAGAGGTCGACCCGGCCGCCGGGCGCGAACTCCGCGTCGGGCTCCTGCCAGGGCCGGCCGGCCGGGCGGGCGCCCTCGTTCGCCAGGCCGGACGCCGGATCGGCCAGCGCGGCCACGTGCCCGGCCAGCCGGGGGTCGATCCACGGCTCGCCACGCCGAACGTACTCGGGGTACACCGTGAGCCGTTCGCGGAGCGTGAAACCCGCGGCCGCCGTCCGGCGCGCCAGCTCGTCGATCCGCGGCCAGGGTCGCTCGGGGTTCACGTGGTCGGGGGTCACCGGCGAGACCCCGCCCCAGTCGTCGATGCCCGCTCGAAGCAACAGGTCGTGCTCGTTATCGATCAAATTGGGTGGGGCCTGGATGCGGGCGCGCGGGCCGAGCACGATCCGCGCCACCGCGATGGTGGCCGCGAGGTCACGAAGCTCGGCGTCCGGCATGCCGCGCATCGCGGTGTCCGGCTTGGCCCGGAAGTTCTGGACGATGACCTCCTGGATGTGGCCGTACTCCCGGGCGGCCCGACGGATCGCGAACAGCGAGTCGGCCCGCTCGACGAGCGTCTCGCCGATGCCGATGAGGATGCCAGTGGTGAACGGGACGCCCACCCGCCCGGCGTCGGCCAGCACCCGCAGCCGAACCGCCGGCTCCTTGTCAGGCGAGCCGTAGTGCGCCCCGCCCGGCTCGGACCACAGCCGCGTCGCGGTCGTCTCGAGCATCATGCCCATGCTCGGTGCGACCGGCTTGAGCCGTTGCAGGTCGCCCCACGACATCACGCCCGGGTTCAGGTGCGGCAGGAGGCCGGTCTCCTCCAGCACCGCGACGGCACTGGCTCGAACATAGTCCAGAGTGGACTCGTAGCCTCGTTCGTGCAGCCAAGCCCGGGCCGCCGGCCAGCGGTCCTCGGGCCGGTCGCCGAGCGTGAACAGCGCCTCCTTGCAGCCGTGCGCCGCGCCGGCCCGGGCGATCGCGAGCACCTCGTCGCGCTCCAGGTAGGCCGCGGGCAGCCGGTGCGGGACGGTCACGAACGTGCAGTAGTGGCAGCGATCGCGGCACAGCCGTGTCAGCGGGATGAAAACCTTGCGCGAGTAGGTGACGACGCCCGGACGCCCGGCGTCCCGCAGGCCGGCGTCGCGAATTGCGCCGGCGATCGACAGCAGCTCGGCCAAGGCGCGGCCGCGCGCCGCGAGGAGGGTCGCCGCCTCGTCGACGTCCAGAGCACGGCCGTCCGCCGCCCGGTGGAGGGCGCGGCCGACCGCCGCCTCGCTCGGCGGGCCGACCGGCCGTGACAGGGCTATGCGTTGGGCCACTCGTGCAGCCTAGGTTGTGGCTCCGACACCGACGCTCGGGACCGTCCCCCCGCTCAGCGCTCCCACTGCTGCGTCGGTCTGTCGTCCCGACCGGCCGACGCGTCATCCGCCTGCCCGATCACCTGCGTACGAGCCGGGTCCTCCGGCGGGCCTCCGGCCGCCGAGGACGCCGGCGCCGTGGGGGGCGCGGGCGCAGTCGGACGCGCGGGCGGCGTCGGGGGCGCGGGCGGCGTCGAGGTGGACGCCGGCGGCACCGGCGGCACCACCTGCGTGGGCTCGCCCGACGGGCCGTACCCGGGCGGTGGGTAGCCGGGGTGGCCATAGCCTGCCTGGCCGTGCGCGTACCCCTGGGGCTGCCCGTACATCCTCGGCTGGCCGTAGGTGCCCGGCGGCGCGGGCGCCGGCTTCGGTCTAGGCACGTGGTACAGGCCCTGCCAGACGCGGAAGACCGCGTACAGCACGACGCCCAGGACGGCCAGGTACGCCGCGCGGGTCAGCAGCGCCTCGAAAGCGCGCCTCCCCGATCCGTCGGTCACGTCGCCGATGAAGCCGAGGAAGGTCCCGAAGAGCAGGCCGAAGAACGCGGCAACGGCCAGCTCGACGAGCGCGACCGATGTGATCAGGGGGGCCCGACCGACCTTCGGCTCCAGGTGGGTGGCCAGCAGCACCGCCAACAGCGGGAACGCGATCGTTCCGAGGTTGACGAAGTCGCCGAACCGCAGCGAGGAGTAGTCAAGATAGTTGATCGGGAACCGGCTCTCGTCCGGGATCAACTTGATGAGGGCGACGAAGAGCAGGACCGCGGTCGCAGCGACGAGCACCAGCGCAACGAGCTCCCGCAGCGGCGTCGTGAACTGGCGGGCCGGCCTGCCTGCCGGCGGCGGTTGGGTCATCACACCTCCCCTGGAGAATCGGCGGAATGGATCTCCGGTGAGCCTAGCGGCAGTCCGAGTCCGCCGCCCGCGACGTGGTACGCGAGGATGGGCGCCATGCGCATCGTGGTACTGGCCGGTGGCATAGGTGGGGCACGCTTCCTGACCGGCGTTCGAGCCGTGGCGGGCAGGGCGGCGGAGGCGGGAGAGCCGTCGGAGGTGACCGCGGTGGTCAACGTCGGCGACGACGTGACCATGCACGGACTGCGGATCTGCCCCGACCTGGACAGCGTCATGTACACCCTCGGCGGCGCGGCCGACCGGGAACGCGGCTGGGGACGGGTCGACGAGACGTGGACGGTCCGCGAGGAGCTCGCGGCGTACGGGGCGGAGCCGAGCTGGTTCGCGCTCGGCGACCGGGACATCGCCACACACCTGGTCCGCACGACCATGCTCAATGCCGGCTACCCGCTCTCGGCCGTGACCGAGGCGCTGTGCGCGCGCTGGCGGCCGGGCGTCCGCCTGCTGCCGGCAACCGACGACCGGCTCGAGACACACGTTGTGGTGCCGGCCGAGGACGGCGACGGTCAGCGCGCGATCCACTTTCAGGAGTGGTGGGTCCGCCACCGCGCCGAGCTGCCCGCGAGCCGCTTCGTGTTTGTCGGCGCCGAGTCGGCCAAGCCCACACCGGCCGTACTGGATGCGCTGGCCGCCGCGGACGTCGTGCTCGTGGCGCCGAGCAACCCGGTGGTCAGCATCGCACCCGTACTGGCCGTACCCGGCCTGCGGGATGCGGTCGCCGCCGGGCGCGCCCCCGTGGTCGGCGTCTCCCCGATCATCGGTGGCACGCCGGTGCGCGGCATGGCCGACCGATGCCTGGCCGCGATCGGGGTCCCGTGCACGGCGGCCGGCGTGGGCGCGCTCTACGGCTCGCGAGCCGCCGACGGGCTGCTCGACGGCTGGCTCGTGGACACCGTGGACTCGGCCACCGACGTGCCAGGCGTGACGGTCCGTAGCATTCCACTGTGGATGTCCGATGAGGACGCAACTGCAGCGATCGTGCGCGCCGCGCTGGAGCTGGCCCGGTGAGCGGCCCGGTGGCCGGCCCTCCCAACGACGGCCTACGGGTCCTGCCGGTGCGCGGGATCGGCGAGGTGCAACCCGGCGCCGATCTCGCGAGCCTGATCGCCACGGCGGCGCCATGGCTCGAAGACGGGGACGTGCTGGTAGTGACCAGCAAGATCGTGTCCAAGGCCGAGGGTCGCCTCGTCGACGTACCCCAGGACGGGCCGGACCGCGTCGTCGCCCGCGACGAGGTGCTCACCGCGGAAAGCGCCCGTGAGGTCGCGCGCCGCGGGCACACCCGGATCGTGCAGACGCACCACGGCTTCGTCATGGCCTCGGCGGGTGTAGATGCGTCCAATGTGGAACGCACGCGGCTGGTGCTGCTGCCGAAGGATCCGGACGCCTCCGCTCGGGCGTTGCGGCAGGCCCTGCGGGAGCGGCACGGGCTGGATGTCGCGGTGGTGGTGTCCGACACGATGGGCCGGCCGTGGCGGAACGGGCTGACCGACGTGGCGCTCGGCGCCGCGGGAATCGCGGGCCTGCGCGACCACCGCGGCGAGATCGACCCGTACGGCAACGAGTTGCATCTGACCCAGATGGCCGTGATCGACGAGCTGGCCGCCGCCGGTGAGCTGGTCAAGGGCAAGACCGACCAGGTGCCGGTGGCGGTCGTCCGGGGCTATCTCGCCGGCGTAGCAGGTGCCGATGGTGATGGCGAGGGGGCGGCGGCGCTGGTGCGACCCGCGGACCAGGACCTGTTCTCGCAGGGCACGGCGGAGGCGCGGGCGGCGGGCCTGCGGGCGGCGGCCATGCTGCCCGAGGACCCGACGGCGGCCGAGCCGCGGGTCGAGGGCGACGCTGGGCCGCGGGCGCCGGCTGCGCCCGGGGCGCTCGATGTCGCGGCCGTCGACCGCGCGGTCGCGCTCGCGGCCTCGGGCACCGAGGCGACCTTCCAGGTGCTGGCGGGCGGGCAGGCGGTGGCCTGCACCGCGACCGCGGGTGACGTGGCAGCCGCGGTCCGTCTCGGCATGGACGTCCAGCGGCTGCGCGCCGCGCTCGCCGCCGAGGGGCTGGCAAGCCGGCCCGACCCGGCCGTGACCGCCGCCAATGGTCGGCCGGTGGTCATGGTGCGGCTGTTCAGCCACCATTGAGCATCGCCCGCCCGAGCGGGGTGAGGGTGTGCAGGACCGTGTTGCGGTGGCGATGGCTCACCAACAGTCCGGCGTTGCGGAGCACGGTCGTGTGCTGGCTCGCCGCGGCCGGCGAGATGCGGAGCCGGCGGGCTATCTCGCCGGTGGAGCAGCCGTCCGCGGCAACCTCGAGCACGTTCGCCCGGGTCCGGCCCAGGAGCGCTCCCAGCGCATCCCGGCCGGTGCCAGCCGCCCGCTCCGCCAGCGCGGCCCCGGACGGCTGCGGCCGGCCGAGCCGCTCCGCCGGATAGACGAGCACCGGCGGCAGGTTGGGGTCGAGCAGGGCGACGGGAGTACGCGCGCAGAAGAACGACGGGACGAGCAGCAGTCCCCGACCCTGCAGTTCGAGCTCGCGGTCGGCCGGATAGTTCGGTATGTCCAGGACGCTGCCATCCCACCGGATGGTGGGCCGAAGGCTGGCAAGCAGGCCGTCCGCGCCACCGTCGAGCAGGGCGCGGGCCCGGCGCGCGCGATCGGATTCGACGGCCGCCTGGACCCGGTCCCAGACCGGGCCCAGGGCGAGGTCGAGGTAGCGCTCCATCGAGGAGGTCAGGTGCCGTACCGTGTCGGCCTCACCGCGGGCCAGGGCGGTCGCCTCTCTCGGCAGCGCGTTGTCCGCGGCGAGGATGCCCAGATCGCGGTGCAGGAGCCGCGTGGGCGTCGAACGGATCGCCTCCAGACCGGCGCCCAGCCCGGCGACGCTGTCGTACGGGGTGAGGAAGTCCGGAAAGTATCCGCGCGGGGGATTGAGGGCGAGCAGGAGCCGCATCTGCTCGGCGAGCCCGTCGCGGTGCAGGGTCGCCGCGACGCGGCGCCGCCACCCGGACAGCGCCGGATCGGCGCCGCCGCCCTGAAGCAGGTGCAGACTCAGCACGAGCTCCCAGACGGGGTCTGCCGCCGGCGCCACGCGGGTGTGTGCGACATCCTCGCCGGAGAAGATGATCCTCAGCATCGTCGCGCTCCCGACGCCGGGGCGGAGGGGGTGGGCGCCCGGCGCCCATGCACGATACCGAGAGTGTGCGACCTGTGTCTTTCGGCGCTGGCTGAAAGTCCTCGACGCTAGGGCCGAGCGACCGGCATGCTGGGCACCACTTGGGACCGGGGAGGTCATGCCGCAGCCCGGGCAGCCACCACGAGGGTCCGCGGCCCTTAATCTCCGCGGAGGTGCTGCCCGGGCTTCGGCGTGCTCGGCCATCAGGCGCCGGTCCGGTCATACGTGGTCCTGGTCGCCACGCTCCTTGAGCTCGTCGACGAGCGCCTTCACGTCCTGTGCCCGGTCCCGCGGGCAGACGAGCACGACGTCCGGAGTGTCCACCACGATCAGGTCGCGCACCCCCAGGGCGGCCAGCAGCCGGCCCGACTGGGGCACGGCCACGAGCCGGGTGCAGTCGCGCAACAGCACGCCCGGCTTTTCTGCCTCGGTTTCGGCGCCGACGACCACGTTGCCGTCCGCGTCGGCGGGCAGCACATCGCCGAGGGTGTGGAAGTCACCGATGTCGTTCCAGCCGAAGTCGCCGGGCACGGTCGCCACGAGGCCGGCCGCGGCCGCGCCCTCCATCACCGCGTAGTCCACGGAAATCTTGGGCAGCGCGGGCCACAACTCGCCGAGCACCGCCTCCCGGCGGTCGGTGTCCCAGGCGGCCGCGATCGCGGTCACGGCGTCGTGCATCGCCGGGCGCTGACGCGCCAGCTCGGCGAGGAACGCGTCCACGCGCCAGAAGAACATGCTGGCGTTCCAGAGGTGGCGCCCCGACTCGACGTACGCGGCGGCCACGTCGGGAGGCGGCTTCTCCTTGAACTCCTCGACCCTGCGGATCCGGCCGTCGATGGCGTCGCCACACTGCAGGTACCCGTAGCCGGTCTCCGGCCGCGTCGGGGTGATGCCGACGGTCATCAGCAGGCCGCGCTCCGCGCCGGTGACGGCCTCGCGGATGACGTCCACGAACCGTGCCCGGTCGGCGATCAGGTGGTCCGCGGCGAACGAGCCGATCACGGCGGTGCGATCGCGATGCGCGATCACCGCCGTCGCCAGCGCGATCGCCGCACAGGAGTCGCGCGGCGACGGCTCGACCAGGATGTTCGCCTCCGGAACACCGGGGAGCTGCCGGGCCACCGCGGCCGCGTGCGCCACGCCGGTCACCACGAAGGTCCGCTCCGCGGAGGAGAGCGGAGCGACCCGCTGAACGGTCGCTTGCAGCAGCGAGGCTGCGGTGCCGGTCAGCGGGTGCAGGAACTTCGGGTTGCCGGCGCGCGACAGCGGCCACAGTCGGGTACCGCTGCCTCCCGCCAGCACGACGGCGTAGAGCATCGGACCATCATGCCGCAGCTCAGCAAGCGCCGCGGCGCCGCCCGAGCGGAGCGAGGGCCAGCCAACTCAGCCGGACGCCCGGTTCCAGGCCGCAATGTGGACCTCGGCGCTGGACTCCCAGGTGAACTCCTTCGCCCGGTCGAAGCCGGCCTTGGCGAGCGCCAGCCTGCGGGGCTCGTCGTCCAGCAGGGCGGCAAGGTCCGCGGCGATCTGTTCGGGTGCCTCACTGGTGTACGCGACCGCGTCGCCACCCACCTCGGGCAGCGACAGGCGCGGGGTGGTCAGGACCGGCGCGGCGCACGCCATCGCCTCGAGAATGGGCAGCCCGAAACCTTCCCCGTACGAGGGGTACGCCGCGACGAGCGCGCCGCCGAGGAATCCCGGCAAATCGGCGTACCGGAGATATCCCGGCCGGAGCAGGCGGAGGTGCGCCGGGACCTCGGCCACGGCGCGGTCGATCTCGTCGTCGTGGCCCTGACCGCCGGCGATCACCAGCGCCGGCGGATCCGATCGGTCCGCCACCGCGAGCGCCCAGCCCCGGACGAGGTTCGGCACGTTCTTGCGCGGCTCCTTCGCGCCGAGGAAGGCGATGTACGTGCTGCCGCCGAGGCCCAGCCGCGCACGGACCCGGGCCTTCTCCTCCTCGCTCGGCGCGTGGAACGCCACGTGATCCACCCCGTGGTACGCCACGTCGATCGTGGTCGGGTCGGCGTCCAGCAGCCGGATGAGCTCGTCCCTGGTCGCCTTGCTGGGCACGATCACCCGCGCGGCCCGGCGCAACGAGGTCTTGATCGCGCTGCGGAAGAACGTCCGGCGGGACTTGTCGTAGTGCTCAGGCTCGGTGAAGAACGTCGCGTCGTGCACGGTCACGGTCACCGGGCACGCGGCACGCAGCGGGCAGGTGTAGAACGGCGAGTGCAGCACCCTCGCGCCGACCTGCTGCGCGAGCAGCGGCAGGCCGGTCTGCTCCCAGGCGAGCCGGGCCGGCCGGTGCGCCACCGCGGCCGGCGCACCGATCACCTCGGCACTGGGCAGCATTCGCGCATATCGCTCGTGGTCGGTGCGCTGCGCCACGACGACGAGCTCGAGTTGGCTGCCAGCGACCTTCCCGAGCGCGCCGAGCAGCCCGTCCACGTACCTGCCGACGCCGCCACGGTCGGCGGGAACACTCGTGGCGTCAACGAGTACGCGGGTGGGACGGGCGGCGGTCACTGAGCTACTCCTCGGGGGCGACAGGGGCGTGACGGTGTGCGGAGCGTCACTGATTCAGCCTACGCCGCCCCGACCACGCGCCAAGGTCTGCGACGCGTCGGCCACGGGGCCATCTTTCGCCGGTACAGTCGCCGACATGGCGAACACCGTCGGTGAGTTGTTCGCGGCGGCCGTCGCGGCCGACCCGGCCCGGCCGCTGCTCACGTGGTACGACGATGCGATCGGCGAACGGACCGAGCTGTCCGGCGCGACGCTGGACAACTGGGTGGCGAAGACCGCGAACCTCCTGGTGGACGGCTGTGGGCTCGGCACCGGCGATCGCGCCGCGGTGCTGCTACCGCCGCATTGGCAGACCGCGGCCGTGCTGCTCGGGTGTTGGAACGCTGGGATCACTCTGGGTGAGCAAGGCCAGCCGGTCGAGGTGGTCTTCGCCGGTCCCGACCGCGTGGCCGAGGCCGACGGGTGGCCGGCGGCGGAACGGTATGCACTGGCGCTCGCCCCGTTCGCCGCCCCGCTCGCCGAGGTGCCCGACGGCTTCGCCGACTACGTGGTCGAGGTGCGCGCGTACGGCGACCGGTTCACGCCGTACGCCCCGGTCGCGGGCAGCGACGTGGCCACGGCGAGTGGCCCCACCTCGCACGCGGAACTGTGTCAGGCGGCGCTCGAGCGCGCGGCCGAGCTCGGGGTCGAGCCGGGCGCCCGGGTGCTCGTCGACGCCGACGCCCACCCCGACCCGCTGGACTGGCTGCTCGCGCCCCTCGCGGCCGGCGCCTCCACCGTCCTATGTGGAAGCCTGGACCGAGTGAAGTTGGCCGACCGGATGGCCGCCGAGAAGGTCGCGGTCACGCTGGCCTGAGTGGCCCACTCCGCAACTTCGTCGAAGTTGGCGGGTTGCGCGGCCCCGACCGCCCGACTTCGACCAAGTTGGGCTAGGCGAGCCGAGGAGAAGGCTAGGAGAGCCGTTCCTGGGCCAGCCGCTCGAACGCGGTCAGCGACTCCGGGTTGACCAGCGCGCCCTTGGCTGCGGCGGCGTCCACCGGCGTGCCGGTGAGGATCTTCTTTACCGGGACCTCGAGCTTCTTCGCGGACAGTGTCCGGGGCACGGCCCGCACCTGGTAGATCTCGTCGGGGACGTGCCGCGGCGAGAGCGCCGTACGTAGCTCCTTGGCGATCTTCGCCCGCAGCGCGTCGTCGAGCGTCAGGCCGTCGGCGAGCACGACGAACAGCAGGAGCTCGCCTGCCCCACCCTCGGCGTCCTCCAGGTGCACGACGACCGAGTCGACGACCTCGTCCAGCCCCTCGACCACCGAGTAGAACTCGCTCGTGCCCAGCCGCACGCCGCCCCGGTTGAGCGTCGCGTCCGACCGGCCGGTGATCACGCAGGTGCCGCGATCCGTGATCGTGATCCAGTCGCCGTGCCGCCACACACCGGGGTAGACGTCGAAGTACGCCTCGCGGTACCGCGAGCCGTCGGTGTCGCCCCAGAAGCCGACGGGCATGCTCGGCATCGGCGCGGTGATGACCAGCTCGCCGAGCTGCCCGATGACGGGCCGCCCGGACGGGTCGTACGCCTCCACGCGGGCACCCAGGCACCGGCACGCGATCTCGCCCTCGTACACCGGCAGCAACGGCGCGGACCCCACGAAGCCGGTGCACACGTCGGTCCCGCCGGACAGGGACTGCAGTTGCAGCCGGTCGCCGACCGCGGCGTACACCCAGCGGAAGCCCTCCGGCGGCAGCGGCGCACCTGTCGATCCGACGCCGCGCAGCGCGGACAGGTCCGCGATCTCCCGCGGCACGACGCCGGCCTTGCGACACGCGAGCAGGTACGGCGCGGACGTGCCGAAGAACGTCATCCCGGCCTCGGCCGCCAGCCGCCACAGCGCCCCGAGGTCGGGATGGCCCGGGTTGCCGTCGTAGAGGACGATCGCCGCACCCACCGCCGGGGCGGAGACCAGGAAGTTCCACATCATCCAGCCGGTGGTCGTGAACCAAAAGAAGCGGTCACCGGGCCCGAGATCGTGGTGCAAGGCCAGCATCTTCAGGTGCTCGAGCAGGATGCCGCCGTGCCCGTGCACGATCGGCTTGGGCAGCCCGGTCGTGCCGGACGAGTAGAGCACGTACAGCGGGTGGTCGAACGGCACCGGGTCGAACGCGAGCGGCTCGTCGGTGTCGGCCGCGACCTCCGCCCACGTAGCCGTCGCGCCGGGCACTTCGGCGTCGTCGTCCAGATAGGACAGAGCCACGACGTGGACGAGGGAGGGCAGCGCCTCGCGGATCGCGGACACCTCGGCTCGGCGGTCGACCGACTTGTCTCCGTACCGATACCCGCCCACGGCCACGAGCACGGTGGGCTCGATCTGGCGCCACCGGTCGGTCACGCTGCGGGTGCCGAACTCGGGCGCGCACGAGGAGAAGACCGCACCGAGGCTGGCCGCCGCGAGCATGAGCACGAAGGTCTCGGGGATGTTCGGGGCGTACGCGGCCACGCGGTCGCCGCGGCCGACACCGAGCCGGCGAAGTCCGGCACGCACGCGGCGTACCTGCTCGCGCAGCTCGGCGGCGGTGAGGGTGACCGGGTCCCTGGTCTGGGAGTACGCCAGCACGATCGGCTCGTCGGCCGCGACGCCGGGCATGCGCAGCACGTGCTCGGCGTAGTTCAGGGTCGCGCCGGGAAACCAGCGCGTGCCCGGCATGGCGCCGGTCACCACCGTGTCCGGGTCGGTGCGCGCCAGCACCTGGAAGTAATCCCAGATCGAGCGCCAGAACGCGGGCAGGTCGTCGACTGACCACTGCCAGAGGTCGGCGTACGTGTCGACGCTCAGCCCGCGCTCGGTGCGTAGCCAGCGGATGAAGTCGCCCATCCGCGACCGCTGGAGCACGTCGTCCGGCGGCCGCCAGAGCACATCGACCACGCTCGTCACCTCCCACCGGGCGCCCTCCGGTGTGGCCCGCCCGCCGCCATCTTCGCGCATACCCTAGTGGCCACCGTCCGGGCGGGCGCTGACGTCCACAACCTGCTCGAACGTGCCGACCTGCCGCCCGCGGTACGAGGCGATCGGACTCTGCGCCATCCGGCGGCTGCCGAGCCTGGCCATATCGGCGACGCGGCTCAGCGCGTTGCCTGCCTCGGCGAGCTCGGACAGTGTGCGCCCGCGTTCGCGCCGGATGGCGGCGACCAACGCTCGAGTGGGTCGGGCTCCGCCAGGTAGTAGCCGGAGCTGTTGCGCAGGAGACCGTCGACGTCGGCCGCGACCGCTTCGTACCCCTCGGTCGTTTTGTCCCGCATGTATCCGCCAATGACACATGGGCAAATCGCTCCGCGAGTACCCGCGCGCGAGGTTCCTAACCCTCGATGCCGCGATGACCGCGGTGCCCCGGCCGTGCCACGCCGGCCAGGTCGTCGACGAACTTCATCGGGACTCCACCATGGACGGATCGGGCGTGCTCGGTCATGTCGAAACCGGTACGGTGCGCGCATGCGACATCTATGGAGCTTCCTCGGCGGAGTCGTCGCGGCACCAGTGACGTGGCTGCTCATCGCGTTCGGTCAGGGACAGTCGACTCAGACCGTTGAGCGCTGGTTGGATCGCGGCACCTTCGACAGCGTCGACCTGATCCAACCTGCCGCGTACCTGGCCGCCGCGGGAGTTGTCCTCGGTCTCGTCGCGACCCTGCGCACATCACCGCTCGGCCCACTGGTGGCGGGTCTTCTGCTGGCGGGCGTGTACGCCGGCATGTTTGCCGACCCGTTCGCGGTGCGGGACCGCGTCCCGGACGACTGGACGCTGTTCGGCGATCACATCCCGCTGCGTACGCCCCTGACCAACGGCACGCTGCTGCTGGTCGGCGTACTGCTGATCATGTCCGTCTTCAGTGCCCAGCGGTGGCGCACCTGGCCCGCCGCCGAACCCACCGCCGTGGCCGAACCCACGGTTGCCGAGCCGGAAACGGATGCCGAGCCCGCCACGGACGCCGGCGGGTTCGTCGGCGCCGAGCCGGCGGACGCTCCCGACCAGACGGACTTGGCCGGACAGGCGGACGCTCCCGGCGAGGCGGACGTGCCCGGCCACGCGGACGTGCCCGGCCAGCCGGAGGTACCGGAGGCGCCTGCGGCCGTCGCCAGCGGCGCGGACGGGTCGGCCCAGGCTCCCGCGACCGGCGCGTCGTCGCCGTGGTCAGCGCCACCGCGCAGCTCCGGAACCACCTGACCCCATGGCCGGGTTGGGCGCTCGCCGAGCTGCCCAACCCGGCGCCCCGTTCGGGTGACCCCTGCCGTGCGACCGGGCTGTACCGTGCGAGTGAGGAACCAACGGCAGGGGGGCGTCCATGCGGCATTTCGGCTCATTCGTCTTGTCGCTGATCTTCGCGCCGCTGATCTACGTGCTCGCCGGCATCGGGATGGCCGAGTACACGAAGGCCATCGACGGCCGCACCGCGCCGGACTTCGTCCCCGCGGTCCTGTCGCTCGGTGCGCTGCTCGTCGCGGGTGCGCTGTACGCCATCCTCACGATCACCCGGCTGTCACCCCTAGGCCCGATGATCGCCGGTCTCGCCTTCCTCGCGGTCGGGTTCTGGGCGCTGGTGGACCCGACGTCGCTGCGCGACACGATCCCGCGGGACGTTCTCGGCATCGACAACTCCGGGCGGCTCGCCGCGGGCCCGATCATGGTGCTACTCAGCGTGCCGCTTCTCGCCACAGTCGTCAGCGTCCGACGCTGGCAGCGGTACGACCGGGTGGAGTCGGCCGCGTACGGCGCCACCTACACCGGGCCGTTCGAGTCGAACACGTCGACGTACGCCATGGGTGCCACGCCCGGATACGCCTCGCCCACGTCGTCCATCCCGGGGTTCGGGCCGACGAGCCCCGCGCCGGCGTACCGGGCCGCCCAGCCCACCTCGCCGGCGCAGCCGACTGGCCGGCCTACGTCGCCGGCGTACCCGACGTCGCCCGCCTACCCCGCCGCCGGGCCCAACTCCCCCGGTTATCCCGCCGCCCGGCCCATCTCCCCCGTCTACACCGCGGCTGGGCCGCCGGCGGGCGGTCAGAGCACGCCGGCAGCCGGGCCGAAGCCGCCCGCGGCCGAGCCGACACCCCCCGCGGCCGGTCAATCCTGGCCGGGCGTGGACGACACCGACGCCGCCGAGCAGACCCGGCCGCTGCCCGCGAACCCGGTGCGGTATTCCCCCGCCCCGCCCGCTTCGCCGTCGGACCCGGACGCCACGCGCCGGCTCTGACGGCGCTAGCCCGCGCCCTGGAGCAGTTGGCGCGCTATGACGATCCGCTGCACCTGGTTCGTGCCCTCGTAGATCTGGGTGATCTTCGCGTCGCGCATCATGCGCTCGACCGGGAAGTCCCGGGTGTAGCCGTATCCGCCGAGCAGCTGGACCGCGTCCGTGGTGATCTCCATGGCGGCATCGGAGGCGAAGCACTTGGCCGCCGCCCCGAAGTAGGTCAGGTCCGCGTCGCCGCGCTCGGACCGGGCCGCCGCGGCGTACGTGAGCTGACGCGCGGCCTCCAGCTTCATGCCCATGTCGGCGAGCATGAATTGGATGCCCTGGAACTCGGCGATCGGTTCGCCGAACTGCCTGCGCTCCCGGGCGTACCGGCGGGCGACGTCCAGCGCGCCCTGCGCGATGCCGACGGCCTGCGCGGCGATCGTGACCCTGGTGTGGTCGAGCGTCCTCATCGCGGTGCGGAAACCGGAGTCCGGCTCGCCGATCATCCGCGCAGCCGGTATCCGTACGTCGTCGAGATAGACCTCGCGCGTGGGCGAGCCCTTGATGCCGAGCTTCTTCTCCGGCGCACCGAAGCCGACGCCCGGGTCGGACCGCTCGACCACGAAGGCGGAGATCCCACGGGCGCCCACATCGGGCTCGGTGACCGCGAAAACGGTGTAATACTCCGAGATGCCGGCGTTGGTGATCCACCGTTTCGCGCCGTTGAGCACGTACTGGTCGCCGTCGCGGACCGCCCGGGTTGTCATCCCGGCGGCGTCGCTGCCCGCTTCGGGTTCGGACAGGCCGTACGAGAACATCGCCTCCCCGCGGGCGACCGGGGGCAGATAGCGCTGTTTGAGCTCATCCGAGCCGGCGAGCAGGAGCGGCAGGGTGCCGAGCTTGTTTACGGCCGGAACCAGCGATGTCGCCGCGCACGCCCGGGCGACCTCCTCGATGACGATCGCCGTGGCCAGCGCGTCGGCGCCCGCCCCGCCATACTGGATCGGGATGTGAGGGGCATGGAAGTCGGCGGCGCGCAGCGCCTCGTACGACGCCTTCGGGAATTCGCCGGTCTCGTCGGCCTCCGCTGCGTTCGGCGCGACCTTGGCGTCGCAGACCGCGCGCACGGCCTGCCGGACCGCCTCGTGCTCCTCCGGCAGCCGGTACACCCCGAACTCGGTCATCGTGCCCTCCCCTTCCGGCCATCCCGCGCGGATGTGACGATACCGGCCAGTAATCGGGTACCCTGCGGCGCGGCGTGCGACCACCGACTATCGTCGCGAGCGCGCCCTCGCGCGGCGGGGTCGGGTCGCAACCCACCCGCGACCGCGGCGCAACGATGCGGGCCAGCGAACGGAGACGAGGCGTGACGATCCCCTACCCGAGCAATCAGCCGAACCCGCCGATCCCCACGGTCACTCCGCCGTCCGGCTCAGCCCGCCCACGCCTGACCTTCCTCGGCACCGGGTACCTGGGAGCGACCTACGCGATCTGCTTCGCCGAGCTCGGGTACGACGTGTTGGGCCTCGACATCGACGAGCAAAAGATCGCCAGCCTCGCCGCCGGCAGCGTACCGTTCCATGAGCCCGGGCTCGACGAGCTGCTTCGGCGCAACCTGGCCGCCGGCCGACTGCGGTTCTCGACGGACTACCAGGAGACGGCCGACTTCGGCGACGTGCACTTCATCTGCGTCGGCACGCCCCAGCGGGCCGAGGGCATGGGCGCGGATCTGTCCTACGTGGAGACAGCGGTCATGAAGCTGGCCCAGCACCTGACCCGCAGGGCCCTCATCGTCGGCAAGTCCACCGTGCCGACGGGCACCGCCGAATGGGTCGAGCAGCTCGTGGGCAAGCACGCCAACCCCGAGCTCGGGGTCGAGGTCGCCTGGAGCCCCGAGTTCCTGCAGGAGGGCTTCGCCGTCGAGGACGTGCTGCGGCCGAACCGGATCGTGGTCGGCGTCAAGTCGGAGTGGGCCAACGCGATGCTGTACGCGGCCCACAAGGGCGTCTTCGACCTGGCCGCCACCGAGGACCGCGAGGTCCCCGTGGTGGTCACCGACTTCGCGACCGCGGAGCTGGCTAAGCACGCGGCGAACGCGTTCCTCGCCACGAAGATCTCGTTCATCAACGCCATGGCCGAGGTCTGCGAGGTGGCCGGCGGCGACGTGACGCACCTGTCCCGCGCGATCGGCTACGACCCCCGCATCGGCACCCGCTTCCTCCAGGCCGGGCTCGGGTTCGGCGGCGCCTGCCTGCCCAAGGACATCCGAGCCTTCCAGGCGAGGGCACAGGAGCTCGGCGCCGGTGAGGCGCTGCGTTTCCTGCACGAGGTCGACCTGATCAACCTGCGTCGCCGCAGCAGGGTGCTCCAGCTCGCCGCCGAGCTGCTCGACCGCAAGTACGGCCCGGCCGGCCCCGACCTGTCCGGGACCCGGATCGCGGTGCTCGGCGCGACGTTCAAACCCAACACCGATGATGTACGCGACGCGCCGGCGCTCGCCGTCGCCGGGATGCTCGCCAAGGCGGGTGCCCATGTGCACGTGTACGACCCGGAGGGCATGGACAACGCCCGGGAGGCGCTGCCCACCGTGGCGTACGCCGCGTCACTGACCGAGGCCGTCCGCGGCGCCGACCTGGTCTGTGTGCTGACCGAGTGGGCTGACTTCCGAAACGCCGATCCGGTCGCGCTGGCCACACTGGCCGCCGGGCGTAAGGTCATCGACGGGCGCAACTGCCTGGATCCGGCGCTGTGGACCCACGCCGGCTGGACGTATCGGGGCATGGGTCGGCCCTGATCGACCGGCCGGTCGCTGGCCTTTTCAACCCCGGCCCGCTCTGGGCATGCTCTCGCTGTGGAGAGTCCACAGTGAACGGCGCGGTGCGGTCGGGAGGGTAGCATGGCGGCCGAGCATGGCGACACCGCCGATCCTCCTGAGCGGGCGCCCGACGGCATGCCGGAACCCGATACCGCCGGGAAATCGAGGCCGGTGCGACCAGAGGCCGTCCCGCCGGAGCTGGCGCGGCTCGATAAGGCGATCGCCGAAATGAGCGCCCGAGACGTCGACCTGCAGAACGAGCGGACCACGCTCAGCCGCGACCTGCAGGCCGCGATGCATCAGCGCGCACTGCTGGCGAACACGATGGAGGCGCGGCGGCGCCGGGCCGCGCCGAAGCCGCGGCGCGTGCTTCGCCGGATGCCGGGCACCACGCCGACCGGGGCGCCGACCGTCCCGCGCTTCACGCCGCGGGTGCCGCGCCAACCGGCAGCCGAGGTCGGCCCGCGAATCGTGACCGCCGAGCCCCCGCCGGCCGCCCGAACGGTGGTCGAGGCCGCCGGCGAGCCGGCCATCCGGCCGGAGGCGTCGTGGCGCGAGGTGCAGAACCTTCTGCTGGGTCTCGGCGCGCTGCTGCTCGCCGTCGCCGCCGTCGTGTACGCGGCGATCAACGCCGACGACGTCGGGCGGGTCTCGATCCTCATGTTGACTACCGGACTCGCCCTCGCCGCCCCACCCCTCGTGGCCACCCGCCGGCTCACGTCCACCGCCGAGACCGTCGCCGCCGTCGGAATCGCGCTGCTGCCCATCGACGGTTTCGCACTGTGGATGGTGGACCGGGTCCAGCAGGTTGCGCCGAACGGGACCCTCTTCGCGGGCATTGTGTTCGCCGCCACGGCGGTCATCTCGGCCATATACACCGGCGCGACCGGGCTGAGCGTTCCCCGGTACGCGACCGTGCTCGCGCTGCAACCGGTCGTGCCGCTGCTCGCGTACGAGTCGATCTCCGGCCACTCGGTCGGTTGGGCCCTGGCCATGTCCGGCGTCGCCGCCCAGAATCTGGTGCTTGGCCGGGCGCTGGGCACGCAGATCCGGCCGTTGCCGATCGACCCCCGCTCCGCGACCGGGTCCGCACCCGTGTCGGTGTTCTGGCTGCGCGACCTGACGTGGCTGCTGTACGGCGCCGCGGTCGGCGCCGCCCTGGCGTACGGAGTGGCGGCGGTCGCCGCGGCCTCGTCGGTGCCGGCGGCGGCCCGGGCCGGCGCGGCCCTGCTGCTCGCCGGCGCGATCGGCCTCGCCGGCGCGCTGGCCCTGCGCCAGCGACCGCTGCGGCATGTGGCCGCCGGCCTCATGACGCTCTCGGTCATCACGGCCGCGGGCCGGGTCGCCGCGGTTGCCCTGCCCGGCCGGGCGATCCTGGTCATCTGCGCGGTTGTCGCGGTGACCGGTCTCGGCGTTCGCGCGCTGCCGAACAGGGAAAGGCTCGGGCCGCAGGTGGCGTACACCGGCGCCCTGATCGTGCTCGGCGTCGTGGTGGCCGGCAACGTTGTCCGCGCGGCGATCGCCCCGGTCCGCGCCGCGCTCCCACCGTGGAACGCCGACCTGTCGGGCTACGCCGAACGCCTCCACGACGCGGTCGGCCCCGCCGGCTGGCAGCTCGCGTTCAGCGCGCTCCTGTTGACGGTCGCGGCCGTCCTCGCGCTGCCACCTGCGGTGCGGCACGAATCGGCCGTGGGCGGTGCGGCGTTGACCGCGCTCGCCGCCCCGGCGTCGCTCGCGCTGAGCTGGTCGGCGACGCCATGGCTGCTGGTGACCGCCGCGATCACGCTCGGCGCGGTGGGCCTGGCCGCACCCACGCACCGGATCGCGTACGTGTACACCGCGGCGGCCGGCACGGTCGGCCTCGTCGCGGCGGGCGCGGCTGCGGCCCGGCCGCCGTTGACCGCGGGCGTCCTCACCGCCCTGACCCTCGCGGGTGCCCTGATCGCGCTCGCACCGCACGGCCGCGCCGGCGGCGGTTCTGCGATCTCCCCCGAGCGCCCCGGAACGCCCCGGCCGCGCCGGTCACGCCTCGTCGAGCCGGGCCTCGATCCGGTCCGGGAGTGGGCCGCGGGCGGCGCCGCGTTCGCGCTGCCGGGCGCGGTGGCGGCGACCGTCGCCTCGCTGGTCCCGTACGGCGCGTCGCTCACCCCGGATCAGCGGGGCGCGGCGACAACCGCGGTGCTGGCCGCCAGCTTCCTCGCGGTCTGCGTGACCCTCGGGTACGCCGCGGTGACCCAGGTTGCCCGACGCCAGTTGAGCCCACCGCTGGCGCTCGGCGTCGGGCTCGGCGCCCTCGTGGTGACCGCGGCCGCGATAGGCGCACCGGGCGCCCGACCGGCCGACGGGGCGCTCGGCGTGCTGCTCCTCATGGGCGCCGTGCTGCTGTTCCTCGCGCCGACGATCGACGCCGGCCGGCGGGCGGACCGCATGCTCGACGGGCCCGACGTGGCCGCCGCGGCCGTGACCGCCGGAATCGCCGCCACGCTCGCCCGGATCGCCGCCATCGCGCTGCCCGGCAGCGAGCTGGCGGTGACCTCGATGCTCGTGCTCGGGGTGGCGCTCGGCGTGCGGGCGATGCCCGCGCACTGGCGTCGCGGGCCGATCCTCGGCGTTTCCGCGAGCGGCGTCGTGCTAATGGCGCTCGCCGGGTACCGGGCGCTCACCGGCGGTGTCCGGGTGCTCGCGATCCCCGGCCGGATCTGGTCGGCCGACCTGTCCCGCTGGCCGACCGGCGGCGTGGGATGGCAGGCTCCGGTCGCCCTCGCGCTGCTGGCCGCGGCCGCCGCCGTGGTTCTGCCTCCCCCGGTGGGGTACGACGTGAGCGCGGCCTGTGTCGGCCTCGCCACGATCGGCGCGCCCGTCGGGTTCGGACTGCCCTGGTGGTCGCCGCTGCTCGTGGGCTCTGCGGTCGCGACCTGCTACGGGGTGACCAGCGTCACCGCCCTCGATCCGCGGGCCGCGCGCAGCCGCGCCATCCTCGCCGCCGCGGTCGCCCTGTACACCGTCGGCGCGGGCCTAACGCGTCCGTGGACCACCGCGGCCGCGCTCGGCGTCGTCGCGCTGCTCGGCGCCGTCGTCGCCGGCCTCGCGCGGGCCGTGTCGCCGCCGCAGCCGCACCCGAGCCCGGTCGGCGCCGCCACGCCGGCCGACACCGGGATGCCGCTGCACCTCGCGCAGATTGGCGGCGGCGCGCTCGGCGTAGCCCTGGTGGCACTGCCGGGCGCGCTTGCGGCGTGCACGGCCTCCTTGGGGTACCCGGTCGGGACCCGCCTCGCCGCAGCTCTCGCCGGCAGCTGTCTCGCGTTGGCCATCGTGGCGGTGAGCCGACGGCCGATCGCCCAGTACCTGCCGTACGCGACGATCGGCATCGCGGGCGGTTCGACCGGCATCGCGATCGCGGCCGTGCCCAGCGCTCAACGCGTCGGAGTGTACGCCGCGGCGGCCGCCCTCCTCGGCGTCGTCGCCGAGCTCATCCGCGGCGCGACGCCGCAACCCGGCGTGGCCGGTGCGTTTCGCCGGTGGTCGCGCGGCATCGGCGACCGCATCCGGGCGACCCCGGTGCTCCCGCGCGGCCGCTGGGCCATCAGCCCCGCGCTGGGCGCCCTCGTGGTCGCGATCCCGCCCGCGACGATGGCCATCGTGGCGATCGCGCCGCTGCTGCGCGCGGCGCTGGTCGATCCGCTGCAGACGCTCGACCGCATCTGGCAGGGTCCACCGCCGGAACTGGCCGCGGTGGCGGACCGACCGGTCGACCCGACCGGCGTGCTCACGGCGCTGCTGCTGACCGTCGCGGCGGCACTCGCCGCGCTCGGCTTCGGTGCCCTCACCGGAACCCAGGCCGTGCCGGTCGTGCTGCCCGGCGCCGCGATAACAGTGCTCATCACCCCGATCGCGCTCGGCGCGCCATGGCCGGCCGCCACGCTCGCGGCGCTCGCCGTGTTCACGTTCTCGATGCTCGGCATCGCGCTGACACCCCCGCCACCGGCGCATGAGCGGGCGCGCGCGTTGCGGGTTACCCGCGTGCTCGTCTTCGCGATCGGTCTGGCCGCTGGTGGCGCCGGCCTCGAGGGCAGCCTCAGCACCCAGTCGATGACGCTGTTCACGCTCGGCGGCGCCGTCGCGGTCGGCGCGAACGCGGCCCTCGGTGGGCGTACCTCCCTGTCCCGCATCCTTGGCTGGCTGTTCGCGTCGGTCTCGGCGCAGTGCTTCGCGCTGACCGCGGGACTTGTGGCCGGGCTCGAGCCGCGCTGGTCGGCGTTCGGCGTGCTCGCGGTCGGGGCGGTGCTGCTCGTCGTGTCCGCCACGCTGCCGCGGTTCCGCCGGCCGGAGGCGTTCCGCGAGGGGGCCACCGTCGAGTGGAGTGGGTACGCCGCGGCGTTGCTCGCGCTCGCCCTGGCGTACAACTCGCCGCCGCACCTCGCCGCGCTGCTCGCCGGATGGGGCGCGGTGCTCGGCGTCGCCGCGGCCCGCCCCGGCCGGCGGGCCGGCGAGCGGCGCGCGCTCACCTGGCTCGCCGCCGGTTGCGAGATCGTGGCCTGCTGGATCCTGATGCGGATCTCGGACGTTGCGCTGACGGAGGCGTACACCCTGCCGTTCGCGACGGTCGCCCTGGTCGTGGGCCTCCTGGAGCTGCGTTGGCGCCCGGACCTCAGCAGCTGGACGGCGTTCGGTCCGGCGCTGGTCGCCGCGTTCCTGCCGACCACGATCATCGTGATCACGACGACGACGTCCGGGACACGCGAGGCACTGCTGACCCTGGGCGCGGTCACGGTGCTGATCCTCGGCTCGACACGGCGCCAGCAGGCGCCGGTCATCGTCGGCAGCGTCGTCACCACAATTTCGGCGCTGCACTACGCCGCCACGCTCGGCGGGCCGTGGCTCATGCTCGTCCCGGTCGGCCTCACGCTGCTGATCCTGGGCGCCACCAACGAGAGCCGTCGGCGCACCCAGGAGCGGCTCCGTGCGCTCAGGACGATGCGGTAGGTCCGCCGCCACCCGCGACGCCGCCGCCGTCACCGACGGTTCGCGCGCGCAGCGCCGCGTCCTTCTCGGCAACCCGCTGCACCAGCTCGCGTTGGTAGCCGACCATCCGGTCGCGCAGCGCGGGATCCGTGGCGGCGAGGATGCGCACGGCCAGCAGCCCGGCGTTGCGCGCCCCGCCGATCGAAACGGTCGCCACCGGCACGCCCGCCGGCATCTGCACGATCGACAACAGCGAGTCCATCCCGTCGAGGTACTTCAGCGGCACCGGCACGCCGATCACCGGCAGCGGGGTCGCCGAGGCCACCATGCCGGGCAGGTGGGCAGCGCCGCCCGCCCCGGCGATGATCACTCTCAGCCCGCGGTCAGCCGCCCGGGTGGCGTACTCGAGCATGCCTTGTGGCGTGCGGTGCGCGGACACGACACGGACCTCGTGCTCCACGCCGAACTCGTCGAGCGCCTCGGTGGCGGCCCGCATGGTCGGCCAGTCCGAGTCGCTACCCATGATCACCCCGACGATCGCCGTCACGTCACACGCCCTCGCGCAGCCACCGGGCGGCGCGCGCGGCGCGCGCCCGTACCTGAGTCATGTCCGTACCGAGCGCCGTCACGTGGCCGATCTTCCGCCCGGGCTGGACCTGCTTGCCGTACAGGTGGACCTTGATGCCGGGGTCGGCGGCGAACAGGTGGTGCAGGCGCTCGTCGATCGAGATCCCGCCGGGCGGGCCGCCCAGCACGTTCGCCATCGCGACCGCCGGCGCGGTCGGCGAGGTCTCGCCCATCGGGTAGTCGAGAACCGCCCGCAGGTGCTGTTCGAACTGGGAGGTCCGGGCACCCTCGATGGTCCAGTGCCCGGAGTTGTGCGGACGCATCGCGAGCTCGTTGACCACGACGCCGCCGGCGGTGTCGAACAGTTCAACCGCCAGCAGTCCAACCACGCCGAGCTCGGTTGCGATCTCGATGGTCAGCCGTTCGGCGGTGACGGCGGCGGCGGCCGCGAGACCGGGCGCGGGCGCGAGCACCTCCACGCAGATGCCGTCGCGCTGCACGGTCTCCACGACCGGGTACGCCGCGACCTGGCCGAACGGTGAGCGGGCCACGAGCGCGGCCAGTTCCCGGCGCAACGACACCCGCTCCTCGACGATGAGCTCGGTGCCGGTGGCCACCAGCCGCCCGGCGTCGGCCGGTCCGGAGAGCATCCAAACCCCCCGGCCGTCGTACCCACCACGGACCGACTTGGCCACCACCGGCCACCCGACCTCGGCCCCGAACGCGGTGATGTCGGCCGCGTCGGTGACCGGGCGCCACCGCGGCACTGGCACACCCAGCGCGGCGAGGCGCTCGCGCATGGCTCGCTTGTCCTGGGCGTACCGCAGCGCATCCGCGCTCGGGTGGACCGTGACGCCGGCACGGGCGAGAGCGCGGACGTGTTCGCCGGGCACGTGCTCGTGGTCGAACGTGACGACGTCGCAGCCCTTGGCGAACGCGAGCAGAGCGTCGAGGTCGGTGTGGTCGCCGATCTGAACGTCCGCGGCGATCAGTGCCGCGCCGTCGTCGGCGGCGGCGGCGAGCACCCGCAGCGACTGGCCGAGCGCGATCGCGGCCTGATGGGTCATCCGGGCCAGCTGCCCGCCGCCCACCATGCCGACAACGGGCAGACCGGTGCGGGTATCCATCGCGCGCCAGGATAGTGGTCGACGCCAGACCTGACACAATGAGACGTCATGAGCGATCATCGGCTCAACGCGACCGCCGCCTCGCTGTTGGGCTTCCTGCACGACGGTCCGCTGACCGGTTGGGACCTGGTGGTCGTGGCCGAGCAGCGGATCGGCGACTTCTGGTCGTTGACCCAGAGCCAGGTGTATCGCGAGCTCTCCGCGATGGCCGACGCCGGACTCGTCGAGGCGGGCGAGCGGGGTCGTCGGGACCGGCGACCGTACGCGATCACGCCGGCCGGCCGCGCGGCGTTCGCCGCGTGGGTCGACCGGGAGCCCGGGCCGGAGACGATCCGCTTCCCGCTGCTGCTCACCGTGCTCTTCGGTCGACATGTCGCGCCCGAGCGGCTGGCGACGTTCGTCGCGCGGCACCGGGCCGTCCACGCGGAGCGGCTGGCCGGGTACGAGCGGGACCGCGCCGGGGTGGCGGCGGCGGATCCGTACGCCGCGGCGACGCTCGAGTTCGGCATCGGGTACGAGCGCGCGGTGCTCGCGTGGTTCGACGCGCTGCCGGACGCGATCAGCGGCGACTCCTAGCCGCCGAACGACGTTGACAGCCAGGTTCGCCAGGCTCGTTCGGTCGCCGGACCGTCGACGTCCTCCGCGAAGCCGTGGTATTCGAGCACCACCGTGTCCCGGTAGCCGTACACGAACAGGTACAACCCATCCTCGGTGCGTACGCCCAGGAAGCTCGGGTGGTGCACGAACTCTACGACCCCGTCAGTCGCCTCGAGCCCGTCCACCGCGAGCCGCACCTCGTCGCCCTCGGCGACCGTCCCGGTCCGACCCAACGCGTCCGTGAACGCCCGCCACACCGCCGCGGCGTCGGCCACCGCCGGCCCCGGCAGGAACATGTGGTACGCCGCCGTCCGGCCCGGAAAATGCCTCAGGTACGCCGCGAGCTTGCGCAGGTACATGCCGTCGCCCACGCTCAGCGCGTCGTACTCCTCCTGCCAGTCATCGCCGAGGAATCCGCCGTGCACGAGTCGGAGCACCGCGGAGCCGCCCGCGCGGCCCTCGACGAGGTACTCGAACGCCATGAACGTCCCGTCCGGGTTCTCGTCCGTCCGGTACGCGAGGCGGTTGGGCGGGTCCCAGGCCGTGATGGTGGCCTCGGAGGTCTCGCCGGCCACCGTGGTGCGCACCCGGCCGCCCTCGCCCGGCTCGATCTCGTTGGTTCCCATGAACCAGGAGTCCAACCCGCGGCCGGTGGAGATCGCCTCCCAGACCTGTTCGGGGGTGGCCTCGAGCGCGATGACCTCGCGCACCTCGAACTCGTGCGGCATGTCAGCCGGCCCTCCCGCCTCCCCGAAGATCGCTAGCCTCAGCCTACGGCGCGCCGCTACTCCAACTCCGTCAGAGTGGGGCGGTCGCCTGGCCCGCGATGCCCCAACTCTGACGGAGCCGGGAGAATGTGCCGGCCGTCAGGTCGCGGGGCCGCGCCGGCGGAGTTCGTCGACGGCGCCCATCGCCTCACGCAGCTCCCCCAGCCACTGCTGGGCGTGCTCGCCCACGAGCCGGACGCACCACGCAAGCGCGTCCGATCGCGATCGGGCCACCCCCGCGTCGACGAGGGTGTCGAGCACCTGGCGTTCCGGCTGGCGCAGCCGTGTCATGACCGGAGCCGACAGGTTCGTGAACAGCTCCCGGGTCTGCCCGCAGACCGCTCCCCAGGCGACCTTCCGCCGGTACCGGTGCTCGATCTGCCGGGCGTACCGGATCCGCTGTTCCCGCGTGCTCTCCCGGAACCGGGCGATGCGGCCAGACTCGGCGGCGGCCCGGTCCGCGTCGGCGGCGTCCTCCGCGAGCGTCGGTTCGGCGAGCGACCCGAAGATGATGATCTCGTCCCGGTCGACGACCACCTCCGGCGGCCCGGTGAACCAGTCGTCGGGCAGCACCCCGGTGATCCATGCCGCGGCGTCCGCGGCGGGTGGTGGTTCGGTACGGGAGCCCGGGCGACCCCAGCCGGCGCCCTCAAACCATGGCGCGTGCCTACCCATGACAGTCCTCCTCGTGCAGCAGTGATTACATGCTTACACCGCTACACGGGAGTTGCCAACGCCCGGGCGGAGGGCCGTCAGCGCGGACCTGCCAGTGCCGCCGCCAGATCAGCGGCCGACGTCACCGGGCGGTCGCAGACGAAACCCCGGCAGACGTACGCGGCGGGCCGGCCACCGATCATCGGACGGTCGCGCAGCAGCGGGATCCCGGGCCGGTCCGGCGCCCCGGCCACGATCACCGCGCCGGGCGGTGCCAGTCGGTGCGCCGTCTCCACCAGTTCGCCGTCCGGCTCGTCGGTCGCGACGGCGATCTCGTACGGCCCGGAGAGCAGCGCCTCCCCAACTGCGGCGGCGTACCCGACGAACCGGGCGTGCCGACCGACGATCGGCGCGAGGGTCGCGAGCGCCCGATCGGCGGCCTCGCGGTACCCGGTCTCGCCGGCCAGCGCCGCGTACGCCGTCAACGCCGCGGCCACCGCCGACAGGCCCGACGGGGTCGCGTTGTCGGACGGGTCGGCCGGCCGGGTGACCAGCCGCTCGGCGTCGTCTGCCGTGTCGTAGAACCCGCCGTCCTCGCGGCGGAACCGGGCCAGCGCCGTGTCGAGCAACCCGCCGGCCAGCTCCAGCCACCGCCCCTCGCCGGTGAGCTGGTGCACCGCGCAGAACGCCTCCGCGACGCAGCCGTAGTCGTCGAGCACACCCACCGGCCGTCCGACCTCGCCGTCGCGGGACACCCGCCGCAACCGCCCGTCAACGAGATGCCGGTCGGCGAGGTACGCCGCGGCCCGCTCCGCCGCGTCCGCCACGGACGTCGCCAGGTCCTCGGCGGGGCGGACGTGCCGCGCGACCTGTGCCACCTCGGCGAGCGCCAGCACGGCCAGTCCGTTCCACGCCGCCACCACCTTGTCGTCGCTGGCCGGCTGGGGTCGCTTGGTCCGCGCCCCGCACAGTCGCCGCCGGACATCCGCCCACCGATCACGGACCTCCGCGTCGGCGTCGTCGACGTCCCGGGCGAGCCGCAGCACGCTGGTGCCCTTCTCAAAGGTGCCCTCGGCGGTGACCCCGAACAGGTCGGCCGCCCAGCGCCCGTCCGCTTCGCCCACGGCGTCGCGCAGCTGCCCGGGCGTCCAGACGTAGCTGAGCCCCTCAACGCCGTCGGTGTCCGCGTCGAGGGACGAGGCGAACCCCCCGGGCTCCCGCCACATCGCGTCGAGGAGAAAGGCCACGGTCTCGCGTACCACCCGCTCGGCAAGCCGGTCACCGGTCAGCCGCCACAGCTGCGCGTACAGGCGAAGGAGGAGCGCGTTGTCGTACAACATCTTCTCGAAGTGCGGCACCGTCCAGGTCGCGTCGACGGAGTACCGCGCGAACCCGCCGGCGAGCTGGTCGTACAGCCCGCCGCGGGCCATGGCCTCACACGTGTGGCGGACCATCTCCAGGCTGCGCGGCGACCCCGTCCGCTGGTGGTGCCGAAGCAGGAACAGCAGCGTCATGTGCGGCGGGAACTTTGGTGCCCCGCCGAACCCGCCATGGACTGTGTCGTACTCCTTGGACAGCTGCTCCTCCGCGGCGTCGAGGTCCGCGGCGGCGAGCGGCGCGCCGGGACCGCCGATGGACTGGGCCCCGCCGATCGCCTGCACGACCGCCGCGCCCTGCCGCAGCACCGCGTCCCGCTGCTCGCGCCAGGCCGTGGCGACCGACCGGACCAGCCGCGCGAAATCCGGCCGCGGAAAGTAGGTGCCGCAGAAGAACGGCTCCCCGTCCGGCGTGGCGAACACGGTCATCGGCCACCCGCCCTGGCCGGTCGTCGCCTGCGTAGCGGTCATGTATACGGCGTCGACGTCCGGCCGCTCCTCGCGGTCCACCTTGATGGCCACAAAGTCGTCGTTGACGAGCCGCGCCACGGCCTCGTTCTCGAACGACTCGTGCGCCATCACGTGGCACCAGTGGCACGCCGCGTATCCGACGGAGATCAAGACTGGCACATCGCGGCGTCGGGCCTCCGCGAACGCCGCGTCCGACCACGGCCACCAGTCGACCGGGTTCTCGGAGTGCTGGAGCAGGTACGGCGAGGTCGCCTCGGCGAGCCGGTTCACTACTCCACCCTCTCACGTGGGGCCGAATGGGAACGTGAGCGGTCGTGATCCTCAGGAGGCGCCGTCGGCCCGCAGCGGGAAGACGTTGGGCTGCGCGGCGAGCAGCGTACGCAGCACACCGGTGATCCGGTCGGGCGGCATCGGCTTGAAGAAGTGGAAGCCCTGCGCGGCCCGGCAGCCGATTGCGGTCAGTGCCTCTCGTTGGTCGGCGGTCTCGACGCCCTCGGCCACGACCCGCAGGCCAAGTTCCCGGCCCAGGTCGACCGTGGTCCGCACGATGGCGGCCGCCTGCGGGGAGTCGACCATCTTCGCCACGAACTCTCGGTCGATCTTGAGTTCGTCGACGGTGATCCGGGTCAGGAAGGTCAGCGACGAGAAGCCGGTGCCGAAGTCGTCGACGGCCAGCTGGACACCGACGGCCCGCAGCCCGGCGAGCACTTCGTCGATGACGTCGAGCTCGCTCATCACGACGGTCTCGGTGATCTCGAGGACCAGACCGTTCGGCGGAATCCGGTGCCGGCGCAGCAGCTCGGCGACGTCGGCCGGCAGCCGCGGATCCAGCAAGCTGCGCGCGGACAGGTTCACCGCGATCGGTAGCTGCAGCCCGTGCGCCGCCCACTCCGCGGCGACCGCGAGCGCCTTGTCGATGACGTACCGGGTGAACGGTGCCAGCAGCTCGCTGCCCTCGACCGTCCGCACGAAGTCGAGCGGCGCGAGCACGCCACGCCGGGGGTGCCGCCATCGGATCAGCGCCTCCACCCCGGTCGGCGCGCCGGTCACCAGGTCGACCGCCGGCTGCAACACGAGGTCGAGCTGGTCGTCGACGGCCAGGGCCTCGCGCATCTCGGCGAGGAGCGCGAGCTGGTCGGTGCTGGCGGCGTCGCGCGCGGTGTCGTACCAGGCCACGCTGCCGCCACCGTCCTTGGCCTGGTACATCGCGACGTCCGCGCGGCGCAGCAGCTCGGTCATGTCGGCCGCACCCGCCGGCGCCACCGCCACCCCGACCGACGCCTCCACCGACAGCTGAACACCGGCGACCTCGGTCGGCGCCGCGAGGTGCTCGACGATCTGCCGGGCGCGGCGCAGCGCCTGCCGGAGCGTCGGTTGGCGGGTGCGCAGCGCGGTCTGCTCGCCCAGCGGCGGCAGCGACGTGACGAGCAGCGCGAACTCGTCGCCGCCCAGCCGGGACAGGAGCTCCCCCGGCTTGGCCAACGCACCGAGCCGCGCGGCGATGACCTGGAGGAGCTCGTCACCGGCGGCGTGGCCGAGGGTGTCGTTGACCTCCTTGAACTGGTCGACGTCGAGGAGCAGCAGCGCCACCGGATGCTCCCGATCGAGCATGCGCAGGGCCGAATCGCCGCGGGCGAGCAGAGCTGCGCGGTTGACCAGGCCGGTCAGCGGGTCGTGGACGGCGTCGTACGACGAGCGGGCCGCCATGATCCGCAGCTCCCGATGCGTGGCGGCGTCATGCAGGGCGGCGCTGAGCGCGTCGGCGAACGCGGAGAGCGCGACCTCGTCCCGGTCGCCCGGAGGCTGTTCGAAACGTACCCGCAGCTCACCGAGCCGGACGCCGCCGACGCTGAGCGGCCGGGTCACCGGCTCCGGTTCCGCCGATGGCCCGGGTGAATCGCGCTCGACGACGTCGCCGCCCGCGGCCGAGGCATACCGGCGGGTCGCACCGTCCGCCCGGATCACTTCGATCTCCGCCTCGGACGCTGCGAAGAGCGCGAAGGTACCCTGCAGACCCGCCGCCGCGACACCCCGTTCATCGAGCTGGTTCAGGGAGCGGGTGGCCTGTGCGAACGCCTGCCACGAGCGGCGCTCCCCGTCGGCGCGCAGCCGCTGGCCGTACGTCTGCTGGAGCAGCCACAGCAGCGGCGGCAGCAGCACGAGCCATCGCGCGTCCGACTCCAGCATGACGATGATCAACAGGCCGACGCCCACGTTGCCGACGAACATGAGCAGCTTGGCCTGCAGCGTGCGGGCGAGCCCGGACAGGAACGGCACGGGATAGCGCAGCGAGACTCCGAGCGCGACGAGCCCCGTGGTGACGGCCAGGTACATCACGCAGCCGAGAACGAGCGCGAACGCCAAGGACGGAGTGAGCCGGCTCCCGAACGGATCGCTGATCGCCGCGGTCACCGCGGCGGCGGTCGCCGCGCCGAGGGTGAGTGAGGCGACGCCGCGCGCGGTCTCGAACGGGTTGCGTCGCTCCGCGTACCTCGACAGGAGCAGCAACGCGGCCAGGGCACCCAGCGCCTCGGCCGCCGGCAGCCAACCTGCCGGTACGAGATACAGTCCGACAATCACGGCCGCCTCGCCCCAGGCGACGCTGACCATGCCGGAGCCGACCTTCAGTCGCAGCCGCGCGAGCTGGGCGAGAGCGGCGAGGCCCGCGACGATCGCGAACCTGACCGGCAGCGGTGGGGTGACATCCGTCGACGCCACGGGCCACAGCAGGCCGGCGACCACCGCGCCGGTGGCGAGCAGGCCGACGGCGGCGGTGACGAGCACCAGGCGCGGGCACGCCTCGGACACACCCATCGCCGTGGCGCACCGCGACCACGCGGCGCCCAGCCGTCCCCTGCGCACGCCGTCGGTCATGGGCGGCCCCGAGGCTTGGCAGACCCGCCGGAGGCGCCGAGGTGTGTCTTCATGTGCTGGCGCCCCCTTCCACGGACGGGTCGGGGTATCTCAGCCCCCGGCGGAAGGCTAAGCCAAACCGGTTTGCCACAACAGGGGGCAGGCGGTCGATTTAGCCGAATAGAGCCACCGAATCACGATCGGCCGTCGGTGATCGACCCGTTCTCCGGGTCGGCCGTCGGCGCGTCCGTCTTCTCCTGCTTGGGGAAACGGTCGGGCAGACGTCGCAGCCGCGAATTCATATTGCGGATCAGCAGGACGGTCGCGATCGCGAGGACGACGATAACGAACAGGCCCATCGGCCCGGCGAGGCCGTCGCCGGGGCGGTTGTCGCCAAAGTTGTTCTCAGCGAGCACGTCGAGCACCGTCATCACGCCTACCACGGTACGCCGACGCGCCTCAGCAGGCGCGGACGGAGTCGCGGACGCCCGCGAACAGATCGTCCTCCGGCGGTGAACTGTCGACCAGCGAGCGCGCGAGCTCGTAATCCTCGGTCGGCCACGCCCGTTGCTGGACCTCGAGCGGCGCCCGGAACCACCAGCCGTCCGGGTCGACCTGGGTGGCGTGGGCGCGCAGGGCATCGTCCCGCACCGGGAAGTACGCGGAGCACTCCACCTGGGTCGTGATCCGGTGGCCCTTGTCGCCTTCGTCGTCGTCCCAGCGCTCGAGCATCTCCGCGTACGGCGACGTGAGTCCCGCAGAGAGCATGCCCTCGTGCAGGGCCGCGAACTTAGCCTTCGTGAAGGTCAGGTGGTAGTACAACTTCAGCGGCTGCCACGGCTCACCCTCCTCCGGGAACCGCTCCTCGTCGCCGGCGGCGTCGAACGCGACCACGCTGATCTTGTGACACATGATGTGGTCTGGGTGCGGGTAGCCGCCGTCCTCGTCGTACGTGAGGACCACGTGCGGACGGAACTCCCGCATCAGCCGGACCAGCGGGCCGGCCGCGGCCTGCACGTTCTGGAGGGCGAAGCACCCGTCGGGCAGGGGCGGGAGCGGGTCGCCCTCGGGCAGGCCCGAGTCGACGAACCCGAGCCATGCCTGATCGACGCCGAGAAGCGCCCGCGCCGCGGCCATCTCGGCCCGCCGGATCTCGCCGATGTTCTCCCAGACGTCGGGGCGGTCAAGCTTCGGGTTCAGCACACTGCCGCGCTCACCGCCGGTGCAGGTGACGACCAGCACGTCGACGCCCTCGTCCGCATATCGCGCCATCGTCGCCGCGCCCTTGCTGGACTCGTCGTCGGGGTGCGCGTGGACGGCCATCAAGCGAAGCCGCTCAGCCAACGGGGTCTCCTCATCCGATGCGCGTGCCTTGCTGCCAAGATGGATCTGCCCATTCTGGCCGATGCCACCGACAAGAGAGAGCCGTCGTGACCGCCGCAACATTCCCACCGGGCCGGTACGGCAGGCGTCGCGCACCGGCGGGCGGTCGGCGGTGGATCGGGTTTGTGCTGGCCGGCCTCGTGATCATCGCGGCGGTGGCGGTGGCGGTCCGCCTCTACCGGGCGTACGGCGACCCGATGTACCGCGCTCAGGTCACCCGTTTTACCGACATAACAGACTCGCAGGTCGTCATTGAGTTCCGCGTCACCGTTCCGTCGGGTGGTTCCGCGAACTGCCTCGTCCGCGCGCGGTCGCGGGACGGCGCCGAGGTCGGTCACGCGGATGTGCGGGTCGCGGCCGCTCCCGGACAGGAGCGAGCCCAGACGTCCTACCGCGTGGCGACGAGCGCTCGGCCGATCACCGGCGAGGTCGTCCGATGCCGCGCGGCAAAATGATCAAGGCACGGCCCGGGACTCCGCTGGTACGTTTGAGGTTCGACTCTGTTCGCCCCAATGCCCCACTCGAGGAGATCGTCAGTGTCCAGCAACGACCGCGAGGCGACCACCACCTGGCTGTCTCAGGACGCGTACGACCGTCTGAAGGCCGAGCTCGAGCAGCTCATCGCGCACCGCTCGACGATCGCGGCGGAGATCAACGCGCGGCGCGAGGAGGGCGACCTTCGCGAGAACGGCGGCTACCACGCCGCCAAGGAGGAGCAGGGCAAGCAGGAGGCGCGCATTCGGTATCTGAAGGAGCTGCTGCGTACGGCGCGGGTGGGCGAGCCGGCGACCACCGACACCGTCGCCGCCGGAACCGTCGTGACGATCCGCTTCGACGATGACACGGACGACACCGAGACCTTCCTGCTCGGCTCGCGGGAGATCGCGGCCACGACCGACCTGACCGTGTACAGCCCGGAGTCCGCCCTCGGCCAGGCGATCCTCGGCGCCCGGACCGGCCAGACCGTGACCTACACGGCGCCCAGCGGCGCCGACATCAAGGTCACTGTGGTCACGTTTGAACCCTTCACCAGCTGATCGCCGGCCGGCGCCGGCTCAGCGGGCGGTGGGTGCGAAGGTCACCGTGTACCCCGCCGCGCGCAACGCGCTGACGAGTCGATCGGAGTGCTCCGCGCCCCGGGTCTCCACCGACAGCGCGACCTCCACCTCGCCGAGCCGCAGCCGCGGGTCGTGCCGCTGGTGCTCCACGTCGAGCACGTTCGCCTTCTGCGCGGCGATCTCGCCGAGCAGCTGGGCCAGCTGGCCGGGCCGGTCCCCGCACCGGACCATGACCCGCAGATACCGGCCGGCCGCGGCGAGCCCATGCTCGATCACTCGCAGCAACAGCAGCGGGTCGATGTTGCCGCCCGACAACACGGCGACAACCGGCGGCTCCGGCCGCACGGCGCCGGACAGCAGCGCCGCGACACCCACCGACCCGGCCGGCTCCACGACGAGCTTGCCGCGTTCGAGGAGCATGAGCAGCGCCCGCGAGATGTCCTCGTCGGTGACCGTGACCACGTCGTCCACGAGCTTGGTGACGTGCGCGAACGTGAGGTCGCCTGGGCAGCCGACCGCGATGCCGTCCGCGATGGTCGAGTACCCCTGCAGCCGGACCGGGTGCCCCGCTCGCAGCGAGTCGGGGTACGCGGCCGCGCCGGCCGCCTGGACGCCGATCACGCGGACGTCCGGCCGTAGCGCCTTCGCCGCCGCGGCGATGCCGGAGACCAGCCCTCCCCCGCCAACGCCCGTGATGATCGTCTTCGTCTCCGGCAGCCGTTCCAGGATCTCCAGTGCCACCGTGCCCTGACCGGCGATCACATCCGGGTGATCAAACGGGTGGATAAAGACGGCCCCCGTACGGTCGGCGAAGTCCTGCGCCGCGATCAGGGCGTCGTCCACCGTGTCGCCGGCGAACTCGACGTGAGCGCCGTACCCCTTGGTCGCCGCGACCTTCGGCAGCGGCGCGCCCGCCGGCATGTAGACCGTCGCCGTCGTGCCCAACAGCCCCGCGGCGAGCGCGACGCCCTGCGCGTGGTTGCCGGCGCTGGCGGCCACCACACCGCGGGCGCGCTCCTCCGCGGACAGCCGGGCTATCCGCACGTACGCGCCGCGGACCTTGAAGGAGCCGGCGCGCTGCAGGTTTTCGCATTTGAGCCATGCCGGCCCGCCCAGCTTCGCGGTGAGCGGGCGGTTCGGCTCGATGGGGGTGACGCGGACGACTCCGGCGAGGAGGTCCCGCGCGGCGCGTACATCCGCGAGGCTGACCAGGTCCGTCATGCCCCGATCGTGCCATCAACCGCGGGCGATGGCGCATCGGGCGCGTGCTTGGGGGTGACCTTCGGCGCTCGGGTTGTCCGCCACGTGCGCGCCGGGCATGAGCGGCCCGGCCGGCGCCCCGCGCGCGATCCGCGCATCCTGCGCTCGGCCGATCTTTATGATCAAGACCATCAGCAAGGCACCGCGCTGCTCGCGTCCGATCGCTAGGACTTCGGTACGCCGTGGGTGATCATCTCGATCACGCTCTATGTGTTCGCGCTCGTGTTGATCTACTTCTACGCTATACCGGCCCTGCGCAAGGCCGCCCGGATGGTCGAGGAGGGCGTCGTCGGCGGGCGGCCGGAGATGCCGGACGACGCGACCACCCAGTTCACTCCGTCCACTGAGGACCTTCGGACGAAGGAGCGGCTCGACGCGATCTCTGGACGGATCATCGGCGTCGGCGTGTTGGTCCTGCTGGTCATCGCCGCGATCACCGTGCTGATGTCGGCCCGCCCGTTCGGCTCGTGACGCGGGGCCAGCCCGGGGCGTGCCGCGGCCACGGCGCGGCCATCTCGAGCTGACCCGCGACCGAGAGCAGCTGCAGCTCGGATCCGGGCGGCCCCACGAGCTGTGCCGTCAGCGGCAGCCCATCCGGGCGTACGCCGACGGGCACGACGAGCGCGGGCAGGCCGGCGACGTTCCAGGGCGCGGCGTATGGGGCGTACCGGACGCTCGTCATGAAGTTGGCCCGCCACGACCGGCCCGCCCAGCCCTCGGCGGCCGGCGGTCTGCCGGCGAGCGCCGGGGTGACCATCACGTCGAAGCCGCCATCGGAGAAGAACCCGATCGACCGGTCCCGCCACCGCTCACGATGGGCCTCGTCGGCGTACCCACGGCGCCAGGCCCACTCCCCCAGCGCGACGTGCCGGCGGCTGCGCGGCTGCAGTGTCGTGCGGTCGAGCCCGGCCTCCTCGACCTCGCGGTACGCGGCCGCGAACCAGGTCGCCACCCCGCGCAGCTGCAGCTCCATGGGGTAGGCCGGGTCGGCCCGCACCACGTCGTGGCCGGCCGCGACGAGCAGCCGGCGGGCCATCGCGACCGCGCCGCGGTTGGCCCGGTCCGGGCGTACGCCGGTGGCCGGCGACCGCAGCGACATCGCGATCCGCAGCCGGGACGGCTCGACCAACCTCTCCGGCGCGCGCCCGGCGAGCACCGCGAAGCCGACCACGGCGTCGGCGACGGTCGTGGCCAGGATCCCGTGCGCGGTGAGACCGAACCAGTCGCCGGCTCCGAGCTGGGTCGGCACGATGCCCCGCCCCGGCTTGAGGCCGATCAGTCCACAGCAGGCCGCGGGGATGCGCACGGACCCGAGGCCGTCGTTGCCGTGCGCGATCGGAACCAGCCCGGCCGCCACGGCGGCCGCCGAGCCGCCGGAGGATCCGCCGGGCGTGCGGTCGGTACGCCACGGGTTGCGTACGGCAGTGTCCTCGTCATCGGTCATCGCCCACAGCCCGAGCTCGGGCATCCGGGTCACACCCACCACGACCGCGCCGGCGCCGCGCAGCCGGCGTACCACCTCGTGGTCGACCTCGGCGACCGGCGTCCGGACGGCGGCCGAGCCCCGCCACGTCGGCAGACCCGCGACCGGCGTGTTCTCCTTGACCGCGACCGGTACGCCGGCGAGTGGCAGGCCGGTCAGCTCGTCCTGCTCGTCGACCTTCTCCGCCTCGGCGATCGCCTCGCCCGCGCGCACGGTGCGGAACGCGGAGACCAACGGGTCGCCCGCGGCGATGTGCTCGAGGTGGTCGGCGACGACCTGCGTGGCGGAGACGTCGCCGCGGCGTACCGCCCGGGCGATCTGCTTCGCGGTCGCGCCCACCCAGCTGGATGCCAGGTCCTCCATGCCGGCCCTCCCCTGTCGGCCGATCCCGTGCCGGATTCCCATATCCGGTTAACGACGCGGGCGCTACCTCAGCGCCTGCTCCAGGTCGGCGAGGAGGTCGTCCACGGTCTCTATGCCGACAGACAGTCGCACGAGATCGGCGGGGACCTCAAGGGGTGACCCAGCGGCGCTCGCGTGCGTCATCTGGCCCGGGTGCTCGATCAGGGACTCCACGCCGCCGAGCGACTCGGCGAGCACGAACACTCGTGCGCGGTTGCAGATCTCGACCGCGGCCCGCTCGCCGCCGACCGCGCGGAACGAAATCATTCCGCCGAACCGGCGCATCTGCTTCGCCGCAGTCTCGTGGCCGGGGTGGTCCGGCAGGCCCGGGTAGAGCACCCGTGCCACCTTCGGGTGCCTCAAGAGGTACTCGACGATCCGCTCGGCGTTGTCGCAGTGCCGATCCATGCGTACGCCGAGGGTCTTCACGCCGCGCAGCGTGAGCCAGGCGTCGAACGGCCCGTTCACCGCGCCCATCGCGTTCTGGTGGTACGCCAGCTCGGCGCCGAGCCCCTCGTCCGCCGCGACGAGTGCACCACCGACCACATCGGAGTGACCGCCGAGGTACTTCGTCGTCGAGTGGACCACCACGTCCGCGCCATGCGCGATCGGTTGCTGCAGGTACGGAGATGCGAACGTGTTGTCGACGACGAGCAGCGCGCCGCGGTCGTGGGCGAGCAGCGACAGCGCCGCGATGTCCGCGACGCCGAGCAGCGGGTTGGTCGGCGTCTCGACCCAGACCACCCTGGTTCGCTCGGTCATCGCGGCCCGGACGGCCTCGACGTCGGAGATGCGGGTGGGAGTGAATCGCAGCCCCCACCGCTGGAGCACCTTCGCGAACAGCCGGTACGTGCCGCCGTACGCGTCGTCCGGGATCACCACGTGATCGCCGGGCACGCAGATCGCACGGAGCAGGGCATCCTCGGCGGCGAGTCCGCTCGCAAACGTGAGCCCACGCCGGCCACCCTCCAGCGCCGCGAGGCACTCCTGCAGCGCGTCGCGGGTCGGGTTGGCCGAGCGGCTGTACTCGTACCCGAGCCGGGGTGCGCCGACCGCGTCCTGCGCGTACGTGGAGGTCTGGAAGATCGGTGGCACCACCGCGCCGGTCCGCGGGTCCGGCTCCTGCCCGGCATGGATGGCGAGGGTGTCAAAGCCGTAGCTCATGCGACTGAGGCTAGTCGCCACCTGGTGGCCCGCCCCGCTAGGTTGGCCCCCGTGGCGGCGTGCGTGTTCTGCGGCATCGTGTCCGGCGAGATTCCGGCGTTCGTGGTGGCCGACGAGGCGGATGGTGTCGCGTTCCTGGACGCTCGCCCGCTGTTCCCTGGCCACACGCTGGTTGTGCCGCGCCAGCACGTCGAGACCCTGGGCGATTTGCCCGATTCGCTCCTGGCGCCGTTCTTCGGCCTGGTCAAGCGGGTCGCAATCGCCGTCGAGGCGGGTCTGGGCGCGGCCGGCACGTTCGTCGCGATCAACAACCGGGTCAGTCAGAGCGTGCCGCACCTGCACGCCCACGTGGTGCCGCGCACCCGGGGGGACAAGCTCCGCGGGTTCTTCTGGCCCAGGCACAAGTACGCCTCCGATGACGAGGCCGCGGCGTACCGGGACAAGATCAAGCAGGCGCTCGGCGGTCCGTAACCGCCCGACAAGGGCGACCGGCGGCGGTGCGCGGCATGCTTGAGGCATGTTTCTGCGCCGCGTGAAGCCCGAGCTGCCCACACCCGACCAGGCCCTGCCCGGCCGCACCACGACGATGCCCGTACCCCAGACCCACGCCGTGCTGGGCACACCGCTGCGTGGCCCGTGGCCGGCCGGGACCGAGGTCGCGGTCTTCGGCATGGGCTGCTTCTGGGGCGCCGAGCGGCTGTTCTGGAAGCTGCCCGGGGTCTACTCGACGGCGGTGGGGTACTCGGGCGGTCTGACGCCCAACCCCACGTACGAGGAGACGTGCACCGGTCTGACCGGCCACGCCGAGGTGGTGCAGGTCGTCTACGACCCGACCCAGGTGTCCTACGAGCAGCTGCTCAAGGTGTTCTGGGAGAACCACGATCCCACCCAGGGCATGCGTCAGGGCAACGACGTCGGCACGCAATACCGCTCGGCGATCTACGCGACGACGGACGCGCAGCTGGCCACCGCCCTGGCCTCGCGGGACGCGTTCGCGCCGGTCGTGGGGTCCGCCGGGCACGGCGAGATCACGACCGAGATCGGCAAGCTGACCGAGTTCTACTACGCCGAGAACTACCACCAGCAGTATCTGCACAAGAACCCGAGCGGGTACTGCGGGATCGGTCCCAACGGCATGACGTGCCCGGTCGGCGTCGCGCGCTAGACCGGACGGCGACTCGAGTCATTCTCGCCAGGAGTTCCGTGCGTCGCGCGGGCGTGCCGGCTGGGACATCCAACATCGGCGGAGCTCCAGCCTGGCGACGCGGCCGGCTTGGCGGTCAGGGAACGGACGAGGTGCGCGAGACCCTCGTCCGTTCCCCGATCGTGTCCAGGTTGGCCAACGGCATGACCTACCCGGTCGGCGTCGCGAGGTCGGATGCCTGAGCAAGAGCGACGGAGTTGGGCGACAAACGGTGGAGGGTTCGTCCGCAGCCGTAATACAGTTTGTCTTATGTCGACGATTACATTTCGCGCCGACGAGGAAGTTGATCGCGCACTCGCCGAGTTGACCTCCGGCGACCGTGACCGTTCACAGGTCATCCGCGAGGCAATCCTCGCCGCGTGGCGGGCTCAGCGAGAGGAAGAACTCCGCGCGGAGGCCCGAGCCGCAGCCGACGATCCAGACGACGTGGCAGAGGCGCGCGCCGTTCTGGCGGACATGGATTCACTCCGTGCGTGGTGACGTCTACGGGATGAAGGCACCGCGGGACACGCGAGGCCACGAGCAGCGGGGCATCCGGTACGCCGTGGTGGTCCAGTCCGACCTCCTTCCGCTCTCGACGTGGCTCGTTGCCCCGACCTCGACGAGCGCGCGACCCGCGAGCTTCCGTCCCGAGATCGAGATCGACGGCAAGTCCACCCGGGTGCTCGCGGAGCAGACCGCCGCGATTCATCCCGAGCGACTCGGCGAGCGAGTCGGCCATCTCTCCCAACGGGAGCTTGCCTCGGTGGACGACGCGTTGCGGGCCGTCCTCGGTCTGTCCTAACCCGCCCTTCAAGGCCCAACTCCGACGGAGTTGGGCGGCGGGAGGCCACACGAGAGGCCAACTCTGACGGAGTTGGGCGAGACGGCGATGGCCGGGCGAGGCCCGGGCCTCTGGGATGGTCCGTTCGGGTCTGCGAGACGATCCGTTCGGGCCTAGCGGCTCAACCGGGCGGCCTGATGGGTTCGGCCAGAGGCATCGGCGCCCGCCGGTGCCAGGTCCACCGGGGAGAGCCGTGAGATTCGTTCAGCGAATACCCGTCCGAGCACTGTCGATCGGCGCGGTCGTCGCGCTAGCCGTGGCCGGACTCGGCCAATCCGCGGCCGCGGACCCGTCGCCGGCGCCCGGCGACCCGCGTGCCTCGTTGCCGTCCCAGACCACGACGCCGCCGTCCGTCGGTCCCGCGGTTGCCCCGCGGATCGCGTCCGCGGCGGCCGCGCCGTCCCCGGGCACCTTCCTTGGCCAGGGGTTCGACGCGTGTGACGCGCCGTCCAGTGCCACCATGCAAGCCTGGCTCGCGTCGCCTTACCGGGCCGTGGGCATCTACTTCGGCGGCCTCAACCGCTTCTGTATCCCACCCAACTACCAGAAGAACCTCACCGCGCAGTGGGTGGCGGAGCAGCAGACCGAGGGCTGGCACCTCATGCCGCTCTACGTCGGGCTGCAGGCGCCGTGCAACACGACGAAGCAATTTCACATCAATCCGGCGTCCGCGGCCGCTGACGGCCGCGCCCAGGCCGAGGACGCGGCGCTGCAGGCCAACAACCTCGGGCTCGGCCGGGACAGCGCGCTGATCTTCGACATGGAGGGGTACAACCCCAACGACGCCGCGTGCACGGCAGTCGTGAACACGTTCATGGACGCGTGGACCCGCCGGCTGCATGAGCTCGGGTTCCTGTCCGGCTTCTACAGCAGCATGGGCTCGGGCGTACGCGATCAGGTCAGCGCGTACGCGGGCGCGAACTACACCCACCCCGATCACCTCGACTTCGCCCGGTGGGACCTGATTGCCACCGTCGACGACCCCGCCATCCCGGCCTCCTACTGGACGCCGCACCGGCGGATCAAGCAGTACCGGGGCGGCCACAACGAAACGTGGGGCGGGGTCACCATCAACATCGATAACGACTACCTCGACGTCGCGCCGCTGCCCACCACGCCGTTCGGCGACCGGAACGGCAACGGCTGGTCCGACGTGCTCGCGCGACAGTCGTCGAACGGCGCACTCTACCTGTATCCGGGCAACGGGACCGGCCTGGCCGCCAGGACCCAGATCGGCAGCGGCTGGAACGTGATGAGCGCGATCGTCCGGCACGGCGACTTCACCGGCGATGGGTTCGAGGACATCTTTGCGCGCGAGGCGTCGACCGGATACCTGTGGCGGTACCCGGGCACGGCTGGCGGCGGGTTTGGTGCCCGGACGCGACACGGCGTTGGCTGGAACTCGATGCGGGAGATCACCGCGATCGGCGACCTCACCGGCGACGGCCGCAACGACCTCGTCGCGGTCGCGGCGTCGACGGGTCGCATGTACGTCTACCCCGGCCCCGACCTCACCACCCGCGTCGCGCTCGGCGTCGGCTGGAACACGATGGACGAGCTGACCGGCATCGGAGACTTCAACCGGGACGGACGTACCGACCTCATCGCCCGGGAGAAGGCGACCGGGAACCTGTGGCTGTACCCCGGCCAGGGCGGCACCTTCCCGACCAGGTCGCGCATCAGCACCGCCAACTGGAACGGCCTGCGCGACATCGCCTCGATCGGCGACTTCAACCGGGACGGCTTCCTGGACATGGTCGCGGTGCTGAAGTCGACCGGCAACATGTACCGCTACCTGGGGACCGGCACCGGCTTCGCCAGCGGAATCTTCTTCAGCAGCGGCTGGTCCGGGCTTGCGCCGGTGCTGTGACACCGGGTCGCCCAAATCGACGTTGCAGCCGCGGCGGCCGGGTGGATAGCGTGGCCCTACACGGGAAGGGAGGTGGTCCGGCTTTGAATAGCAATGGGACTCGTGAGGTGGCTGTCCGCTAGCCGCTGTTCTCGAGACGACTGATGTTCGTCGAGGCCGTGCAACGGCGGTTCGGCGAATACCAGACAGCCACCCGACCCCCGGGCACGCCGGCCCTTGTCCAGCCGGCCCGCGCGCGAGCGCGGAACCCGGGGGTCGACCATGCCGCGGGCCGAGGAGAAGACGGTGTCCGTTCGCGAGCTCGTGGTCCTCGGCACGGCGAGCCAGGTGCCGACGAGGCACCGCAACCACAACGGATATCTCCTCCGCTGGGACGGCGAGGGCGTCCTGTTCGACCCGGGTGAGGGTACCCAGCGTCAGATGCTGTTCGCCGGCGTCGCCGCCGCCGACATCACCCGGATCTGCATCACCCATTTCCACGGCGATCACAGCCTGGGACTGGCCGGAATCATCCAGCGGCTGTCGCTGGACCGGGTGGCGCATCCTGTTGTCGCGCACTTCCCGGCCAGTGGCCGGCAGTACTTCGATCGGCTGCGGCACGCGACCTCGTTCCACGAGACGGCCGAGCTGGTCGCGGTGCCGGCCACGAACGACGGGCCGCTCGCGCACACGCCGGTCGGCCGTCTCGAGGCACGACGGCTCGAGCACCCGGTCGAGGCGTACGGCTATCGGCTGGTCGAGCCGGATGGACGCCGGATGCTGCCCGAACGGCTCGCCGCGTACGGTATCGCCGGCCCGGCCGTCGGCGTGCTGCAGCGCACCGGATCGCTGGACGTCGACGGGCGCCGCGTGACGCTGACCGCGGTGTCCGAGGCCCGACGCGGCCAGCGCTTCGCGTTCATCATGGACACCCGCCTGTGCGACAACGTGTTCGCGCTGGCGGAGGGCGCCGACCTGCTCGTCATCGAGGCGACCTTCCTGGCGGAGGACGCGCCGATGGCCGCGTTCTTCGGCCACCTCACGGCGGCTCAGGCCGCGCGGGTCGCGGCCGAGTCGGGGGTACGCCGACTCGTGCTCACCCATTTCTCCCAGCGGTACGCCGACCCGGCGCGCTTCCTAGACGAGGCGCGCGAGCAGTTCGACGGCGAGATCGTGATGGCCGAGGATCTGATCCGGGTGCCGGTTCCAGCCCGCCACATCACGACGGGGGCGTGACCTCGACATCGCCGTCGTGCGCCGCGAACTCGGCCACCCGCACCTCGGTGATCCGCTCGTACCGCCGGATGCGGTCCTCCCACGCAGTGTCCACGCCGAACGCGGTAGCCGCGAAGTTGACGTCCTTGATCGCCGCGGCGACCTCGTCCATGCGGTCCGGGGTGAGCACCACGACCGGGTCGCCGACGGCGATCGTGAGCGGTGGCACGAAGAACTCGGGCGGCACGACCGTGTTCGCGTGCACGAGGGCCCCAACGGCGGCGACCGCCCCGGCGGCGAGGTGGGCGCCGTGCAGGATGGTCGCGCCGGTCGCGACGTACGCGCAGCGCTCGACCGCGCAGCCGAGCAACGTGGCGTGCGGTGAGACGAAGACGTGGTCGCCGAGGATCACCGGTCGGGGCTGGTCTCCGACCGCGGTTGCCCGGAGAACGGCATGCTCTCCGACGACGCAGGCCTGACCGATCTCGATGTGAGCGCCCTCGGCGTCGAGCACCGCGCCGTACAGGATCCGGGTCCGGGGGCCGATCCGGACGTCGCCGACGAGCGTCGCAGTCGGCGCCACCCAGGCGGTCCGGTCGACCGTGGGCTCGGCACCCCGATGTCTGATCAGCATGGGCCCAGCATGCTCCATCCGCGTCTGTGTGCACGGATGGGCCGGGCGGGAGCACATGACCACGTGCATGCGGGGGAACCGTTGGGTCATGCACTCCCGCTCGACGGACCCGCCCGATTCTCCAGGTACGCCTGGCCGAAGGCGCCGACGCCGGCGGAGGCGTGCCGGTCGTCGCGGCTCGGACGGGTCTTCGCGGGACGCGTCGGGCTGGCGGGCACCGAGGCGTCACCGCCGGTGGACGGTCTTGCTAGTCGAAGAGGCCTCGGTTGAACGCCGACCGACCGTGCTCTCCGACCTCCGCGCGCCAGGTTGGCAGCGTGCGGACGCTGTTCATGTCATGCCACGCCATCCACGGCTCGCGCCACGGACGCCTGGAGGCCGCCTCTGCGCGCTCCCCGAGCCGGCGCGGCGGGCAGGGCCACCGGGAGCCGCACCAGACGCAGAGGCCGTGCGGATCGGGCTCCGAATGTCGATCGAGAAGGATCTGCGCATCGTTCCACAACAGGCGGTCCTCGACGTCAGCCGGAGCGACGTGGCCAATGCTGACCACGCTCTCCTCCCCCCAATTGAGACGAGCCGGAACGAACCTCCGGACACACAGTCAACGGGCGGCGCACGAACCACCGTCGGACTGAATGTGCGACTCTCGAACGGGTGCGGCCGGTGATGCGGGTCACATAATGGCGGGATGAGGCCCCACGACAGCCCACTGCTCCGCCGGGTGCGCGAGTCGGTGATCGGCGACGACCAGGTGATGTGGGGGCCGTTCGGTCCGCGCCGGGTGACATACGCGGACTACACGGCGTCCGGCCGGGCGCTCACCTTCATCGAGGACTTCATCCGGGACGAGGTGCTGCCGCGGTACGCGAACACGCACACCGAGTCGTCCGGCACCGGCCTCCAGACGACCCGCCTCCGGGAGGACGCCCGGACCGTGATCCGTGACACCGTCGGCGGCGACGAGGAGACCGTCGTGATCTTTGCCGGATCGGGCTCGACCGGCGCGATCGACAAGATGATCGGCATTCTCGGCATCCGGATACCGGCCGAGCTCGACGACCGCTACGCGCTGCGCTCGCGGATCCCGGCGCCGGACCGCCCGGTCGTGTTCATCGGACCGTATGAGCACCACTCGAACGAGCTGCCGTGGCGGGAGTCGATCGCCGACCTCGTGGTGATCCCGGAGGACGTCGATGGCCACATCGACACCGCCCGCCTCGAGGAGGAACTTCGGCGGTACGCCGACCGCCCACTCAAGATCGGCTCATTCTCCGCGGCGTCGAACGTGACCGGCATCCTGACCGACACGCACGCGATCTCCGATCTGCTGCACCGGCACGGCGCCCTGTCGTTCTGGGACTTCGCCGCGGCCGGCCCGTACGTGGACATCGAGATGTACGGCCGGTGCACCCGGCACCCGCAGGCGTACAAAGACGCGATCTTCCTCTCCCCGCACAAGTTCGTGGGCGGCCCGGGCACGCCGGGCGTCCTCGTCGTACGCCGCGAGCTGCTGCGCAACCGGGTTCCCACCGTCCCCGGCGGCGGCACCGTCGACTACGTCAACGCGTACGAGCACCACTACGTGACCGACCCGGCGCACCGCGAGGAGGGTGGCACTCCCGCGATCGTCGAGTCGATCCGGGCCGGCCTGGTCTTCCAGCTCAAGCACGCGGTCGGCACCGACGTGATCCGGGCGCAGGAGGAGCGGTTCCTCCGCGGGGCGATCGACAGCTGGCGGGAGCACCCCGGCATCCAGCTGCTCGGCAACCTCGACGCGGACCGGCTCTCGATCCTCTCGTTCGTGATCCGGCGGCCCGGCGGCCGGTTCCTCCACCACAACTTCGTGGTGGCGCTGCTCAACGACCTGTTCGGGATCCAGTCGCGCGGTGGGTGCTCCTGCGCCGGACCGTACGGCCACCGGCTGCTCGGGATCGACCTGGACCGTTCCCACCGGTTCGAGGCGCAGATCCTGCAGGGCTGTGAGGGGATCAAGCCGGGCTGGGTACGCGTGAGCTTCAACTACTTCCTGTCGGAAGCGGTGTTCCGGTACATCGTCGAGGCGGTCCGCCTGGTCGCCACCCACGGCTGGAAGCTGCTACCCGAGTACCGCTTCGACCCGTACCACGGGCTCTGGCGGCACCGTGGTGGGCTGGTGGAACCGCCGCTGCGGCTCGACCAGCTGCGGTACGGCGCGGCCGGGCGGCTGAGCTGGCCGGCGCACCACGAGCGGGCGACCGAGGAGGCGCTGGCCGGGTACCTGGACGAGGCCGAAAAGATCTTCGCCGACCTCGCCGGCTGGGAGCCCGCCGAGGACACCGGCGGGGTGTCGCCCCAGTTCGAGGAGCTGCGCTGGTTCGAGCTGCCCGCCGTCTGCCTCGAGCCGATGCGCTGAATTCGCGCACGGTCTTTTTCGCCCACAGCGAAGCGGGTGCGGGCATCGACCGCCGCCGGCATGCGTTGTGGGCGTCATGGAAACGGATCGGGACATCGAACGCGAGGCCTTCGACGCGTACAGCCGGGTCGTCACGACCGTGGCGGCCCAGGTACTGCCCAGTGTGGCGGCGGTCGCCGTGCGCACGGCCCGCGGCGCCGGGGCGGGTTCGGCCGTGACGTTCACGACCGACGGATTCCTGCTGACCAGCGCCCACGTCGTGGCGGGCGCATCCGGCGGACTCGCCACGTTCAGCGACGGCAACGAGGCGCAGTTCGACGTCGTGGGTGCGGACGCGCTCTCGGACCTCGCCGTCCTGCGGACCAGGGCCGGCGGGAGCTCGGGCACGCCGCCCGCCGAGCTGGGCGACGCCGACCAGCTCCGGATCGGCCAGCTCGTGGTCGCGGTCGGGAACCCGATGGGACTCGCCGGCTCGGTGACCGCGGGCGTGGTGTCCGGCCTCGGGCGGTCGTTGCCGGCCCGCGACGGCCGGTACGTGCGGCTCATCGACGACGTGATCCAGACCGACGCCGCGCTCAATCCGGGCAACTCCGGCGGGGCGCTCGCCGACTCCAGCGGGCGGGTGGTGGGCATCAACACCGCGGTCGCCGGGTACGGCCTGGGCCTGGCCGTGCCCGTCAACACGACCACCCGGCAGATCATCAGCGACCTGGTACACGACGGCAAGGTCCGCCGTGCGTGGCTGGGGGTCGCGGGCACACCGGTGCCACTGCCGCCGGCCGTTGCCGATCGGCTCGGCCAGCGCCGCGGGCTGCGGGTCGCCGAGGTCGTACCGGGCAGCCCGGCCGGGGTGGCCGGGATCTACCTCGACGACATCATCCTGTCCGCCGGCGGCCAGGCGATGCAGACCATGCAGGGCCTACAGCGGCTGATGCTCGGTCCCGCGATCGGCGTCCGGCTGCCGATCACGGTGTTGCGCCGCGGCGCGTTGGTGGACGTGGTCGCCGTACCTCAACAGCTGAGCTGATCGGAACCCCGCCGCGCGGTCAGCGGCCGCCGAGGTGGGCCAGCAGGTCCTGGCGGGTGATGACGCCGGCGGGCTTGCCGTCGATGAGCACCATCGCGGCGTCCGCCTTCTCGAGCAGCGCCACGGCCTCGCTGACCGGCTGGCCGCCGCCGATCATCGGCAACGGCGGGCTCATGTGCCGCTCGACCATGTCGTGCAGGTGGGCGTGCCCGGTGAACAGGGCGTCCAACAGATCCTTCTCGGCGATCGAGCCGGCCACCTCGCCGATCACCACCGGCGGCTCCGCCTTGAGCACCGGCAGCTGCGAGACGCCGTACTCCCGCATGATGTCGATCGTCTCGCGGACCGTTTCGGTCGGGTGCATGTGCACGAACTTGGGCAGCGTGCCTGTCTTCTCCGCGAGCACGTCGCCGACCGTGCCCTCCGCGCTCGGCGGGCTCACGAAGCCGTAGCGAGCCATCCAGTCGTCGTTGAAGATCTTGGAGAGGTAGCCCCGGCCGCCGTCCGGGAGGAGCACGACGATGACGTCCTCCGGCCCGGCCCGGCGGGCCACCTCGAGCGCGGCGACGACGGCCATGCCGCAGGAGCCGCCGACGAGCAGCCCCTCCTCCCTAGCCAGGCGTCGGGTCATCTCGAACGAGTCCTTGTCGGAGACCTCGACGATCTCGTCGCAGATGGTCCGGTCGTAAGTCTCCGGCCAGAAATCCTCACCGACGCCCTCGACGAGGTACGGCCGGCCGCTGCCGCCGGAGTAGACCGAGCCCTCGGGATCGGCGCCGACGATCCTGACCGCACCGTGCGAGACCTGCTTCAGGTACCGGCCGACGCCGGAGATCGTGCCGCCCGTTCCGACGCCCGCGACGAAGTGCGTGACCCGTCCGGACGTCTGCTCCCACAGCTCCGGGCCGGTCGTCTCGTAGTGCGAGCGCGGGTTGTTCACGTTGGCGTACTGGTTGGGCTTCCAAGCGCCCGGGATCTCCCGCGCGAGCCGGTCGGACACGTTGTAGTACGACCGCGGGTCCTCCGGAGCCACCGCCGTGGGGCAGACGACGACCTCGGCGCCGTACGCGCGCAGCACGTTCTGTTTGTCTTCGCTGACCTTGTCCGGGCAGACGAACACACACCGGTAGCCCTTGAGCTGCGCGACCAGGGCCAGCCCGACGCCGGTGTTGCCGCTGGTCGGCTCCACGATCGTGCCGCCCGGCTGGAGTTGGCCAGACTTCTCGGCCTCCTCGACCATGCGCAGCGCGATGCGGTCCTTGACCGACCCACCCGGGTTGAAGTACTCAACCTTGGCGAGCACCGTGGCCGTGATGCCTGCCGTGACGCTGCGCAACCGCACCAGAGGCGTGTTGCCGATCAGCTCGACCACGTTGTCGTAGTAGCGCACCTCGTCGTGCCTTTCCGCCGCGTGGACCGGAAGTCGCAGATCAGCGTACGACCTGCCCAGGGACTATCCGTCGGCGCGTGGCCTCCCACTCCAGGAACCGTCCGGTCTCATCGAGCACGGCGCCGGCGAGCCACGTCGCCACGAGCGCATCGTCGGCCAGGCCGAGGACCAGCAGGAAACCCTCGGGAACGAGGTCGATCGGGGACACGATGTACGCCGTCGCCGCCGCCATCATCGCCACCCGCAGGCCGCCGTCGTACTCCCCGCGTGCCGTCTTCCTGACCATCCTCGGCAGCGCGCGCAGTCGGCTTCCGAGCGAGGGTCCGCCCCGCGCCCCCGCGGTCAACGCACGCCCCAGGGCGGCAAACGCCGCGGTGCGCCGCAGTGTCCTCGCCATCGTCGCCTCCTCCTCCCCGCGAGCTAATGGTGCCTCAGGCGCGCCACGCCCGCAGCGCCGGGCAGCGGGTATTCCATGATCGTGGGAGGCAGGCGCTAGCCTCGTTCTCCTGCGGGCATCAACAGGCATCTCACGGCCGGGGGGCGTGCATGAAGGGTGCCGGGTCGAGCAACGGTCACGCGCCGCGCCGCGCGGCCGCCCGGCGCGTCGCGATAGGCGTGGCCTACGGCGGCGGAGCAGTGACGGCGGTCGCGCTGGCGGGCGCGGGCGTCCTGGCGGGTCAGGCCCGCCGGGCGCGTCGGCGGATCCCACAGGCCGATGGGCCGCCTCCACGCGGCGACGGGCTCTACGGCGCCAAACAGCCCGGCGATCCGCTCACGCTCGTCGTCCTCGGCGATTCGTCGGCGGCCGGCTACGGCGTACACCGGCCACGCGAGACGCCCGGGGCGCTGCTGGCCACCGGGATCTCGAGGCGCCTGCGCCGGCCGGTCCGGCTGCATCGGTACGCGGTGGTGGGCGCACACTCGACACAGCTCGACCCCCAGGTCGAGGCGGCTCTGGAGTGCCGGCCGGACCTGGCCGTGATCCTGATCGGGGCGAACGACGTGACGCACCGTACGGGCGTCGGCGTCGCCGTGCGTCATCTGATCGACGCGGTCCGCAAGCTGCGGGCCGCCGGTGCCCGGGTCGTGGTGGGCACCTGCCCGGACCTGGGCACCATCCGGCCGATCGACCCGCCGTTGCGTTGGCTCGCCCGACGGTGGAGTCGGCAGTTGGCGGCGGCGCAGACCGTCGCGGTCGTCGAGGCCGGGGGCTGGACGGTCTCGCTCGCCGACCTGCTGGGCCCCAGGTTCGCTGCGGAACCGCACCGGATGTTCAGCGCGGACCGGTTCCACCCGTCCGCCGAGGGGTACGCGGCAGCTGCCGCGGCCATGCTGCCGACCGCCCTCGCCGCGCTCGGCGCGGCGGAGGAGCGCCGGGCACCCCTCGCCGCCGGCGATCGCGTTCGGTCGCTGCCGGCGGCGGCCGCCGAGGCGGCCCGGCACGGTGGCACGGAGGTCAGCGGCGCACGCGTGGCCGGGCGGGACCGCGGGCCGGCGGGCCGCTGGGCGCGGCTGCGTGTGCGGGTGCGCGAGGCGATCCGGCCGAGCGACCCCGCCCTAACGGCGAGGTCAGCCGCCGGGCGGATACTCCCGCCGACCGCCTTCGGTCTCCGGACCGGGAATCCGTACCCTTGATGCAGCACCGACCGGACGACGCGAGCAGCGCTGTCGCAAAGCGATCCACAGTGGAGCCTCCATGACCAGCATCAGCCGACGCATCGGCCGCGCGGCGGCGGTCAGCCTCATCGCCGGGACCGTCGGCGGCGCCGCGGTGATCGCCGCGGAGGCCGTGGTGGCGCGCAACCGGCGGTACGCCCAACCGGAACTCGGTCTCGCCCTGCGCGCCTCGGTCGGCGCCACCGGTGGGCCGCCGCTGCGCCTCGTTCTGCTTGGCGACTCCGCGGCGTTGGGCGTCGGAGTGGACCGGGTGGCGGACACGGTCGGCGGCCAGCTCGCCGAGCTCGTGGCGGCCGGGACCCCCAATCGCCGGGTCGAGCTGTCGAGCGTCGGCGTGTCCGGATCCCGCTCGACCGACCTCGCCACCCAGGTGGCGCGGGCGCTACTGGGCGAGCGCCCCGACGTGGCCGTGATCCTGATCGGGGCTAACGACGCGACCGGCCTGCGCCGGCCGGGTGAGGCCGCCGCATACCTGGGCGCGGCGGTACGCCGGCTGCGCGACGCCGGTGTCGAGGTCGTCGTCGGCACCTGCCCCGACCTGGGGGCGGCCCGGGCCATCGCGCTGCCCCTGCGACAGGTCGTCGGCTGGCTCGGGCGGCGGATCGCGCGCGCGCAGCTTCGCGCGGTGCACGATGCCGGCGGCATCGTCGTCGACCTCGCGACCGAGACCGGGCCGGTATTCCGGGCGGACGCCGGCACGCTCTGCTACGACGGCTATCATCCGTCCGCGGACGGATACCGGGTGTGGGCGCACGCCTTGCTGCCCGCCGTCACGACCGCCGCGGGCGTCGCCAACCACAGGTGACCGTCAATGTTGGCGGCGGTCCTGACTGGCCCGGCCGCCGTGCCTCAAGCTACCGTCGGGTCATGCCCGAAGCCGTCGTCGTTGCCACCGCCCGTTCGCCGATCGGACGCGCGCACAAGGGGTCGCTGCGCGAGCTGCGCCCCGATGACCTTGCCGTGACGATCGTGCGAGCGGCGCTCGACAAGGTGCCCCAGCTCGACCCGACCGAGATCGAGGACCTGTACCTCGGGTGTGGCCTGCCCGGCGGCGAGCAGGGCTTCAACATGGCCCGGGTGGTCGCCACCCTGCTCGGCCTCGACGGCCTGCCGGGTGCGACGCTGACCCGATACTGCGCCTCGTCGCTGCAGACGACCCGCATGGCGTACCACGCCATCAAGGCCGGCGAGGGCGACGTGTTCGTGTCGGCCGGCGTGGAGTGCGTTTCGCGGTATGCGCGCGGCAACTCCGACGCGCTGCCGCCCGAGGCGCAGGCGCTGGTCGGCGGTGGCTGGCAGAACCCGCAGTTCGACCAGGCCCGCTCGCGTTCCGCCGAGCGCGCCAAGGGCGGGGCCAAGACCTGGCACGACCCGCGCAAGGACGGCGAACTGCCGGACATCTACCTGGCGATGGGGCAGACCGCGGAGAACCTCGCGCAGGCCCGCGGGGTCACTCGCCAGGAGATGGACGAGTTCGGCGTACGCAGCCAGAACCTCGCCGAGAAGGCGATCGCGGACGGCTTCTGGGCGCGGGAGATCACGCCGGTCACGCTGCCGGACGGAACGGTCGTCGCGAAGGATGACGGACCGCGCCCCGGAGTCACGCTCGAGGCCGTGGCGGCGCTCCAGCCGGTCTTCCGGCCAGACGGCCGGATCACGGCCGGCAACTGCTGCCCCCTGAATGACGGCGCCGCGGCCATCGTGGTGATGAGCGACGCGAAGGCACGCGAGCTGGGCATCGCACCGCTGGCACGGATCGTGGCCACCGGGGTGACCGCGGTCTCCCCCGAAATCATGGGAATCGGCCCGGTGGAGGCCTCCCGCCAGGCGCTGCGCCGGGCGGGAATGGCCATGTCCGACGTGGACCTCATCGAGATCAACGAGGCGTTCGCCGCACAGGTGATCCCGTCGTACCAGGAGCTCGACATCCCGCTCGACAAGCTGAACGTCAACGGCGGCGCGATCGCGGTCGGCCACCCGTTCGGGATGACCGGCGCGCGGATCACCGGCACCCTGCTCAACTCGCTGGACTGGCACGACAAGACCATCGGGCTGGAGACGATGTGCGTCGGCGGGGGCCAGGGCATGGCCATGATCTTCGAGCGACTCAACTGAGCGACGCACGCACATCGCGGACGTCCGCCGCGGCCACCGCCAGCACCTCGGCCGGCGGCCGGGCGGCGACCAGGTCGGCCGCCACCACCCGCAGCTGATCGGCCAGCGCGAGGTCGTTCTCCAGGCGGGGCACGACCCGCCGCGGCTCGCCCTCGGCATCGGCCGTCAGGTCCGCGATCCGCTGCACCAGCGCGTGTACGCCGTCGGCGCGGCCCCGCCACCGCGGGGCCGTCCAATGCCCGACCTGCCGCACAAGCAGGTCGACCGCGCGGGTCAGCTCATCGATGCCCGACCGGTTCCTCACGAGCGGCGATGCTAGCGCCGGATCACGCCACGTGTGCCAGCCACGGTCGGTACGCGGTGGCGAACGGCTCGTCGCCGTCGGACACCGCCGCAAGTAGCCATCGCGCGGTGCGCTCGGCCTGTGCGACCACCCCATCGGGGTAGCCGTACCGGGCCTGGTGCTCGGCGAACTCGTCCTCGTCCAACACGCGGACGGCGCCGGTGTCGCGCCAACGGCTCACATCCAGGTCCAGGTCGATCATGGTGACCTCGCTCGCCGACGGCCACCGTGGCGGCGTCGTGACGTCGCAGTAGACGGCTATCGGATCCGGTTCGGCATTGAACCACGCCGTCCACCAACGGTTCCGCGGGAACAGGCCGACATGTGCGTGCGGAATCGGCACATCGGGACCGTCGCCCTTGCGCATCGTCCCGCCAGGCTCGAGACCGACCCAGGTGCCGTGGTCGTCCTCACCCAGCCAGCGCATCGACAGGTGCCAGTGGAGGGCGCCGTCGAACTTCCGATAGACCACTCGCACCATGCGCACGCCGGATCTCTAGACGGCCAAGCGTCCGGCGCAGACAGTGCCCGGGGTGGGACTCGAACCCACACTTTCCAGAGGAAAATCTCCTTTTAAGAGAGACGCGGCTGCCTGTTACGCCACCCGGGCCGATGCGCGCCCCCACTCTACGCGACCGCTCGGCCCCTATTTCGCCCCCGATACGTCCCCGTCATCGCGTGGCAGTTCGGGCAGAGCAGTCTGCTCCTTGAGCCCCTGCGCGATCAGCCGCCTTTCAGGTCATACGTTCTGTAGAGACGTCCCTTGACCAGGACCTCGGCCAAGGGTGTCGCTCGAACGACCGGCGTCGTCGATCCTCGTCGCCACCCCTGGCCCCGGAAATGAGAGGCGTCCACCCCGAGCGTCTCGATCATCGCCGCTAGCCTGCCGAGGGTCCCGCCGCTGCCCACTCCGAGCGCCCTCGCGACCTGGGTCACCGACCGGCAGCCGCGCACGGCCTCGGCCAGCTCGGCGGGCGTTATCGACGAAAGTCGCCGGCCCCGGCGAACCGGCCCGGTGAGCCCGAGCCGAGCGATGTGGGCTCGCACGCTCTCGTAGTTGCCGCCTCGCGGCACGAGCCCGAGCGCCCTCAGGATGTGGGTCATCGTCGGCGCCTCGGCCACCGCGAGGACCAGCTGGTCATCGGTATACCGCCTCCGCATGGCCGGACGCTAGCGCGGTGCTGCGACAAACGGCGGCGATCACGTGCGCCCGGTTGAGCGCCGGTAGGGTCGAGGCCGTGACGAGCACCGTTCCCGCCACGGCCTCCCGCCCCGACGAGCCCGACGAGCCGGCGCACCGCGCTCTGGGCGTACCGTCGGCTGCTCGGTGGCTGCGGCTGGGGACGGCGCTGCGCCGGCCGACGGCGATCGACCTTGGTGTGGTGTTGCTGTTCCTGTTCCTCGCGGGGTGGCTGACGCACGGGCTGTGGCCCGACCCCGGCACCCGGGTGCTGTCGCTCAACCCCGAGGACCAGACGCTCTACGAGTGGTTCCTGGCCCACGACGCACGCGTCCTGCTCGGCGACTTCGGCCTGGTTACCGACCGGCTCAACGCGCCGGACGGCGTCAACCTGATGGCCAACACCACCGTGATCGCACTCGGTGCGCTGTTCGCGCCGGTCACCCTGGCGCTCGGCGTACCCGTCACGTTCGCTCTCATCGTGGCCACGAACCTGGCCGTCACCGCGGCGGCCTGGTACCTGCTCTTCGCCCGGGTGCTGGGCCTGCGCCGCGCGGCGGCGGCGGTCGGCGCGTTCGTGTGCGGCTTCGCCCCGGGCATGGTGTCGCAGGCCAACAGCCACCTGCACATGAGCGCGCAGTGGCTGGTGCCGGCGATCGTGTGGGCGGTGATCCGGATGGCCCGGGCGGCCGACCCGGAGCACCCCGACGGCACGGACGGTTGGCGGCGCCGGCTGCTGGTCGCGTCCATCGGGCTCGGAGCGCTGATCGTCATTCAGGTGTTCATCGGCGAGGAGGTCCTGTTCCTCACCGCGGTGACGCTCGCGGTGTTCAGCCTGGCGTACGCCCTGGTCGACCGGGACGCGGCACGGCGGGCGCTGCCGCGGTTCGGGGCGGGCCTGCTCGTGGTCGCCGGGGTCGCCACGACGCTGCTCGCGTACCCGCTGAGCGTGCAGTTCGCGGGGCCGCAGAGCGTCTCGGGTGGCTTGTTCAGCCCGGACTACTTCTCCGCCGACCTGGCCAGCTACCCGGCGATCTCGGCGCTGTCGGTCCTCGGCTCCGACGCCGCCGCCCGGCTGACCACCGGCCCGTCCGAGTACAACACCTTCCTGGGCTGGCCTCTGCTGCTCGTCACGCTCGGCTGCGTCGTTTGGCTGCGCCGGCGTCCGGCGGTCGCCGCGAGCGCGGTCGCCGGCGCGGCCATGGTCTGGCTGTCACTCGGGCCGCGGGTAGTCGTCGGCCGAGTGCACACCGGGATCTGGGCGCCGTATGAGCTGCTCCGCGGCTTGCCGATCGTCGAGGGAGCGCTGCCGATGCGCTTCGCGCTCGCGACAATCCCGCTGATCGGCACGGTGCTGGCCGTCGCGGTGGACCGGGCGTTGCGCAGCGGAACCACGGCCGTACGCCTCGGTGCGCCGGCGCTCGTGCTGGCCGCCCTGCTGCCGATCGTGCCGGCGCCGCTACCGACCGCCCAGCGCCCGGCGGTGCCCACCTTCGTTACGGGTGGCTACTGGCGGCAGTGCGTGCGGCCCGGCGGGGTGCTGGTGCCGGTGCCACTGCCCACCCCGAAGAACCCCTACCCCATGCGCTGGGCCGCGGCCGCCGACGCCGAGTTCGCCCTGCCCGAGGGGTTCTTCATCGGTCCGTACGCCGGCGGCGGCCGGGCGTCGATGGGCACCGCCTCCCGACCGACCTCGGCGCTGCTGGCCAAGGTCGCCGAGAACGGCCAGGTTCCGGCGATCGGTGCCGACCAGGTCGCGCAGGCCGCCCGGGACGTCGACTTCTGGCGGGCGTCCTGTGTGGCGCTCGCCGCCGAGCCGAACGCCGCCCAGCTGCGCACCACGCTGGAGGGGTTGTTCGGGCCGGGGCGGCCGATCGCCGACGCCTGGGTCTGGCGGGTGGGCTGAGCCGCGCGCGCGTGTCCGGGCGGACACGCGGCCGCCCGCGCGTGTCCGCGCCCTCCCGCAACTCCGTCAGAGTTGGGCGGTCAGCCGCCCT
>DASXRQ010000165.1:0-7577 GCA_036506495.1 Micromonosporaceae bacterium | reverse complement strand
CCAGTGGGTATCCCCGCGCTCCCGAAGAAGCGCCTCCGCTTCCGTCAGCGCGGCCAGTAACGCGGCCAGCATCGGCTCGCCGCCCGGAACCTGTTCCTGCGACATGACCCGAGCGTAGTGGCAATGTCAGTCGTTGCGGGCGGTCTCGGGTCCGGTGATCCGTTCGAGTAGCGGCAGCGTCGCGGCGATGATCCCGAGGGAGATCGCTAGCCCGGCGATGACCACGGCGTAGTACCCGATGCCCGGCGGCCGCAGCGTGTAATGCATCTGCGCCCTCAGGAACAACTGCGCGGCGAACAGGCCGATCCCGATCGCGACCACGGAGACGACCAGCAGCGGTACGGCGCTCTCCAGGGCGACGACGCGGCGGAGCGTGCGCAACGGAGTTCCGCTGAGCCGCAGCAGGCTGAACGGGCGCTTCCGGTCGCTGAGGCCGGCGGCGACGCTGACCGCGAGGCTGCAGCCGGCGATTGGAAGGCTCGCGAGGATGACCACGTCGGCCAGCCGCTGGAAGCCGGCCAGTTGAGAGGTGAAGATCGAGTTGAAGTCGTCGTCCGTCGCCGGCGGCGCCCAGGAGTTGGGATAGGTGTTCTCGAGGATGGTGCGCGCCCGCTCGATGGCCGGCGCCGATCCGTCGGTGGCGACGACGATCCCGCGTACCGGAAGGCGCTGGAACTGGGCGGGTGTGAGGCCCGCGGCCGGCCAGACGGTCTCCGGCCCCTGGTCGCGGGCACGGTAGAAGAACTGGGCGAAGGCGGACCCGTCGGGGCACCGGCCGTACGCCGGGGTCCGCGCGAGGTCGGCGCACGACACCACGCCGGGCGGGTCGTCCGGGCCGTTCGCGGGATTGGCGCGGACTATCATGACGCTCTGGACGCCCGGCGAAGAACGCAGGCCGGCGGTGACGGCGTCGGGAACCGAGGGCGCCTCCTCGCCGAAGGACCGGATGAGGGACGTGGCGGCGACACCGCCGCGGTCGGCCCCGCGGTTGGCCACGATCGTCGCGATCACGCCGACGGCTACGCTCGTCACAAACAGGGCGAGCACGACGCCGCTGATGGCCCGGAAGGCGGCGTGCGGGTCGTCGCCGAGCCGGCGCGCGGCGATGAGCGTGGCGGGCCGCCCCGCGTGGCGGGCCAGGAACTGGGCGCCCAGCATGGTCAGCCACGGCCCGGCGAGCAGTAGCCCCACCATGATCAGCAGGATCGCGGGCAGGAATGCCGCCACCTGGCCGTTGGACGTTTCGGGTACCCGGCCGATGAAGACGATGAGCGCGCCGATCCCCACGAGCGCGGGGATCAACCGGTACGCCCGCGGGCGGCGCGGGGTGACCCGCCGGGCGACGCCCAGCGGCGAGATCCGGACCCGGCGCAGCGCGATCCCGGCGGCCACCGCCGCGGCGGCCGGGACACCGATCGCCACCAGCACCACCTCGAGCATGCCGAGCGACAGGTCGCTGGGGTAGAACGGCAGGCCGGTGAAGGGAATCGCCGCGATCGGATCGCGGAACAGGAAGAACAGGCCGAAGCCGGCGGCCGTACCGGCGACGGCCGCGGCGGTCGCCTCGACCGCGGAGATCACCGAGATCTGGCCGGGCGTCGCGCCGATCAGCCGCATCGCGGCGAACCGCTGCTCCCGGCCGGCCGCCATCAGTCGGGTGGCGGTACCGATGAAGATGAGCACGGGGAACAGCAGCCCGCCCGCCACGACGGAGAGGATGAGGTCCAGTCCCGCCACCGGGATCGCGGACGCGGTGGTCGCCACCGCGGTGACCTGCTTGGCGCCCTCGAGGTGGGAGATCTGGTCCGGGGTACGGCCGATGACGATGGTCAACGCGTCCGGGGACGGCAGCGCCGCGTCGCCGATCGTGCCGATCTGGCGACCGGGGTACCGGTCGGCGAGCCGGTCGGCCGGGGTCGACGCGAGCAGCGCGCTCAGCGCCGGGGAGGCGTAGAACTGGCCCGGTCCCGGCACACTGGGTATGCCCGGCACGTCCGGCGTCCGCGGCCCCGGTGGCGGCGACGTCGATCCGGTCGATCTGCCGGCCGCCGAAATAGTCGTAGCGCAGCAGCCACCACACCGGATCCGTGGCCGCCGCTGCGGCGCTCGCGTCGGACGGGTCCATCCAGGCGGCGCGGCCGAACTGGGCGTTGACCGCGTTGACGCCGGCCAGCGTGGCCAGCAGCATCCCTACGCCGAGCGCCACGGCCGCGGCGATGATGACCAGGCGCAAGATCGCCGCGCGACCGCCGGCCACGGCGAGGCGGAGTCCGAATCGGATCATGAGCCAGTCCGCTCCGCCGCGTACGCGTGCACCCGGCCGTCGCGCACGATGACCTCACGGTCCGCGTACGCGGCCACACGTGCCTCGTGGGTGACCAGAACCACGGTCGTGCCCTGCTCGCGGGCCGAGGCCACCAGCATGTCCATGACCTGTTCGCCGGCCAGCGAGTCGAGCGCTCCGGTCGGCTCGTCGGCGAAGAGCACCTCGGGCTCGGCGACCAGGGCGCGGGCCAGCGCGACCCGCTGGGCCTCTCCCCCGGACAACTCCCCCGACCTGCGGTGTTCCAGCCCGTCCAGACCCAGCCGGGCGAACCAGACGCGGGCCCTGGCCAGCGCGGCCGGCCGGCGAGCGCCGGCCAGAAGCAGCGGCAGGGCGACGTTCTCCTCCGCGGTCAACTCGGGCACCAGCTGTCCGAACTGGAACACGAACCCGAAGCGATCCCGGCGGAGGGCACTGCGCCGCGGCTCCGGCAGCGTGTCGAGCCGTTGCCCGCCGAACCAGACCTCCCCCGTCGCGGGCACCAGGATCCCGGCCAGGCAGTGCAGCAGCGTCGACTTGCCCGATCCGCTGGGTCCCATGATCGCGAGGACCTCGCCGGACGCCGCGGAGACGGTCGCACCACGCAGCGCTGGTGTCTCGCCGAACGACAGCACGACGTCGCGGGCCTCGACGACGACGTCGTTCATGACCGCACCGTTTCCGCGAGCGCGTCCAGCCGGGCCACGGTCAGGTCGATCCAGCGCAGATCGGCCTCCAGATGGAACATGCCGTGGTCGGCGAGCAGCGCGTCCACCAGGCTGCCGGACCGTCTCATCTCGGTCAGCTCGCGCATCCGTCGCATGTGGGCCGCGCGCTGGGCGTCGAGGTACTCCTCGGCCGGGCGGCCCAGCATCAACGCCAGCACGGTCTTGGCGAACAGCACGGTCTGCAGGTGCGGCTCCGGCTCGACCGGCTCGGCCAGCCAGGTGTCCACCTCGGTCGCGCCCCGCTCGGTGATGACGTACCGCTTGCGATCCGGGCCCTCGCCCGGCCCGACCTCGCCCATCACCACCTTGCCGTCCCGGGCCAGGCGCCCGAGCGTGGCGTAGACCTGCCCGAACGGCAGTGGCCGCCCCCGGCCGAAGTAGGCGTCGTACTCGCGCTTCAGGTCATATCCGTGGCTGGGCTCCCGTTCGAGGAGGCCGAGCAAGGTCAGCGGAACACTCATGCCTCGCACCATACGCGCGGTGTATACCTCGCGTATATACACTGCGCGGCTAATTTTGGCGACGGCCAGGACGCCGCCCTTGCCTGACAGCACGGGGTCGCGCTCGCGGCCGTCTGGAATCCTCGCGGCCGTCTGGAATCCTGGCTCCGGGTGATCTCGAGAACAGAGGAGCGCTTCGTGAAGGCATATCGAGCGGACCGCGCATTCGACGGCGACCGCGTGCTGCCGGACGGGGCACTGGTCCTCGTCGAAGGCGACACCATCGCCGGCGTGGAACCGGCGTCCGCGCACGTCCCCGACGGCTGCGAGGTGACCTACCTGCCCGGGACCACGCTGCTGCCGGGATTGATCGACGTGCATGTGCATCTGTGCGCCAACGGCGGGCCGGACGCGCTGGACCGCATCCCGGGCCTGTTGCCGGCCGAACTGGACGGCGTCATCACGGCCGCGCTCGAGGCACAGCTGGCGGCCGGCGTCACGACGGTGCGCGACCTCGGCGACCACCGGTTCGCGGTGGTCGCGAGACGGCTTCCCAACGTCGTCGCCGCCGGGCCACCCATCACGAGCGTACGGGGGCACTGCTGGTCGATGGGCGGCGAGGCGAGCGGCGAGGACGAGCTGCGGCGGGCCGTACGGGAACGAGCGGAACGCGGCGCCGACCTCGTCAAGATCATGACGAGCGGAGGCGCGATGACCGTCACCACGGACGTGACCGCCGAGCAGTTCACACCGGACGAGCTGCGGGCGGTCGTGGACGAGGCGCACCGGCACGGCCTGCCCGTGGCGGCGCACGCCCACGCGCAGACGGCGGTACGCCACTGCATCGAGGCCGGCGTGGATGACATCGAGCACTGCACGTGCATCGTGCCCGGCGGCGTCGCGGCGCCGGCGGACATGATCGCGGCCCTGGTGGCGGCCGGCACCGTCGTGTGCCCGACGCTCGGCCGCCGGCGCGGGCTGACCGAGCTGCCGGCGCAGCTCAGGGCCATGATGGCGCGCACCGGCATGACCCTGGAGGCGCGCCGTGCCGTGATCGGCGAACTGGTCCGCGCCGGCGTCGCGCTGATCAGCGGCAGCGACGCCGGCATCAACCCGGGCAAGCCGCACGGCGTGCTGCCCGAGGCCGTGATCGACCTGGTCGGGTGCGGCATGCCCGCGCCGCAGGCCTTGGCATCGGCGACCGGGGCCGCCGCGAACGCGTGCCGGATCGCCGATCGCACCGGCCGCCTGCGCGCCGGCCTGGCCGCGGACCTCCTGCTGGTCGGCGGCGACCCGGCGCACGACGTCACCGCGCTGCGCGAGGTGCGGATGGTGGTGTCCAGGGGCGACGTGTTGAGCGGCGCCGCGTAGACCCGAGGGAAGACCGCTCTTGACACGCCGGACACGCATAGCGCTATTGTGCTAGCAACCTAGTTGATTGGTAGAGCCCCGACGTGATCGAGTTCCACCTGGAGACGCGATCCGGCGTCGCCCCGTACATGCAGCTGATCCAGCAGGTGCGACGGGCGATGCGCCTCGGTCTGCTGTCCGAGGGCGATCAGCTGCCTACCGTCAAGGAAGTGGTGGCGAAGGTGGCCATCAACCCGAACACAGTGCTGAAGGCGTATCGCGAGCTCGAGCACGAGGGCCTGGTGTCCCCGCGACCCGGCCTCGGCACCTTCGTCACGCGCACGCTCACCGACGAGACGACGGCCGCGCACGGACCGCTGCGCTCGGAACTGCAGCGCTGGCTCGCCCGGGCCCGCGCCGCCGGCCTCGACAACGAAAGCATCGAGGCCCTGTTCGTCACGACGTTCCACGCGCTTGCCGAGGAGAAGACATGACCGCAGAACTGAGAGCCGGGGGCCGACATGACCGAGGTACTGGAACACGAGGGGCCGACATGACCGCTGTACTCGAAACCGAGGGGCTGACCAAGCGGTACGGCCGCCACCCGGGGCTGTCCGACTGCACGTTGCACATCCCGCCGGGCCGCGTCGTCGGACTGGTCGGGCCGAACGGCGCCGGGAAGACGACGCTGCTGCAGCTGGCGGTCGGGCTGCTCACCCCGACCGCGGGCCGCATCGAGGTGCTGGGCGGGCAGCCCGCGTCCGGTCCCGATCAGCTGGCTAGGGTGGGCTTCGTCGCTCAGGACACGCCCACGTACGCGAATCTCACGGTCGCCGACCACCTAAGGCTGGGTGCGCACCTCAACCCGCGATGGGACGACGAGGTGGCACAGACTCGCATCGACCGGCTCGGCCTCGACCATGCTCGGCCCGCCGGCAAGCTGTCCGGCGGTCAGCGCGCCCAGCTCGCGCTGACCCTGGCCGTCGCGAAGCGGCCAGAGCTGCTGGTCCTGGACGAGCCGGTGGCGAGCCTCGACCCGCTGGCCCGGCGCGAGTTCCTGCAGAGCCTGATGGAGTTCACGGCCGAGTCGGGCGCGAGCGTCATCCTCTCCTCGCACCTGGTCGCCGACCTCGAGCGGGTCTGCGACTTCCTGATCGTGCTCGCCGACTCGCGCGTCCTGGTGGCCGGCGACGTCGACGAGCTGCTGGCCACGCATCCGCGACTCGTCGGGCTGCGCCGGGACCCGGAGGTGCTGCCGGCCGGGGCGACGGTCATCCAGGCGAGCCACACCGACCGGCAAAGCACGCTGATCGTGCGCAGCGAGACGCCGATCGACGACGGCGTATGGAACAGCGAGCGGCTCGACCTGGAAGACCTGGTTCTGGCGTACATGGCGAAGGCCGCGGTGCCTGCGCCCCGGCGGGCGGAGATGACCCGATGATCTGGTTGACCTACCGGCAGTTCCGTACGCAGGCGATCGTCGGCGCCGTCACGCTGGTGGCCGCCGCGATCGCACTGGCGATCAACGGCCGCATGATCGCGCGCGCGTGGACCGACAGCGGTGCCGCGAACTGCCCGGCCACCGGCGACTGCGCGGCACTCACCAACTTCGCGCACGCGACGGACAACGGCCGGACGATAGTGCTCTTCATCCTGGGCACCGCACTGCTCTACCTGGTGCCGCCGCTGGTCGGCGTCTTCTGGGGCGCCCCGCTGGTGGCCCGCGAACTGGAGGCGGGCACGCATCGGCTGGTCTGGAACCAGTCCGTGACGCGGGACCGCTGGCTCGCCGTCAAGCTCGGCCTCCTGTGCACCGCGAGCGTGGCGTTCGCGGGCATTCTCAGCCTGATCGTGTGGTGGTCGTCGTACCGGATCGACGAGAACGTGCTGAACCGCCTGACCCCGCTGCTGTTCGGCGCGCGCGGCGTCGTGCCGATCGGGTACGCGGCGTTCGCGTTCGTGCTCGGCGTGGCCGCGGGCATCCTGATCCGCCGGACCGTGCCCGCGATGGCCGTCACGCTCGCCGTGTACGCCGCGGCCGTCGGCGCGATGATCCTGTGGGTACGCGCCCACCTGCTGCCGGCGAAACACCTCACCACGAACCTGGACCTCAGCCAGGGCATTGAGCAGCTCGGCATCGGCCCCAACGGCGACATGCGGATCGTGGCCCAGGCGCACATCGACGGCGCCTGGATCCTGCAGAACCAGACGGTCACCGCCGCCGGCAAGGTCTTCACCGGGCCGGCCGATCCAACGCAGTGCGGACGCGACGTTGGGCCGAAGGCATGCGAGGACTGGATCAACACGCTGGGTCTCAAGCAGCGCCTGGTCTACCAGCCGGCCAGCCGGTTCTGGGACCTGCAGTGGGCCGAGGTGGGCGTCTTCCTGGTGCTGGCCGCGCTGCTGGTGGCGTTCGGCTTCTGGTGGTTGCGCCGCAGGTCGGCCTAAGGCACGACGGTGACCGGCCAGCGCGCCAAGCGGACGAGGCGGACGGCGAGGGATCCGGCGATCCGGTGACCCATGCTCGTCGATGATCCGACGATCACGGCATCCGCCCGTACCTCCTTGGCCACATCGGACAGTACGGTCAGCGGATCACCGTCGCGCACCACGAGATGCGCGTCGATCCGCCACACCCGCGCCTGGGTCAGCACGGTGTCGCGCAACTGCCGCTCGACCTCGTCCTGCGCGTCCATCACCTCCCGGATCGCGGTGCCGCCGTGGTCGGCGAACGAGATCAGCGCGGCTGGTTGCTTG
>DASXRQ010000164.1:0-31525 GCA_036506495.1 Micromonosporaceae bacterium | reverse complement strand
GCTAGGCATCGACGGAGCGTGGGAGGTCACGCCCGAGCAGCACGGCGACCGGCGCGGGCTGTTCCTGGAGTGGTTCCGGGAGGACCGGATCGTCGAGGCGGTCGGACACCCGCTGCGGCTCGCGCAGGCGAACCTGTCGGTCTCGGCGCGCGGCGTTGTGCGCGGCATCCACTTCGCCGACGTCCCGCCCGGGCAGGCCAAGTACGTCACCTGCGTACGCGGGGCGGTCCTCGACGTGGTCGTCGACGTGCGGGTCGGCTCGCCGACGTTCGGCCGCTGGGAGGGTGTACGCCTCGACGATCTGGACCGGCGCGCGGTCTACCTCGCCGAGGGGCTCGGCCACGGGTTCTGCGCGCTGACCGACGACGCGACGCTGGCGTACCTGTGCTCGGAGCCGTACCGCCCGCCGGCCGAGCGGGCGGTGCACCCGCTCGACCCGGACCTGGGCATCGACTGGCCGGATGCGGCGCCCACGCTGTCGGCGCGCGACGACGCGGCGCCCACGCTGGCCGAATCCGTTGCCGGCGGTCGGCTGCCGAGCTACCGTGCGTGCCTCGCGTACGCCGCCGAGCTGCGCCGCGCCGCCGGGCACGGACCCTGACGAAACGTCGGTCCGTGCGGTTAGTGTCTGTGCATGGAGCGGCGCATCTTCGGGCTCGAGACGGAGTACGGGGTCACCTGTACCTACCGTGGGCAGCGGCGGCTGTCTCCGGACGAGGTCGCGCGGTACCTGTTCCGCCGGGTGGTGTCCTGGGGCCGGTCCAGCAACGTGTTCCTGCGCAACGGTGCCCGCCTCTACCTGGACGTGGGCTCGCACCCGGAGTACGCCACCCCCGAGTGCGACGCGGTCACCGACCTCGTCGCGCACGACCGGGCCGGCGAGCGGATCCTCGAAGGGCTGCTCGTCGACGCGGAGAAGCGGCTGCACGACGAGGGCATCGCGGGCGAGATCTACCTTTTCAAGAACAACACCGACTCGGCCGGCAACTCGTACGGATGCCACGAGAACTACCTCGTCTCCCGGCACGGCGAGTTCGGTCGGCTCGCCGACGTGCTGATCCCTTTTCTCGTGACCCGGCAGCTGATCTGCGGCGCCGGCAAGGTCCTGCAGACGCCGCGCGGCGCGGTCTACTGCCTGTCCCAGCGGGCCGAGCACATCTGGGAGGGCGTGTCGTCGGCGACCACCCGCAGCCGGCCGATCATCAACACGCGCGACGAGCCGCACGCGGACGCCGAGCGCTACCGGCGGCTGCATGTGATCGTCGGTGACTCCAACATGAACGAGGTGACCACGCTGCTCAAGGTCGGCAGCGCGGACATCGTGCTCCGCATGATCGAGGCCGGGGTCGTGATGCGCGACCTGTCGCTGGAAAACCCGATCCGGGCCATCCGCGAGGTGTCGCACGACATCACCGGCCGGCGCCGGGTCCGCCTCGCGTCGGGCAAGGAGGCCAGCGCGCTGGAGATTCAGCAGGAGTACTTCGCGAAGGCGACCGAATTCGTGGAGCGCCGGGGCGGCGACCAGACCGCTAAGCGGGTGGTCGAGCTGTGGGGCCGGGTGCTGCACGCCGTGGAGTCCGGCAACCTCGAGCCGGTCGCGCGCGAGATCGACTGGGTGACCAAGCTGCGGATGATCGAGTCGTACCAGCGCCGCCACGACCTGCCCTTGGCCCACCCCCGGGTGGCCCAGATGGACCTGGCCTACCACGACCTTCGCCGCGGCCGCGGGCTGTACGCGCTGATGGAGCGGCGTGGCCAGGTCGACCGGGTCGCCTCCGACCTGGAGATCTTCGAGGCGAAGGAGACCCCGCCGCAGACGACCAGGGCCCGGCTGCGCGGCGAGTTCATTCGGCACGCCCAGGAGAAGCGGCGCGACTTCACGGTCGACTGGGTCCACCTCAAGCTCAACGACCAGGCGCAGCGCACCGTGCTGTGCAAGGACCCGTTCCGGGCGTACGACGAGCGGGTGGAGCGGCTCATCGCGAGCATGTGACGGGCGCTAGGCTCACGACGTCATGAGCGATCCCCTCATTCCCGAGCACGATCCCGTCGAGCGGGACCCGACCGAGGTGCGGCGTGGCTGGGTCAACAAGCGCCGCGAGAACGTCGTGGCCGAGATCCAGCGCAACCGCCGCGGCGAGTACCGGGTGCCGACCTGGGTACTGGCGCTGACCCTCGTGCTGCTCGTCGGCGGCTGGACGCTGCTGATCGTCCTGAGTTGAGCTGAGCTGAATTGCTGGCGCTTGCTCCGCTCGCGCGGCTCTCGCGTTTGCGGACGGGTTAGCGCAGCAGGCTGGCGGCGTGGCGGCCGGCCGCGGCGGCGGCCAGGAAGTACGCGTGGTCCGCGTCCAGATCGCGACCCATCGTGGACAGTCGCACCGGAGCGGCGCGCAGCGCGGCGTCGAGCCCGGCCACCGGCACGCGCACGATACGGTGCCGGTCGCCGAGCGCGTCCAGGTCCACCTCGACCTGGTCGGCCAGGTCCGGGTCGAGCTTATCGGGCAGCACCAGGTCCGCCGGTGCCAGCGCGACGCGGCCGTACGCGGTGAGGCTGTGATGTGAGACGCCGCGGTGCCGCGGTCGGGGATCGGCGGCGGAGATGCGCAGCGAACCGACCGGGCGGCCGCCCAGCACCGCCGCGGCGTTGACCGCCTCGCCCACCCCGACCCCGGAGAATCCCCAACGGGAGCCGGTGCCGAGGTTGCCCGGCCCCTGCGCGACGACCGTGATATCCGCGCCGAGCACGTGCCGGGCCGCGAGCAGTCCACTGTGTACGGTGGTGGCCTCGAGGTCGCCCCCGAACGCCTGGCCGGCGGTCACCGTGCCGGCGAGCCGGTCCCGCAGCCCGTCCAGCGTGCGGGAGAACCACGCCGGTAGCGCGCCGCCGTCCGTCATCACGTACGCCACGCGGCGGTCCGGAGCGTCGGCGTGCACGCCGGCAAGTATCGCCGGCAGGGCCGAGTGCAGATCGGCGGTGACGACCGGCATCCCGTCCAGGTCGTCGGCGTCGACCAGGGCCTCGCGGTGCGGCGAGGACTCCTCGTCCACGCCCAGCACGATCGTCTGCAGCGGCGTGTAGCGCGCCTTCACCAGGTGCCCGGCGTCCCGGTCGGCCAGCTCGGCCGGCCCGGCGTCCCGGTCGGCCGGCTCGACCTCGGACGCCCCGCCAGGCCCGCCCGGCAGCCGGTCGGGCAGTGCCACCACGAGGGCGTACCCACCGGTGCCCAGGCCCAGGTCGAGCGCCCCGACGTTCAGCAGCACGCGGTCGCCGGCCCGCGGCTCCCCGACGAGCGCCGGGTAGGCCAGCGCCCGCACCGGCTCGGCGCCGTCGATCGACACGTCCAGCTCGACCGCACCACGCCAGCGCCCGCGCGGCGCCACCACCGTGCCCGACCGCCATCGCACCATGGGATCCGATCATGCCAGGGCGGATGCCTGCGCGGCCGGGCGGAGCCGACAAAACGACCGGCGAGCCACGCGCGCGGCGTACGCACACGCGTACGGACACTGCTAGCGTCTGGAGTGTGTCGCGCTCCCGGACCGAACGCCTCGTCAACCTCGTCATCTGCCTGCTGTCCACGCGACGCTTCCTGACCGCGGGGCAGATCGCCGCCACCGTGCCCGGCTACGAACACGACCCCGACGACGCGCGCGACCACGAGGCGTTCCAGCGCAAGTTCGAACGCGACAAGGCCGAGCTGCGCGACCTCGGCGTACCACTGGAGACCGGGTCGGCGAGCGCGTTCGACTCGGAGCCCGGCTACCGGATCGCCCGCCGGGAGTACGCGCTGCCGGACATTCCCCTCGAACCGGACGAGGCCGCGGCGGTCGGCTTCGCCGCCCGGCTCTGGCAGCATGCGGGCCTCGCCGCGGCGGCGTCGTCCGGGCTGGCCAAGCTGCGTGCCGCCGGCATCGACGTCGATCCGCACGCCACCCTCGGCGTGGAGCCGGTGGTGACGGTGGATCCGGCGTTCGCCCCGCTGACCGCGGCGGCCCGCGAGCGCCGCACGGTCAGCTTCGACTACCGCGTGCCGGAGGGCGATGCGCCGGCGACCCGGCGGCTGCAGCCGTGGGGCGTGGTGTGTTGGCGCGGGCGCTGGTACGTGGTCGGCCACGACCTGGACCGGAACGCGACCCGGTGCTTCCGGCTGTCCCGGGTGGTGGGCGGGGTCCGCGCGGAGGGCCCGGCCGGGGCGTACCAGCCGCCGGCGGGCGTCGATCTGATCAGCCACGTCGCGCGGTGGTCCGGCCCGTTGGAGCGCACCGGGCGCGCCACGGTCCTGGCCCGCCCGGGCCGAGCGGCCGGCCTGCGGCGCTGGGCCGACGACATCACGCCGGGTGCCGAGGGGGACCGGATGACCCTGCGGTACGCGGACGCGGAGGGGCTGGCCGCCTCGCTGGTCGGGTACGGGGCCGACGTGCGCGTGGTCGACCCGCCGGAGGTCCGCGAGGCAGTGATCCAGCGGCTCAAGGAGATCGCTGCCCGGCACGACATGGTGGCGGATGCGGTCCGATGACCAGCTCCCAAGTCCGCACCGCCGGGTCCCGCGCGTCGGCGGACCGGCTCGGTCGGCTGCTGAACCTCGTGCCGTACCTGCTGGCCCGGCCGGGCATCGAGATCGCCCAGGCCGCCGCGGACCTCGGCGTGACGGAGCGGCAGCTGCGCGAGGACCTGGAGCTGCTGTGGGTCTGCGGACTGCCGGGGTACGGTCCGGGCGACCTGATCGACATGGCCCTCGACGGTGACCGGGTCACGATCACCTACGACGCCGGCATCGACCGGCCGCTGCGGCTGACCCCCGACGAGGCGCTCGCGCTCGTGGTGGCGCTGCGGATGCTCGCGGAGGCGCCCGGGCTGGGAGAGCGGGACGCGATCGAGCGGGCGCTCGCAAAGATCGAGAACGCGGCCGGCGAGGTGGCCGGCGCCCCGATCGCGGTCCGGCTGCCCGGCAACGTCGACCGGCTGGCCCGCATCCGCGGAGCCGTGGAACGGCGGCGGGCGCTGCGCATCACGTACTACACGGCCACCCGGGACGAGACGACCGAGCGGGTGGTGGACCCGATCCGGGTGCTGATGGTCTCCGGCTGGGCGTACCTCGAGGCGTGGTGCCGGCGCGCGGAGGCGGTGCGGCTGTTCCGGACCGATCGCATCGACGCACTCACCGAGCTCGACGAGCCGGCGGCGCCGCCGTCCCAGGTCGAGCTGCGGGATGTCAGCGGCGGGATCTTCCAGCCGTCGCCGGACCTGCCGTTGATCTCCCTTCGGGTGGGCCGGGGCGGCCGGTGGATCACGGAGTACTACCCGTGCGAGCGGGTCAGCGAGGGCGACGGCGAGGGCTGGCTGGTCTCGATGCGGGTCACCGACCTGGAATGGGGGCGTCGGTTCGTACTGGGGCTCGGCCCGGACGTCATGGTCGTCGCGCCGCCCGAGCTGGTCGCCGACGTGCGCGACCAGGCCGCGGCCGCGCTGGAGGCGTACGCCAGCCCGGCCCCCTCGTGAGGTCCGTGCGTCGCCCGCGCCCAACTCCGTCAGAGTCGGGGCATTCCGCGCGCCTGGATGCCCAACTCCGTCAGAGTCGGGCAGTCGCGTGGCCCTGGAGCGCCCGACTCTGACGGAGTTGGGAAGGGGGCGCCGTCGGGTACCCTCCGATCATGGTGTGGTGGATCGTGGCCGCGCTGCTGCTGGCCGCGGTGGTGATCCTGGGGCTGGCGGTGCGCCCGGTGTTGACGCGCCTGGGTGCGCTGCGCCGGGCGGCCGGCGCGCTGCATGAGCGCCAGGCCCAGGCGCTGGCGCTGCAGCGTGCGGCGGAGGCGCTCAGCGAGCGGGCGGCGCTGCTCGGCGAGCAGGCCGACGCCGCGCGCCGCCGACTGACCAAGATCAAGACGCGTCGGGCGTGACGCGACCGCCACGGTTGACGGGGCCCCGTCGGTAGCGGAGACTCCACCGGCCGAGCCCACATCGAGCGGCGCCTGGCAGTGGCACAGCCCGCATGCACACGTACCATGGGGCTCGTCACCCCGAGACTGACTTTCGACTGGAGCTCCCATGGGCACCCTCAGGCCGTGGCACATCGCCGTACTCGTCGTCGTCCTCGTCCTGCTGTTCGGCGCGAAGCGGCTGCCGGACGCGGCCCGGTCCCTCGGCCGCTCGCTGCGGATCATCAAGGCCGAGACCAAGGGCCTGGTCGACGACGACGACCTCGCGGAGAAGGCGGACGCGCAGAACGCCCGTCAGCCGCTCCCGCAAACGCCGGACAACCAGCAGCAGTCCACCGCGCCGACCGTCGACCCGGTGCAGCGCGTCCGCGACAACTGATCACAAGGCCCCGGTAGCCCGTGAGTCCGGCCCTGCGTCGGCGCGGTCCGACGAACTTCCAGCGCGCCGCGGACGGCTCGATGACCCTCGTCGAGCACATCCAGGAGCTGCGCAGCCGGCTGTTCAAGGCGTCCCTCGGTATCCTCGTCGGCTTCGCCGTCGGAATGTTTCTCTCGGGCCCGGTCCGTCGCCTCCTGCAGCGGCCGTACTGCGACCTGCCAGGTTCGAGGGACGACAAGGGCGTGTGCCAGTTCGTCCAGCTCGGCCCCGCGGACCTCTTCCTGCTGAATCTGAAAATCGCGCTGTGGATCGGCCTCGTGCTCGCGGCGCCGATCTGGCTCTACCAGCTTTGGGCGTTCGTCGCACCCGGCCTGCACCGGAACGAACGGCGTTACGCGTACGTGTTCGCGGCGATCGCGGCCCCACTGTTCGCGGCCGGCGCGGTCCTCGCCTTCCTCGTTGTCGGCAAGGGCCTGCACTTCCTCATCGAGATCTCCGGCAGCGACATCAAGACCACCCTGGAGATCACCCGGTACGTCTCGTTCGTCACCAACCTGATCCTCATCTTCGGCGTGGCGTTCGAGTTCCCCCTGCTCATCCTCATGCTCAACTTCGTCGGCATCGCCAGCGGCAAGCGGATGCTCGGCTGGTGGCGGGTCGCGATCTTCGTGTTCTTCCTGTTCTCCGCGGTCGTCACCCCGACCCCGGACCCGTTCGGCATGACCGCGCTCGCGGTCTGCCTGTCCGCGCTGTACTTCGTCGCCGTCGTCGTGGCGCTCATGAACGACCGGCGGCGTGCCCGCGGCCGGGAGATCTACGCCGGGCTGTCCGACGACGAGGCCTCGCCGCTGGACTACGACGTCGAGGAGGTTGAGGCCGGCGAGCCGGTCGACGCGGTGACCCCGGTCGCCGCGCCGCGGCCGCTGGACAGCCGCTACGACGAGACCACCTGACGCCCCGTGGACGCGCGGGCGGGCCCGGCCGGTCCGGTGGCGGTGCTGGCCAACGCGACCGCCGGCCGGGGGCGGCACCGCGGGCTGCTGCCGGCGGTGCTCGACCGGCTCGGCGCGGCCGGCCACCCCGTACAGCTGCTGGCGGCCGACTCCGGTGCGGACGCCGAGGCCGCCTGCGGGGAGGCCGTGGCCGGCGGCGCCCGCGCGGTGATCGCGTTCGGTGGCGACGGGACCGTCCACCGCGTGCTGCAGGCGGTCGCCGGCACGGATGTGGCCTTCGGCGTCGTGCCGGTCGGCACCGGCAACGACTTCGCGGCGGAGCTGTCGACGCCCGACCGCCCGCTGGTGGCCGCCGACGCGCTCGCCGGGGCCCTGGCCGATGGCGCCACCCGCCGGGTCGACCTGGCCCGGATCGACGGCCCGGCCGGTGACACCCGCTGGTTCGGTGCGGTGCTCGGCGCTGGCTTCGACGCCATCGTCAACGAGCGGGCGAACCGGATGCGGTTCCCCCGTGGCCCGCGCAAGTACGACCTGGCCATCCTCATCGAGCTGGCCCGGCTGCGGCCCCGGCGGTACACGCTGCGCCTCGACGGCGAGGCGCGCGCGCTCGACGCCGTGCTCGTGGCGGTGGGCAACGGCGCGTGCTACGGCGGTGGGATGCGCATCTGCCCGAGCGCCGAGATCACTGACGGGCTGCTCGATGTCGTCGTCGCGGGTCGGGTCGGCCGCGTGGAGCTGACCCGCATCAAGCCACGCGTCTACCGGGGCACCCACGTGGACCACCCCAAGGTCGAGACCTTCCGCGCGCGCACCGTCGAGGTCGCGGCCGAGGGCATCACCGCGTACGCCGACGGCGAGCGCGCATGTCCGCTCCCGATCACTGTCACGTGCGTGCCCGGCGCGCTGCGAGCGCTGCGGGTTACCCGGACAGGGACGGTGGCGCGGACAGAGCCAGCGCGAGCACCCCGGCCAGCCCGTTGACCTCGCCCGGGCCGGCGGCGGGCAGCACCAGCGCGGACAGGCCGGCCCGCACGGCGGCGGCGTCGGCCGGCGTGTCGCCCACCATGACCGCCCGCTCCGGGGCCACTCCGAGCTCGGCACACGCGCGCGAGAAGATCGCCAAATCGGGCTTGCAGTGGCCGACCTCGTACGAGAGCACGAACGCGTCGACCAGATCGAGAAGGTCCCAGGCCTTGAACAGGGGCCGGATGTCGAAGCCGATGTTGCTCACCACCGCGACCGGTACGCCGGCCGCCCGGAGGCCGCGCAGGGTGGCCTCGGTGTCGGCGTACGGCGACCACCCCTCCGGCCGCCGCACCCGGTCGTAGAGCGCGTCGGCCAGCCCGTCCACGCCGGCGGTCACGGTCGCCGCCAGCCCGGTGTACGCGGCACGGTGGGCGCGCCCGCTCAGGTCGCGGTCGGCCCACACCTCGGCCAGGTGCGGGGGAACCCGGCGGGGCAGCGGACCACCCGCGCGCCCGGCGGCGACGAGCCGGTCGGCGAGCGCGGTCGCCCGCCCCCGGTCGAGCGCGACCCCGCACTGCGCGGCCGCCGCGACGACCCAGTCCACCGCGTCCTCGACCTGCGCCAGCGTGCCGTGGAAATCGAACAGGACGGCGTCTACCGGGCGCATGGCCGACCCTCCGGCCGGCGACCGACCCCGGTCGAACGGGGGACGGGACGTCGGCGGTTCGGCGTTGCGCGGCACGCCGAGCACCTTACCGAGCGGCGCCGGCGGCCCCGCGATGCCTACGCTGAAAGACATGACGAGCCCCGCCGAGCGGTACGCGGCGGCGCGCCGGAGGGCCGCACAGGCCGCCGCGTGCCCGGCGTTAACCGAGTTCGCCGGCGAGCTCAGCTTCGAGCTCGACCCGTTCCAGCAGGACGCGTGCGAGGCGCTGGAACGGGGCAGCGGGGTGCTCGTGTGCGCCCCGACCGGGGCCGGCAAGACCGTCGTGGGCGAGTTCGCGGTGCACCTGGCCCTGGGCGACCGTGCCGTCCGGGGGAATGCGGGGAGCGGAGCCCCCCGCAGGAAGTGCTTTTACACCACGCCCATCAAGGCGCTGTCGAACCAGAAGTACCACGATCTGGTCCAGCGGTACGGCGCCGACCGGGTCGGGCTGCTCACCGGGGACAACTCCATCAACGGCGACGCCCCCGTGGTCGTAATGACCACCGAGGTGCTACGCAACATGCTCTACGCCGGTTCGCCCACCCTCACCGGCCTCGCGTACGTCGTCATGGACGAGGTGCACTACCTCGCCGACCGGTTCCGCGGCGCGGTCTGGGAGGAAGTCATCATCCACCTGCCGCAGTCGGTCACCCTGGTCTCGCTGTCCGCGACGGTGTCCAACGCCGAGGAGTTCGCCGACTGGCTGGTCACCGTCCGCGGCGAGACCAACGTGGTGGTCAGCGAACACCGGCCGGTGCCGCTGTGGCAGCACATGCTCGTCGGGCGGCGCATGTTCGACCTATTCCACGACGCGGACGCGGCCCGCAAGCACGACGTGCACCCGGAGCTGCTGCGCTACACGCGGGAGCTAACCCGCCGGCTGGACGCGGACGGCGGGCCGGGTCGGGGCCGCGGCGGGCGACCGCGGCGCTGGCCGGTGGCCTACCGGCCGGACGTCGTTGAGCGGCTCGACCGCGAGGGGCTGCTGCCGGCGATCCTGTTCATCTTCAGCCGGGCGGGCTGCGACGCCGCCGTGCAGCAGTGCCTGCACGCCGGGCTGCGGCTGACCGCGCCGGACGAACGCGACGAGATCCGGCGGGTCGTCGAGCGCCGCGTCGCGGTGATTCCGGGCGAGGACCTGTCCGTGCTGGGCTACTGGGAATGGCTGGACGGGCTCGAGCGTGGCCTCGCCGCGCACCACGCGGGGATGCTGCCGACGTTCAAGGAGGTCGTCGAGGAGTTGTTCGTCCGTGGCTTGGTCAAGGCCGTGTTCGCCACCGAGACGCTCGCGCTGGGCATCAATATGCCGGCCCGCTGCGTGGTGCTCGAGCGGCTGGTCAAGTTCAACGGCGAGGCGCACGTCGACCTGACCCCCGGCGAGTACACCCAGCTGACCGGGCGCGCCGGCCGGCGGGGCATCGACGTGGAGGGGCACGCGGTCGTCGTGTGGGCGCCCGAGGTCGACCCGCGGCACGTGGCCGGGCTCGCCTCGACCCGCACGTACCCGCTGCGGTCGAGCTTCCGGCCGTCCTACAACATGGCCGTCAACCTGGTCGGCACGGTCGGCGCCGAGCCCTCCCGGGAGTTGCTGGAGTCGTCGTTCGCTCAGTTCCAGGCCGACCGGTCGGTGGTCGGCCTGGCGCGACAGGTGCAGCGCAACGTCGAGGCCATTGAGGCGTACGCCGCGGAGATGATCTGCCACCTCGGCGACTTCGAGGAGTACTTCGCGCTGCGGGTGACCATCGCGGACCGCGAGAAGGCGTTGGCACGTCAGGGCGCCGCACACCGCCGGGCCGCGGCGGTCGCGTCCCTTGAGCGGCTCCGGACCGGAGACGTTATCCGTGTGCCGTCCGGTCGCCGGGCGGGCCTGGCCGTCGTGCTGGATCCGGGCACCGGCGGGTTCGGCGAGCCCCGCCCGATGGTGCTCACCGAGGACCGCTGGGCCGGCCGGATCGCGGCGGCCGACTTCGCCGCGCCGGTCGAGGCGCTGGCCCGCGTCCGCGTACCCAAGCATTTCAATCACCGGTCGCCGGCGGCGCGCCGCGACCTCGCGTCGGCCCTGCGCAGCGCGGACGTCGAGCCCGGGCCCGAACGGCGCCGGGGCGGTCGCGGCCGCGCCGCCGCCGACGACGAGGAGCTGACCCGGCTGCGCGCGGCGCTGCGCCGGCATCCGTGCCACGCGTGCCCGGACCGCGAGGAGCACGCCCGCTGGGCGGAGCGGCGATGGCGCCTGGAGCGGGACACAGACCAGTTGCGCGGCAAGGTAGCCGGCCGCACCGGGTCGCTGGTGCGCACGTTCGACCGGGTGTGCACGCTGCTCACCGCCCGCGGGTACCTGTCCGCGGACGGCGAGGTGACCGAGGCGGGCCGGATGCTCGCCCGGATCTGGACGGAGGCGGACCTGCTGGTCGCCGAGTGCCTGCGGCGCGGGGTGTGGGACGGGCTGGAGCCGGCCGAACTCGCCGCGGCGGTGTCGGTCGTGCTCTACGAGGCGCGCCGCGAGGGCGACGAGCACGTGTCGCTGCCGCGCGGACCGGTCGCCGACGCCGTCGACGCCACGGTCAAGATGTGGGCCGAGCTGGAGGCCGAGGAGGCGGCGGCCGGCCTGGACCTGAGCCGCGAGCCGGACCTCGGCTTCGCCTGGCCGATCTACCGCTGGGCGCGGGGCGAGAGCCTGGCCAAGGTGCTCGCGAGCGGGCAGAGTGTCGACGGGGAGATGCCCGCCGGCGACTTCGTGCGGTGGGCCCGCCAGGTGGTCGACCTGCTCGGCCAGCTGGCGGATGCGGCCGGTGTGTCGCCGCGGCTGCGCACGACCGCGCGGCGCGCGATGGACGCGGTCAACCGCGGAGTGCTCGCGTACAACGCGGTGGAATGAGCGAGCGGTCGGCGGTGGCCGCCCGTCATGGCATGGTCACGGCACGAATTGATGCCCGCAACAGTTTTGCTTCCCGGCCCACCGTGCAGCATCATGCATGACGAGCAGCGGAGATGCGTGTCCGTAACGGCCGCCAGAGGGGAACGGGCGTGGGGCAGATCAACCATTTCACGTACGGCTGGATCACACCTACGCTCAGTTACGCGTTGTCCGTCCTGGGGTCGCTCCTGGGGCTGACCTGCGCGACCCGGGTTCGCGACGCGCGCACCGCCGGGCGCCGGGCGTGGTGGCTCATCATGGCGGCCTGGGCCATCGGCGGAACCGGGATCTGGGTCATGCACTTCATGGCCATGCTGGGGTTCGGCGTGAGCGGCGCCGTGATCCGCTACGACGTCGCGACCACGGCCGCGAGCGCCGTCATCGCGATCGTCGTGGTCGGCATTGGCCTCTTCATCGTCGGCCTGGGCCGCCCCAATCTCGTGAAGGTGCTCTTCGGCGGCCTGTTCGCCGGCCTCGGCGTCGCCGCGATGCACTACACCGGCATGTACGCGATGCGCCTCGACGGCCAGGTCGACTACGACCGGCGGCTCGTCATCGCGTCCATCGTGATCGCTGTCGTGGCGGCCACCGTGGCGCTCTGGCTGTGCATCACGGTCCGCCGGACGATCGCGATCATCGGCTCCGCGCTCGTGATGGGCGTCGCCGTCAACGGCATGCACTTCACCGCGATGTTCGCGATGTCCGTGCACCTGCACGACCCGACGGGGGAGGAGGTGCGGGGCGCGTCCGCGTCCACGCTGCTGATCCCGATCGTGCTCGCGGTCATCTTCGTGGTGGTCGGGTTGATCTACGCGATGCTGGCCGCGCCCACCGACGAGGACCGGGCCGGCGCCGCCTACCTCGACGCCCGGATCTACGACCGGCTGCACAACGGCGAGACCGTCCCGCTCAACGGCCACACGTTCGGCACGCCCCGCGGGTCGGGGTCGTATCCCCGCCGGGGCAGCTACACGCCGCGCTAGCGGGATCATCGATCCCTCGGCGACCGTCAGGCGACCGCGCTCATCGCGTCGACCAGGCGGCGGCACGCCCCGGCGAGGTTCCACTTCTCCGCGAGCGCGACCACCCGGTCCGGGTCCGCGGGCGACGCGGGCAGCGTGGGGTCAAGCTCCGGCAGCCGTACGTCGATGGCGACCCGGACCACGGTCGGGGCGACCGCGAGGTAGTCGCGGGCGGCGGCCAGCTTCGCCCGCAGCCCCGGCGCGAATCCGGCCTTCGGGTCGTCCATCGCGGCCAGCACGCCGTCGAGCGAGCCGTACCGGGCCACCAGCCGGGCCGCCGTCTTCTCCCCGACGCCGGGCACGCCGGGCAGCCCGTCGCTCGGGTCGCCCCGGAGCGCGGCGAAATCGGCGTACGCCTGCGGCGGCACCCCGTACCTGACGAGCACCGCGGCGGCGTCGAAGTCCTCGAGCTTGGCCACGCCGCGGCCGCAGTACAGTAGCCGGACCGGAATCGCGTCGTCGACGAGCTGGAACAGGTCCCGGTCGCCGGACGCCACCTCGGTGGGACCGGGCTGGGTCGCGGCGAGCGTGCCGAGCACGTCGTCCGCCTCGTACCCGGCGGCACCGACCGCCGCGACGCCCAGGGCCTCGAGGACCTCGAGGATGAGCGGAATCTGCGGGACGAGGCCGTCCGGGACTATCTCGCCGCCGCGTGGCGAGAGCCGGTGCGCCTTGTACGACGGGATCAACGCGACCCGCCACGGCGGCCGCCAGTCGTAGTCCAGCGCGCACACCAGCCGGTTCGGGCGGCGGCCGCGGATCAGCGTGGCGAGCATGTCGAGAAAGCCACGGACCGCGTTGACCGGACTGCCGTCGGCGGCTCGCGCGGCGGTCTCCGGAATGCCGAAGTACGCCCGGAAGTACAGGCTCGGCGCGTCCACGAGCAGCAGCGGTCGGTCCGTCACACACGACAGCCTGGCACAGCACGGCGACCGCCCCGTGCGCGGCCCGGCCCAAACGAGCGTTCAGTTAAGCTGGCGGCGTGCTCACCGAGGAGCTCAATCCGCCGCGGCGACTGGTGGACGCGCAGCGCGCGACGGCCGCCGCCGGACTGGACGCACTGCTGATCACCCCGGGTGCCGACCTGCGCTATCTCACCGGTTACCACGCGCACGAGTTCGAGCGGCTGACCTGTCTGGTGCTGCCCGCCGAGGGTGAGCCGACGCTGATCGTGCCGCGGTTGGAGCGCCCGGCCGCGGAGGCGTCGCCGGCACCCGGCATCGGCGTACACCTTCGGGACCATGCGGACGGCACGGACCCGTACCCCCTCGTGCGGGCCGCCCTCGGCGGCGACGTGACGCGCGTCGGCCTGGCCAACCGGATGTGGGCCGAGCACGTGCTCGCACTCCGGGACGCGTTGCCCAAAGTGGAGCAACGCCTGGCCGGGCACGTGCTGGGCCAGCTTCGGATGCGCAAGTCGCCGGCCGAGGTGGCGGCGCTGCGTGAGGCCGGCGCCGCGATCGACGCCGTGCACGCCCGGATGCGTGAGTGGCTGCGGCCGGGGCGCACGGAGGCCGAGGTCGGCGCGGACATCGCCCGGGCGATCCGGGAGGTCGGGCACGCCACGGTCGATTTCGTGATCGTCGCGTCGGGCCCGAACGCCGCCAGCCCGCACCACGAGACGTCCGGCCGGAGGATCGAGGCCGGCGACCCGGTGGTGGTGGACATCGGCGGGACGATGCCGTCCGGCTACTGCTCCGACTCGACCCGCACCTACGTCGCCGCCGGCAGCGTCTCGGGCGACTTCGCCGAGTACTACGCGGTGCTGGCCGAGGCGCAGCGGGCCGCCATCGCCGCGGTCCGGCCGGGGGTCGCCGCCGAGTCGGTCGACGCGGCCGCCCGCGACCCGATCGCCAGGGCCGGCTACGGCGCGGCGTTCCTGCACCGCACGGGGCACGGCATCGGGCTGGACGGGCACGAAGAGCCGTACATCGTGGCCGGCAACGCGCTCCCGCTGGAGCCCGGCATGGCGTTCTCGATCGAGCCGGGCATCTACCTGGCCGGGCGGCACGGTGCCCGCATCGAGGACATCGTCGTCTGCACCGGCGACGGTGTGGAGCGACTGAACACCCTGAGCACGGAGTTGAGGCAGCTTTGAGCATCAATCGGATCCTGCCGACGGAAGAGGCGTACCACCTGCTCGAGCTCACCCGCGAGCTGGCGGACCGGGAGCTGGCGCCGCGGGTCGAGCAGTTCGAGGCGCGGGGCGAGTTCCCGCGCGAGATCCTGCGCACACTCGGTCGGAGCGGCCTGCTCGGGCTGCCCTACCCGGCCGAGTACGGCGGCGCCGATCAGCCGTACGAGGTATACCTGCAGGTGCTGGAGGTGCTCGCCGCGCGGTGGCTGGCCGTGGCCGAGGCGGTCAGCGTGCACACTCTGGCCTGCTACCCGATCGCCGCGTACGGCACCGACCAGCAGCGCAAGCGGTTCCTGCCGGACCTGCTGAGCGGGCGGCTACTCGGCGCGTACTGCCTGTCGGAGCCGGCCGGCGGGTCGGACGCTGCCGCGCTGACCACCCGGGCGGTCCGCGACGGTGACTCCTATGTGGTCAGTGGCACCAAGGCGTGGGTCACACACGCCGGCGTGGCCGACGTCTACAACGTGTTCTGCCGCACCGGCGGCCCGGGTTCGCGCGGCATCTCCTGCCTGTTCGCCGACGCGGCCACACCCGGCATCAACCCGCAGGCGCGCGAGCGCACGATGGGGGTGCATTCGTCGCCGGTCGCGCAGATCGCGTTCGATGACGCCCGCATCCCGGCCGACCGGCTCGTCGGCGAGGAGGGCGTCGGCTTCCGGATCGCGATGCAGGCGCTGGACTCGGGCCGGCTCGGCATCGCCGCCTGCGCGGTCGGGCTCGCCCAGGCCGCCGTGGACTACGCCGTGGCCTACGCCAAGGAGCGTGAGCAGTTCGGCCGGCCGATCATCGATTTCCAGGGTCTCGGGTTCCTGCTCGCCGACATGGCGACGTCGGTGTCCGCGGCTCGCGCCCTCGTGCTCGCCGCCGCCCGGTTGCGCGACGCCGGCCGGTCGTACTCCACGGACGCAGCCAAGGCCAAGCTGTTCGCCACCGACATGGCGATGCGGGTGACCACCGATGCGGTGCAGGTGCTCGGCGGGTACGGCTACGTGGCGGACCACCCGGTCGAGCGGTACATGCGCGAGGCGAAGGTGCTGCAGATCGTGGAGGGCACCAACCAGATCCAGCGAGTGGTGATCGCCCGCTCGCTGACGAAGGGTTGAGTCGCGCCGCTCGCGCCGGACGGCTGGCCACGCCTCGGCATGTGCGTCGGTCCACGTTTGCTCTGCTTCCCGGGAGGAGACGCCAAATGGATGAGGCTGTGACTCAGCCTCTCGGCGTATCGCCGAGGGAAGCAGAGCAAAGCTTGCTGCGGCACCTACCTGAGGTCGGCGACCGCGCCGGTCGTGTACCTTTCCACGCGTGGAGGAGATCGACCGCGCGATCGTCGAGGCGCTGACCGTCGACGGCCGGCTGTCCTACACCGACCTGGCCGAGAAGGTTGGTCTGTCGGTCTCCGCCGTGCACCAGCGGGTGCGTCGGCTCGAGCAGCGCGGCGTGATCACTGGCTACACCGCTCGCGTGTCGTACGAGGCGCTCGAGCTGCCGCTGACAGCGTTCGTGGCGATCCGCCCGCTGGACCCGTCCCAGCCCGACGACGCGCCGGAGCGGCTCGCGCACCTGGCCGAGGTGGACTCGTGCTACTCGGTGGCGGGGGAGGACTTCTACCTGCTGCTCGTCCGGGTCGCCGGCCCGGGCGCGCTGGAGCGCCTGCTGCAGGAGATCCGGACCGCCGCGAACGTCACCACCCGCACGACCGTCGTGCTGTCGATCCCGTACGAGAACCGCCCGCCGCGGGTCAGCGACCGCCGTTCCACTGAAGGATGACCTGCCTGCCGTGCTCCTCGCCGAGCTCGGACAGCGTCCCCGTGTCCAGGCGGAACAGCCCGCCGCCGGCAGGGCGCAGGCCGATCCATCGGGCGCCGGCGACCCGCAGGCAGTGTCCGTGCGCCACCAGCGCGACGTCGCCGCCGGCCAGGAGCGCGCGGGCCCGCTCGAGCACGCGGTCCAGCCGGGCCCCGACCTGCTCGGGTGACTCGCCACCGGGGCAGCCGTCTGTCCACAGAGACCAGTCCGGCCGGCGGGCGCGGATCTGTTTCGTCGTCAGGCCTTCGTAGTCACCGTAGTCCCACTCGACCACGTCGTCGTCCACATCGGACACCGTGAGTCCGGCCAGCTCGGCCGTGCGCAATGCCCGCTTGCGCGGGCTGCTGAGCACCGCCGCGAAGGTCCGGCCGGCGAGCCGGGTGCCGAGCTCGCGGGCTTGCCGCTCGCCGTCGTCGGTCAGCTCGAGGTCGGTATACGAGGTGTGCCGCCCGGACGCGCTCCACTCGGTCTGGCAGTGCCTGATCACCACGAGGTCGCCCACGGGTCCAGTGAAGCAAAAACATGCGTCCTAGGACGCGTTAGACAACATGCCAACTCACACAAACACGTTTCGCCCCGAACCCGCCGGGAACCCCAGAGCCCAGGACCCCAAAGGTCCTCGACAGGTCAAACCAACACCCGGAAGGGGCCATGGGATGGGCATCGACGACGAGGCCAGGAACCAGGCCGAAGAGCTGAAGGGCGCCGCACGCGAGAAGATCGGCGACGCCACCGACAACGAGTCGATGCAGGCGGAGGGCGCCCGCGACAAGGCGGCGGCTCGGGCGAAGCAGGCGGGGGAAAACGTGAAGGACGCCGCGCGCGACGCCGGCGACGTGTTCCGCGACTAGCACCACCGTGGGGTGAGGCGGCGGGGCACCACCGTCCGGTGGTGCCCCGCCTGGCCCGGCGGGTCAGCCCGTCGCGACCGGGACCTGCGTGGCCGCCTCCTTGGCCCACCACCGCTGGCCGGACTCGGGCAGCGTGTCGATCGGGTCGTAGTAGGCGTACTGCTTGGAGAGCGCAGCCGTGTCCGCGGACTCGATCGACGTCCGGTAGTTCTTGGTCCAGTAGGAGATGCCGCGCTCGCGGTCGTACTCGGTGACCATGTGCACCCAGCGCTTGCCGACGAACGGGACGTCGCAGACGATGCGGGGCGTCGCGTACCCGGGCAGGTAGCCCATGATGTCGTGCTGCAGCGCCTCGGCCTGCCAGACAGCGACGCGCCAGTGCTCAGCGTTCGGGATCATGTCGCACATATAGAAGTAGTACGGCAGGATGCCGGCCTCGCCCTGCAGCCCGAAGCACAGGTCGAGCAGGTCGGTGGAGGAGGCGTTCACCCCTCGCATCAGCACGCCCTGGTTGCGGACGTCGCGCACGCCGACCTCGAGCGCGGTGTGCGCCGCCTTGGCGACCAGCGGGGTGAGCGAGTTCACATGGTTGACGTGAGTGTGGATGGCCAGGTTCACGCCCCGCCGGGACGCGGTGCGCGCGACCCGCTCAAGCCCCTCGACCACGTCCGGTTGCAGCCAGTGCTGGGGCAGGCCCATCAGGGCCTTGGTCGCCAGCCGGATGTCACGGATCGTCTCGATCTCCAGCAGCCGCATCAGGTACGACTCCAGATTGCGCCACGGCACGTTGGCGACGTCGCCGCCGGAGACCACCACGTCGCGGACGCCCGGACGGTTGCGCAGGTACGCGATGTGCGCGTCGTACCGATCCACCGGCTTGAGCGTCAGCTTCAACTTGTCGATGGTCGGGGTCGAGTTGCCGACCAGGTCCATCCGGGTGCAGTGCCCGCAGTACTGCGGGCAGGTGGACAGCAGCTCGGCGAGCACCTTGGTGGGGTAGCGGTGGGTCAGCCCCTCGGCGACCCACATGTCGTGCTCGTGCAGCGAGTCGCGCGTGGCGTACGGGTGCGACGGCCAGTCGGTGCGCCGGTCGGACGCCACCGGCAGCATGTACTGCCGGACCGGGTCGGCGTACAACGCGTCGGTCGTCATCGGCTCGAACGGCACCATCGTGTTGAGCATCTGCGGCGGCAGCAGCATCGACATGGTGGCCAACCGCTGCTGGTCGGTCTCCAGGTCGGCGTAGAACCGGTCGTCGACGAGATCGCCGAGCACGGCGCGCAGCTGCTTGATGTTCTTGACACAGTTGACGCGCTGCCACTGGGCCGACTCCCACTGCTCGGGGGTGACGTCACGCCAGCCCGGGAACCGGGTCCAGTCCGGCTCGACCAGCGGCCGCCGGAGGTACTCGTACGGCTGCCCGACGGTCTGCGTCACTGCTCCTCCTTGAACCAGTCCTTACCGACGAGAGGGCACGCTACTGGAAGATCTCCCGTCCACCAACTATTGTGCCGGATGATTTCCTGCCTCGCAGGTAGGACGAACGAATAGGATCATTGGGGTCATGACGTCACCGGTAGGACTTCACCGCGTGCTCGAGCCGCCGGGCGTCCTGCCGCAGGCCGCCCAGCGGCTGGACGCGCGCCCCGAGATCGCTCCCAACGAAGCTCGTATTTCGGTTGAACGGCTCAATCTGGACGCGGCGAGCTTCCGGCAGCTTTTCGACAAGCACCACGGCGACGGGGACGCGGTGCGCGCCGAGGTCCGGCAGATCATCGCGACGCGCGGCAAGATGCAGAACCCCGTCACCGGCTCCGGGGGCATGCTGATCGGCACCGTCGACGAGGTCGGGCCGGACTCGCCGCTGCCGCTCAAGCCCGGCGACCGGGTGGCCACGCTGGTCTCCCTGACGCTGACCCCCCTCGCGATTAGCGACGGGCTGGCCCGCTGGGACGGCCGCAGCGAGCAGGTGCCGTGCGCCGGGCACGCGATCCTGTTCGCCCGGTCGATCGCCGCGGTGCTCCCCGGCGACCTCGACCCGGAGCTCTCGCTCGCCGTGCTCGACGTGTGCGGCGCCCCGGCGCTGACCGCCCGAGTGGTCACCGAATACGCCCGGCGCGGCGACGTGAGCGTGGCCGTCATCGGCGGTGCCGGGAAGAGCGGCTCGCTGTCCCTCGCCGCCGCCCGGCGCGCTCGCGCCACGCGTATCGTCGCCATCGTCCCGACCGCGGCGGAGCGCGACCGGCTGACCGCGGCCGGCCTGGCCGACGTGGTCGCCCTCGCCGACGCCCGCGACCCGATCGCGCTGTCGGACGCGGTCAGCGGCGCGCTCGGCGGCCGGGCCGCCGACGTGACCGTCGTCTGCGTGGACGTGCCCGGCTGCGAGCACGGCGCGATCCTGTCCACCGCGGACGGCGGCACGGTCGTCTTCTTCTCGATGGCGACCAGCTTCGCCGCGGCCGCGCTCGGCGCCGAAGGCCTGGCCGCCGACGTCACGATGCTCATCGGCAACGGCTACGTGCCGGGCCACGCCGAGTATGCGATCGGACTGCTGCGCAGCGACCCGGCGGTCCGGCGCCTCTTCGAGGCGAGGCTGGCGGCAGACTGACTCCCATGACCCCGGACACGCTCTACCGCGGTGGCCAGCTCTACAGCCCCGCCGACCCGCACGCCACCGCGTTGCTGGTCCGCGGCGGGCAGATCGCCTGGCTCGGCCTCGACGCCGACGCGCCCGCTGCGGACGCCGTCGTGGACCTCGACGGTGCGCTTGTCACTCCCGCGTTCGTCGACGCGCACGTGCATGCCACCGACACCGGTCTGGCGCTGACCGGACTGGACCTGTCCGGGTCCCGGTCGCCGGCCGAGGTGCTCGACGCCGTCGCGGCGTACGCCGCGGCGCTGTCGCCCGACGCGGTGGTGCTCGGACACGGCTGGGACGACTCGACCTGGCCGCGCGACCATCAGCGGCCCCCCGACGCCGACCAGCTGCACCGGGCGGCGGGCGGCCGTCGGGTCTACTTGTCGCAGGCATCGATCCACTCGGCGGCCTGCTCCACCGGGCTGCTGGCCGCGGCGCCGTCGGCGGTGGCCGCGCCCGGCTACGACCCGTCCGGGTGGCTGCGCCGCGACGCGCATCACGTCGTGCGCGAGATCGCGCTGGCCTCCGTGACACCCGCGCAGCGCCGCGCCGCCCAGCTCGCCGCGCTGCGCCGCGCGGTCGGGCTCGGGATCGCGGCCCTGCACGAGTGCGGCGGACCGGGCACCTCCGACGAGGCCGACTTCACCGGTCTGCTGGACCTGGGCGGCGCCGGGCAGGGCCAACCCGAGGTGTACGGCTACTGGGGCGAGCTGCTCGGCGCGGCGAAGGCCCGCGAGCTGGGTGCGGTCGGCGCCGGTGGCGACCTGTACGCCGACGGGGCACTTGGCTCGCAGACCGCACACCTGTCGTCGTCCTACTCCGACCGCGCCGACGACGCGTGCGGACACGCCTATCTCACCGCCGAGCAGGTGCGTGACCACCTGCTGGACTGCGCGACGCACGGCATGCAGGGCGGCTTCCACGCGATCGGCGATGCGGCGATCGCGACCGTGCTGGACGGGTTCGGGCTGGCCGCCGAGAAGCTCGGCACGGACCGGCTGCGCGCCGCGCGGCACCGGGTCGAGCACGCCGAGATCATGAACAAGCGGCTGATCGCGGGGTTCGTGGAGTACGGCATCGTGGCCAGCATGCAGCCGGCGTTCGACCGGCTGTGGGGCGGCGACCACCAGATGTACGCCCAGCGGCTCGGGGTGGCCCGGGCGCTCGAGTCCAACCCCATGGGCGCCATGCACGGGGTCGGGGTGGCGCTGGCGTTCGGCTCCGACTCGCCGGTGACGCCATTGGACCCCTGGGGCGGCGTGCGGGCCGCGGTGTGGCACCGCAACCCGGCACACCGGATGAGCGCGAGGGCGGCGTTCGCCGCGCATACGAAGGGCGGCTGGCGCGCGCTGCATCGCGACTCGGAGGGCGTGCTCGTGCCCGGCCGGCCAGCCACGTTCGCCGTCTGGGACACCCCGGCCGGGCGTACCACCGGGCTGCCGACCCTGCTCGCGGAGGCCGTCGATGCGCGCGGCCCGCATGACCCGACGCCGCTGCCGGTCTGCCGGCGCACCGTGCTGCGGGGAACGACGATCTACGAAGGGGAGGGCGTGTGAGCGCCAAGCTCGCGTTGGATCCGGCCACCGTGGCCCGCGCCCGGCGGCTGGCCCGCGCCGCCGGGCAACCGGTCGTCGACCTGGCCCGCAGCCACACCACGGTGTCCGTGGAGCGGGCGGTGCTGCGGCTGGCCGGGGTCACCGGCGCCGACCCGGACGGCATTCCCTGGGTGAACCGGCTGGTGGACGCGGCGGCGGCCGATGTCGGGCTCGGCCACGGGGTCGCGCTGCCGGTGTTCGACGCGCTGGCCCGCGCGGGTCTGTCCGCCGCCGACCTCACGCTGCTCGCGCAGAAGGCCGCGGCCGGGTCGGTCCGCTTCGTGTTGCCGGAGGGTACGGCCGCCACCGCCGCACGCCGCGCGGCCCGCAAGGCGGTCGGCGCGGGCATCCGGCGCATCGACCGGCGCCGGGCCGAGCGGGAGCGGCTGATCAGGCGGCACGGCGACCCGAAGCAACGGCCGTGGATCTACCTGATCGTGGCCACCGGCGACATCTATGAGGACATCCCGCAGGCGCAGGCGGCGGCCCGGGCCGGCGCCGACGTGATCGCGGTGATCCGGTCGACCGGGCAGTCGCTGCTGGACTACGTGCCCGAGGGCGCCACCCGGGAGGGTTTCGCCGGCACGTACGCCACCCAGGAGAACTTCCGGCTGATGCGGGCCGCGCTCGACGAGTCGTCGCGCGAACTCGGGCGGTACGTCCGGCTCACGAACTACGCCTCCGGGCTGTGCATGCCGGAGATCGCCACCCTCGCCGGCCTCGAGCGGCTGGACATGATGCTCAACGACTCGATGTACGGCATCCTGTTCCGCGACATCAACCCGATCCGGACCTTCGTCGACCAGCGGTTCTCCCGCCAGATCCACGCCCGCGCCGGCATCATTATCAACACCGGCGAGGACAACTACCTGACGACGGCGGACGCGGTCGACGAGGCGCACACGGTGACGGTCTCCCAGCTCCTCAACGAGTACTTCGCGCACGAGGCCGGGCTGGCCGACTGGCAGCTCGGACTGGGCCACGCCTTCGAGATCAACCCGGACCTGCCGGAGTCGTTCCGGCTGGAGCTGGCGCACGCGCTGCTGGCCCGGGAGCTGTTCCCGGATGCCCCGCTGAAGTGGATGCCGCCGACCAAGCACATGACCGGTGACGTGTTCCGCGGCAACCTGCTGGACGGCTTCTTCAACCTGGTCGGCACGCTGACCGGCCAGGGCATCCTGCTGGTCGGCATGATGACCGAGGCGGTGGTCACCCCGTGGCTGTCCGACCGGGACATCGCCTTGCAGAACGTCCGGTACGTGCTGGGTGCCTGCGGCGCTCTGCACGAGGATTTCGTACCGGTGCCGGGTGGGTTCATCCAGTCCCGGGCGCGGCAGGTGCTCGCCGAGTCGATCGAGCTGCTGCGCGCGATCACGGATGACGGGCTGTTGAACGCGATCGCCGACGGGACTTTCGGGATCATGAAACGGCCGTCCGACGGTGGCAAGGGCCTGGCCGGGGTGGCCCGGCAGCAGGCGGACTACTACAACCCGGCGACCGAGATCCTGGAGTCAGCGTGACCGGGCGCATCGGGCGGAGCGAGGGCCACGAGGGCACGCGAAAGGCGGGCACAGTCGTGACGGAGCGCACCGAGCGGAGCGAGGGCCACGAGGGCACGCGAAAGGCGGGCACAGTGTCGACGATCGTGCGGCCGTACGGGGACACCACCGGGGACGGCATGGTGCAGCTGTCGTTCACCCTGCCGGTACCGGCGGACCGGCGGGCCGAGGGAGCCGCCCTGCAACTGGCCGGCAAGATGGGCATCGACCCGGCGATGGTCGTGCACAGCCGGGCGATGGGGGACGGGTACACGTTCTTCGTGGTGTACGGGCGCGTGCACCACCTGGTGGACCTGGCCCAGGTACGGGTGGTCGAGCGGGACTTCCCGCTGCGCTCGGCCAAGGAGATCAACGCGCTGGTCAAGCAGCGGCTGCGGCGCCGGCTGGTGGTGGTCGGGGCGTGCATCGGTACCGACGCGCACACCGTGGGCATCGACGCGATCCTCAACATCAAGGGCATCGCGGGGGAGAAGGGCCTGGAGTCCTACCGGGAGTTCCGGGTGGTCAACCTGGGCGCCCAGGTATCGGTACCGGAGCTGGTCGGGCGGGCGATCGCCGAGCGGGCCGACGCGGTGCTGGTCTCCCAGGTGGTCACCCAGCGGGACGCGCATCTGCACAACGTCCGGGAGATGTCGGCGGCGTTCCGGGAGGCGCTGCCGGCCGGGAGGCGGCCGGTGCTGGTGGCCGGCGGGCCGCGCTTCGACGAGCTGATGACCGGCGAGCTGGGGGTGGACCGGATCTTCGGGCGGGGTACCAGCCCTCGCGAGGTGGCCAGCTACCTGGTACACGCGATCATCGCGGAGCGTGCGGCGGCGAGGGTGGTGGCGGCGTGAGCGTCGGGTTGGTCGTCAAACATCGGCGGTACGTGCCGCACTCCCACGCCCACTACGGCGGCGCGCTGGTCGACGGGGCGTACGCGCTCGGCCTGTTCGGTGACGTGGCCACCGAGTTGTGTATCCGGCTCGACGGCGACGAGGGGCTGTTCGCCTCCTACTCGGACGTGCAGTTCGTCGCGCCGATCCGGGCCGGGGACGTGATCGAGGTGAGCGGGCAGGTGAGCCGGATCGGCAACCGCTCCCGGACCATCGAGTTCTCCTGCTCGGTGGTGTGCCGCGCCCAGCCGGACAAGGGTGCGTCCGCGGCGGAGGTGCTGGACCCGCCCATTGTCGCGGTGGTGGCCACCGGCACCGTCGTCGTGCCGTGACGGGTCGGGCCGTGACGGGTCGGGCCGGTGCTGGTTTCGCGGTCTGCGCCGACGTCGGGTCGACCTGGACCAAGGTGGCCGTGGTCGACCTGGCCGGCGGGGAGCTGGTCGGTACGGCGGCGCACCCGACCACGGTAGGCACGGACGTGCTGGACGGGCTGGATGCGGCGGTGGCCGCCGCCGGGGGTACCGGCCATCCGCTGTACGTGTGCTCCAGTGCCGGTGGCGGGCTGCGCCTGGCGGTGGTCGGGTACGAGGAGCTGGTCACCGCCCGGGCCGGTACCCAGGTCGGGCTCACCGCCGGGGCCCGGGTGGTCCACGTGGCCGCCGGGCGGCTGGACGGTACCAGGGTGGCCGCGCTGCGCGCCGCGCGTCCGGACGTGGTGCTGCTTGTCGGGGGTACCGACGGCGGGGACGCGCAGACCCTGCTGCACAACGCGTACCGGCTGGCCGGCGCGCGCCTGCGGGTACCGGTGGTGCTGGCCGGCAACGCCGACGCGCGGGAGCCGGCCCGGGACGCGCTGATCGCCCGGGGGGTACCGGTCACCGTGGCCGGCAACGTGCTGCCCCGCATCGGGGTGCTCGACCCGGAGCCGGCGCGGGCCGCCATCCGGCGGGTGTTCCTGCGGCACGTCATCGGCGGCAAGCGGTTGTCCCGGGGTACCCGCTTCGCGTCGCTGGTCCGGGCGGCCACCCCCGACGCCGTGCTGACCGGCGTTCAGCTGCTCGCCGAGCACACCGGTACCGACCTGGTGGTGCTCGACATCGGCGGGGCGACCACCGACGTGTACTCGGTGCTGAACCGGGACCGGGAAGAACCGGCCGCCGGGACGCTTCGTGCCGGCCGTACCGTCGAAGGGGACCTGGGGATGCGCTGGAGCGCGCCCGGCGTGGTCGAGGCCGCCACCGCCGGACGCCTGCTCGACCCGGTCGCGGCCGCGCAGCTGGCCGGTGCGGCCGACCGGCGGGTGGCCGATCCCGGCCTGGTCGCCACCGACGACGCGGAGCGCCACGCCGACGCGCGGATCGCCGCCCTGGCCGCGATGCTGGCGCTGCGCCGGCACTCCCGAGCGGGCCGGGACCTGCGAGAGGTGCGGCTGCTGATCGGCTCCGGCGGAGTGCTCCGGCATGCCGGCCCGGAGCAGGCGGAGGCGATCCTGGCCGCCCCGCTGACCGACCACGCCGGGGGTTGGGCGCTGCCGCACCGTCCGGTCACCGCGGTCGACCGGGACTACGTGCTCGCCCCGGCCGGGCTGCTGGCCGCCGAGCACCCGGCGGTGGCACTCGCGCTCCTGCAATCCCGGCTACCCACCGTACCGATGATCTCGTCTTAGTGTTCACCTCGAAGACACGCCAGAGCGACACGCCGACAGACGTGTCCACCGTACGGCTAGCGGTTGACAGGCTCCGGGTGCGTGCGCGTACCGTTTTGGAGTCCTACTTCGGGAGCGGTGCGTTGATCGTGTCGTCCCATCGCTCGCTGGCCGGCGGTTGCCAACCTGGTTGCCGCGTTCGGCCAGGTCCAGTGGGCGGGGGTCGGCGGGATGGCGCGATCCGGCGACCGCACGGTGGTTAGGGCAGGGGGGTACGCGCGGCCAGTAGACAACGGCGGGCAGCGGGCAGCCAGCTCGCATCCGGTCGGTCCGAAGGTCGCGGGGGATCGCAGTCTGCCGCACCGGCCCGGATAGGGCCTGGGAGCACGGGGCGTGGCCGGTATCGGCCGCGCCCCGATTCCTGTTGTGATCCGGCCGCTCCCTGATCTGGCCGCTGCTTGATTTCGCCGTGGGCGCCAACTCGTCGACAATGGGGGCACCTGATCGGAAGCGGCGAAGGGCTGAGCATGACGACCGCCGAGGTGGTTCCCGCGCCGAGCCCGGCCGCGCCCGCCCCGGCGGAACCGGCGCCGGTCCGGCTGCCCCGATGGCTGGCCGTGGCCGCGGCGGTGGCCGCGGGTGTCGTGCTGCTGGTCGCCTTCCCCAACTTCGGCCAGTGGTGGTGCGCCCCGATCGGGGTGGCGCTGCTCGCTCTCGCGGTACACCGCCGGGGCTTCTGGGCCGGCGCCGGGCTGGGCGCGCTGACCGGCCTGACCCTCTTCGTCATGCTGCTGTCCTGGACCCGGATCGTCGGCGGTACCGCGCCGTGGCTGATCCTCTCCGCGTTGCAGGCGGCGTTCGTCGCGCTGCTGGCCGGCCTCGCCGCGTGGAGCAGCCCGCTGGTCGACCGGTACCGGTGGAGCTGGCCGCTGCTCACCGCGGCGCTGTGGACCGGGCAGGAGGCGCTGCGCGACCGGATACCCTTCGGCGGCTTCCCGTGGGGCCGCTTGGCGTTCAGCCAGGGCGACTCGCCGCTGCTGCGCTACGCCGCGCTCGGCGGTGCCCCCCTGGTGACCTTCCTGGTCGCACTGACCGGCGGTCTGGTCGCGCTGCTGGCCTGGCAGACGCCGCGGGCACCGCGGCGCGCGGCTGTCCTGCTCGGCGCGGCGGTGCTGGTGGTGCTCTCCGGCCTGGTCGTGCCGAGCAGCAGCCCGGGCGGGCGCGCCGTCACGGTTGCCATCGTGCAGGGCAACGTGCCGCGGCTGGGGCTGGAGTTCAATGCCCAGCGCAGGGCGGTACTGGACAACCACGTCGACGCCACGCTCGACCTGGCCGCCCGGATCCGCCAGGGCACCGTGGCCCAGCCCGACCTGGTGGTGTGGCCGGAGAACGCCAGCGACATCGACCCGCTGATCGAGCAGGACGCCGACGCCCGGGCCCGGATCAGCCAGGCGGCCGACACGATCGGCGTACCGATCCTGCTCGGCGCGGTGCTGGTCGGACCCGGCGACCACGCCCGCAACGCGGCCCTGGTCTGGCTGCCCGGCGATATCGTCACCGACCGGTACGTCAAGCGGCACCCGGTACCGTTCGCCGAGTACATGCCGTTGCGCTCGATCGCCCGGCTGGTCAGCGACCGGGTCGACCTGGTCCGCTCCGAGTTCGTGCCGGGTGACCGGCCCGGGGTGCTCCAGGTCGGGCCGGCGCGGGTCGGGGTGGCGATCTGTTTCGAGGTAGCCTACGACGACATCGTGCGCGACACCGTTGACGGAGGAGCAGCGCTGCTGGCCGTACAGACCAACAACGCCGACTTCACCGCGGCCGAAGCGGGGCAGCAGCTGGCCATGGTCCGGCTGCGGGCGGTGGAGCACGGGCGCGACGCCCTGATGGTGTCGACGGTCGGCATCTCCGGGTTCGCCACCGCCGACGGGCGGGTCTTCGACGCCACCGGGTTCAACGTCCGCGCGGTCCGGGTCCGTGAGCTGCGCCTGGGCACGAACCGTACGCTGGCCAGTGAGCTCGGACCCGCGGCGGAGAGTATGCTCGTCGGCCTTGGCCTGCTCGGTCTCGCCGGGGCCGGGCTGCTGCGCCGACGCCAACGACTGACCGCCGACGCCAACGACTGACCCAGGAGGAACTGTGAGCCAGGACGCCACGACGCCGGAGCACGGTGTCGGCTACCCCGGAGTGGGTCGGGTGCTCGTGGTGATCCCCACGTACAACGAGGCCGACAACATCGGGATCATCGTCGGGCGGGTCCGGGCCGCGGTACCCGAGGTGGACATCCTGGTCGCCGACGACAACAGCCCGGACGGCACCGGAGCGCTCGCTGACGAGCTGGCCGCCGGTGACGGGCAGGTACACGTGCTGCACCGGCCGGGCAAGCAGGGGCTGGGCGCGGCATACGTGGCCGGCTTCGCGTGGGCGCGCGAGCACGGGTACGAGTCGGTCGTGGAGATGGACGCGGACGGCTCACACGCCCCCGAGCAGCTGTCCCGGCTGCTGGACAAGCTGCGCGACCACGACGCGGTACTCGGCTCCCGGTACGTGCCGGGCGGGACGGTGGTCAACTGGCCCCGGCGCCGGGAGATCCTGTCCCGCGGCGGCAACCTGTACACCCGGCTCGCGCTCGGGGTGCCGTACCGGGACGCCACCGGCGGGTACCGGGCCTACCGGATGCCGGTACTGGAGAAGATCGAGATCGACTCGGTCAGCTCGCAGGGGTACTGCTTCCAGATCGACCTGATCTGGCGGGCGCACAAGTGCGGCTTCCGGGTCGCCGAGGTGCCGATCACGTTCGCCGAGCGCGAGCGCGGCGCGAGCAAGATGAGCTCCAACATCGTCCGCGAGGCGTTCTGGCGGGTCGGCCTGTGGGGAACGCGGGCGCGGCTGGATGCGTTGCGTCATATGTTCAGCGGCAAACGCGAGTAGGTGTGGGCGGCATCGGGCCGCGGTCCGGCCGCGACACGGGAGGCGGCATGCAACGGCGACTGGCACTGATCGTGCTCGGGCTGCTCGTCGTGGGCGCACTGGAGTTTGCCCTGCTGGTGCTCGTGGAGCGGGCGGTCGGGCTGCTGGTTACCGTCCTGCTCGTGCTGGCCACCACCCTGCTGGGTGCCTGGTTGCTGCGCCGGGAGGGGGTCCGGGCCTGGCGGGCACTGCGGGAGGCGGCCGGCGCCGGGCGGCCGGTCGGGACGCACGCCAGCGACGGGGTGGTCGGCATGCTCAGCGCGCTGCTGCTGGTGCTGCCGGGGTTCCTGACCGACACGCTCGGGTTGGCGTTGCGGATACCGGTGGCACGCCGGGTGGCCGGCGCGGGGGTACGCGGGCTGGCCGAGCGGCGGGTCTCCCCGGCCGTGGCGGGTGACCTGTTCGGGCCCCGTCGGGTACGGGTGCGCCGGAGCACGCCCGCACCGGAGGACAGCTCCCCGATCGAGGGCGAGATCATCGACTCGTGAACGAGCGCCCCGAGCCGGCCGGTTCGGGGCGCTCGTTCAGCGGTTACGTCAGGCGCGGCCGCGCCGGGCCCGTACCTCTTCCAGCCGCTCCGCCAGGATGTCCTCGAGCTCGGCGATCGAGCGCCGCTCCAGCAGCATGTCCCAGTGGGTACGCGGCGGCTTGGCCTTCTTCTGCTCGGGCTCGCTGCCGTCAACCAGCCGCGCGATGGTGCCGTCGAACTTGCACTCCCAGGTGATCGGAACCTCGGCGTCGACGGCGAAGGGCACCTCGAACTGGTGACCCCTGGCGCAGAGGTATTCGCGGGTCTGTCGCGGAGCCAGCTCGGTGTTTCGGTCGGACTCGTAGCTGACGGCTCCGAGGCGGCTTCCGCGCAGCATGCGCTCGCCCATGGTCGGCTTTCCCCTTCGGGTCTGGAGACGGTTCTTCGGTGTAACGAGGCGACCGGTGTGTCGATTCCCTGGTACCCGGCCCGGGAGCGTACCGTGTCACCTTCTTCGAGGGTAGCGGGGCTTTGCCCGATCATCCTCTCCCGCTCGGGGCCCGCCGACCGGACGGGACTTACTTGCGTCAGGCAAGTGAGTTGTCGGGCTCGGGTTGCCGGAGCTGGGTCAACGCGGTGGTCAGCGCGTTGACCTGCCCGGCGAGCTGCTCGGCGTGTCGTTCGGCGGTATGCCACCCGGCTCGGGCGGCGACCAGTTCGCCCCGCAGCTCGGCCAGCTGGGTGGCGAACTCGGCACGTTCGGCGTTGCTCCGCTCCACCACGGTACGGGCGCGATCCAGCTCGGCCTGAGCGGTCTGCGCCTCCCACCGGTACCGGTCGGACTCCCGCTGGAGCGTGCCGGCCAGCTCGCGCACCTGATCGAGCTGGCTGCCGAGCCGGTCGCGTTCCTCGGCCGATTCCGTTACCCGTACCCGCAACTCGTCCCGGTCCCGGGTCAGCCCGGCGACCTGCCCGCGCAGGGCGTCCCGCTCGCCCGTCAGCTCGTGCAGCTGGGTCTCGTGGGCCTGCCGTACCCGCGCCAGCTCCTCGGTCAGCCGGTCCCGCTCCTGCTCGGCCTGCTCACGCAGCCCGTCCGCCCGGGCCGTCCGGGCGTTGGCCGCCTCCCGCTGCGCGGTCGCCTCCGCGCGCTCGCTGGCCGCCTGCCGGGTCGCCTCCTCAGCGCGCGCCAGTGCCTGTTCCAGCTCGGCGACCCGCTGGGTGGCGGCCGCCACCTCACCCCGGCGTGCCGCGGCTTCCGTGCCGGCCGCCTGCGCCTCCTGGCGGGCCTCGTCCCGCTCCGCGTGCGCGGCCGCGACGTGGACCGCGGCCTCGGCCCGGACGGCGGCGGTCTGCCGCTCCACCCCGGCCGGGCTCAGCTCGGCGGCGAGTGCGTCGGCGAGGGTACCGGCGGTCAGCTCCAGCCGCTCGACCAGTTCCCAGGTCCGGGCCACCTGGCCGGCCAGGCCGGGGGAGTTACGTTCGCGCATCCGGCTGTTACGGGCCGCCCGCAGGCAGGCGCCGTCGTTGTCCCGGCAGTACCGGAACGGACGGCCGGCGCCGCCTCGCTGGGGTACCGGCCGTCCACAGTGGACACACGGGCGCTCGTCGGTCCCGGTCGGGGCGCTCATGCCGGCCAGGTTAGGCCCTTCCGCACCCGGTTCCGGGGAGGCGCGCGGGCGGTATGGCAGGCCCCGCTACGCGGCGAGCGCGGTGCCTTCGTCGCGCAGGTCGAGCAGTCCCGGTCGTCTCAGCCGCCCGGTCGGGGTCATGAAAGCGCCCTGGCCGGTTCCGGCTGGGGCGTTCGCGGTTGGACGCGGGCGGGCGTGCCACGGTTCCCGTACGGCCGGCGGCAGCACCCGATCCGGGCGTGCTCACTGGCACCGGGGTGCTGCGGGGCGTCCGCCGTCCCCGCGCGACTGATCAGCATGACTCAACAGCGCGACACATCAGCGCGGGGCATCTGGTATCCCATCGTGTCGAGGTCGCGGACGGCGAAGCTGTGGTGTGCCCACTCCTCGTTGAAGATGACCCGCAGGCACGCCGAGGCGGCGCGAGGGCCCGGCGAAGGCCAGCCGGGCGGGGCGTTCGGCTCGCGTACCCGGTCCA
>DASXRQ010000163.1:0-3790 GCA_036506495.1 Micromonosporaceae bacterium | reverse complement strand
CGGCCGCATACTCACTGACCGGCTCGGGCCTTGCCACCTACACCCTATTCGCCGGCGTTGTCGGCCTCGCCGCAATTCTGGCCATAGTCACTCTGGTCTTCTCCGGCGCCGGGCCGCTGCACGACGTCGCCGGCCTGGTGCAGCGCCTGCTCCTGCTCGCCATCCTCTTCCCCTGCCGAACCATCCTGGCGGCACGGCCGCCGACGCTCGCGATCGAGCCACCCCGGTCGGCAGGCCATCACCGCCGGCTTCCGCTGACGCCCGACCGCCTCCACGTTGGACGCATCTGAAAGGAGGCCGTCACAGCACAGCGCCGCGAGGCGCAACCTCAATCGCAGCGACGCCTCGGCCGTAGAGCACGACGAGCCGATCACCGTGTTTGCTACGCAGCGCACCCGAGTCCTTGGCAAGCGTCAAGATGACGTGTTCAACGAGTTCGTCATCGTCGGAGATATCGGGCTCGTCGTACGTGATGTCCATGCGGTCGCCACCAATGAGCCGCACGCGCAGCACGATAGTCGCCATATCGTAGAAACTAGACTAGTCGCGCGACCGGCGGCGTGTGAGTGCACGTTCGACTGGGCAGAATCGCGCAGCCTTCGTCCGCCGAGTGCCGGACGCAGCAAGGGCGGGATGGTAACCATCCCGCCCGAGCCTGTTGCGTTAAGTACGACCACCATCGGTCGGGTCCGAGCCGTCGCCCCCGCGCCGATCGCGACGAGGACGGCTCCGGCACCCGCCACGGAGGCTGCGACTGGGCCGGTGATCGGCAGGCCGCCGCCCTCGCCCGTACCGCCGCCGCTGCCGCCCGTGCCGCCGCCCGGCCGGCCCGCGACTAGTACGGCAAACCCGTCGGTGTTGTCAGAGGGGTCGACCTCGACCGCCGCCATCTGGGCCTCGGTCAGCCGGTGAAAGCTCTTCGGGAGCGCCAGCGTGGCCTTGCGGGCGAGCGTACGGGCCGCCGCGTCCGAAAGCGACAGGTCGACGGTGCTGCCCGGACTGGGGATCGCGGCCGTGGGGACCGGGCAGTCGGCGACGCCGGCGGTGAACGTGCAGTCTCCGGGCTCCGGGACCGTGACCTTGGACAGGTCGAGCTTGGTGACGTCGAAGCGCACGTCCACCTTCGACGGCGTGGTGGAGCCGTAGTCCCGCCCGTTCGGGTGATCATCCTCTGTCGTTCGGACGATACGGATCCGTCCCAGCGCTTACGTCACAGCGTGAAGAGAATTGCGATCAGTAGCAACGCCGGTACACAGACGACCGTGGACAGGAAGATGGCGTCGCGGGCCAGTGCCAGACCGGTCTGGAAACGCTGTGCGTACAGAAAGATGTTCTGCGCGGTGGGCAGCCCCGCCAGGACCGTCACGGCATACGTCGCGTCGCGAGCCAAGCCCAGCGCGACCGCCAGCAGAAACGCGAACGCGGGCATGCCTGCCGTCTTGAGCACCACCGCCGTGATCGTCGCGACGCGGTCCGGGCCGGGCGCGAGGAGCCGGAGCCCGGACAGCGACATACCGAACGCGATCAGCACCACCGGGACGGCGGCCGATCCGATCGTGGCGATCGGGTGGGCGAGCACCGCGGGCAGCCGTAGGCCTGTCACGGACGAGACCAGGCCCAACACGACCGCGACGATCAACGGGTTGCGCACCGGCGCCGTGGCCGTGGAGCGCCATGACGCGTGTCCCGCGGTGGCGAACTCGAGCAGGGTCAGCGCGACCGGCGTGACAATGAGCAGCTGCAGCATCACGATTGGCACGACCAGTGCGGCGTCGCCCAGCACATAGGTGGCGACCGGGATGCCGATGTAGTTCGCGTTCGTGTAGCCCGCGGCGAGCGCGCCCACGATCCGCGTGCCCCGGTCGCCGCGACGGACTATCAGCGCATGCAACCCGAAGCATCCGAGCGCGGCCGCGGTCGAGACGACCAGCGGTTCGCTGAGCAGTACGCCCAGGTCAGCTGCCGCTATCCCGCTGAACAGCAGGCACGGGGTCATCACCGAATAGACGAGCCGGCCGAGCACGGCCTCGGCGTTTTCCGGCAGCCCGCCCCACCGCCGGGTCGCCCACCCGACCAGCACGATGACGCCGATGAGCGCGAACCCGGAAAGAGCCGAGATCATGCGTCGACACGCTAGACCAGCGGACCGCCATGATCAGCGGGCCGGCGACGGGCGTCCGACCGCCTCCCCGCGCGCTGCGGAACGCCGGGATTAGCCGGTGCTCAAGCGATGAGCGTTTTCTTCGGGCGCAGGATACAGAACTCGTTCCCCTCGGGGTCGGCGAGCACGGTCCACGATTCCGTGCCGCTCTGCCCGATGTCGACCCGCCGCGCTCCGAGCGCGAGAACCCGCTCAACTTCGGCGTCGCGGCCGTCAGGGCCGGGGGTGAGGTCAAGGTGCAGACGGTTCTTCACAATCTTGCTATCGGTCACCGGCATGAAGCAGATTCCCACCGATGCCCTTTCGTCGGCGCCGATGACGACCTCTCGTTCACGCTCAGACAGGACCTTCCAGTCCAGCACCTGAGCCCAGAACCGGGCCTGAGCCGATAGATCGTGCGCATCGATGACGATGTGGTGCAGGGATACGGTCACGCCTGCCAGTGTGCCAAGGCGCGGTTGACCGACTCGCGACACGTCCGCACGATGGCTATGTGGCGTCGAGGGCGTTCAGCCAAGGCGGCGTGCGGGATGCGCCGCGGGCAGCCGTACGACGTCGGCGATTACCGCGCCGTCCTCGGTCAGCCGGACCGCGGCCGGACTGTCGTAGACCACCAGCGCCATCTTGTCCTCCGGCCGCCCGATCAGGCCTATTCCCTCGGCGTGGTCGTCGCCCTCGCCGTAGGTGAGCTCCAGCTCGCGGGTCAGCACCTCGCCGCGTACGATCGCGGGCATCTCCACCCGGCAGGCACCGTGCCACCGGTAGATCCGTACCGGGCCGTCGAGGTCCATGGTCGGACCGGCGAGCACCAGCAGGTCTTCGCCCTCCGGGCACAGGTCGCGAACCCCCAGGCCGTCGAGGTCCAGGACGTGTTTGCGGTACGGCAGGCCGTCGTCGAATTCCCGCAGGCGCAGCCGGTCCGGCTCGTCGGGGTCCACGTACGGCCGCAGCTCGAGCACGAACGCCCACCCGCGCAGCACCGGACCGCGCAGCCCCAGATACACGCGGTTCCCGGTCACCGCGATGCCCTCGACGTCCAGGCCGTTGTCCTTGCCCGGGATAGCCAGGAACGGGTACAGGTGTTCGTCGTGCCGCAGGAGCGTACGGAGCTGGTCCCGGCGGTCGAGCTGCGCGGCGCGGTGCCGTTCACCGTCCACGACGATCTCCCGCACCAGGGTGGGCAGGCCGTCCAGGTCGGCGATCGGCAGCCGTACCAGAATCTGGCGGTTGTCCTGACCCTCCACCCGGGCGAGGCGCTTCAGCGCCTTGGCGCCGACATGGCGAGCCTTGATCTGCCTGCGCCGGAGGCTGTGCGAGCCGACCGCCCAGAGGAAATGCCCGGTACGGGCCAGCCCTTCGATGTCCGCCTCCTCGTCGGCGTCGGCGGGCAGGTCGACGAAGTCGGCCAGCCGGAACGTCTGCTCATCGGCGTACTCGCTGGGGAAGGTCGGGTCGTCGGCCACCAGGCGCTCCACCGTCGCCGTCTCGTCACCGGCGATCCAGAGCACGCGGCCGTCGACGCGCACCGCAGACAGGTTCGTGTGCGTGGTCGCGGCGCGGGAGAGGTGCCCGAAGCGCAACCGGACCGTGCGTACCAGGGTCATGGCGAACATCGTGACACTGTCCTGC
>DASXRQ010000162.1:0-35759 GCA_036506495.1 Micromonosporaceae bacterium | reverse complement strand
GTGGAAGAGCCGGTCATGGTCACTCCTGAAGTCGTGGGTCTGGTCGGGATTGTCTGCTTAGGAGACGAACGGGACGTCCGGACTCGCGTGAATGGTGATGTGCATGACGGTCACGCTAGGTGCCGCTCAGGGGTCCTCGCTTCTCGATTCCTGATCGTTTGGTGACCTATTTCACGATGCACGACGCGATCCCCGACGTCGTCATGTTCTTCGTGAACCTCGGCCTTGCTGTCGTCCATCCGGCGCACCTGGACAGGTGGCGCGCCAGGCTCACGCGCTTGCCGGATCCTCCGCCGGGCCACCAGCAGGACGCAGGCGACGGCGCCGAGCACCACGGTGGCAAGTCCTGAGCCGCCGAGCGTCGCTCCCGGGCCCAGCGCGGTGGTGAGCGGTCCACCGAGCGCCGTGCCGAGCGGCGATGCGGTGAGCAGCACCGCGCTGCGGGCTGCGAGCATCGCAGCCAGATACTGCGGTGGCGACTTCGCCTGCATAAGGGTCACGGATAGCGCTACGAACGGTCAGTAGATCACGCCGCCGAGCGTGAAGCACGCGACGGTCAAGGGCGTCGGCACGTCGAACCCGAACGGCAGCAGCGAGAGCCCCCAGCCGACCACGATCAGGACTGTCACAGGCCAGAGCGGCAGCTGTCGCAGTGCGCCAACTGCGAGGCCGCCGAGCACGGCGCCGATGCCGAACAGCATCCAATAGACGCCGAGCAATGTGCCCGGTGCGCGCAGGTCGTCGGTCACGTGGAGCGGCAGGGCGACCTCGACCGGGCCATACAGCAGGTTGAAGAACCAGGTGAGCGTCAGCAGCCCGAGCAGCTCGGGATGGGACCGCAGCAACCCGAGCCCGCCGCGGGCGGCAGCCTGGTCGACGGGAGAGACGTGCCTCGACTCCGGCAGCCGGGTGCGCGCGACAGCACGGCTAGGAACACGTAGGTGAGAGCGTCCAGACCGAGCACGAGCGCGGAGCTGACATACGTCACCAACACACCGGCGATCGCAGGCCCGGCGATCGTGGCAGCGAAGCTGAGCGAGCTGACGAGGGTATTCGCGGCGAGCCGCTGCTCGTCGGGCAGCAGCTCGGCCAGCAGAGTGTACTTGCCCGCGCTGCCCCAAGCGTGCAGCAGCGACGAGACCGAGAGCAGCATGACGTACAGCGACGGCGTAAGCAGCCCGGCGAGCCAGGTGAGCGGGATGGCGCCGAGAAACGCGCCGCGCAGCACGTTGTCGGCGAGCAGCAGCCGCTTGGCCGGCACTCGGCGCAGACGGCGACCGAACACCAGCGCGCCGACCACCCCCGGCAACGTGTACGCGGCCACCGCGCCGCCGACCCACAGCCCCGCGGTCGCCTGCGGCGCGAGCTCGATGGCGAGCCACGCCACCGCGACGAAGCTCATCCCGTCCCCGAGGTATGAGACCCCGAAGCCGAGGATCAGTCGCCGGAACACCCGGTTGGCGAGCACCGGCCGGTAGGCGGAGGGGACGAGGCGTCGGAGCGCCAAGGGCACCTCGTGAAGATGTACCTGAGATCGATCTCGTCTCAGCTGTCAGAGGGCCGCAGGGATGCGTCCGGGTCGTCATGCGGGAGGAAGCTCGCGTGGATGGTGATGTCCATGGCGGTCAGGCTAGGCGTGGCTCGGCGACCGGCGCTTCTCGATTCCTGATCGGTCTGGTCACCGGCTTCGCGACGCACGACGGCATGTCCGCAGTCGCGCGCTCGCTGCGTCACGCCATCAGGAAGGCGCACGCCAACTCGCCTGCCTACGCGACCCTGTGGAACGCGCCCAACGCGCTTACCCGTCGGTGGCGCATGCCCAGACGCCGAGTTGATGTTCGTCCGTCAGGCAGACGATCCGGCCGCGGGCGGCCTGACACCCGCGCACCGTGTACGGCAGATCGCCCAGGAGTCGCGGAGCGGACGACCCGGGTGCGAGCACGGCCACGGTCGTACGGTCTCGATGAGGCCACACCCGGCTGAGCACGAGCGGGCGGTCCGCCTCGGTCCACGGCGTCTCGTCCCAGTCGGTCAGGTCGACCATGGTGTCGCCCGTGGCGGCGTCGACGATCCGGGTCGGACGGAACGCCGCGTCACCCAGCATGATGCCGCCGCCAAACGCCTGCATTCTGTGGATGCTCCGGTTCGTCCACCACACCTCACCGGTGGTCGGGTCGGCGGCGGCCATCCCGCCGACGCTGTCGACAAGGCAGACCACATCGCCGCACGGCACGATGCCCTCGGCCGCCCGTGACCACCGGGTCTGGAATGTTGCCGGGTCGAGCCCGATGACGCGATGTTCGCGGTAGTCCGTAACGACCAACGAGGTGCCGACCGCCAGCATGCTGGTCGGGTTGATGTCCCGGGGCAGCTGCCCGGTGCGGAGCATCGCTCCGGTCAGCGGGTCCCGGGCCTCGACGCCACCGCCGGCCCGCACCAGCACGAGCGCCCCCGATGCGTCCTCGGAGATCGTCGTCCACTCGGGTCGGGTCGACCACAGCAGGTGTCCGGAGGCACGCTCGCGCACCTCGATCCCTACTGGTGAGCCCAACGGTCGCTCGACCGCGTTGACCGACGCCGGCGCGGTCACGGTCGTCCAGACGATCCGGCCCTCGGCGGCCACATTGATCGGGCCCTCCGTGCTCCATATGACCGCCCCGGTGTCCGCGCGCACGACGCGGGTGACCGGCCGGCCCGCCGGCGTCTCGAGGTCGTACATGAGCACCGGGCCCGACGTCGGATACGGGATCACACCGACGCCGGGCACGGTCCACCGGGGGCGCCCGGTCGCCAGCTCGAAGGCGGAGATCCGACCGTCACCGTTGTCGAGGAGCACCAGGTCGCCCTCCACCGCGATCGTGCCGCCGCCGCTGGGGACGGAGACCGTCGCCACCAGCCGAAGGCCCGGGCCCGGCGGTGACCCCGAGGCAGCCGGCAGCCCGAACGCGAGGACGACGCACGCGACGAGGGCCGCCGCCCGGCGGTGGGGTCGGGTCGGCCTCGCCCCGTCGGGCGGGCTGCGCGAGTCAAGGTCGATGACCGCGACGGGCTCAGTCCACTGCAGGCGCTCCCCGGAGACCGCCCCGCGCTCCATGCCGCGCAGCGTATCCGTAGGCAGCCACGCCGCGGTGCCGACGGTTGCGTAGCGGTGTTCGCGTCACGCCCTCGGCCGCAGCGACCCGAGAACCTCGAGGTAGTGCCGGTTGTACATCACGCCGAGGATGTTCCCGAACGGATCGACCACGGACGCGGTGACGAATCCGGGTCCGCGCTCGACCGGCCGCTCGTGCACCGTGGCGCCCATGGCCATCAGCCGCCCGAAGGTGGCCGAGACGTCGTCCACGTGCCAATAGATCACCGCGCCCCCGGCCGTGTCCGACCGGTCGTGTGCGGCGAACCGGCCGTCGACGATGCCGAGCTCGTGCTGGTAGTCGCCGATGCGAAACTCGACGTACGCCGGCGGCCCGTCGACCGGGCGCACGAAGTACGGTTCGATGCCGAGTAGCTCGGTGTACCAGGCCTGGGCGGCCGGCACGTCGTCGGCGAAGAAGTTGACGGTGGTAAGTCCTCGCAGCATCGGTGGTGCCCTCCTCCGGTCGGTGACGTCGACCATCCTCCGGCCTAAGTGTCGTGCCGGCCCAAGGCCGGGTGACCGCGGCCCGGACGCGGCGGCTGGTCGCCCGTCGGTGGCGCGCGCGCCGACCGGGCCGGTCGCTACGTGAGCGGATCGCCGGCCGGCCGATGCTAGGTATACCTAGCATCGGGTCGGTGCCGACTAGGTCGGTGGCGCGGAGCAGAGTTACGCAGCGCCTCCCGATGGCACCGGCACCGGATCGGCCGAGGATCGGTGGTGACACAAGGACACCCCCCATCCCAGGAGTTCGCCATGTGGTACCACTCGCCGGAGACCCTCTACACGTTCGCCGTCGAGCACCAGCGGGAGCTGATCGCCGCCGCCGACCGCGAGCGCGTGCTCAGGTCCGCCACCCGGGCGCGCCGCGCGGACGCCGCACGACGCCGCGCCGGCCGGGCCGACCCGCGCCGCCACGGCGCCCTGGCGGCCGGAGCCTGACGCCCGAACGACGACCACGGCCCGCGCGGCACGGGGCGTGACGGGCCGGGTCACAGGCCGCCGGCGACCCGCAGCACCGCGCCGGTGGTGTACGAGGCGTCCGGCGAGAGCAGCCACGCGATCGCCGCGGCGATCTCGTCGGGCTCCGCGGCGCGGCCCATCGGGATGCGGCCGGCGGCGTTCGCCGCACGGTCCGGCTCGCCGGACAGCGCGTGCAGCTCGGTCCGGGTGATGCCCGGGGCGACCGCGTTGACCCGGATGGCGGCCGGGGCGAGCTCCTTGGCCAGGCCGACGGTCATCGCGTCCACCGCCGCCTTGCTGGCCGCGTAGTGCACGTACTCGTTGGGGCTGCCCAGCGTCGCCGCGGACGAGGACACGTTGACGATCGCGCCTCCGGCGGGCATCCGGCGCGCCGCCTCGCGGGCGCACAACAGATACCCGACGACGTTCACCTCGACCACCCGGCGCAGGTCGGCCGCGGACACGTCGGCGAGCCGACCCAACGTGCTGGTGATGCCCGCGTTGTTGACCAGGCCGGTGACCGGTCCGAACGCCTCCGTCGCGGCGAAGAGCCGCGCGACGGCCGCCTCGTCGACGGTGTCGCCGGCCACCGCCACCGCCCGCACGCCGGCGGCCCGGGCCTGGTCGGCCACCGCCTCGGCCGCGTCCGCGTCGCGCCGGTAGCCGACGACCAGGGCGTGGCCGGCCACCGCGAGCCGCCGCACGGTCGCGGCGCCGATCCCGCGCCCGCCGCCGGTCACGACCGTCACCGCGGCCATCCCCCACTCCCCTCCGATGATCGTTTGAGGCTCCCACGGTACGGCAGCGCGAACGGCGTTAGCGTTGACGCGGCATTCTCATCCCCGGAGGTACGCCCGATGACCACCCTCTCCGTCGGCGACGTCGTCGACGACTTCGAGCTGTCCGACGACCGCGGCCAGCCGCGCCGGCTCAGCGACCTGCTCGCCGCCGGGCCGGTCGTGTTGTTCTTCTACCCTGCGGCGATGACCCGCGGCTGCACCCAGGAGAGCTGCCACTTCCGCAACCTGGCCGCCGAGTTCGCCGAGGTCGGTGCCCAACGGGTTGGGATAAGCCGCGACCCCGTGGCCAAACAGCGCGAGTTCTCCGACCGGCACCACTTCGACTACCCGCTGCTGTCCGACCCGGACGGCACCGTGGCGCGCCGGTTCGGTGTGCGCCGCGCGGTGCCGCTGGGCGGGATGAGCACCCGCCGGGTGACGTTCGTCATCGACACCGACCGGCGGGTCCTCGATGTCATCCACAGCGAGGTCAGCATGACCGACCACGCCGACCGGGCGCTGGCCACGCTGCGCGAACATGTCGCGAGGCGGTAGCGCGACACGCCTTTCGCGTTCGTCGAAACTGTCGGCTCGGCCTGGTAAGAAGCAGGGAGTCAAACACCTGTACGGAGGGGTCCGATGGCCGCCGCCCGCACCGCAGTCCGAGGCCTGTCCACGACGGACGTCGAGACGATCCGCGACACCCTCGCGGCCGGACGCAAGACGCGGGTGATGTTCACCGCGGCGGCCGGCCAGATCGCGGGTCAGCTCGGCCACGTGGTCGGGCTGACCGACCCGTCCCGCTCCGATGAGTGGGTGGTGGTCCGGTTCGGCCGCGACGAGCTGCCCTTCTCCCCCACCGACCTGGCGATCGCGCCGCGCGCCTCGGCCAGGCGGCCCGAGCCGACGCCGGTCCGGCGCGCCGCGCCGCTCCCCGCCCAGCCGACCGCGGGCGGCAACCCCACGACCGCGCCGATGCCCGCGCCGCGCGAGGAGGCAACCGTGACAAGCTCCACTGTGGACGCTCCAGCGTCGGCGGCGCCGGCGGAGCCCAGGCCGGCCAGGCGGGCGGCGAGGCCGGCCCGGCCGAAGGGCCCGACCGGGCTGACCGTCACGCTGGCGTATGGCGGCGGCGAGTGGACCGTCGGCGCGCAGCTGGGCAGCCGGGCGCTGGCGAAGCCGTACGCCATCAAGCCGGCCGAGGCCCTGAAGATGGTCGCGCTGCTCGACGTGCCGGGCGTGCACGAGGCGGTCGAGCACATCGTGGCCGTCGAGCGGGCCGAGGCGGAGCGGGCCGCCGAGCGGCTGCGGGCCGAGCTCGCCGAGATCGAGGCGCGGCTGGCCGAGCTGCGGGGAGTCTGAGGCCCTCGGTTCGCTCGAGCGGGGCCATCATTCCGGCATGTTGGACACGCCGATGCGACGCCGGAACACCCAGTACGTCCAGCCCTGGTAGACCAGCACGACCGGGGTGAGGGCGACCGCCACCCAGGTCATGATCCTGAGGGTGTACGGGGTGGACGAGGCGTTGTGGACGGTCAGGCTGTTGGCGGCGTCCTCGGTGGACGGCAGCACGTCCGGATACAGCGCGGTGAACAGCGCGACGACGGCGAGCGCGATCGCGGCCGCGGTGCCGACGAAGGCCCAGCCCTCCCGGCGTACCCGATTGGCCAGCAGACCGCCGACCAGCGCGACCGCGGCCGCCACCGCGAGCACCGCGGCCGCCGCGCCGCCCCGGATGGCCAGCGTCCAGCCGAGGAAGGCGACGGCCAGCGCGGCGGCGAGCAGCCCCACCCGGCCGGCGAGAGTGTTGGCCCGGTCGCGGACGTCGCCGCGGGTCTTGAGGGCGAGGAACACCGCGCCGTGGGTGACGAACAGCGCGAGCGTGGTCAGGCCGCCGAGCACGGCGTACGGGTTGAGCAGGTCGAGCACAGTGCCGACGTACTCGTGGTCGGCGTCGAGCGGCACGCCACGCACGATGTTCGCGAACGCGACCCCCCACAACACGGCCGGCACCAGCGACCCGACGACGAGGGCGCGGTCCCACCGCGCCTTCCAGGCCGGGTCGTCCCGCTTGCCGCGGTACTCGAACGCCACGCCGCGCAGGATCAGCGCGACGAGGATGAGCAGCAGCGCGAGGTAGAAGCCGGAGAACAGCGAGGCGTACCACTCGGGGAAAGCCGCGAACGTGGCGCCGCCCGCCGTGATCACCCACACCTCGTTGCCGTCCCAGACCGGGCCGATCGTGTTGATCAGCACCCGCCGCTCCCGGTCGTCGCGGCCGAGCACCGGCAGCAGGATGCCGACGCCGAAATCGAAGCCCTCGAGCACGAAGTAGGCGGTCCACAGCACGGCGATGAGGATGAACCAGACGGTGGTCAGCTCCACGGTGCGCTCCTCGTACCTCAGTAGGCGAACGCGAGCGGGCGGTCGTCTCCGGGTTCCTGCTCGGCCTCGGCGGGCGTCACGTCGGGCAGGCCGGCCCGGGCGTACTTGAGGAGGAGGCCGACCTCGACGACCGCGAGCGCGCCGTAGAGCAGCGTGAACCCGGCCAGCGACGTGACGACCTCGCCGGTGGACACGCTCGGCGAGACGCCGTTCGCGGTGCGCATCTGGCCGAACACCACCCACGGCTGCCGGCCCATCTCGGTGAAGATCCAGCCAAAGGAGTTCGCCGCCAGCGGGAACAGCGGCAGCGTGAGGCCCGCACGCAGCAGCCAGCGTGAGCTGGGCGTACGCCCACCGCGGGTGGCCCACAGCGCCCACAGCGCGACGAGGGCGGCCAGTATGCCGAAGCCGATCATCAGCCGGAAGCTCCAGTAGGTGACCGGGATGATCGGCGTGTAGCTGCCCGGGCCGTACGCCGCGGCGTACTGCGCCTGCAGGTCGTCGATGCCCTGGACCCGGCCGTCGAAGCTGCCGGTGGCGAGGAACGAGAGCACCCCCGGCAGCTTGACCGCGAACACCTCCTTGCTGCCGTCCAGGGTGCCGACGGTCAGCAGCGAGAACGCGGCCGGCTGTTCGGTGTGGTACAGCGCCTCAGCGGCGGCCATCTTCATCGGCTGCACGTCCGTCATGATCTTGCCTTGGATGTCGCCGCTGACGGCGACCGCGGCGGCGGCGACCAGCGTGGTCCACGCACCGAGCCGCAGCGCGGAGCGGAACGCGGCGGTGTCGGCCGGAGGGGCGCCCTCCCGGCGGCGGATGAGATGCCACAGCGCAACGGCCGCGACCAGGGCACCGGCGGTCAGAAAGGCGCCGGCGACGGTGTGCGGGAACGTCACGAGGTTGACCTTGTTGGTGAGCACCGCCGGGAAGTCGGTCAGCTCGGCGCGGCCGGTGGTTCGGTTGAACCGGAAGCCGACCGGGTGCTGCATCCACGAGTTGGCAGCGAGGATGAAGTACGCGCTGAGCACGGTGCCCACCGCGGCGACCCAGATGCAGGCCAGGTGGATGCGCTTGGGCAGCCGGTCCCATCCGAAGATCCACAACCCGAGGAAGGTGGATTCGAGGAAGAACGCGAGCAGCGCCTCGATCGCGAGCGGCGCGCCGAAGATATCGCCGACGAAGCGGGAGTAGTCGCTCCAGTTCATGCCGAACTGGAACTCCTGCACGATGCCCGTGACGACGCCCATCGCAAAGTTGATCAGAAACAGCTTGCCGTACAACTTGGTCAGCCGCAGCCACCGCTCGTTGCCGGTGCGCACCCACGCGGTCTGCATGCCGGCGACGAGGAACGACAGGCCGATGGTGATCGGCACGAACAGGAAGTGGTAGACGGTCGTGACGCCGAACTGCCACCGCGCCAGGTCGAGTGGGTCCATACCCCCGCTCCGTTCGTCGCGCCCAAACTACTACGCAGTGTCGTACATGGTAGGGACCGCCGTGGTTCAGGTTAGGGCCGCACGGGCCGGGCACGCGGCCGAACGCCCTCCTGACCCGGTCCCCGCGGCGTGCGACGATCGGCGCCTGATGGACACCCCGACGAATCCGTGGCGCCCGCCGCTGCTGTGGCGCCTCCTGCAGGTGCTGGCCCGCATCGTGGTCGGCCCGGTCGCCCGGCTCCGGGTGACCGGCGAGGTACCGGCGGCGCGGCGGCGCGGCCCGCTGATCCTGGCCGCCAACCACATCAGCCCGTTCGACCCAATCGTGATGGCCGCGGCTTGCCAGGTCGCCGGGATCGCGCCGCGCATCATGGCGACCGGCGGGCTGTTCCGGGCGCCGGTCGTGGGGGCCGTCATGCGCCGCTGTGGCCACATCCGGGTCGACCGCGGCAGTGCGGCGGTCACCGAATCGCTCGCCGCCGCGGCCCGGGCGGTGGCCGGCGGCTCGGTCGTGCTCGTCTACCCCGAGGGCCGGATGGGCCTCGACCCGGGCATGTGGCCGGAGCGGGGCAAGACCGGGACCGCCCGGCTCGCCCTGGCCAGCGGCGCGCCGGTGGCCCCCGTCGCGCAATGGGGCGCGCACGAGGTCGTGCCGTACGGGGCACCGCGAGGTCTGGCGCGCGCGATCGCCCACGCGCTCGTACGCCGGCCCGTCATCCGGGTCCACTTTGGACCGCCGATCGATCTCGACGGGCTGCGCGCCGAGGCGCCCGGGCACGCCCGCCGCGCCACGGACCGGATCATCGACGCGCTCACCGAGACGCTGGCGCCGCTGCGCCCGGACGAGCCGGACACTCCCCGCCACGTCGACCCGACCCGACCGACCGACACCACCCGAAGCCACGGCACCCCATAGACGCTGTGCGGCTGGCCCTCGCTCCGCTGCGAGCGCCGCGGCGACGCCTGGAGCCTGAGGAGACGCGGCGAAGCCGTCGTCCCCGCAGGGCGAAGGCGGCGCCCGACGGCGGCGCGAGCCGCCCGAGAGGAGCGAGGGCCAGCAGCTCAGCGCTGGCGCAGGTACGCCAGCACCGCCTCCCGCGTGGTGCGCACACCGAGCAGCTGGCGGGCCTGGGCGATGCGTCGGTTCGCGGTGCGCAGCGACAGGAACTCGTTGGCCGCGGCCGACGCGATCGTCTCGCCGTTGGCGAGCCGGTCCAGCAGTGCCCGCTGCTCCGGGATCAACGCGGAGATCGGCGGGCGAGGCGGCGCGGCCGGGTCGGTGTGCGCGTCGTGGTGGACCGGCCCGAGGCGGCTCAGGTCGGCGACCAGCGCCCGGCCGGGCTCGCCCGCCGGGTCGCAGACGGCCACGATCCCGGCGCCGCGTGCTGCGGCGAGCACCGCCTGTTGCACCGTGGACAGGTCCGCCACCGGACCGAACAGGACCAGCCGGGCCCGGCTGAGGTCGCGGGCCGACTCGGCCAGCGCGAAGCCCTCCCGCGCGGTCCAGCCGGCGCGCGTCAGCCGGTACAGGACCGCGGTGGCGTCCGTCGCGGTCGCCACCACATAGCGGGGGCGGTCGTTCGAGGTCACCCGCACCTCCCGGCCGGCAGCATGACAGCGTCATTCTCGCCGACCGCACGCCCGGCTGACGAGCCGTGGCCGCGGTCCGGCGATTGCCACCGGCATACTGCGCGCGTGACACACCGATACCCGTACCTGGACGCGCCTACACCGCTGGCCTTCGCACACCGCGGCGGCGCGGCTCACGGGGATGAGAACACCGCGGCGGCGTTCGCCCGGGCGATCGGCCTCGGCTACCGGTACGTGGAGACCGATGTGCGCGCCACCGCGGACGGTGTCGCGGTGGCGTTCCACGACGCCACGCTGCGGCGGTTGACCGGGCGGCGCGGGCGCGTCGACGCGCTGCGCTGGGCCGACCTGGCCAGCGTCCGGGTCGGCGGGTCGGCCGTCGTGCCGCGGCTGGACGATGTGCTCGACGCCTGGCCGCAGGTGCGGTTCAACGTCGACGTGAAGACCGACGACGGGGTGGTGCCCACGCTGGACGCGGTCTCCCGCACCGGCGCCGCCGACCGGGTGCTGGTCGCCTCCTTCAACGACGCCCGACTGGCCCGGGTGCGGGCGTTGGCCGGCCCGGGGTTGGCCACCTCGCTCGGCCGGCGCGGCGCGGCCCGGCTGCGGGTGGCCTCGGTGATCGGTGGCCGGCTGCGGCTACCGGAGTCGGTGGTCGCCGCCCAGGTGCCGCTGCGGTACGGGCGGGTGCCCGTCGTCGACCGGCGGTTCGTCCGGCACGCCCACCGGCTCGGCCTACAGGTGCACGTCTGGACGATCGACGAGCCGACCGTGATGCACGACTTACTTGACCTGCGAGTGGATGGCATCATGACCGATCACGTCGAGGTGCTGCGCGACGTGTACGCCAGCCGCGGCCTGTGGGCCGCCTGACCGCCGAGGATGCCGAACATGGTGGTGAGCGCACCGTCCACCGCGGACGCCGGTGAGCTGTCGTCCCGGCGGGAGCGGGTCGGTTGGTACTTCTACGACTGGGCCAACTCGGCGTTCTCCACCACCGTCGTCACGGTCTTCCTCGGCCCGTACCTGACCTCGATCGCCGACCGCGCGGCCGACGCCGCCGGCCGGGTGCACCCGCTGGGCATCCCGGTCGCGTCCGGCTCGCTGTTCGCGTACACCATCTCCCTGTCGGTCGTGCTGCAGGTGCTCGTGCTGCCGGTGGTCGGCGCGATCGCGGACCGCTCGCCGCGCAAGAAGCAGCTGCTCGCGGTGTTCGCGTACGTCGGCTCGGCCGCCACCACCGGGCTCGTGTTCCTCACCGGTGAGCGGTACCTGCTCGGCAGCGCCCTGCTGCTCGTCGCGAACGTGGCCTTCGGCGCCAGCATCGTCGTGTACAACTCGTTCCTCCCGCAGCTGGCCGGCCCCGACGACCGGGACGCGGTGTCCAGCCGCGGCTGGGCGATCGGCTACCTCGGCGGTGGGCTGCTGCTCGCCGTCAACGCCGCGGCCGCGATCGTCGCCGGCGACGACGCCAAGGCGGAGGTGGCCCGGTGGAGCCTGGTCTCGGCGGGCCTGTGGTGGGCGGGGTTCACGACGCTGCCGCTGGCCCGGCTGCGTAACCGGCCGCCGGCGGAGGGTCTGGCCCGTGGCTCGGTGCTCACCGACGGCTTCCGCCAGCTCGGGCACACCCTGCGCGGGCTTCGGGCGTACCCGTTGAGCCTGTTCTTCCTGATCGCGTTCCTGGTCTACAACGACGGCATCCAGACCGTCATCACGATGGCCGCGGTCTACGCCGACAAGTACCTCAAGCTGTCGCAGGCGGTGCAGGTCCAGACGATCCTGATGGTGCAGTTCCTGGCGTTCGGCGGAGCGCTGCTGCTCGGCGCGATCGCGCGCCGGGTCGGGGCGTGGAAGACCGTGCTGGCCAGCCTCGTGCTGTGGACCGTCGTGCTCGCGATCGCGTATGTCCTGCCGGTGGGCAAGCCGATGCCGTTCGTGCTGCTCGGCGCCCTGCTGGGCATCGTGCTCGGCGGCAGCCAGGCGCTGAGCCGATCCCTGTTCAGCCAGCTGATCCCGCGCGGCAAAGAGGGCGAGTACTTCGGCCTGTACGAGATCTCGGACAAGGGCACCAGCTGGCTGGGCCCGCTGCTGTTCGGGCTGGCCTACCAGTCGACCGGCAGCTACCAGGCGGCGATCATCTCGCTGGTCGCGTTCTTCGCGATCGGGTTCGTGCTGCTGCTGGCGGTGCCCATGCGGCGGGCGATCCTCGCCGCCGGCAACATCCCACCCCGGGTTCTCTAGGCCCGGTTCTCTAGGCTCGCAGCGTGGCCCGCTTCGTGCAGACCGTCCCCGCGCCGGCCGACGCGTACGCCGGCGACCCGCTGCTGCGGTCGTGGCTGGGCCGCACGCTCGGCGCCGCCGGGCACTCGGCCGCCGCGGACCGGCTCACCGCGCTCGCCGCCGAGGTGGCCGGGCCGCTGCGCGCGGCGCACGCCGACGCGGAGGCGCATCCGCCGCGGCTGGTCCGCTACGACCCGTGGGGTGCCCGGGTCGACCGCGTCGAGACCGCGCCCGGCTGGGAGGCCCAACGGGCCGCCGCCGCCCGGCACGCGGTGGTCGCCCTGCCCTACCTGCCGGCGGCTCGGGGCACCTGGGGAGCCGCGGCCCGGGTCGTGCAGCACGCGCTGCTGCACGTGTACGGGCCGGAGTCGGCCACCTTCAGCTGCCCGGTGGCGATGGCCGACGGCGCCGCGGCGCTGCTGTCCCGACCCGAGGTCGACCCGTCCATCCGGGCGGGTTGGCTGCCCCGGCTGCTGTCCACCGACCCGAACACCGCGATCACCAGCGGTCAGTGGATGACCGAGTCGCAGGGCGGCTCGGACCTGGCCCGCTCGTCCACGTCGGCGCGGCCCGCCGGCGATGGCTCGTGGCGGCTGACCGGCGAGAAATGGTTCTGTTCGGCGGCCGACTCGGCAGTCGCGGTCGCGCTGGCCCGCCCGGCCGGCGCCGAGCACGGCAGCCGGGTGCTCGCGCCGTTCCTGGTGCCGCGGTACGCCGCCGACTCGCCGCTGGCCGACCACGCAGCCGACCCGGCCGGGCCGGCGCCGGGCGTCATCGTGCGTCGACTGAAGGACAAGCTGGGTACGCGCGCGTTGCCGACCGCCGAGATCGGCCTGGACGAGGCGTACGCAATGCCACTGGGCGACCCGCACGAGCCGGGCCTGACCCGGATGATGACGCTGGTCGTCGTGACCCGGCTGCACAACGCGGCGGCCGCCGCCGGCGGGATGCGCCGCGGCCTCGCGTACGCCCGGGCGTACGCGGCGGCCCGCGAGGTGGCCGGCGGCCGGCTGGACACTCTGCCGCTGCACCGGGCGACGCTGGCCACCCTCGGCGTCGACGCGGCCGGCGCCTTCGCATTGGCCGCCCACGCGTTCGGACTGCTGGGCCGGGTCGAGATCGGCGCCGACCCGGCCGCGGCCGCGGAACTGCGCATCGTCGCGCCGCTGGCCAAGCTCGCCACCGGCCGGCTGGCGGTCGCCTCGGCCAGCGAATACGTCGAGTGCTTCGGTGGCGCCGGCTACGTCGAGGACACCGGCGTGCCCCGGCTGGTGCGCGACGCGCAGGTGCTGCCGATCTGGGAGGGCACCACCAACGTGCTCGCGCTCGATGTGCTGCGCGCCATCGCCCGGGACGACGCCGACAAGCCGCTGCTGAGCCGGCTGGAGGCCGCCGCCGACCAGGCCCGCGGGCTATCCCCCGCGCTCGCGGACACACTCGCCAGCACCACCGCGGCCCTCGCCGCGGCGCTGTCCACGGTGACCGCGGAACCGTCGTCGTCGGTGGTCGCCGGCGCCCGCGGGCTGGCGCTGCGGTTGGCGTACGCGGTGGCGGCGGCGCTGCTGCTCGAGCACGCGGCGTGGGGCGACGACGTCGGCGAGCTCGCCGCCCGGCTGTGGATCCGGCGCTGGCTGCGCGGCGAGGACATCGCGCCGGAGGCCGATCACCACCTCGACGCGCTGTGCGGTTGACCGGTTCTGGCCGAACGGTCCCCCGTTCGGTGTCGGAAGCGCGTCGGCCGGTCCGTTTGCCCTAGCAAGACGTCAACCGATCGGGCAGAATCGCAGCGGACAGAACCGTCACGCTGGGGAGGGGCCCGGGTGTCCGGACCGACGCGCGGCTCGGGGCCGCGCAGCACCGAACGACCGGCCACGTTCGGTGACGTGTTCGCCGCGCGGGAGTACCGTTTCCTGTTCGTCGCCGATGTCTTCTCCTGGATCGGCGACTTCCTCGCCAAGGCCGCGGTCGCCGCGTTGGTCTTTCACGCGACGGAGTCGGTGGCGCTGTCCGCGGTCTCGTTCGCGATCAGCTACCTGCCGTGGCTGGCCGGCGGACCGGTGCTCGCGGCGATGGCCGAGCGCCGGTCGTACCGACCGGTCATGGTGGCCTGCGACCTGCTGCGGATGGTCCTGATCGCGCTCGTCGCGCTGCCCGGCATGCCGATCTGGGTGATGCTCGCGCTGCTGTTCGGCACGTCCATGCTCAACCCACCGTTCCAGGCCGCGCGCAGCGCACTCCTGCCGCAGGTGCTGACCGGCGACCGCTACGTCGTCGGGATGTCGCTGACGAAGAGCGTCGCGCAGCTCACCCAGGTGGTCGGGTTCGCCGGCGGCGCCGCGCTGGCCGCCGTGGACGCACGGCTGGCGCTGCTGATCGACGCTGCCACGTTCGGCCTGTCCGCACTGCTCATCCGGGTCGGCGTCGCGAACCACCTGCCGATCGGCGTGCCGGCCCGGCGCGAGCACGTGCTGCGCGAGACGGCCGACGGCTTCCGGCTCATCTTCCGCTCCGAGGTGATGCGGGCGATCGGCCTCGTCGTGGTCGCCACCGTGCTCTTCGGCATCGTGCCCGAGGGGCTCGCCGCCGCGTGGGCCGGCAGGCTCGCGGAGACGCGTGCAGAGGCCGGTTGGATGCAGGCCGCAATCATGGTCGCCAGCCCGATCGGCTTCATCGTCGGCGGCATCGTCATCGGTCGGTTCGTGCGGCCGGCCGCGCGCCGGCGGCTGATTCCGGCTTTCGCCGTGCTGACCCCGCTGGCGCTCGTGCCCGCCCTGCTGAACCCGTACGTGTTTGTCATCGCGGCGATGGCCGCCGTCTCCGGCTTCGCGCTCGCGGGCATGTTCCCGGCGGCCAACGGGCTGTTCGTCCAGGTACTCCGCGCCGGCTACCGGGCCCGGGCGTTCGGCGTGATGCAGTCCGGGGTTCAGCTGGCCCAGGGATTCGCGATCATCGTGACGGGCGTGCTGGCGGACCGGTTCGCGCTGCCGACCGTGGTCGGCGTGTGGAGCGTCGCCGGCGTGCTACTGGTGGGCGCGATGACCGCCCGCTGGCCGTCCCACTCGACGATCGACGCCGCCATCGACGCCGCGACGGAGGCGAACGAGGCCGCCGCCGCGACCACCGTCGCGGCGCCGGTGAACGGCGCCGCGACGGGCGAGCTGGCGCCCTCGCCGCCGCGCCGGCATCCCACGATCGAGCCGGCCGCCGACCGAGCTGGGGCCCACTCGTCGGCATAGGCCCACGAGGCGATCGTGGCGGCCCCGGCACGGTGCGTAACGTCGCCGGCGCGCAGTAACCGCGCGACATCCAGATCCAGCCAGATCTACCGGACGTCCGGCCGGACGTGGATACGCCGACGACATAGCGGCAGCTGCGAGTGCCGCCCGACGGCGGCGCGAGCCCGCACGCGACCGACGCGTGGACAGACCGCGTGGATGTCCGAAGAATGTCTTCTCGGCGGGCGCGCCGACGGCTACCTCGGTGACGGGACATCGCACCCCTCCCGCGACGGGCGGTGCCCGAGCACAAATCAGGCGCAAAGCGGACGTAAGCTACGTTAGTTGGGGCCGTGACGGCGGCGAGGCCGCTCACCGGAACCCGGCTTGCCGATACGCTTCGGGGCGGCGACATCGGGAAGACGTGAGGGTCGGTCGGGAATCGTCAGACCGGCCCATGTCGTTACATCGAACAGACCAGCACCACGACCGAGGGGGAAAGCCGATCATGGGCGAGCGCATGCTGCGCGGGAGCCGCCTGGGGGCCGTCAGCTACGAATCGGACCGGAACACCGAGCTGGCCCCGCGACAGACCCGCGAGTACCTCTGCGCCAAGGGACACCGCTTCGAGGTGCCCTTCGCCGTCGACGCCGAGGTCCCGATCACCTGGGAGTGCAAGTTCGACGGCAGCATCGCGCGCCTCGTGGACGGCAGCGAGCCCGAGCAGAAAAAGGCGAAGCCGCCGCGTACGCACTGGGACATGCTGCTCGAGCGGCGGTCCATTTCCGAACTTGAAGACATCCTCGCCGAGCGGCTCGAGGAGGTTCGGGCACGCCGCGGTCGGTCCGCCTGACACCGATCTCGCTCGCCGCCCCGGCCCAGGTGGCCGGGGCGGCGTGTTGTGCCTAGCGGTCGTCGCGCTCCACGATCTCGCCCTCGACGACCGGACCGGGTGGCGCGGGCGGCCCACCCGGTCCGCCCTCCGACGGGCCGGCGTCGGCGGGTGTGTCCCGCTGCACGCGTACCCGTCGCGGTCCGAACAGATCGCCCACGACGGTGGGCGACAGCCGGCGCTCGGCCGTCCGCTGCAGCCGGGCCCGGGCCAGCTGCCTTCCGGGCGGCACCAGCATCAGCAGCCCGAGTACGCCGGTGAGCAGCCCGGGCACTGCCAGCAGCAGCGCGCCGAGCAGCCCGACCAGACCGTCCGTCACATGGATGCCGGGGCGCTCGCCGGCCTCGGCGGCGGCCTGGAACCGGCGCCACGCGCGGATCCCCTCGCGGCGCAGCAGGGCGAGCCCGAGCCCCGACAGGGCGAGCACGATCAGCACCGCCCACGGGTAGCCGATCCAGCGCCCCAGCAGCACGAAGACGGCGATCTCCAGGAGGATGGTGATCGCCAGCGCCAACGGCGCGATCGCTAGCCCCCGCCCCACGACAACTCCTCGACGGCCCCGCTACGGCCAGCGCGACTCGCTGCGCAGCCCGCGCCGCAGCGCGTCCCGCCTAGCCTTGAGCCCCCACAGCGACACCCGCCACAGCGCCTCGCGCACGACCGCGGAACTCATCTTGCTCGCGCCGCGTTCCCGCTCGGCGAAGGTGATGGGGACCTCGACGACCCGCAGGCCGTTCCGGTATGCCCGCCAGGCCAGGTCCACTTGGAAGCAGTAGCCCTGCGACGCCACCGACTCCACGTCGACCTTGTCCAGCAGCGGGGTTCGGTAGGCGCGGTAGCCGCCGGTCGCGTCCCGAAACGGCATCCCCAACGCGAGCCGGGTGTACAGGTTGCCGCCGCGGGACAGCAGCAGCCGGTGCACCGGCCAGTTGAGGACGGCGCCACCGGGCACCCACCGGGAGCCGAGCACGGCGTCGGCGTCGCGCAGCGCGTCCAGCAGCCGGGGCAACTCCTCCGGGGCGTGCGAGCCGTCGGCGTCCATCTCGACGACCGCGTCGTAGCCGCGCTCGCGGGCCCACCGGAAGCCGGCCACGTACGCGGAGCCGAGCCCGCGCTTGCCGGGACGGTGCAGCACGTGGACTTGGTCGTCCGCGGCGGCGAGCTCGTCGGCGATGGCGCCGGTCCCGTCCGGGCTGCTGTCGTCGGCGACGAGGATGTCCACGCTGGGCACGGCCCGGCGCACCCGCTCCACGATGGGCCGGACGTTGTCCGCCTCGTTGTAGGTCGGGATTACGACCAGAACCCGCCCGATGCCCGGGTACCCCTGCGGCGTCGAGCCCGTCGTCTCGTCGCTCACCCTGCCCCCTCCAGCTCGTCCGGCCGCCTGCGGTGGCGCGCCGCCACCGCACCGGCCAGACCGGCCGCTGCGAGCGCGACCAGCGCCACCTCTGGCCAGTAGCCCAACTTGGTCGCCAGCGTACGCGTTGCGCCCTGTGTCAAATCATGTACCACGATGGCCCTGGTGTTGAAACCGGTGGCGTCGACCACGGACCCGTCGGTGCGAACGAAGCCGGACACCCCGACGGTCGACGCCATCAGCGTGGACCGTCCATGCTCGACGGCCCGCAGCCGAACCATGGCCATCTGCTGGCGGGCCTCGGCCGCGTTGAACGTCGCGTTGTTGGTCTGCACGACCAGCAGGCCCGCGCCGTCCGTGACCGTGTCGCGGACGACCTCGTCGTAGGCGACCTCGAAGCAGATGACGTCCCCGAGCACGACGGGCGGGCCGCCGCCCGCCGGCGCCACCCGCACGAGGCCCGGCGCGGTGCCGGCCACGAAGTCCGAGCCGACCCGGTCCACCTCCTTGCTGACCATGCGCGCGAGCCGCCGCAGCGGCACGTACTCGGCGAACGGCACCGGGTGCCGCTTGACGTAGAGCTGGCCCAGGTCCGGGCCCGCCGACGGACGCCAGAGCAGCCCGACGTTGCGGACCTGACCGGGCCCGGGGCCGAACAGCACCGCCCCGACCAGGATCGGCGCGCCGATCGCGTCGGCCGCCGCGGAGATCCGCTCGGCCGCGTCGGGGTTGCGCAGGGGGTCGATATCGCTCGAGTTCTCCGGCCAGACGACCAGGTCCGGTCGGCGCTCGGTGCCGGCGGCGACCCGGTCGGCGAGGTCGAGCGTGGCGGCGACGTGGTTGTCGAGCACGGCCCGGCGCTGCGCGTTGAAATCCAGCCCCAGCCGGGGGACATTGCCCTGCACGATCGCCACCCGGGCGACCGGCCCGTCCGGGTGGTGCACGGGTATCAACGCGGCGGCCGCGAACACGGCGACGGCGGCGGCGACCAGCCCGCCGCCGGCGAGCCAGCCCGGTCGGGTACGCCACGACCCCGTCCACCACGACCGCGGCGCTCGCCACGCCGCCGCCGCGAGCAGCCCACCGGCCAGGGCCACCCCGAACGTGACGAGCGGGGCGCCGCCCAGCACGGCCAGCCGGAGCAGGGGCGAACCGTCCTGGCTGAACGCGAGCCGACCCCACGGGAAGCCACCGAACGGCGTACGGTCCCGCACCGCCTCCTGGGCCACCCACAACACCGCGGTCAGCGGCGGCCACAGCCAGCGCACGCGGTCGACCAGTCGGCTGGTGTACGCGGCGAGCCCGCCCAGCAGGCCCACGTACGCGGCCTCGAGCACCGAGAGCAGCAGCCACGGCACGTATCCGGTATGCAGGTTCGTCCAGCTCAGCAACGGCGCGAAGTACACCAGGCCGGTCAAAAGGCCGAGGCCTGCCCCGGCGAGGATCCCGCGGTGGTGGACCGCGGTCGCGAGCCCGGCCACCCCGGCCGGTGCCAGCCACCACAGCCCGACCGGCGGGAACGCGGCGAGCAGGGCCAGCCCCGACAGCACGGCGAGGATCGCGGCGGCGGGTGCCGGCAGCGAGCGCGGCACGGCGGCCGGACGGTCCGCGGCGGACGGGGCGCCCGGCGGCTCCTCGGCCGCCCGCACGGCGGGGATCACCCGACGAGCATAGACAGCGCCCGCCTCCCCAACTCCGTCGGAGTTGGGCGGTCGAGGCGGGTTGAGATGCCCAACTTCGACGGAGTTGGGGCGAGGGGCGATGGGGCGGGGGCGGGGGCGGTGTGGGAAATCGGGGCGCGGCCGGTGATGGCCGCGCCCCGTGCTCCCAGGCCCCTCACGGCCCGGTGCGGCAGGACGATGCACATCGACCTTCGGACCGACCGTGCGTGGACCGGCTGCCCACGTTCGGCCGTTGTCTACTGGCCGCGCGACCCCCTGCCCATACACCGGGAGGCGCGGCCGGTTCGCGCCGCCCCGCCGACCCCCGCCCGCTGGACCTGGCCGGCGGAGAACCCGCGACCCGCGCCGGGCCCGAGCCTTCCGATGCGACTAGACCGGTTACTGTCGCTCGGCCAGCGGACGAAGGGACGAAGCGAACAACAGCCGCTTCCCGTAGTAGGACTCAAAGACGGTACGTGGACGACCCCGGAGGCTGTCAACCGGTACAGAGGAGTCGATCTCGCCCCATCGGCGTGTCGCGCCTGGCGTGTTTCGATACCCGGCGTGTCGGGTCGCACCAGGTTACGCCGTGCACAGGTGTCGTCGCAGGAGCGCGACGGCGGCGGCCGGATGGTCGGCGGCGAGCAGACCGGCCGGGGCGAGCACGTAGTCGGTGTCGATCACGACCCTCGGGTCCCGCGGCAGCGGCCAGCCGCCCGCATGGTCGGCGAGCGCGGCGTCGAGCACCCCGACCGCGTCGCGCGGACCGGCGTGCCGCAGCACCCCGCCCGATCCGATCACCAGCCGCGCGTCGCGCAGGTCCCTGCCCCCACGGCGGGGCCCGCCGGACGTGAGGGCCTCGCCGCGGGCGTGTCGACGGAGCGCCACGGTCGCGGCGAGCGCGGCGAGCCGCCGGTCCACCGCCCGCTGCGCGTCATCGGCGGGGACCGACCCCGGCTCGTCTGCGCGGGCGTCCGCCGCCGCCGCGAGCGGCTGCGCCTCCTCCGCCGCGAGCAGTCGCTCGGCGGCCGCGGCCCCCACCACGCCGGGCGCACCCCACCGCACGCCCAGGTCCCCCTCGACGGTGCGGGACCGCCACAGCGTGCCGGCCACCTCCCGGCGCGGGCCGCTCTCACGCTCGGCGTCCGGGGTCAGCATCGAGTACACGTCGGTGGTCGCGCCGCCGATGTCGATCGCGACCAGGTCGCCGTCGGCGTGGTCGGCGAGCAGCTCCATCCCGGTCAGCACCGCGTCCGGAGTGGCCGCCCGCACCAGCGACACGAACCGCGGGCCCCGGGACAGCCGCTTGCCGCCGATGACGTGGCGGAGGAACACGCCGCGGATCGCCGCCCGGGCCGGGCCGGCGTTGAGCACCCCGATGCGCGGCAGGACGTTGTCCGCCTCGGTGACCGGCACGCCACGCGCCGCGAGCAGCGCCGACAGCTCCGCCCGCACGTCGGCGTTGCCGGCGAGCACCACGGGTATCCGCGGCCGGGCGCCGGCCACCCGGGCCGCGTTGTGGGTCAGGACCGCGGCGTCACCGCCATCGGTGCCGCCCACGAGCAGCACCACGTCCGGGCGCGCGGCCCGCAGCGCGCGTACACCGGTCGCGTCCAGCCGGCCGGCGGCCACGTGCACCACGCGGGCGCCCGCGGACAGTCCGACGCGGTGGCCGGCCTCCGCGGTGACCAGCCGCTCGTAGCCGACCACCGCCAGCCGCAGCCCGCCGCCGGCCGACGAGCACACGTACGTGCGGGTGGGCCGCCCGGCCAGCCGGGACGTGGCGCGGGCGACCGCGGCGTCGAGCCCGTGCAGCACGTCGGTGCCGACCGTGGTGGGGGTCGACGCGGCGCCGACCAGCTCGCCGGTGTCCAGGTCGACGGCAGCGACCTTCGTGAACGTGGAGCCGACGTCGGCGCAGACGGCGTACGCCCGGGTCACGGCGCCGGCGGGACGACGACCGTGCCGGTCGCGATCACCGCGACCACGGGCGGGTCGAGCACCTCGGCGGCGGACTCGGACTTGTCGGGGCGGCCGCGGCAGGCGACCCGGCACTCGAACTCGATGGTGCGGCTGCGGGTGCCGACCCGGGTCACCGTGGCGACCACCTCGAGCACGTCGCCGGCCCGGATCGGCGCCCGGAACTGCACGTCCGAGTACGACGCGAACAACCCCTCGTCGCCGTCGGTGCGGATGCACGCCTCGGTGGCCACGTCGCCGAACAGGCCGAGGGCGTACGCGCCGTCGACCAGGTTGCCGGCGTAGTGGGCGTGCGCGTACGGGACGTACCGGCGGTGGATGACAGTCAGGCCGAGCCGCGGGTCGGTGCTCATGCCGCCGCCCTCCGCTCGTCGCGTTCGGTGATCAGCCGGTGGACGAGGAAGCTGGCCACCTCGCGCGGGGTGGTACCGCGGCCGAAGATCCGGTCGACGCCGAGCTCGGACGCCATCAGCTCGTCGAAGCGTGGGCCGCCGACGATGAGCAGCGGACGCCGTTCGGCCGGCAGCGCCTCCCGGAACGCCGCGGACATCTCTCGGGTGTTGTGCAGGTGCGCGTCGCGCTGCGTGACCACCTGGGAGACGAGCACCGCGTCGGCCCGCTCCCGGCGCGCCGTCTCGACGAGGTCGGGCACGCTGACCTGTGCGCCCAGGTTGCTGACCTTCAGCTCCCGGTAGTACTCGAGGCCCTTCTCCCCCGCGATGCCCTTGACGTTGAGGATCGCGTCGATGCCGACCGTGTGCGCGTCGGTGCCAATGCACGCGCCGACGACCGTCACCTTGCGCCGCAGCCGCTGCCGGATCAGGGCGTTGATCTCCTTGGCGGACAGCAGGGGGAAGTCCCGCTCGACGACCTGCACCTGCGACAGGTCGACGAGGTGGTGCACCCGGCCGTACACGACGAAGAAGGTGTACCCCTCCCCCATCTGTTTGGCGTGCACGACCATCGCCGGGTCCATGCCCATCTTCGCGGCCAGCTGCAGCGCCGCGCCCTCGGCCCGCTTGTCGTGCGGGATCGGCAGCGTGAACGACATCTGGACCATGCCGTCGCCGGTCGTGTCGCCGTACGGCCGAATGATCTTCGCGGTCACGGTGCCGTCTCCAGGATCTCGGTGGCCGGGTTGTAGTACGTCGGCTCGTGACCGGCCACCCCGTCCAGGCCCTTGCCGCGGTCGGGGGGCCGCTTCATGATGCCGAACGTGCCGTCGGCGATGGCCTCCAGCAGGGCGTCGTCGACGATGCGCTCCAGCAGGTCCACGGCCTCGTCGAGGACCTGGTGAGCGCGCCGCTGGATGAACCCGCCGGGCGCCGGGGCGAAGTCCTCGTGCAGCCCGCGGCAGGCGTTCAGCACGTACCGCACGTTCTGCAGCGCGATGTCGCGGTCGGACAGCCACGGCGTGACGACGGCCTCGGTCATCATGCCGACCAGCAGGATGCCCTGGCCGGTCATCGTGCCGACCAGATTGAAGAACCCGTCGAGCAGGTTGCCGCGGAACACGTCCCCGGTCATGTGTTTGGTCGGCGGCATCCACTTCAGCGGCGCGTCCGGGAACAGTTCACGGGCCAGCAGCGCGTGCGCCAGCTCCAGCCGGAACGAGTCGGGCAGGTCCGGGTTGATCTCGAAGGCGTGGCCCAGGCCGAGCTGCCAGTCGGCCAGACCCGCCTCGTGGGCGAAGTACTCGTTGAGCAGCTGGCTGACCGTAACCGTGTGCGCCGCTTCGACGGCGTCGGCGGTGGTCAGGTAGTTGTCCTCGCCGGTGTTGATGATGATCCCGGCCCGGGCGTGTACCTGCCGGGAGAAACGCTGGTCGACGAAGGTACGGATCGGGTTGATGTCGCGGAACAGGATGCCGTACATCGAGTCGTTGAGCATCATGTCCAGCCGTTCCAACCCGGCCAGCGTGGCGATCTCCGGCATGCACAGACCGCTGGCGTAGTTGGTCAACCGGACGTACCGGCCCAGCTCCCGGGAGGAGTCGTCGAGCGCGGCGCGCATCAGGCGGAAGTTCTCCTGGGTGGCGTACGTGCCGGCGAAGCCCTCCCGGGTCGGCCCCTCGGGTACGTAGTCGAGCAGGGACTGTCCGGTCGAGCGGATCACCGCGATCACGTCGGCGCCGGCGCGGGCGGCCGCCTGGGCCTGCGGGATGTCCTCGTAGATGTCACCGGTGGCCACGATCAGGTAGATCCACGGCCGCTGCCTGGGATCGCCGTACCGCTGGATCAGCCTTTCCCGCTCGGCCCGGCGCCGGTCGATCCGCTTGATTCCGGCGGCGACCGCCCGCCGCGCGGCGCGGCGGGCCGAAAGAGCCTCGCGACCGGACGGGACCGCGAAACGCACCGAGCCGGCGGCGGCCTTCTGGGCCAGCAGGGTCAGGTCGTGCGCGCCGGACTCGGCCAGCGCGTGGAACACCGGCAGCGCCACCCCGTGCCCGAGCCCGACATCGGCGACCACCGCGTCGACCAGCCGGTTGACCCAGGGGATGCCGTCCGGGTCGGCACCGGTGATCCCGGCCAGCCGCAGCACCGCACGCTCCACGGACACCGTGGTGTGGCTCCGGGCCAGATCCACCACCGGCTTGCCGGCCCGCCGGGCCAGCTGCCGGGCCAGCCGTACCTGCTTCGGGTCAAGGTTCAGCTTCCCGCTCATGAATTCTCCGCGTCGTAGATCACTTCACCGCGCAGTACGGTGCGCCGGCACACCGGCAGGGCCGGCTCGGGTTCGTCCGGGCCGGGGAAGGTCAGGGTGGGCAGGGTGGGCACGTCCCAGACCGCGAAGGTGGCCGGCGCGCCCGGTGCCAGGACCCCGTCCTCGTCGCGCCGGGCGGCCCGCCAGCCACCCCGGGTGTGCGCGGCGAAGGCGGTGCGGAAGCCGACCCGGTGCGTCGGGTTGTGGTGGCGCATCGCCGCCCGTACCGTGCCCCACGGGTCCAGCGGGGTCACCGGCGAGTCCGAGCCGAAGGCCAACGGCACCCCGACGCCGGCCAGCGCCGAGAACGGGTTCGAGGCCAGCGACCGGGCCGGGCCCATTCGCTGCGCGTACATCTGGTCCTCGCCACCCCAGAGCCGGTCGAAGGCCGGCTGCACGCTGGCCACCACCCCGAACGCGACCAGCCCGGCGATCATCTGCTTGTCCAGCAGTTCCAGGTGCTCGACCCGGTGCCGCGCCTCGCGCAGCCGGTCCACCCCGACCTCGGCGGCGGCCAGCGCGAAGCCGGCCAGCACGGTCGCGATCGCCTTGTCGCCGATCGCGTGGAAGCCGCCCTGCACGCCGAGCGTGGTGCACTCGACCAGGTGCGCGGCGGCCTGCTCCGCGGTCAGGTAGCCGTGGCCGCTGGTGTCGCCGCCGACATAAGGGGTGCGCAGGTGAGCAGTCCTGGAGCCGAGTGCCCCGTCGGCGAACAGGTCCCCGGCCGCACCGACCGCACCGAGCTCCCGGGCCCGGACCGCGCCACCCAGCTCACCCCAGTACCCGTACACCTCCGGCCCGCCCTGACCGCTCACCTTGAGCAGCTGGCTGAAGTCGTCCTCGCTGGAGATCTCGGGACCACCACACTCGTGTACCGCCGCGATGCCCAGCGACGCCGCCCGGTCCAGCGTGGCCCGCTGCGCCACCGCCCGCTGGGCCGGTGGGATCGAGCCCATCGCCACCTGCCGTACCACGTGGTGCGCGTCCCGGCGCAGCCACCCCTCCGCGGACCAGCCCGGCGTGTCCGGCGCCACCCCGGCCAGCAGCGGGCTGGACACGATCGCCGAGTGCACGTCGGCCCGGGACAGGTACGCCCGCCGGCCGTGTACCGCCCGGGCCAGCTCGGCCGCGCCCGGTGGCTCGGGTACCGGCCAGGTCGACTCGTCCCACCCGTGCCCGAGCACCAGCGCGTCCGGGGGCAGCTTCGCCGCGTGCTCGGCGGCCCGGTCCAGCACCTCGCCGGCCGAGCGGGTACCGGACAGATTCAGGCCCAGCAGGGCGATGCCGGTGCTGGTCGCGTGCACGTGGGCGTCCACGAACGCCGGCGTGACCAGGCAGCCGTCGAGGTCGACGGTACGGTCGGCGGCGGGCGCGTCGGCCTCGACGCCGAGCCATTCCAGGTACCCGTCGCGGACCAGCAGCGCGGTGGCGGTGGGGTCGGCCGGGCTGTGTACCCGGCCGTTGCGGTACAGGGTGGCGAGGGTCATACCGCTCAGTCTGCCGCCAGTCGCGCCCGGAACAGCGCCCGTACCCCCGGCTCGCCGCGGAACAGGTCCAGCGCCAGCTCGGCGTGCCCGGGCAGGTATCCGTTGCCGATCAGCATGGTCACGTCGGCGGCCAGCCCCTCGGCACCCAGCGCCGCCGCCGCGAACGAGGTGGCCATGCTGAAGAAGATCACCGTGCCCCGCTCGGCGGTGGCCAGGATCGCGCCGTGCTCGCAGCCCGGCACGTCCACGCAGACCACGGTCACGTCGGCCGGCTGTCCGACCGCCTCGGCCAGGGCCACCGGGTCGCGCGCGTCGGCGACCACCACCGCGTCCGCCAGCCCGCTGGCAGCCAGCCGCCGGGCCTCGTCGGCGGTGGGTACCACCCCGATCGTGCGGGCGGCCCCGGCGCGCCGCGCGGCGGCCAGCGACAGGCAGCCGCTCTTGCCCGCGCCGCCGAGGACCGCGACCGTGGGTTGCGGGTAGCCGCGCACCACCCGGGCGGTCAGCGCCGGGGCGCCGCACACGTCGAGCACCGCGAGGGCCAGCTCCGGGTCGAGGTCGTCGGGGAGCACCGCGACGATCGAGCGGCCGAACAGGATGGCGTACCCGTCGCACGGCACCTGCTCGCCCAGCCCGTCCCAGCGCCCCAGGCCGTCGGTGACGATCAACGGGGTGAGGGTGAGCGAGACCAGCGTGGCCACCCGGTCGCCGGGCTTGAGCCCGAGCGGCGACTGCGGCCCCACCTCCTCGACCGTGCCGATGAGCATGCCGCCGGAGCCGGTGACCGGGTTGTGCATCTTCCCCCGGCTCTCGATGATCCCGAGCACCTCGGCGCGTACCGCCGCGCCCTCGCCGCCGTGCCGGGTGGACAGCTGCCGGAAACTGGCCGCGTCGAGGTTGAGCCGTTCGACCCGGACGCGTACCTCGTCGGCGCCGATCCGGGGGCTGGCGTCCAGGCGCTGGGCGGCCTGCGGGAGGACACCGGCGGGCGCGACCACGCGGTGCAGCCCCACGGGCGACGTCATTGCTGCCCCTTTCACGGGTGAGGACGGGAAGACTTCCTGTATTGTAGTGTGATCGCGAAAAGTTTTCCAGTTACGTCGCATCGACGACGAAGGATATCCGTCCGGAGGTAGTGTGCAGCCTTTCGAGTACCGACGCCGCGAGCTGGTCGAGCCGGACTGGACCCGGTTCCCCGGCTGGCGCGGGGTGACCCGGGAGCAGTGGGAGTCCGCCCAGTGGCAGCGAGCGCACTGCGTGAAGAACCTCCGGCAGCTGCGCGACCTGCTCGGCGACCTGGTCGACGAGCGCTTCTACGCCGACCTGGCGGCCGACCAGCAGGCCATGGCGACCATGTCGATGCTGGTACCCCCGCAGATGCTCAACACCATGGTGCCCGACCGGGTGCCGGACACCGACGCGTTCTACGCCGACCCGGTCCGCCGGTACATGATCCCGGTCGCCTCCGACCGCGACCCGGCCTGGCCGTCCCACCCGTACGCCAGCCGCGACTCGCTGCACGAGCACGACATGTGGGTCGCCGAGGGGCTGACCCACCGCTACCCCACCAAGGTGCTCGCCGAGCTGCTGTCCACCTGCCCGCAGTACTGCGGCCACTGCACCCGGATGGACCTGGTCGGCAACTCCACGCCGGCGGTCGGCAAGCTCAAGCTCACCCTCAAGCCGCTCGACCGGTACGACGGCATGCTCAACTACCTGCGCAGCCAGCCCGGCGTGCGGGACGTGGTGGTCTCCGGTGGCGACGTGGCCAACGTGCCGTGGAAACACCTGGAGTCGTTCCTGATGTCGCTGCTGGGCATCGAGACGATCCGGGACATCCGGCTGGCCACCAAGGCGCTGATGGGCCTGCCCCAGCACTGGTTGCAGGCCGAGGTGGTGGAGGGGCTGGAACGGGTCGCCCGGACCGCCGCCCGGCGCGGGGTCAACCTGGCCATCCACACCCACGTCAACCACGCCAACTCGCTGACCCCGCTGGTGGCCAAGGCGACCCAGACGGCGCTGGAGGTGGGCGTGCGGGACGTACGCAACCAGGGCGTACTCATGCGCGGGGTGAACGCGACCAGCCGGGACCTGCTGGATCTGTGCTTCGCGCTGCAGGGCGAGGCCGGCATCCTGCCGTACTACTTCTACATGTGCGACATGATCCCCAACGCCGAGCACTGGCGGGTCGCGGTGTGGCAGGCGCAGGAACTGCAGCACGACATCATGGGCTACCTGCCCGGGTACGCCACCCCGCGGATCGTCTGCGACGTGCCGTACGTCGGCAAGCGCTGGGTACACATGGTCACCGAGTACGACCGCGAGCACGGCATCTCGTACTGGACCAAGAACTACCGCACCTCGATCGAACGCGAGGACGCCGACGCGCTCACCCGCCGGTACCCCTACTACGACCCGATCGACACGCTCGGCGAGTCCGGCCGGGCCTGGTGGCGCAAGCAGTCCGAGCAGCCCGAGAGCTGACAGGTTGGGGGCGGCGCCCCCGGGTGCGCCGCCCCCAACAGGCAGTGGTTCGGTGTACCGCAGATCAGCGGAATTCGTCCGCCACGTCGTGCGCGGCGTCCTTGACGTGCTCGCCGGCCTGCTTGGCACGCGCCGACAGCTGGTCCCGCTCGCCCTCGGCCTCAAGGCGCTCGTTGTCGGTCTTGTCGCCGACCCACTCCTTGGCCTTGCCCTTGAATTCCTGAGCTTCGTTGCGGGCCTTGTCGGTGTTGCTCATCGCTCTCCCCTTCCGGGTTCGGGCGTTCCTTACCCCTTTGGGGTTCCCGCCGCTTCTGCGGTCTAACCCGTTTCACATCCGGTATGGCGTCCTAGGAAGCTAGGTATGTAGAACCGACCCGGGTCCCCGAGAATGGGGAGCGTGACGGAGGTACCAGAGGTGACGGAGATCGTGCTGGTCCGGCATGGACAGACCGAGTGGAGCGCGACGGGCCGGCACACGTCCGTCACCGACGTGCCCCTGACGCCGGAGGGCGAGCGGCAGGCCCGGCTCCTCGGCCAGAGGCTGGCCGGGCGGCGCTTCGTCGCGGTGCTGAGCAGCCCGCGACAGCGGGCCTGGCGTACCGCCGGGCTGGCCGGCCTGGCCGTCACCGAGGTGGACGACGACCTCGCCGAGTGGCACTACGGCGGGTACGAAGGCATCACCACCAAGCAGATCCGGGCCGACCGGCCGGACTGGGTGCTGTGGCGGGACGGCTGCCCCGGCGGGGAGACGCCCGAGCAGGTCGGCGCGCGGATCGACCGGGTCCTCGCCCGGGTGCGCGAGCTGCTGCCGCGCGGCGACGTCGCGCTGGTCGGGCACGGCCATTCACTGCGGGTCGCGGGCGCGCGCTGGGTCGGGCTGCCGGTCGCCGCCGGTGGGCTGCTCGCGCTGGACACGGCCACCCTCTGCACGCTGGGGTACGAGCACGAGCGGCCGGTGGTCCGCGGCTGGAACGTTCAGGTGACCTGAGGCGGTCGCCCCTCGTACGGGGTGGACAGCACCACCGTCGTCCGGGTGGTCACGTTCGCGGCGGTACGGATCTCCTGGAGCAGCCGCTCCAGGTCACCTGGGCTCTTCACACGTACCAGCAGCAGGTAGAAGTCCTCCCCCGCGACCGAATAGCAGGACTCGATCTCGGTCAGCCCGGCCAGCCGTAGCGGTGCGTCGTCGGGAGCGGCCGCGTCGATCGGGCGGATCGCCACGAACGCGGTCAACGGCAGCCCGACCGCCTCGTAGTCGACCCGGGCGACGTACCCCTTGAGCACGCCGCGCTGCTCCAGCCGGCGTACCCGCTGGTGCACGGCCGACACCGACAGGCCCACCTTCTCCGCCAGGTCGGTGTACGACAGCCGGCCGTCACCGGTCAGCGCGGCCACGATCGCCCGGTCGATCTCCTCCACGGGGCAAAAATACCGGGCGGGTGTCGAGTGCCCGTCATCGCCGTTCGACATGGGGTTAGGTGGACGCGAAGGGCGTCCGCGCGGCGGAGGAGCGCAGCAATGAAGTACGCGATCTTGATCAACGGCAACGAGCAGGAGTGGGACGAGGTGACGCCCGAGCAGTCGGACGCGCAGATGAAGGAGGTCTTCGCCTGGTTCGAGAAGTGGAGCCGGGCCGGGAAGATCGCCAACGGCGGGGTACACCTGCAGCCGACCAGCACCGCGAAGACGGTCCGGCCCGGGCCACACGGCGACGTGGTCGTCACCGACGGCCCCTACCTGGAGCTCAAGGAGGTCATCGGCGGCATGTGCGTGCTGGAGTGCGATGACATCGACGAGGCCGCGGCGGTCGCCGGTACCTGGCCGGGGCTGACCGGCAGCAGCAGCATCGAGGTACGCCCGGTCTACGACCACAGCGGGAGCTAGCGCTGACGGATCAGCTCAACAGGCGGCGGGCCAGCAGCTCGCGCTCGGCCGGGTTGGTGGCCAGCGCGAGCGCGCGCCGGGCGGCGTCGCGCGCCTCGTCGGTACGCCCGCAGGCGTGCAACAGCTCGGCACGGGTCGCGTGGAACAACCGGTACCCGGCGAGCCGGTCACCGAGCGCGTCGACCTCCTTGAGCGCCTCCTCGGGTCCGTGCACGTACCGGGTGGCCACCGCCCGGGACAGCAGCACAACGGGGGACGGGGAGAGCGCGTACAGCTGGTCGTAGAGCGCCCGGATGTCGGCCCAGTGCGTGCGCTGGTACGACGACGCGCGGGCGTGCTGGGCGGCGATACCGGCCTCCAGCTGGTACCGGCCCGGACGCCCCATGGCTACCGCCCGGCCGAGCCGGGCGGTAGCCGCCTCGATCGACGCGCGGTCCCACCGGGACCGGTCCTGCTCCTCCAGCAGCACCAGGCGGCCCCACGAGTCGAACCGGGTGGCCGCCCGGGCCTCGTTCAGCTCCAGCAGGGCGGTCAGCCCGGCGACCTCGGGCTCCCCCGGCATCAGCACGGTCAGCTGCCGGGCCAGCGTGAGCGCCTCCCGGGCCAGCTCCCGCCGCAGCGGCGTGGTCCGCCCGCTGGCCAGGTACCCCTCGTTGAACACCAGGTAGACCACGGCGAGGACGGCCGGCAGCCGGATCGGGTAGTCGTCCGGGTCGGGCAGGTCGAACGGCACGCCGCGCTCGGCGAGGGTGCGCTTGGCCCGGACCAGCCGCTGGGCGATCGTCGGTACCGGAACCAGGTAGGCCGCCGCGATCTCCTCGGTGGACAGCCCGCAGACCGCCCGCAGGGTCAGCGGTACCTGCGCGGAGACCGGCAGCACCGGATGGCAGCAGCCGAAGATCAGGGCGAGCCGGTCCTCGTCGGTCGGCTCCCGAGCCGGATCGGCGGTCAGCGTGGCCAGCTTCCGCCGACCGGCCGCATCCCGGCGCAGCCCGTCCAGGGCCCGCCGCCAGGCGGTGGTGACCAGCCAGCCGGCCGGCGAGTCCGGTATCCCGTCCCGCTCCCAGGTGCGCAGCGCCTCAGCCAGCGCATCCTGCAGCGCGTCCTCGGCCCGGCCGAGGTCACCCAGCCGCCGGGTCAGTACCCCGAGCATGCCGGCCGCGTCGGCGCGCCAGACCTCGTCGACCGCGGCCCGTACGTCCCCCACGGGTCGAGTCTCCCCCATCGCAGGTCTGGCGGAGCTCGCACTGCCGGTCTACGACCGGGTCAGTCGCGGGCCAGGTGCCGCGCGATCACCACCCGCTGGATCTGGTTGGTGCCCTCGACGATCTGCAGCACCTTGGCCTCGCGCATCCAGCGCTCGACCGGATGGTCAGTGACGTAGCCGTAGCCGCCGAGTACCTGCACCGCGTCGGTGGTCACCCGCATCGCCATATCGGTGGCGAACAGCTTGGCCTTGGCCGCCTCCATGCTGAACGGGCGCCCCGCATCCTTGAGCCGGGCCGCCCACAGCAGCTGCGCGCGGGCCGCGGAGACCGCGGTCGCCATGTCGGCGAGCATGAACCCGACGCCCTGGAACTCGATGAGCGGCTGACCGAACTGCTCGCGCTCGCGCGCGTAGCGCACGGCGTAGTCGAGGGCGGCCTGGGCCAGGCCCACCGCGCAGGCGGCGATGCCGAGCCGACCGGCGTCGAGAGCCTGCATGGCGATCCGGAAACCGACCCCCTCCTCGCCGATCAGCCGGTCGGCGGGGACCCGGGCCTCGTCGAAGGCGATCTGCGCGATGGGCGAGGCCCGCAGGGCCATGGTGCGCTCCGGGGCCTGCGGCACGATCCCGGGGGTACCCGCGTCAGCCAGCAGGCACGAGATGCCTTTCGGGCCCGGCCCACCGGTCCGGCAGAACACGTTGTAGTAGTCCGCGTGGTGGGCGTGGGTGATCCAGGCCTTGGTGCCGGAGATGACGTACTCGTCCCCGGTGCGTACCGCCCGGGTGGTCATCGCGGCCGGGTCCGACCCGCCGGCCGGCTCGGACAGGCAGTATGCGCCCAGCAGCGCGCCGCCGAGCATGTCCGGCAGGAACTTCTTGCGCTGCGCGTCGGTGCCGAACGCGGCGACCGGGTAGCAGGACAGGGTGTGCACGCTGATCGCCTCCGCGGCGAGCAGCCAGCGCGCCGCGATCTCCTCCAGCACCTGCAGGTAGATCTCGTACGGCTGGCCTCCGCCGCCGTACTCCTCGTCGTAGGGCAGGCCGAACAGCCCGGCCCGGCCGAGGGTAGCCAGGACGTCGCGGGGGAACTCGCCGCGGGCCTCGAAGTCCGCGGCCCGGGGCGCCAGCTCCCGGTCGGCGATCTCCCGGGTCAGCTCGATCAGATCGGCGGCCTCGGGGGTGGGCAGGATGCGCTCGACGCTCACCGGTCCAGCTTAACGCTCGTTAGGTAACGTCCGTCCGGCTGCCGGGTAAGGTTCACCGGGTGAGCCGACCGTTGCTGCTCGTGGACGCGCCCAGCCTGTATTTCCGCGCCTACTTCGGGGTTCCCGAGTCGGCCGCCCGCGCCGCCGACGGTACCCCGGTCAACGCGGTACGTGGCTTCCTCGACATGCTCACCACGCTGATCCGGGGACGGCAGCCGGACCGGCTGATCTGCGCCCTGGACGAGGACTGGCGACCGGCGTGGCGGGTGCAGCTGCTGCCGTCGTACAAGGCGCACCGGGTCGCGGCCGACGGTGGCGACCAGGTACCCGACGGGCTGGAACCGCAGATCCCGATCATCCTCGACCTGCTCGCCGCGCTCGGCATCCCCGCGCTCGGCGCGGCCGGCTACGAAGCCGACGACGTGGTCGGTACCCTCGCGGCGCGCGAACCCGGGCCGGTCGAGGTGGTCTCCGGCGACCGGGACCTGTTCCAGCTTGTCGACGACGACAAGCCGGTGCGGGTGCTGTACTGCGGCCGGGGCGTGGCCAAGCTCGAGGTCATCGACGACGCGGCGGTACGGGCCAAGTACGGGGTACCGGCGAACGGGTACGCCGACCTGGCCGCCCTGCGCGGGGACCCGAGCGACGGGCTGCCGGGGGTGGCCGGAATCGGCGAGAAGACCGCGGCCCGGCTGGTCACCCGGTACGGCAGCCTCACCGGCGTCATAGCCGCACTCGGCGATCCGGCCGCCGGTTTCGCGCCCGGTCTGCGTACCAAGCTGCTCGCCGCGGCCGAGTATCTGCGGGTCGCACCGGTCGTCGTGCGGGTCAGCCGCGAGGTGGCCCTGCCGGATCTGGATCCCGCCCTGCCCAAGGCGCCCGCGGACCCGGACCGGCTGCTGGAGCTCGCCTCCACCTGGAACCTCGCCGGCCCCACCAAACGCCTCGTCGACGCGATCTGCGCCGACTGACGCCGGGCTAGCTGGCGGAGCCGCGGCCCTCAACATGCGGTCCGAGCACACCTTGCGGCACTCACCGCAGCGGTCGCCGACGCCGCCGTTGACTTCTTCGATGCGATCAGCGATTTACCGGTCGTCCAGCTGTCGTTGTGGTCGGTTCCGGTACTCATTCTGGTCGGTGTCGTCGCGGCCGAACTGCACTACCGCGCGCAGACGTTCGAGGGGCGGCACGAGATCGCGCTGGCCGACCGGCACGCTCGCCGCCAGGAGACGTTGATCGCGATGGCGCAGCGGGCGCCGGGAACCCTGCAGTACATCCAGACGCTGCAGGCCGACGGCGACCTCGGACTGTCGCTGATCCTCGCGCGGGGCAACGCCCACGAGTTCCGGCGACTGTACGACTGGGACCCGGGCTACCGTCGGCTGCTCGCCTCCAGCCTGTTCGCGCTCGGGGACATCCATTCCATCGTTACCGGCAGCTCGGGGACGAGCCGTTGGGCCATGCGCACGCGCTGTACGACCTCGCCTTTGCTCTGGCGTCGGCCGGTCGCGTCGACGAGGCGGCCACGGCGCTGGAGGAAAGCCTCCAGACATACCGGCGGACGCCCCCGCGGGAGGAGCCCGACCGGGTCACCTTTGCCCGGGTACTGCTTCTATTGGGCAGTTACCTGCTCGACCGCGACGATCCGGCGGCGTGCCTACCGCTCGCCGACGAAGCCGTACGGGCGTCTCGTGCGTTGAACGCCGCCGCACCCGACCCGACCGGCATATTGCGCGGGACCGCCATACGACACTGCCGGCGGCTGGCCCAGGCGCTAGAGATGCGCGCCAAGGCGCTGTCCGGGATCGGGCGTACCACCGAGGCCGCCGCCGCAAGCGCCGAAGCCGCCGAGCTGCGCCGATCGATGTCGCGCGACGAGGGATGACTCAGCGGCAGCGGGCCGATTCTGCCATCGCGCAGGTCGACGTCAACCGCAGATCGTCGTGGAATACCGACGGCACCCGCGCGGGCGAAGGGCGCGCTGGAAGAGGACCGACCGCGGCGGGTGCGCCACTGTCGTAGGACGTCCAGGACGCGATGGGGCACGCCGACCCGCGCAGCACCCGCCGCTACGACCGACCGCTACTGCTGCGGGACCTGGCCACCGGCCGGGTGCCGTTGACCCACGACGAGCTGCAGAAGCTGGAGAACTGGCGCACCGTCGCGCACCTGCGCGACCTGCTCATGAGCGCCGGGGTGCTACCCGCCGTCGACAAGCAGTTGCTGCACACCCAGACCTGGCTGCATCACCGCCTGGCCACCCTGACCGGCAACCCGCACTACCGGCTGCTGCTGCAGTTCGGCGTCTGGCACCAGATCCCCCGACTGCGTACCCGCGCTGGCGCCCGGCCGCTGACCGAGGCCGCCCGACGGTTCACCGCCGAGCAGTTCACCCAGGCCGAACGGTTCCTGGCCTGGCTGGACCAGCACGACCGGCGGCTGGGCGACTGCACCTAGGCCGACCTCGACGCCTGGCACGGGCAAGCGGCCGAGCACCACAAACGCGCCGCGCGGATGTTCCTCACCTGGGCCATCACCACCCACCACATGCCGAAACTGGCCCTGCCCACCCTCAACACCCGTACCGGTGAGCGGTTGACCCAGACCCGGCGGCTGGCCCTGCTGCGGCGGGTACTGACCGACGACGGCCCACCAACGCCACCTGCTGGATCTCGTCCGCGGGCTCGGCATCCCAGCCGAGGCCACCCGCGTGGCCGCCCTACGCCAGCTCGTCCTCCAAGCGCCGGCGCCCGTCATCGCCGACGCCCTCGGCTACCACACCAAGCACGTGGCCAAGGTCTGGACCGAAGCAGGCGGCACCTGGAAGACCTATGCCCCGGCGACCACAGCAAGTGAACGCGCTCAGAGCTCCGGACAGGACGACCGACTACTCGGGTCAACGAAGCCGAGCAGCCTCAACAGCCGACAAGCGTACGGACAGTGATGTGTGCGCCGACCGCCGATGCGCATTGTCGGCGGAATGTGCGGGCGTTCAGAAGCACGCTGTCAGCGCTCGCCACCGCTCGCGAGGGCGGCCTCCTCGGTGGCAGCCAACATCTCCGTGAAGGTCGCCGTGAGCATCTTGTCGATCAATGGGCCGGTGAATCGGCCGATTGGGCCG
>DASXRQ010000161.1:0-57606 GCA_036506495.1 Micromonosporaceae bacterium | reverse complement strand
GGACCACAGCCGGCTCGACGCGGAGATCGTCGTCGGTGGCCGGCTCGGCCCGTGCGAGGCCGTCGTGATGCGGATGTTCGGGCGCCTGGCGCTGCACGCCGAGTCGGTGGTGATGCCGCTGCTCGCGCCCGACGTCCCGGTCGTCACGTGGTGGCACAGCGAACCACCGGACCGCATCGCGTACGACTTCCTCGGCGTCGTGGCCGACCGGCGAATCACGGACGCGGCGCAGTCACCCGACCCGGTGGTCGCGCTGCGTATGCGGGCGGATGACTACGCACCGGGCGACACCGACCTCGCCTGGACCCGGATCACGTTGTGGCGCACGCTCGTCGCCGCCGCGTTCGACATGGTTGAGCCTCAGGTCATTGCCGGCAACGTCGTCGCACCGCCCACCGACCCGACCGCGGCGCTCATGCGCGGCTGGCTCCAGGCCCGGCTCGGCATCGTGGCCACCCTCGAGCCGACCAAAGAGTACGCCCGGATGCGCAGCATCCAGCTGGACAGCGCCAACGGCGAGACGATCCGCCTGACGCGGGAGAACGGCACGGCGGTGTTCAGTCGCACCGGCCAGCTGGACCGGCACATGCCCCTGGTCCGCCGCCCGCTCGGCGACGAGCTCGCCGAGGAGCTGCGCCGGCTGGACGCCGACCAGATCTACGCCGACGCGCTCGCCGCGCTCACCGGTATGGACCTGAATGACCGCCCGGCGACCCGCGTACACGTCTGGAGGGACCCGGCGGCGGCCAAGCGCGCCGACATGCCCCCCGTCCAGCCGCCGGATCAGACGTGAGCGAAACGAGCGTGGTCGTCCACGCGGATCCGGACGTCCTCGCGCAGGCGGTGGCCGCCCGGCTGACCGTCAAGCTCCTGGACGCGCAGGTCGAACGCGGGCTCGCGAGCGTGGTGCTCACCGGCGGCCGGGTCGCGGCGGCGGTGTACCGGGCGCTACGGGACCTCCCGGCACGTGACGCCGTCGACTGGGCGCACGTGGAAATCTGGTGGGGCGACGAGCGGTTCCTGCCGGCCGGTGACCCCGACCGCAACGAAACCGAGGCGCGCGAGACGCTGCTCGACGCGCTCCCGCTGGACCCGTCCCGGGTGCACCCGATGCCGCCGTCCGACGGCCCGGACGGCGACGATCCGGAGGCCGCCGCGGCCCGGTACGCGGAGGAGCTCGCCGCCGCGGCCCGACCGGGCACGGCCCGCCTACCGCACTTCGACGTGCTGCTCCTCGGGGTGGGCGAGGACGGCCACGTGGCGTCCGTGTTCCCCGAGCACCCGGTCGCGTACGAGACCCGGCCGGTCAGCGCGGTCCGGGGCTGCCCGAAGCCTCCGGCCACCCGGATAAGCCTCACCCTCCCCGCGATCAACACGGCCGAGGACGTCTGGCTCGTGGCCACCGGCGTGACCAAGTCCCGCGCGGTCGGCATGGCGTTGGCCGGGGCGGGGCCCGTGCAGGTGCCCGCCGCCGGGGTCCACGGCGTGGACCGGACGCTATGGCTGCTCGACCGGGCCGCCGCCGCCGAGGTGTCGCCCCGCCTGCGCTCGCTGCGCTAGCTGGTCCTCGCGCCGCTCGGACGGCTCGCGCCGCCGCGGTGCCATCTTCGCCTGCGGGCGACGGCGGCTTCGCCGCGTCGTCCTCGGCTCCAGATGCCACCGCGGCGCTCGCGACCGGGCTGGGCTACCGCGGCCCGAGCGACCGGGTTGGGCGCTCGCGACCGGGTGAGGCTGCCGCGGCGCTCGCGGGCTCTGGCTAGATTTCGCCGCGGCGTTGGCGGAGGGCGGCCAGGGCCTCGGCGAGGATCGCGGCGCCGTCGGCGTCGGTGCGCCGCTCCTTCACGTACGCCAAGTGAGTCTTGTACGGCTCGGGACGCAGCGGGCCGGGTGGGTTCTGCGAATCCAGGCCGGCCTGCTGCCCACAGCGGGGGCAGTCCCAGGTCGCCGGGCGGGGGGCGTCCGACGCGAGGTGGACGGTGATGGTGTGCCCATTGGTGCACCAGTAGGTCACCGAACGGCGGGCGGCGGGTTCGCACCGCTCAACCGGACGGGTCGGGGCTGACCCGACCCGTGTGCCGCGAATGGCGCTGCCACTTGCCACGGGTGCTCGCTCCTGTCGAAGGGGGTTCGCCGCCAGGTCGGCGGCGCGACGGGGATGAAGCGTTGCCGGGAACAGTTGCGCGCGGCCCGCACAAATCGGGCCGCGCGCAAGAGTGTACGACTATTTCCGGTGCTCAGGCATTACCCCTTCATCGCGAGTTTCAGCCAGAGTCCCAGCCCCACGATGCAGGCGAACCAGACGACGCCGACGAGGATCGTGTAGCGGTCGAGGTTCCGCTCCGCCACCGATGAACCGGCGAGGTTCGAGCTCACGCCGCCGCCGAACATGCTCGACAGGCCGCCGCCCTTGCCCCGATGGAGCAGGATCAGCAGCGTGAGCAGGCCGCTCGTGATGATTAGCAACACGATCAACGTGTAGGCGAACGCGATCGGCATGAACGGTCCTCTCAGATGCACCCGCCCGGCGCGGCGGCCCACCAAGGATAGCGGGCCGCCGCGGCGCGGCGATCAGGCGGGCGACAGCGAGGGGTCAGCCAGGCCGAGGGCGACCAGGTCAGGCTGCGCGAACTGCGGGTGGATGAAGCCGCCCCGGACGTTCGACCCGGCCAGCCGCAGCCCGTTCGTGAACAGGATCGGGATCGTGACGGCCATCTCCTGGAGCTTGTTGTCCAGTTCGCCCCAGAGCAGATACTGCCGATTGAGGTCCGCCTCGGCGTACGCCTCGTCGATCTGCCGGTCGATCTCCGGGTCGTTGAGGAACGAGTAGTTGTTCGTGCCGAGCTCACCCGGTGGCTTCAGGGTGCGGCCGTCGAACAGCGGCGGGATCACCGCGGAGCCGTTCGCCCAGTCCGCGACCCAGCCGGCGTAGATCAGGTCGTACGGGTTGGCGATGTTCGAGACCTTGTCGAAGTAGGTTTCGGCATCCACCGGGTCGAGCTCCACCTCGAGGCCGAGGTTTCGGGCGTACGTGTCCACGATCGTGCTCACGTAACGCCGGATGGCTGGAGTGTTCCGGTACGCGACCCTGATCTTGTTGTTCTTGAAGCACGTGCCCTTGGCCTGCGCGAGTAGGTCCTGTGCCTTGTCCCGCTGCCCCTCGGGGTTGGTCTTCGTGCCGTAGATGTCGAAGTCCTTATGCGCCTTAAGGTTCGGCGGGATGATCGACGTGGCGAGCTCGCCGAACATCGATCCGCCCATCGCCGACCGGTACTTGCGCTTGTTGAAGCCGTACGCGAGGGCCTGCCGGCAGCGCAGGTCCTTGACGTTCCGGGTGTTGATCGCAAAGTACCGAACCGCGCCGGTCGGCCCCTGCACGGTCCGCCCGTTGAGCGCGGGGTCGTTGACCACTTGTTGCACGAAGGTGGGCGCCACGTCGGTGTCGAGCATGATCGTCGACTTCGCCTCACCCTGGTCCTGGACCAACTCGTTGGTCACCAGTGCGGCGTTCTCGTTGTTGGTAATGACGATCTTCTCGGGGTACTGCTTGCGGACCGGGTCGCTGGCCTTGTTCCAGTGCGGGTTGCGGACCAGCACGATCTGCTTGTCCGTCGACGTCTGGATCATGTACGGGCCGTTCGACCACGGGTTGCGGTCGTATGCCTGGCGGTTCTCGTTGAGCGGAACCGGCGCGAAGACGGTCATGGCGACGGTGTAGCCGAAGTCGCCCACCGGTCGCTTGAGCCGGAACCGGACGGTCTGCGTGTCCACGCACTCGACCGACTCGAGGCCCTTGCCGCCGTTGTTGCCAGCGACGAACGGCCCCTTGTACGGCGGGTTGTTGTCCTCGAGGAAGGCCTTGGGGTACGTCTGCGCGGTGTCGAAGATGTCCGAGAAGCTGCGCTCCACGCCGTACTTGACCTGCTCGCAGTTGACGAGGGAGCCGTCCTGCCAGCGGATGCCGTCCTTGAGGCGGAACGTCCAGACCCGGTTGCCCTCACTCGGGCGTCCGGTGTCCGTGGCCAGGTCGCCCACGATCTCGCTCGCCGCCTCGCCGGGCTCGGCCTTGAACGTGGTGAGGGTGCGGGTGAACAGCCGGGCGACATTCGCATCGGTCGCCGCGTTGAGCCGCTGCGGGTCGAGGTGCAGGGGCATGCCCTGGGTGAGCACGACGTGCAGCGTCCCGCCCTGTCGCGGCGGAGACGGTTGGTTCGCCGCATCCGCGGTGTCGCACGCGGCGGTCGCGACCACGGCCAGCACCATGGCCCCGGCGATCGATACGGTGCGTAGCCGCCGCACTCCGCCGTCGCGACGGCGGATCGGGCGACCGACGGGCGCGCCGGCGGTAGGCGTCCAGCCGCTCTCCAGCATGATCGTCCTTACGGCGTGGCGGCGGCCGACCGGCCGCCGCCGAGCACCTGGCTAGGGGTGGTCGAGGGGTGGGTGGATCGGGCCACGCCGAGCCACCCGCAACACTTTAGGGGATCGAATGGGGACACGGGGGATCCGATCGGACGGGTATGCGTATCGACACCGACCGGCATCCACCGGTTACCGTGCGCTACGCATTTCTGGCGCTTCGCGGAGTCACGAAGCCTCGTAGAACCGGCAGATGCGCACGAACTCCTCGGGGTCCAGGCTCGCGCCGCCCACGAGGGCACCGTCCACATCGGGCTGTGCCATGATGCCCGCGATGTTGTCGGACTTCACCGAGCCGCCATAGAGAATCCGGACCCGGTCCGCCGTCGCCGCGGAGTAGCGCTGGGCGATCCGCGCCCGCAGCGCACCGATGACCTCCTGGGCGTCCGCCGGGGTCGCGACCTTGCCGGTGCCGATCGCCCATACCGGCTCGTACGCGACGACGACGCTCCCCACGTCTTCCGCGGTCAGCCCGGCGAAGGCGGCGTCGAGCTGGGCGACGGTGTGTGCCACGTGCTCGCCCGCCTCGCGAACCGGCAGGCCCTCCCCCACGCAGACGATGGGCGCCAGACCGCTGGCCAGCGCGGCCTTGACCTTCGCGTTGACCAACGCGTCGTCCTCGTGGTGGTAGGCCCGGCGCTCGGAGTGCCCGACCACGACGTATGTGCAGCCGAGCTTGGCCAGCATGCCGCCCGAGATTTCCCCGGTGTACGCGCCGGCCCGATGCCGGGACAGGTCCTGCGCCCCGTACCCGATCAGCAGCTTGTCGCCGTCGACGAGCGTCTGCACGCTGCGGATGGCGGTGTACGGCGGCAGCACCACCACGTCCACGTCGGTGAGCTGCCGCTCGGTCATGCTGAACGCGAGCTTCTGGGTGAGCGCGATGGCCTCGAGGTGGTTGAGGTTCATCTTCCAGTTGCCGGCCATCAACGGCCGGCGGCCGCGCCTCGCCATCTACGGCTCCAGGGCGGCGAGGCCGGGGAGGGTCTTGCCCTCCAGGTACTCCAGCGAGGCACCCCCGCCGGTCGAGATGTGCCCGAACGCGTTCTCGTCGAGGCCGAGCGCGCGCACCGCCGCCGCGGAGTCGCCACCGCCGACCACGGTGAAGCCGTCGACCTTCGTGATCGCTTCAGCCACGCCGCGCGTGCCGGCCGCGAACGGCGCGAACTCGAACACACCCATGGGTCCGTTCCAGAACACCGTGCGGGCGCCCGCCAGCGCGTCGGCGAACGCTTGCACCGTACGCGGGCCGATGTCCAGTCCGAGCCGATCGGCCGGGATCGCGTCGGCGTCCACGGTGGAGTGTGCGGCGTCGGCGGCGAACGCGGTGGCGGCCACGATGTCGACCGGGAGCACGATCCGTCCGCCGGCGCGGGCGAACAGGTCCCGACACGTCTCGACCCTGTCGTCCTCGAGCAGCGACTTGCCGACCTCGTGCCCCTGCGCCTTGAGGAACGTGAAGCACATGCCGCCGCCGATGAGGAGGCGGTCGACGGTGGGCAGCAGCGCCTCGATGACCGCCAGCTTGTCGGAGACCTTCGAGCCGCCCAGCACGACGACGTACGGCCGCTCGGGCTCGTGCGTCAGCCGGCGCAGCACCTCGACCTCCCCCACCACGAGGTGGCCGGCGTACTTCGGCAGCCGCGCGGGCACGTCGTAGACGCTGGCGTGCTTGCGGTGAACCGCGCCGAACGCGTCGTTGACGTACGCGTCGGCGAACCCAGCCAACCGGTCGGCGAACGCCCCGCGCTCGGCGTCGTCCTTGCTCGTCTCCCCGGGGTTGAACCGCAGGTTCTCCAGGAGCGCCACCTCGCCGCCCTCGAGGTCGGCCACGACGGACTGGGCGGACCCACCGACCGTGTCCGCGGCGAACGCGATCGGCGCTCCGAGCAGCTCGCCTAGCCGCGCGGCAACGGGCGCGAGCGAGTACTTCGGATCCGGTGTCCCCTTGGGCCGGCCCAGGTGCGAGCAGACGATGACCGCGGCGCCGGCGTCGCGCAGCGCACGCAGCGTCGGCAGCACCGCGCGGATGCGCAGATCGTCGGAGATCACGCCGGGGCGGTCCTTGTCGAACGGGACGTTCAGGTCGGCGCGAACGAGCACGCGCCGACCGTCCACGCCCTCGCCGAGAAGATCGTCGAGGGTTCGCATCACAACGAGGCGCCCACGTAGGCGACGAGGTCGAGCAGGCGGTTCGAGTAGCCCCACTCGTTGTCGTACCAACCGACGATCTTGACCTGGTCGCCGATCACCTTTGTCAGACCGGAGTCGAAGATGCACGAGGCCGGATCGGTCACGATGTCGGTCGACACGATCTCGTCCTCGGTGTACGTGAGGATGCCCTTCAGTGGTCCCTCCGCCGCGGTCCTCATCGCGGCGTTGACCTCATCCACCGTAGTGTCGCGCGAGACCTTGGCGGTCAGGTCCGTCGCCGATCCTGTCGGCACCGGCACCCGCAGGGCGTACCCATCGAGCTTGCCCTTGAGCTCGGGAAGCACGAGCCCGATGGCCTTCGCGGCGCCGGTGGAGGTCGGCACGATGTTCAGCGCCGCGGCGCGGGCCCGGCGCAGGTCCTTGTGCGGGCCGTCCTGCAGGTTCTGGTCCTGGGTGTACGCGTGGATGGTCGTCATGAGTCCGCGCTCGATCGTGAACGCGTCGTGGAGGACCTTCGCCATCGGTGCCAGGCAGTTCGTGGTGCAGGACGCGTTCGAGATGATCGTGTGCCTCGCGGGGTCGTACTGGTCGTGGTTGACGCCCATGACGAGCGTGACGTCCTCATTCTTTGCCGGCGCCGAGATGATGACCTTCTTGGCGCCGTTGTCGACGTGGACCTTCGCCTTGGTGGCATCCGTGAACAGCCCGGTCGACTCGATCACGATGTCGGCGCCGAGGTCGCTCCACGGCAGCCTGCTGGGGTCGCGCTCCGCGAACGCCTTGAACGTCTGGCCACCAGCGGTGATCTCGTCCGTGGTCGCCTTCACCTCGGACGGCAGCCGGCCGAGAATGCTGTCGTACTTGAGCAGATGCGCGAGCGTGGCATTGTCGGTCAGGTCGTTGACGCCGACCAGCTGGATGTCCGCGCCCGCCGCGAGCGCGGCCCGGAAGAAGTTCCGGCCAATGCGGCCGAAACCGTTGATGCCAACCCGGGTGGTCACAGTTCCCATCTCCTTGCCACTGTGCGCCGACCCGAGGGATCGGCCGCCGATAGGTCAATCCGGCCCCGTCGCCGTCTCTCCCGCGACCCTAGCTGAGTCGCAGGTCCGCGCTCCGCTCGGGCAGACCGGCGGCGCCCCCTTCGCTTCGGTCGATCTAGGGCGAATTCTGGCTAGTTGATGTCCACTCACCAGCATTCGCCCTAGATCGACCCAGAAGGGGGGGTGGCTGGGTCAGCTCATCAGCATCTCGGGGGTGACTGCCGCCTCCGTGTCCGGGATTCCCAGGTCACGGGCCCGCTTGTCGGCCAGCGCGAGCAGCCGTCGGATGCGCCCGGCGATCGCGTCCTTGGTCAACGGTGGATCGGCGAGCGCGCCCAGCTCCTCCAGGGACGCCTGCCGGTGCTCGAGCCGCAGCCGGCCGGCCGAGGTCAGGTGCTTGGGCGCGTCGTCGGCGAGGATCTCCAGCGCGCGCGTGACCCGAGCGGCCGCGGCCACCGCCGCGCGCGCCGACCGCCGCAGGTTCGCGTCGTCGAAGTTCGCGAGCCGGTTGGCGGTCGCCCGGACCTCCCGGCGTACCCGCCGCTCCTCCCAGGTCAGCACGCTGGAGTGCGCGCCGATCCGGGTGAGCAGCGCGGCGATCGCGTCGCCGTCCTTGACGACCACCCGGTCGACCCCGCGGACCTCCCGCGCCTTCGCGATGATGCCGATCCGGCGGGCGGCGCCGACCAGCGCCAGCGCGGACTCCGGGCCGGGGCAGGTGACCTCGAGGGCGCTGGACCGGCCAGGCTCGGTGAGCGAGCCGTGTGCCATGAACGCGCCGCGCCAGGCCGAGACCGCGCAGCACACGTTGGCCGAGACGACATGTGGCGGCAGACCCCGCACCGGTCGCCCCCGCACGTCGAGTAGCCCGGTCTGCCGGGCGAGTGCCTCGCCATCCTTGACGACCCGAACGATGTAGTGGCTGCCCTTGCGTAGCCCCCCGGATGCGAGGACGTGAATCTCGCTCGGATAGCCGTAGACCTCGGCGACCTCGCGGCGCAACCGGCGAGCCACAGCCCCGGTGTCGAGTTCGGCCTCGACCACGACGCGCCCGGATACGATGTGCAGCCCTCCCGCGAAGCGCAGCAGCGCGGCCATTTCGGCCCGTCGGCAGCAGGGCTTTGGCACGTCGACCCTGCTCAGCTCGTCCTTGACCGCCGCGGTCATCGCCATCGTGTCGTCACCTCGTGGGGCCGTTTCTTCGTACGGTTAACGATCGGCGCCCACGACGGGCACCAGGGCTTCCCCGAGCGCCACCGGATCGTGCCGGGGCGCGCCGTCCGCAACGGCGACCGGGGCGACGACGAGCCGGGCACCCAGCGATTCTGCCGCACGATCGACGGGTTCGGGGTCTCCTAGCGCTTTCCCGTCAGCTAGCACCACATCAATGCGCAGCTCGGGCACATACCAGGACAGGGCCGCGAGGTGGTCGGCCAGCGACAGCCCCAGCGTCTCGTTCTCGGGCGCCAGGTTGAGCAGGACTAGGCGCCGGGCCGGGCTGGCCACGATCGCGGCGGCCAGGTCCGGGAGGAGCAAGTGCGGGATCACGCTCGTGTACCAGCTGCCCGGACCGAAGATCAGCCAGTCGGCGACGCCGACGGCCTCGGTCGCCTCCGTGCACGCCGGTGGGCCGGCCGGTGTCAAGCGCACCGATTCGACGTGACCGGGTGTGACGGCGACCGCGTGCTGCCCACGAACGGTCGTCAGCTCACTCGGCCGTGCCGGGTTGGCACCTCGTACGTCGGCCTCGATCCCGACCGGCTCCCGGGACATCGGCAGCACCCGCCCGCCAGCTCGCACCAGGCCGGCGGCGTGGTCGAGGGCCGCCACGGGGTCGCCGAGCAGCTCCATCAGGCCGCAGAGCACGAGGTTCCCCACGGCGTGCCCGGTCAGGGCGTCCGGCGAGCTGGGCGCGGCCGCGAGTCCACCCTCGGCCGGGGGCGTAGCAGCGAACCGGTGCTGCAACAGCGCCGCAGTCAGCGTGCTTGCCGGATCGTCGGCGGCCAGCGCGGCCAGGGCCTGGCGGAGGTCGCCCGGCGGGAGCACGTCACGCTCGGCCCGCAGCCGGCCGCTCGACCCGCCATCGTCGCCGACGGTGACCACCGCGGTGATGTCGAGCGGCAGCTCGCCGGAGCATCGGCGCAACGCACGCAGCGACGCGGCCAGCCCATGCCCGCCGCCGAACGCCACGACCCTCGTCGCCCGGATCATTCGCGCCCCAGGTCGCGGTGCTGGGCGTTGGCGGACAGCCGCAGCTGGCGCAGGCGGCGGGCGAGCTCCTCGGCGATGGCGACGCTGCGGTGCTTCCCGCCGGTGCAGCCGACGGCGACGGTGAGGTACCGCTTGCCCTCCCGCTCGAAGCCCGGTGCGGTCGCGTTGATCAGCCGGGCGTACGTTTCGACGAATGTCGTCGCGCCGTGCTGGCCGAGCACGAACCGACTGACCGCCTCGTCGTTGCCGGTCAGGTCGCGCAGCTGCGGCTCCCAGAACGGGTTGGGCAGGAAACGGGCGTCCAGCACGAAGTCGGCGTCCGGCGGCAGGCCGTACTTGAACCCGAAGGACAGCACGGTGACCCGCAGCCGCCGGGCATCCTCCCCGCCAAACAGCTCCTCGACCCGGACGCGCAGCTGGTTCACGTTGAGGTGGCTCGTGTCTATGATCACGTCGGCCTGGTCGCGGGCCTCGGAGAGCAGCTTGCGCTCCGCGGCGATGCCGTCGGCGAGCCGGCCGTCACCCTGCAGCGGATGCGACCGCCGGACGCTCTCGAACCGCCGGATGAGTACCTCGTCGTCGGCATCGACGAACACCACCCGTGGATGAAAGCCGCGTTCCCGCAGCGCGCGGATGGCGCCGGCCAGATCGGTGGAGAACGCGCGGCTGCGCACGTCGAGCACCATCGCCGTCTGCCGGGCGGAGCCGCCGGCCTGGTACGCCAACTCCGCCATATCAAGCATCAGTGCCTGCGGCAGGTTGTCGACGACGTAGAAGCCGACGTTCTCCAGCGCACGGGCCACCGTGCTGCGCCCGCCGCCCGAGACGCCGGTGACGACGACGAGGTCGGTGTCGGAGCGGGTCGCTTCCGGGTCCACGTCGTCGTTCCCGGCATCGGCAAGGGCCGCCTCGGCCGGCGCGTCGTCCGCCGGCACCGCATCCGGCGGCGGTGATCCTGTGGTCACAATGCACCGATCCTAGGTGCCGTCCGGGCCGACACCCGGGTCGGGCACATCGGCGACCGTCGGCGGGTCGGCGACCGACGGCGGGTCGGCGACCGACGGCGGGTCGGCGACCGTCGACGGGTCGGCGCCGCGCAGCGCGGCGATGATCGCCTCGGCGGTACGCCGGCCGACGCCCGGCGCGGTGGCTATCTCCTCGGCGCTGGCCGACGCGAGCCGCTTGAGCGACCCGAACTGACGCAGCAGCGCCTTGCGCCGCACCTCACCCAGCCCCGGGACGTTGTCCAGGCTGCTCGCGGTCATCCGCTTCGAGCGACGCTGCCGGTGGAACGTGATCGCGAACCGGTGCGCCTCGTCGCGGACCCGCTGCAACAGGTACAGCGCCTCGGACGTGCGCGGAAGGATGACCGGAAAGGCCCCCGAGCCGTCCGGGCCGGACGGCAACCAGACCTCCTCGAGCCGCTTAGCCAGGCCACAGACCGCGACATCGTCGATGCCCAGCTCCGCGAGCACGGCCGCCGCCGCGTTCACCTGTGGCTGGCCGCCGTCGACGACGACCAGTTGCGGGGGGTACGCGAACTTGCGCGGCCGGCCGGTGGTCGGGTCGATGCCCGGCCGGTCGGGGTCGATCGTGGTCTCCTCGCCCAGCTCGCCGGTCTCGGCACGCGCGTCGAGGTACCGGGCGAACCGCCGGCGCAGCACCTCCGACATCGCCGCCACGTCGTCGGTCGCGCCGCGCACGGCGAACCGGCGGTACTCGCTCTTGCGTGGCAGCCCATCCTCGAAGACCACCATGCTGGCGACGACGTCGGTGCCCTGGATCTGCGAGACGTCGTAACACTCGATGCGCAACGGCGCGGTCGCCATGCCGAGCGCGTCGCCGATCTCGTCGAGCGCCTTGCTCCTCGTGGTCAGGTCACCGGCGCGGCGCAGCTTGTGACGGGCCAGCGCCTCGCCGGCGTTGCGGGCAACGGTCTCCATCAGCGCCCGCTTGTCGCCGCGCTGTGGCACCCGCAGCGTCACCCGGCCGCCGCGGTGCCCGGACAGCCACTCCGCGAGGGCGTCGGCGTCCGCCGGCAGTGCCGGCACGAGCAGCTCGCGCGGCACGTCGGTCTCGCCCTGCTCCGCGCCGTACACCTGCGTGCAGAAGTGGTGGACCAGGTCGCCGGTCGTCAGCTCCTCGGTCTTTTCCACCACCCAGCCGCGTTGCCCGCGCACCCGGCCGCCGCGTACGTGAAAAACCTGCACCGCTGCCTCGAGCGGATCCTCCGCGAAGGCCACCACGTCGGCGTCCGTGCCGTCGCCGAGCACCACGGCCTGCTTCTCCATCGCGCGCCGGAGCGCCGCGATGTCATCGCGCAGCCGCGCCGCCTGCTCGAACTCCAGCCGCTCCGCGGCCTCCTGCATCTCCCGGTCGAGCCGGCGGACCATCGTGTCGGTCCGCCCGGCCATGAAGTCACAGAATTCCTCGACGATCCGCCGGTGCTCCTCCGCGGTGACGCTGCCGACACAGGGGGCGGAGCACTTGCCGATGTAACCCAGCAGGCACGGCCGGCCGATCTGGCCGGCCCGCTTGAAAACACCGGACGAGCAGGTACGCGCCGGGAAGACCCGCAGCAGCAGGTCGAGCGTCTCGCGGATCGCCCAGGCATGTGAGTACGGCCCGAAGTAACGCACCCCCTTGCGCTTGGCCCCGCGCATGACCTGCAGCCGTGGGTACTCCTCGTTCAGCGTGACCGCGAGGTACGGGTACGACTTGTCGTCGCGGTACCTGATGTTGAAGCGAGGGTCGTATTCCTTGATCCAGGCGTACTCCAGCTGAAGCGCCTCGACCTCGGTGGTCACGGTGACCCAGTCAACGGCGGCCGCCGTGGTCAGCATCTGCTGGGTGCGCGGGTGCAGCGCCCACGTGTCGCCGAAGTACGAGTTGAGCCGGCTCCGCAGGCTCTTCGCCTTGCCGACGTAGATGACTCGACTCGTGGCATCCCGGAACCGGTAGACGCCGGGCGCGTCCGGCACGGTGCCGGGCGCGGGGCGGTACTGGGCGGGATCGACCACGCGGCAAGCGTAGTCCGGACCTCCGTCAGGCTTCGGCAGCGATCACGCGAGCGAGATCTCGCCGCCCCGGACCGTGATCTGCTTCTCCGGCAGCGGCCGCGGGGCCGGGCCGCCCTCGACCGCGCCGGTCGCGATCGCGTACCTGCTGCCGTGGCACGGACAGTTGATCGTGCCGTTGCTGACGCTCTCGACCGTACAGCCCTGGTGCGTGCACGTAGAGCTGAAGCATTTGAACGTGCCGGCCTTCGGCTGGGTGATCACCACGTGCTCGGACGCGAAGACCTTGCCGCCGCCGACCGGGATGTCGGACGTCTTGGCGATCCCGCCGCCCGCCCCACCCGTGGTCGCCTCCGGCGCGCTCGTCGTCGGCTGCCCGGTGTTCGTGCCGCCCCCCGGTTGCGTGGTGCCTCCGTCGTCCCCCGATCCGCCGCACCCGGCGAGCACGACGGCCGCACCGGCGGCCCCGGCGCCCAACAGGAACCCGCGGCGGCTTGCGCCGCCCTCGGCCGCCCGCACGTCACGCATGATCCAACCCTTCCGTCTCGTCAACAGTGTCCGGCGCCGGCACGCCAGCGCGGTGCCAGTAGACACGCGTGCGCCTGGGAAATGGTTCATCCTCGGCCGTGTCGTGGCTGTGACTCAGGCCCGGCGGACCTGGCCGTTGGCCACGGAGACCGGGATGGGCTCGAGCCCGCGCGGCGACGGCCCGTCGATGAGCGAGCCATTCGCGGCGCGGTAGTGCGCGCGGTGCCCCGGGCAAGTGATCACGCCGTTGGAGTCGGGCAAGCCGACGACGATGCCCTGATGGGGGCAGCGGGCGTTGAACGCCTTGAAGACGCCGGCCGTCGGCTGCACGACCAGGGTCGGACCGTCCGCCTGGACGATGACGCCGCCGCCCACCGGAACGTCGGCGGTCCGCGTGAGGACACGCGGCGCCGCGGCGGCCGTGCTCGCGCCCGGCGGCGGAGTAGGCGCAGCGGTGGCTGCAGCCGACCCGCCAGCCGGCGCCGACGTCGCGACCGGCGCCCCCGACTGGCGGGCGCCGGCCGGCGCCTCCCCGCCACCGCACGCGGCGACGAGAACGCTGAGTCCGGCGGCGCCGACGCCGGCCACCAGGCGGCGGCGCGTCAGTGGGCAGTTCGGCGATCTCACGGTCCTCCCGGCGTCGGTCAACGATGTGGAAGAGCCCCCAGCCTGTTCGCCGGTTCCGCGGCGGTCAGGCAACCAGGATCGGCACGCCGTACGCGGCGAATGCCCGGTCCCGGGTGACGAGCGTCCAGCCGTCGAGAAGTGCCTGGGCCACGAGCATTCGGTCGAACGGATCACGGTGATGAGCCGGTAGACGGCCGGCCGCGAGGGCGTGTTCGACGGTGATCGGGACCGCGTTGAAGTCGCTCGCTTCGATGGAAGCTAGGAGATCGCCGGCGGCGACCTTCAGCTTGCCGGCAGCCGTCAGCTGGCGCTCGCGGGGGCCGGCTTGCGCCTGGCCGGCGTGCGGCCCATCGGTGCCGCGCCGCGTTTCGACGACGTACCGTTCGCGGTCGCTGCCCGGGCCACCGCCCTAGAGCCGCCCGACGGCGCGCCGTCCAGACCCAGCGCATGCCGCAGGAAGGCGCCGGTGTGGCTCTCCCGGACCTCGGCGAGCTCCTCTGGCGTGCCGGTGGCGATCACCGTCCCGCCCTTGTGCCCGCCCTCGGGGCCCATGTCGATGATCCAGTCGGCAGTCTTGATCACGTCGAGGTTGTGCTCGATGACGATGACCGTGTTGCCCTTGTCCACCAGGCCTTCGAGAACCCGTAACAGCTTGCGGATGTCCTCGAAGTGCAGGCCCGTGGTCGGCTCGTCGAGGACATACACGGTTCGCCCGGTCGACCGCTTCTGCAGCTCGGAGGCGAGCTTGACGCGCTGCGCCTCGCCGCCCGACAGGGTGGGGGCCGGCTGGCCCAGCCGGACGTAGCCGAGGCCCACGTCGACAAGCGTGCTGAGGTGCCGGTGGATCGGCGGGATGGCTGCGAAGAAGCGCTCCGCCTCCTCGATCGGCATCTCCAGCACCTCGGAGATCGTGCGCCCCTTGTAGTGAACCTCCAGGGTCTCCCGGTTGTACCGGGCGCCCTTGCAGACCTCGCACGGGACGTACACGTCGGGCAGGAAGTTCATCTCGATCTTGATGGTGCCGTCGCCGGCGCAGTTCTCGCACCGGCCGCCCTTGACATTGAACGAGAACCGGCCCGGGCCGTACCCCCGAACCTTGGCCTCGGTGGTCTCCGCGAATAGCCGGCGGATGTGGTCGAACACGCCCGTGTAGGTGGCGGGGTTGGATCGGGGCGTACGCCCGATCGGCGACTGGTCGACCCCGACGACCTTGTCGACCAGGTCGAGACCGGTGACCCGGGTGTGCCGGCCGGGCACCAGCCGGGCTCCGTTGATCTTGTTAGCCAGCACCATGTACAGGATGTCGTTCACCAGCGTCGACTTGCCCGAGCCGCTCACGCCGGTGATCGCGATGAACTGACCCAGCGGGAAGCTCACCGTCAGGTTCTTCAGGTTGTGCTCGCGGGCGCCCTGCACAACAAGCTCGCGCCCTCGCGTCGGGGGGCGGCGGACCATCGGCGTCGGGATCTGGCGGCGGCGCGACAGGTACGCCCCGGTGATCGAGTCCTCGTTCGCGAGCAGGTCGGCGACCGAGCCGCTGTGCACGATCTGCCCGCCGTGCTCGCCCGCGCCGGGGCCGATGTCCACGATCCAGTCGGCGCTGCGGATGGTGTCCTCGTCGTGTTCGACCACGATCAGCGTGTTGCCGAGCCGCTTGAGCCGGACCAGCGTCTCGATCAGCCGGTGGTTGTCCCGCTGGTGCAGGCCGATGGACGGCTCGTCGAGCACGTAGAGCACGCCGACCAGGCCGGAGCCGATCTGCGTGGCGAGCCGAATCCGCTGGGCCTCACCGCCGGAGAGCGTGCCGGCCGCCCGGTTGAGCGACAGATAGTCCAGCCCGACGTCGACGAGGAACCGCAGCCGCGCGTTGATCTCCTTGAGCACGCGCTCGGCGATCATCTTCTGCCGGTCGGTGAGGACCATCTCGCCGAGCAGCTCCGTGCAGTCGCCGACCGATAGCGCACAGATCTCCGCGATGTTCCGGCCGCCGACCGTCACCGCGAGCACCTCGGGCTTGAGCCGCGCCCCGCCGCACGCTGCGCACGGCACGTCGCGCATGTAGCCTTCGTACTTTTCCCGCGACCAGTCCGATTCGGTGTCGGAGTGGCGCCGTTCGATCCACTGCACGACACCCTCGAACCCGGTGTAGTAGGAGCGCTCGCGCCCGTACTTGTTCCGGTACCGCACGTGGACCTGATCCTCCGCGCCGTGCAGGATCGTCTTCTGCGCCCTCGTGGACAGCTTCCGCCAGGGCGTGTCGAGATCGAAGTGCTCGGCCTCGCCCAGAGCCTCGAGCAGCCGCAGGAAGTACTCCAGGGTGGTCCCGGTCGCCCACGGCTGGATCGCACCCTCGCGCAGCGTGCGCTCCGGGTCGGGCACGACCAGCTCCGGGTCGACCTCCTTCTTCGTGCCGAGGCCGGTGCACTCCGGGCAGGCGCCGTACGGCGAGTTGAACGAGAACGACCGCGGCTCGAGCGCCTCGAAGGACAGGTCGTCGTACGGGCAGGCCAGGTGCTCGGAGAACGTCCGCTCGCGGTGCTCGTCGTCCTCCGGCAGGTCGACGAACTCCAGCACCACGACGCCACCGGCGAGCCGCAGCGCGGTCTCAACCGAGTCCGTGAGCCGTTGCTTCGAGCTCCCCTTGACGGTCAGGCGGTCGACGACCACCTCGATCGTGTGCTTCTCCTGCTTCTTCAGCTTGGGCGGGTCGGTGAGGGGGTGGACCACCCCGTCGACCCGGACCCGCGCGTACCCCTTGGACTGCAGCTCCGCGAAGAGATCGACGTACTCCCCCTTGCGTCCGCGGACGACCGGCGCCAGCACCTGGAACCGGGTCCCGTCCTCCATCGCCAGCACCCTGTCCACGATCTGCTGCGGCGTCTGCTTGGAGATCGGCCGGCCGCACTTGGGGCAGTGCGGGTCGCCGACCCGGGCGAACAGCAGCCGGAGGTAGTCATAGACCTCGGTGATCGTGCCCACCGTCGACCTGGGGTTGCGCGAAGTCGACTTCTGGTCGATCGAGACGGCCGGGCTCAGCCCCTCGATGAAGTCGACGTCCGGCTTGTCCATCTGACCGAGGAACTGTCGGGCGTACGACGATAGGGACTCGACGTACCGTCGCTGCCCCTCCGCGAAGATCGTGTCGAATGCGAGGCTGGACTTTCCGGACCCGGAGAGACCGGTGAAGACGATCAATGCGTCGCGCGGCAGGTCGAGGTTGACGTCGCGGAGGTTGTGCTCCCGCGCGCCGCGGATGATCAATCGGTCGGCCACAGCCCGCCCACTCCCGTTATCTGCCGGATTGTCGAGTCCGTGCCACCGCCCCCCGGCCACTGGCGGCGACCGCACGGAACGTGCCGAGCAACTCTATCCGCGTGGGGCGACAGAAAATTCCCCGAGCGGCCGCGAGCGGGGAAAACGGAGGCGAGTCTGTACGACGCGGTCACGCGGGACGCCGACCCGTGGCTGGCCGCGAACGGCTGATCGGGGCTCAGTCGCGGCGTACACGCGGCTGCTTCCTGAGTCGTGCGGCCTGGCGGCGCGCCTCGAGGCCCAGCTCGCGGCGCAGTTTGCGCCAGCTTTCCAGCCTATGCACCGGCAGGTCACCGGCGTCGAGTGCGGCCTGGACCGCACAGCCCGGCTCGCCCGCGTGCCGGCAGTCAGCGAACCGGCAGGTGACGGCCAGGTCGGCGACGTCGGCGAACGCGTCATCGAGTCCGTCGGAGGCGTCGAGTAGCCCGACACCGCGCAGTCCTGGCGTGTCGAGCACGGCGCCCCCACCCGGGATCGGGATCAGGGCCCGGTACGAGGTCGTGTGCCGACCCTTGCCGTCCACCCGCCGAATTGCCTGTGTTGCCATCACCGGGGTGCCGGCCAACGCGTTGACGAGCGTCGACTTACCGGCGCCGGACCTGCCGAGCAGGCCGAGCGTGCGACCGGCGGCGACGAGGGGCCGCAGCGGCTCGAGTCCGGCTCCACCCTCCGCGCTCACCGCCAGCACCGGTACGCCGGGAGCCACGTCCGCGACTTGGTCCGCGACCGCGGCGGGGTCGGCGGCGAGATCGGCCTTCGCGAGCAGGACGAGCGGCTCGGCTCCCGAATCCCACGCGAGCGCGAGAAGCCGCTCTATGCGCCGGACGTCCGGCTCGGGGTCCATGGGCTCGACGATGGCGGCCGTGTCGATGTTGGCCGCAAGGACCTGGCCGACCGAGCCCTTTCCCGCCGTGCGCCGCAGGATCGCGGTCCGCCGCGGCAGGACGGCCTCCAGGGTGACCCGGTGATCCGGCCAGGTCCGCACCGCGACCCAGTCGCCGGCACACGGCAGCGCCGCGGGGTCGTCCGCACCCGCGCACAGCACCGGCCCAGACAGGCTCGCCCGCACCGGCCCATCGGCGGTGAGCACGGTGCACACTCCGCGGTCGACACGCGCGACCCGGCCCGCGACGTGGTCGGGGTGACTCAGCCCCGGGTACGCCGCGCGCAGCGAGTCGTCCCAGCCGAGGGACGAGAGGTCAACGGCCATCGGATCCTTCCGCTCGTCGAGGTCCACTCGACGGTATGGGCGCTCGTCCGGCACGGAAAGCCAATATCCGGCGGCTCAGGCGGCCGAGACCGGCGTGCCGGCTAGGGTTTCAGGCGTGAGTGTTGATCCGCTCGTACTCATGACCGAGGTGGACCGCGCGACCGACCGCCTCCTGGGCACGGTCGCGACCATGGCCGACGAACGGGCCGTGAACGCACCATCGCTGCTGCCGGGATGGAGCCGCGGGCACGTGCTGGCCCACATCGCGCGCAACGCCGACGGCCTGACCAACCTGCTCACCTGGGCCCGTACCGGTGTGATGACCCCGCAGTACGCGGGTCCCGGGCGGCGCGAGGCCGACATCGCCGCCGGCGCGCCGCGGGGACCGGAGGTGCAACTCACCGACGTCCGCACGTCGGCCGCCCGGTTCGCGGAGGCCGCGGCGCAGATGCCCGCCGAGGCGTGGTCCGTCGTACTCGACATTCCTGGGGCGCCGCAGCGGGCAGCGCGCGTGGTCTGGCGGCGGCTGCGCGAGGTCGAGGTCCACCACGTCGACCTGGACGCGGGCTACACCTCCGCGGACTGGACCGACGCGTTCAGCCACCGGCTCCTGCACGAGGTGGTGACCGGGTTCGCCGACCGGGGCGACGCCCCCGCCATCCGGCTGCGCCCGCTCGATCTCGGCCACGAACTCATCATCGGCGAACCCGACGGCGCGCCGAGCGTGTCCGGCCCGGCGCACGCGCTGGCCGCCTGGCTGACCGGGCGCTCGGCCGGCATGGAGCTCACGGTCAGCACCGGCGGACCACTGCCCACCCCGCCGGTTTGGATGTGACGCCATGGCGTACACCGGAGACGTCTCGCCGGGCGGACCGCCGGACACCCGGGAGCTGGCCGGCCTGACGATCAGCAAGGTCTCGGTCGGACCGATGGACAACAACGCGTACCTACTGCGCTGCGTCGCCACCGGCGAGCAGCTGCTCATCGACGCGGCCAACCAGCCCGACCGCCTGCTGTCTCTGATCGGTGCCGCTGGATTGTCCACTGTGGTCACCACCCACCGGCACCCGGACCACTGGATGGCCCTGGAGGACGTCGTCGAGGCGTGCGGGTCCGCCTCGGTCGCGCACGCCGCCGACGCCGAGGACCTGCCCGTCGTCACCCGCACCGTCGCCGACGGGGAGTCCGTACGCGTCGGCGAGTGCTCGCTCGACGTCATTCACCTCGTCGGCCACACGCCAGGCTCGATCGCGCTGCTCTACCGCGACCCGGCTCCGGGCGGCGTGCCGCACCTGTTCACCGGCGACTCGCTCTTCCCGGGCGGAGTGGGTAACACGTTCGGCAGCCGGTCCAACTTCGAGTCGCTCATCAACGGCGTCGAGCGGAAGCTGTTCGACCGGCTGCCCGACGAGACCTGGTTCTACCCAGGACACGGCCGTGACTCAACGCTCGGCGCGGAGCGGCCCTCGCTGCCGGAGTGGCGCGCCCGCGGCTGGTAGCCGCCATGTCGGCTCGAAGGGGTTGAGAACCGTCACCCCGGCCCGCACGACAGCGTCGACGTTACGCGTGACGAGGGTGAGCCGATGGACCTTGGCGGTCGCTGCGATCAGGCCGTCGATGGCAGGAAGCGGTTCGGGCAGCGCGTTCAACCGGCCCCACTCCTCGGCCACTTCTACAGTGACCGGCAGGATCCGAGGGTAGTGGCCACCCGGTCGAGGAGAGCGGGTGGCCACCACGGTTCGGGTCAGGACACGTTCAGCGCGGTGTCGTCCACGACGAACGACGTCTGCAGCGAGATGTCCTCGGTGCCGGTGAACTTCAGCGTGACGGTCTGCCCGGCGAACGCGGACAGGTTGAACGACTTCTGGCTGTAACCGGCCGCCTTGTTGAGGTTGGAGTAGGTGGCGATCGTGGTCGAGCCGACGGTCACGGTCAGCTTGTCGTACTGGATCGTGGTGGTCGTCTCGGCGCTGTCGATGTGCAGCCAGAAGCTGAGCTGGTAGCTCGAGCAGCCGGACGGCAGCGTCACCGTCTGCTGCAGGGTGTCGGTGTGCGTGGTGCCGTAGCCGTCCAGCCACGCGAACCTCGTACCGGAGTGCGGGACCTGACCGGCGAAGGAGCCGATCACACCCGCCGTCGCGGTCCACGGAGCGCTGCCGCTCTCGAAGCCGGGGTTGCCGAGCTTCTGGCCCGGGCTACCGCAGCTGCCCACCGGGTTGATGGTCCACGTGAACGTCTGGCTGGCGGTCGCGTGGGTCGGGCTGGCGCTGTCCGTGACCGTCGCGGTCACCGTGAACGTCCCCGCCGTCGTCGGCGTACCGGAGATCACGCCGGAGGACGCGTTGATCGACAGCCCCGCGGGGAGCCCGGTGGCCGAGAAGGTGTACGGCGGGGTGCCGCCCGACGCCGACAGCGCGAGGCTGGCGGGGGTGCCTACGGTCCCGGTCTGGTTTCCCGGATTGGCGAGGGCCAGAGCGGAACCGGCGGTACACGTGGGATCGCCGGTCTGCGCTGGGACGCTCACCGCATTCCACGCGGCCTTCGTCGCGTTGAACAAGGTGCAGTTGTTCGGCGTCAGGTTCTTGGCCGCCTGCAGCGTCCAGGTGCGGTAGCGCAGGTACGAGCTGCTCGTCGTCTTCATGAGCATCGCGTTGTACATGATCTTCATGGCGTTCTGGATGCCCACACCCGTTACCGTGCTGCCGTTGCATGTCGGGCTCGTTGGCTGGCCATTGGTCGGGTTCGAGCCCATGGCCAGCAGGTAGAACCAGTGGTCGCCGGGTCCGGCCGCCGCGTGCACCTCCATGCTGGGGATCGAGCTCGAGTAGCAGTTCGGGTCGCCGACCTGCGACGGGTTGTACATGATGCGGATCGGGCCGGAGCCGACCAGGTTCACCTCCTCGCCCACCTGGAAGTCCGGCGGGTCGAACTGCGACGGTTCGTTCGCAAACCACTCGGTCGCCGCGCCGAACGTGTCGGCCACGAACTCCTGGGTGCCGGACCGCGAAATGCCGCCGGGCGTGTGGTCGTCCACGCCGTGACCCATCTCGTGCCCGAGCACGTCGAGCGAACCGACCCACGCCCCGGCCGTGTTGTGCCCGATCTGCACCTGGGTGCCGTCGTAGAACGCGTTCTCGTCGTTGAGGCCGACCCGGATCGGCCAGGCGCCGCCCGTGCCGTTCATCGCGTTGCGGCCCAACCACTGCGAAAGCATCCGGACCTCGGTCTGCGCCGCGAAGAACGCGTCCACGCAGCCGGTCTCCCGGTTGGTGCCGTTGCCGTTGCCCCACACATTGTCGGAACCGGTGAACGTCACGTTGCCGGTGGCGTTCTGGCACGGCATGTTCGTGACGACGGGGTCCCGCATGGAGAACGTGGTGCCGCCCTGGGTGGTGTTGATGGTCACCGTCCCGCTGAACGCGCTCGATCCCGTGCCGTTCACGTTCATGACGTGCTCGGCGGTGTCGAGCACCGTGCCGGTCTGCGCATCGACATACACGCTGAGCCGGCTGATGCCGTCGGGACCGGTGCCGTCCACGATGGACTCCCACGCCAGACGCGCCGGGCCACCCACCGCGTACACCACGAGCGTCGTGCCCTCGACCTTGGTCACGGACCGAAGCTGCGCCTTCGCGGTGGTCTCGGCCGCCGCCCGGGACAGCTTGGGGGCGACGGACAGGTTGCCGATCGCGCGGTCCTGTGCGACGGACTTGGCGAGGATCTGGCCGGCGTTGTTGGTCGCGATGACGAAGTCACCGCCGATCACGCGGATGCCGGCGTACGTCCGGTCGTAGGGGACGTACTGCGCCGCACCCGCCGAGATCACCGCACGCTGGTGGAAGGCGTCCTTCGCGCTCGCGTGCAGGAACGCCGGCCGGCCGGCGACGAGCGCCGCAGCGCTCTGTGATGCCCGCGCGCTGGGGGATGGTGGCGCGGGGGGCGCGGTGGGGGCGGCCGCGGGGGTACCCGCCGCCGCGGGGGTGCCGCCCGCGGCCACGACGACGCCGACGACGAATGCGGCGCCAACGGCGCGTACAGCTCTAGATACGTTCACAGTTCCCTCCCTTGTGGGGGTGCCGGGCAACTATTGATGTGTATATATACGCGCCGCATGTAGCGTTGTGAATATGCGGGCCAGCGGTTGTCACAAAGCCGTCGCATCGGTGTGGCTCGGAGTCGGGCTCGTGCTGATCGCTTCGGGCAGCGCATCGTGCGCGAGCCGGCCGAGCGAGGATTCGGGTCAGCACGGCGGCAGCGGCATCACCGCGGGCACCGACTCGCTGCCGGCGATCACGGTCCGGCGCACGGGGGGACTCGCCGGCGTCGACGACCAGCTGGTCGTCGACACGGACGGCGCGTGGGTCACGACGGACAAGGCGGGCGGGCGGCGGACGGGCCACCTCACCGCGGCCAATGTCGCCGCGGTCCGCGCGCTGGCGACCGACCCGCACCTCGCCACCGAGGCCGACCGACCCACGACGGCCACCAGGTGCCAGGACGCGTTCGATTACGCGGTCACGATTGGCGCCGTCCGGATCCGCTACACGGACTGCCCGACCGACGCCGCCCGACCGCGCGCGACGATCGCGCTCGTCAGCCGGCTCCGGCAAGCCACGGCCTGATGGGCGGCGCGGCTGGTCATCTCAACTACGTGGAGGTTGCGCCGTCGGCGGCGGAGGAGGCCGCGACTCCCGGGTAGTTGCGGTTGATCAGGAGGGGCGGCCGAGCAGTCGCTCGATGAGCCGCGGCTCGCCCGGCCAGGCCGCGAGCAGCACGTCGCGGGGCACCCGCCGCCCGGCGTACCGCAGCGCGAGCGCGACGACCACGACGTCGTCGAGCGGCCCGACGACGGGCAGGAACTCCGGGATGAGGTCGATCGGGCTGGCCACCCACAGACCCGCGAGCACGACCGCTACCTTGGCGCGGCGCGGCACCAGCGGATCGTTGCGCAGCCGCCGAATCGCGGTGACGCAGTCCGGGATGAACGCGGCGAGGTCCCGCGCGCTGCCCGGCGGGAGGCGGCGCGCGAGCAGGATCAGCAGGCCCCAGGACGTGAGCAGTGACGCGACGCCGATCGCGATGCCGAACAGCCAGTTACTCACCGGGCGCCTGCCTTCCGGGCGCGGCGTGCACCCACACCCCGCCGCCGAGCGTATCGCGGGTGCGATAGCGTCCCCTCGTGGCGTTCCGCGGCTGGCCGGCCGAGGCCCTGGAGTTCTACGAGGGCCTGGAGGCCGACAACTCCAAGGCGTACTGGTCGGTCCACAAGGCGACCTATGAGGAGGCAGTGCACGCCCCGATGGCCGCGCTGCTCGACGAGCTCGAGGCGGAATTCGGCGCGGGCAAGATTTTCCGGCCGTACCGGGACGTGCGGTTCAGCGCCGACAAGTCGCCGTACAAGACGCACATCGGCGCGTGGCTGGAGCGCGGCGGCTACCTTCAGCTCTCGGCGGCCGGCCTGGCAGCCGGCAACGGGATGTACATGATGGCCGCCGACCAGCTCGACCGGTACCGGCGTGCGGTCCACGATGACCGCACGGGCGAACAGCTGCGCGCCCTGATGGACGAGATCTCTCGCAAGGGCATCCGGGTCGGCGGCCACGAGCAGCTGAAGACGGCCCCGAAGGGGTACCCGCGTGACCACCCCCGCGTCGACCTGCTGCGGAACAAGGGCGTCGTGGCCTGGCGAGACTGGCCGGTCGCCGCCTGGCTCGGCACGGCGGCCGCCAAACGCCGGGTCGTCGAGTTCTTCCGCGCCTCCCAACCGCTCAACGACTGGCTAGACGCGCACGTCGGGCCATCCGAGTCCGGCTAGGCCGCCGCCGTAAGACCCTCGGTCCGGCGTCAGCCACGGGACGAAATCTGTTGTACGCCCCAGCCGTTACCGTCCGGATCGCTGAAGAACACGAAGCCGACGTTGTCGAGCGAATCTCCGCCGGGTGGGACATTGTCGGGCGAGCCGAGGACCTGGATCTCGCTGACGTCGACCCCGCGCTCGACGAGTTGGTCGCGCGCCTTGTGGAGGTCAGGGACCACCAGTTGCAGGCCCTTGAGGGAGCCTGGCGGCATGTCCGCGACTCCCTTGCCGATCACGATCGAGCAGCCCGATCCCGGCGGCGTCAGCTGGACGAACCGGAGCTCGTCACTGACCCTCGTGTCATGGTCCACATTGAACCCGACCTGATCGGAGTAGAAGGCCTTGGCGCGGTCGACGTCCGAGACCGGAACGACCACGACTTCCAGCGTCCAGTTCATAGTTGTCCTCCGTTTCGTAGGTGGTGCAGAACGACCGCCAGGCGGTCGTAGCTGTCGGTGACGCCGCGGACCATCGGGTACCGCAGCACTCGGTCACGGGCCTCCCGGGATGGGTACCGGAGGGTGCTGGTCAGGGTTGTCGTGGCCGCGTGCTCCACGAGTTCGTGCGTGATCAGCGTCTCGCCCGGATAGGACTGATCGTCGAAGACCTCGGTGTACACCAGCCGCTCCGACGGCACGATTTCGCGGTAGGCCCCGCTCTGGCCCATCTCCGAGCCGTCCGGGCCGCGGGACACGAACCGCCATGCGCCCCCGACCCGGAGGTCGATTTCGCACTCGACCAGGTTCCACCCCCGTGCGCCGTGCCAGCGCCGCAGCAGGTCCGGCGTCGTCAGGGCGGCGAACACGAGGTGGCGCGCCGCGGCGAAGGCCCGGGTCAAGACGATCTCGGTGTCGCTCGGCGTGGTCACTGCCAGGCCGCCGGTCGGGCTCATTGCTGGCTCGCCGTCAGCTCGCCGAGCAGGGCATCGAGGCGACCGAAACTCTCCTCCCAGTAGCTCCGATAGTTGTCGAGCCAGTCCTTCGCGGCCTTGAGCGGGCGGGCCTCCAGCCGGCAGGGTCGCCGCTGCGCATCCCGCCCGCGCGTGACGAGCCCGGCCCGTTCCAACACCTTCAGGTGCTTGGAGATGGCCGGCTGGCTCATCGCGAACGGCGCGGCCAGCTCGGTCACGGTGGCGTCGCCGGACGACAGCCGGGCCAGGATCGCCCGGCGCGTCGGGTCGGCGAGCGCCGCGAACGTCGTGTCGAGCACATCAGGGCTCATATCATAACCTCGAAGTTTTATAACCTTCTGGTTTTATACAGCGGTGGGGGTCAGACTGTCAAGCGGCGATCGGAGTGGCGTAGGCCCGACTGCTCGGCGCAGATGAACTCTTCGTGAACTCCTCCCGGCGGGGTCCTCGGACCGTTCACGCGGGCGCATGTCCGGCCATAGCTTTTGTTCATGCCTGCGGTCGCGGACCGGACCCGAGTGACCGGAGCGCGGGATTTGGCCCGGACCCTGCTGGCGCCGCTCGGTGCGCGATGGCTCCACACCATCGGGGTCGCCCGTCGTGCCGCAGAGGTCGCCGTGACCCTCGCGCCTCGCGATCGCGGCACGCTGCTCGTCGCCGCCTGGCTACACGACATCGGATACAGCGCGGACGCGTACGACACGGGTTTCCATCCGCTCGACGGGGCGGCCTATCTGCGGATGGACGGCTGGCCGGTGCGTATCTGCGGCCTGGTCGCCCACCACTCGGGTGCGGCCTTCCTCGCCCGCGTCCACGGCCTCGAGGCCGAACTCAACCAGTATCCCGACGAACGCTCGGACGTTTCCGAGGCGCTGACCTACGCCGACCAGACCATCGGCGAGGTCGGGCAGCCGCTGCCGATCGACGAGCGGATGGCGCGGATGCTGGCCCGCCACGGTCCCGACTCGGCACAGTCCAAGGTGCATCACTTGCGCCGGCCCCACCTGCTCGCGGTGGCCGCCCGGGTCGAGCGACGGCTGGCCGCGGCCCGCCGCGGCTCGCCGCGGTTAGCGTGATCGTTGCGTCTCCGGAGCCGGCGTCGGGCCGGGCTTGTACCGTGACGCGGGTGACGTCAATCAGGGATGTGTACGTGCAGACCGCCCACTCGGCCGGGCGTCTGCTCCGTGCGCCGGCGGTCGCCGCGCGGTGGGATGCGCCGAGCGCGCTGGCCGAGTTCTCGGTGCGCGGGCTCGCTGGCCACCTCGCCTGGCAGGTCCTCAGCGTGCCGCGGGTGCTCGCCGAGCCCACGGCCGGCGAGCCGCCGATCGGCCTGCTCGACCACTATGGCAACGTGAAATGGCTCGGGGCCGACGTCAATGACGACGTCAACGTGGACATCCGCGCGGGCGGCGAGCGGGTCGCGGCCGACGGCGCGGCCGACCTCGCCGAGCGGGTCGACGCCGCGGCCCGCGAGCTGCCGGCGATCCTGGCCGCCGAGCCGGCCGACCGGGTGGTCACGTTGCCGTGGACGGGCTGGTCGCTCCGGCTCGACGACTTCCTAGTTACCCGGCTGATGGAGATCGCCGTGCACTCGGACGATCTCGCAGTCAGCGTCGGCGTTTCGGCACCCGAGCTGGCGCCGGCCGCCCTGGATCCGGTCCTCGCGCTCCTGTCGCGGCTCGCCGTGCGACGACACGGGCAGGCGTCCGTGCTCCGGGCACTCAGCCGAGCCGAGCGCGCTCCGGCAACGATCGCGGCGATCTAATCCCGCTCCGCAACCTTGCACAGACAGCGCTGTCAGCACGACAGGAAACCCCTGACCGTACAAGTTTGCGGGGATCTTGGTGCGCCGAGGTCCCTAAGGTGGAGGCATGCAGACCTGGGACGCGATCAGGGCACGACGCAATGTCCGGGCGTACGCGGATCGGCCCATCCCGGCCGACCTCCTGGACCGGATCCTCGAGGCCGGGCGGCGGGCACCGTCGGCGGGCAACTCTCAGCCGTGGGACTTCGTGGTCGTTACCGATCGCGATCAGCTCGTGGAGCTGTCCAAGGTGTGGACCCACGGAACGCACGTCGCCCGATCCGCCGCCACGGTTGCCCTGGTCGCCCCGGTGGTCACCGAGGAGCGGCAGCGCGAACTCGCCCAGTACGACCTGGGTCAGGCCACGATGAGCATCATGCTCGCCGCCGCGGACCTCGGCATCGGCACCGGGCACTCGTCGGTCGCCGACCAGGATCTGGCCCGCAGCGTGCTCGGCCTACCCGCGGACCGGTACTGCGCGTACCTGGTGGCCGCCGGATACCCCGCCGACCGGCCGCTGCGTCCGATCGCCCGGCCGAACCGCCGTCCGTTCGACGACGTGGTGCACAAGGGACGGTGGTGACGGCGGTCAGGACCGGCCGGAGACCGGCTCGGCGCGACGCGGTGTCGTCGGGGACGGCTCGTTCGTCGCCCGGTCGCGGGTGGCCCAGGCGACCATGAACACGACCGTCCAGAGCACCCCGAGGAGCACCGCCGTAACCGACTCGCTCGCCGAGTCCCAACCCAGGTAGAGCCGGGCCGCCGAGATCGTCACCACGCCGACCGCCGCGACCGTCCACGCGGCGACCGCGCGCGACCAGTGGGCGCGCCTTGCCAGCAGCCAGGCGAGCGTGCAGAACCCGGCGGTCACCACGGCATTCTGGGTAGGGAATCCCGCCGCGGACACCGGGTCCGGCTCGCCCGGTTGCGCGAGGTCGGCGACCACGGCGAGAACAACGAGCGGGACGAACGCGCCGGCGGTGCCCAGCACGCTGACCAGATCGGCCCGCCACGCCCGCGCCCGCCAGCCGAGCACCAGGGCGATCAGCGCGACCAGGACGATGAGGACCGATCCACGGAGCACCGAGACCACGGTCAGGGCAACATCCGTCACGCCGTTGGCCCGATGTGCCGCGATCCAGGTCGCGATCGTGGTGTCCACCAGCGACAGTCCACTGTGGCGGACGAGGGCGGCGGTCACCCAGGCCAGCCCGAGCCCGACGACGAACAGCAGCGCAACGCCCGCGACGAGGTTGATCAGCAGCGCCCAGCCGGCGCCGATGTGCATGGACAACAGGAAGAACAGCACGCCGTACCGCTGCCCGAGCCATCGCAGCGGAGGCAGCCGGGCCGCGCGGGCGAAGAGGGCCCGCACGGGGTCGGGGTTGCGGCCCAGCCAGCGGCCAACGAGGACGATCGCGACGATCGCAACGAGCAGCACGATCACGGCGCCGGTGGCCCGGCCGAAGATGCGGGAGACCGTCTCGTACGAGGTGCCGGCGAGGTAGCCGACCAGTACCGAGGCGGTCACCCAGGTCGCCACCCCGACGACGTTCCATGGGGCGAACCGCTGGTACGGCATGCCGGCGCTGCCCGCCAGCCGCGGAAGCAGCGTACGGACGAACGCGACCCAGCGGGCGGCGAGCACGCCCCGCCCACCCAGCCGGTGCAGCATGGCGTCCGCGCGGGCCCAGCGCTGCTCCCCCACGCGTTGGCCCAGTCGGCTGGCCCGGACGCGGGGCCCGTACCGACGTCCGCTGCGGAAGGCGATCGCATCGCCGACCACGGCGGCCGCGACCATCACGATCACGGTGGGTACCAGGCGCAGGGTGCCCAGATACGCCAGGAAGCCCACCATCAGAAGCGTGGCTTCGCCCGGCATGAGGAGGCCGATGATCGTGGCGGTCTCGGCCGCGACGATGAGGGCGGCGACGACGTAGACGAGCAGCGGTGGCAGCTGCTCAAGCAGCCTCAGCAGGCCGTCCACCGCGCGCCCCTCACGTAACGAGCATGCCAGCCCGGCAGACCCCACCGCCTCCCGATGATCACGCGCACGGGAGGATGGGGGCATGCGGTCCCGTTCCGATCTTCGCAATGTCGCCATCATCGCCCACGTCGACCACGGCAAGACGACCCTCGTCGACGCCATGCTGCGACAGGCCGGCGCGTTCGCGAAGAAGCCGGCCCGGGCCGACCTCGTGGACCGGGTGATGGATTCGATGGACCTGGAGCGCGAGAAGGGCATCACGATCCTCGCCAAGAACACGGCGGTGCGGTACTCGCCGTCCGACGGCGAGGACGTGACCATCAACATCATCGACACGCCCGGACACGCCGACTTCGGTGGCGAAGTCGAGCGGGGCCTGACGATGGTCGACGGCGTCCTCCTGCTCGTCGACGCAAGCGAGGGACCCCTGCCGCAGACCCGGTTCGTGCTGCGCAAGGCGCTCAAGGCGAGGCTGCCGATCGTGGTCGTGATCAACAAGGTGGATCGGCCGGACGCCCGCATTAAGGAGGTGGTCGACGACACCTACGAGCTGTTTCTCGACCTCGACGCCGACGAGTCGCAGATCGACTTCCCGATCGTATACGCGTGCGCGCGCGACGGCGTCGCCTCGCTCACCCAGCCGGCCGACGGCACCGTGCCAACCGACTCCGCCACGCTCGAGCCACTGTTCCGGACACTGCTCGCGACAATCCCGCCGCCGGCGTATGACGAGGGCGCGCCGCTGCAGGCGCACGTGACCAACCTCGACGCCTCGCCGTTCCTCGGCCGCCTCGCGCTGTGCCGGGTACGCCAGGGCAGCATCCGCAAGGGCCAGACCGTCGCGTGGTGCCGCACGGACGGGTCGCTGGAGCGGGTGCGCATCTCCGAGCTGCTGATGACCGAGGCGCTCGAGCGCAAGCCCGCCAGCGAGGCCGGCCCCGGCGACATCATGGCGGTCGCCGGCATTCCCGAGATCATGATCGGAGAGACGCTGGCGGATCCTGACGATCCGCGGCCGCTGCCGCTGATCACCGTCGACGAGCCGGCCATCTCCATGACCATCGGTACGAACACCTCGCCGCTGGCCGGCAGGGTCAAGGGCGCCAAGGTGACCGCGCGGCTGGTCAAGGACCGCCTCGACCGCGAGCTGGTCGGCAACGTCTCGCTACGTGTGCTGCCCACCGAGCGGCCGGACACGTGGGAGGTGCAGGGCCGCGGCGAGCTCGCCCTCGCGATCCTGGTCGAGCAGATGCGGCGCGAGCACTACGAGCTGACGGTCGGCAAGCCGCAGGTGGTTACGCGCGAGGTCGACGGCAGGCTGTGCGAGCCGGTAGAGCGGCTGACCATCGACGCCCCGGAGGAGTACCTCGGTGCGATCACCCAGCTGCTCGCCACCCGCAAAGGCCGGATGGAGCAGCTCGTCAACCACGGCACCGGCTGGATCCGGATGGAGTGGCTGGTCCCCGCCCGCGGCCTGATCGGGTTCCGCACCGAGTTTCTCACCGAGACCCGCGGCACCGGCATCCTGCACCACGTCTTCGAGGCGTACGAGCCGTGGTTCGGCGAGCTGCGCACCCGGCCCACCGGCTCGCTCGTCGCCGACCGTACGGGCGTCGTCACCGGCTTCGCGATGTTCAACCTGCAGGAGCGCGGCTCGCTGTTTGTGGAGCCGGGCACCGAGGTGTACGAGGGCATGATCGTGGGCGAGAACTCCCGCTCCGACGACATGGACGTGAACATCACCAAGGAGAAGAGGCTGACGAACATCCGCTCGTCGACCGGCGAGGAGCTGGAGCGTCTGGTCCCGCCGCGGCGGCTGTCGCTGGAACAGGCGCTGGAGTTCTGCCGTGAGGATGAGTGTGTGGAAGTGACGCCCGTGGCGGTGCGGTTACGCAAAGTGATCCTGGACCAGACGGTGCGCGGCCGCGCGGCCGCCCGTCGCAAGCACGCGGGCTGAGCCTCGCGTTTGGCTGCCGCCACGGCCGGCGGTAGGCTCCGGCGGTACGTTTGCCCCCACCTGGAGTACGCAGCATGCCAGCCCTCGCCCGCGCCGGCGCCCGCCTGTGCGTCGAGCAACGGCATGGGCCATGAGCCGGACGGCCAGGCCCCTCAATCACCGCAAGCCAGTCGGCTCGTACGACAACGAGCTCACCAAATGGCGACGGATCGCGCTCGAAAAGCAGCTGCCAAGCGCTCGTTTCCCGGCCGGTCTCGCCGTGCCGTCCACTATGGCCCTGTGGTGCCTGCTGATCGTCAGTGTGGGCTGCATGACGTATTCGGCGCTCCCCGCCAAGCGCGCGGTCCCGCAGGCCGTAATTCAATCTCAGCGAGCGCTCGTCTCCGCGCTCGCACATCGGCTGACGGTCGCCGCTTCCCGCGACGCCGACGAGCTTGCCGTTCTTGCCGCGCGGTATGACAAGGACCGGGCACACGGCGCGGCTCTCGTCACCGCGGGTCGGGGTGCGACCTGGCGCGGCCTGGCCATCATCGAGGGTCCGAAAAGGACGCCGATCGCTCGCTCAGGCGAGCCGGTCGATGTCACGGCTCTTCCCGTCACGCCCGGTCGGTCCGCGGCCATCGCGGTACCGTACGCCGACGGCGGCGCACGGGTCGTAGTCGGCGCTCCGCTCGCGGACGGCCGAGTGCTCGTCGGGTCCACAGTGCTCGGTCTCCGAGCCCTGCAGTTGGATCCCAAGTCACGGCAGTCCGTGATGTACGCGATTGGTGGGAAGACTCTGATCCACAGTCAGGGTCGGCCGCTTCCCGCTGGGGACGCGGCGCTTCGTCTGATCCCGACGGCGGTAGACGGCGCCGCCCGGCACTCGCGCGCCGTCGTCGGCAAGGTCATCCCGGTGGACGGGTCCTGGCGGGCCCCGATGGCCACAGCGGCACCGGTCGGTTCCCTCGGTGCGCATGTCGTGTCGGTCGTCTACGTCGCCCGGCTCGGTGGCTTCATGTCGTGGACAGGGGTCGCCTACGGCGGCTGCCTGTTCGTGCTCGCCCTCATCGGCTTCGCGCTGATCCGGCTCGCTCTCGTGCTCCCAACCCAGACCGCGCTCGGATACGCAAAGGCGGTAGCCTGCGGTGAGGAGGTAACCATGCGCCGCGCGCCCACGACGTCGGAGGCGCGCAGGATCGCCCGGGCCGTCAAGCGGATCGCAAATGGACCGCCACCTCGCGCGACGACGGTCCGGACCAGGGGAATCTCGTCGGCGTCGTTCGTCGCGGTTGCCTGTTTGATCATGCTCGCGTGGGCGGCCGGCGCGTTCGCCGTGCTCGGCTCGGGCGCCCAAGGTCTGCCGAGCCAGGTCATCTCGGACGAGCAGAACCTGACCGAAGATGTCGCGAACGCCGTTCGCGACACGCTCGATCAGGGGCTGGTGGAGCTCACGTCGCTGGCCACGGCCCACGCCACAACGGGCCCGGCCGCGATGGAGGCAGTGCTGGCCGAGCTTGCCGAGCGTGACCGGCGCTTCCGGAGCCTCTACCTCGTCGACCGGCGCGGCCACGTCACGTCTCGCGTGGGACGCGACCCCCAGCGGTCCTCAGGGGGAGCGTTGCCCGCGAAGCCGGCGATCCTCCTGGACCGGACCAACAGCCGCATCCCTCTGGCGCTGGCCGTGACGCAGCTCTCCGCCGAATATGTCCTTGTTGGAGAGTACGACGTCCAGCACCTCGTTTCGGTGCTCAAGCGGAAGTCGGGTCGGCTGCGGGTCATCGACGAGCGTCAACGCACGATCCTCGACACCGAGGGCTACCGCGTGTACCAGCCGGTGTCCAAGACGCTCGCTACGGCGGGCGCCGGAGCCCTCGGGCAGGGATACGAGGCGCGGATCACCCGAACGGGAGGCGCTCACCGGTTGGTGTCGTCCGCCGCCGTCGCGGGCGACCAGGCCGCCGCGGCCCTGCATTGGGCGGTGGTTTCCGAACGCGCCGTCGCGGACTTCGCCCTGCCTCGCAATGACAGCCGCCAGGTCGCATGGCTTCTCGCTCTCCTGACGGCGACGGTCGCGGTCGCGGCATGGAGTTGGCACCTCGTGGTGCTGATACGACCTCTTCGACGGGTCGCGGACGCGGCCGACCGCCTGGTCGCCGGCGAGGTGTCCGAGGCGATACCCCCGTCACGGCTGGATGAGATCGGCGCGATCGCGATGTGCCTCGACATCTGTCGCCAGGCTCGCGTCCACGGCCCGGACCGACTCGCGGGGGCGGTACGCCTCCGCGGCGGCGGCGACGATTTCACGCACGTTATGGAGAAGATCCCGGACACCACCCGGTCGCGTGACAACGATGCCCACGCCATCCGGGAGCAGCTGAGATGATCTTCGTCTATCTCGTCTTCGTCGTCTGGTGCCTCGCGCTACTGGTGGCCGGCGTGGTGGAGCAGCGCAATCACCACGCGAACCTACGCGCGATACCGGCACGGATCCTGGTCAACGGCATCCGGGGCAAGAGCTCGATCACCCGGCTCTGCGCCGGCGCGCTGCGCGGTGGTGGGCAGGTCGTCGTCGCGAAGACCACCGGAACGGCCGCGCGATTCATCTACCCTGACGCGAGCGAGGAGCCCGTATATCGCAAGTTCGGTCTCGCCAACGTCATCGAACAGATCGCGATCGTACGCCGCGCCGCGGCCTTCCACCCGGATGCGCTCGTCATTGAGTGCATGGCCGTCACGCCTGCGCTGCAGGAGATCAACGAGACCAAGCTGATCCAGTCGACCGTCGGCATCATCTGTAACGTCCGCGCCGACCATCTCGCCGAGATGGGGCCCACGCTGCGGCACGTGGCGCGGTCACTGAGCCGGTCAATGCCCGTCGGAGGGGTCTGTGTGACCGCCGAGGAGGAGCACATCGAGGTACTCCGCGAGGAGGCACGCCGGCGCCGGTGCCGCTTGATCGAGGTCGACCCGCGGTCGGTCACCGACCGCGAGATGGCCGGCTTCGGCTGGATCACGTTCAAGGAGAACGTCGCCATCGCGCTTGCGGTCGCCGATCTGCACGGGGTCGCGCGACACGACGCCCTAGCCGGCATGTGGGCGACGCCGCCCGATCCCGGCGTGCTGCGGGTCCAGGAGATCGTGGTGGGCGGACGGCATCTGAAGCTGGCGAACGTCTTTGCTGCGAACGATCCGGAATCGACACTGATGAACATCCGCAGCCTCCAACTGCAGCGCGCGATCGCCCGTCCGCTGCACATGATCATTAATTGCCGCCCCGATCGCATCGAGCGCAACGGGCAGATGGGCTCGTTGACGGGAGCGATCGATCCGGATCGGGTCATCCTGATCGGCGAACCGACGCGCAGCGCTCGGGCAACGATTCCGGCGGCGTACCAATCACGAGTGGTGGACCTTGGCGGCCGGCGGAGGCCCGCGCAGATTCTCAAACAGATCGTCGGAGGCGTCGACGGGTTCGCGTCACTGATCACGGTCGGCAACATCCACGGCCAGGGTGAGCTCCTGCTGGCCGAGTTTGAACAGTATGAGGCCGCGCCCGAGGTGATCCGGAGGATGCAGCGGCACATCTGGTGGGGAGGCCACATGCCGCACGCCGGGAGGTCACGGTGATCGGCGGAGAGCTGAGCCCCGAGATCGCGACCTTGGGTCTCGGCATCGGGCTCGTGTTTGCGTTGATCTGCTACCTGACCACCAATCTGTCGCCGGGCGGGATGATCACGCCGGGGTGGATCGCGTTGACGCTGGTGCAGGACGCCTGGCAGATCCTGGTCATCGTCGGCATGACCGCGTTGACGTTCGCCTTGACCAAGGTGCTTGAGCGCGCCGTGATCCTGTATGGGAAGCGACTCTTCGCGGCGATTGTGCTCCTGAGCGTGCTCCTGCAGCTCACCCTCTTCGTGATCATCAAGCGGGATGTGCCTCTTCTGTTCACCCACCAGACGCTCGGGTTCATCGTGCCGGGGCTGGTCGCATACCAGCTGGTGAGGCAGCCGCCGATGGCCACGGTGTTCGCTACCGCCGCCGCATCGGCGGGCACTTACGTCATCATGATCAGCGGCATCCTCGCGGGCGCAGTTCCGGCGCTCTAGAGAGAACTGGTGAGTGATCGGCACATGGCGGAGAGTGGATCCACCAAAGGCGGGCTCGGCGTCTGGTTGGTCGCCGGCATCGTCGCATGCCTGATCCTCGGTCTCGGCGTTGTCGTCGTTGGATGGAGGATGAGCCAGGGTTCCTCGACCGACGGGGCGGCCGCCAACTCGGTCGGGTTTGGCAGCGACGCGAGTGCCGAGGGCGCGTACACCTTCGAACGCCTCCCACATCCAGCGCGAACCCTCGTCCGGGACAAGAACGGCGCGGTGCTGGCGGTCTTCACCGATGGCGCGCGCACCGTACGGCTAACCGGGCCGTCCCGACGGTTCGCGGAGCCCGAGTTCACGAAGGCCACCGTGACTACCGACGCTTGGGTCCGCCTCGCTCCACGGGCCTGGCACGAGGGCGCGCAGAAGGAGGCCTGGTTTCCGGCGTGGCTTCGCGATGCTCGCCGGGACGCGAGCCCCGACGTGCTCGCCGTGGCGATGGACTACTTGACCGACGCCCCCGACAAGGTGGACAAGAAGGGCGTCCGCTTTGCCGGCGACGCTGACTTCGGACCGGAGTCGGAGCGCGACCGGGACGGCCGTGCCGAGAACTCAGACTTCAATGACTACCTCGGTGTCCGATGGAGCTTCCCGGACGCCGGTGATGTCGACGCCAAGCCGGACCGGTACGGCTTCGTCGACTGCTCCGGATACCTCCGACTCGTCTACGGCTACCGGATGGGCTACCCGATGCGCAAGGAGAACACCCCCGGGGTCGGCCTGCCGCGGCGGGCGTTCGCGATGTCGAAGTTCGGCCCGGGCGTGGAGGTCATTCCGAATCGTGACCGACCGGCGCGCGACTACGACGTTCTGCAGCCGGGTGACTTCGTCTTCTTCGATCTGGACGCGGCCGACGGCTCGCAGATCGACCACTCCGGGATCTTCGTCGGAGTCGACAACCGCGGGCACTACCGATTCGTCTCAAGCCGAACCAAGGCCAACGGCCCGACCATGGGTGACGCGGGCTATGCGGCGATCCTGGACGGCGGCGGCCACTTCTCGGTGACCTTCCGCAACGCCCGTCGCCTCTGACTCAGTCCTTCACCGCCACTAGGCCGAACAGGTCCGGCACGCCGTCGGCGGGGCCGTCCTCGGCCACCGCCGCCAGGCGCAGCCCGGCGCCGAGCACGCCGCCGAGCAGGTCTGCGAGCGTCGCATGCCAGGCACCGACCCGCGCGCGGACACCGTGCGGCGCCCACCCTTCGAAGCTGCGATCTCGCACGGCGTACCCGGGACCAATGACGATCCGGGCTGGATTGCTGCGGTCCGCGAACGCGCCGGTGAAGCACGGATGGACCCCGATGTGCACCAATCTCCCGCCCGGACACAGCGTGCGAGCCAGCTCGGCCAGCACCGCCCGGTAGTCGGGCACGTCGGTGTGGCCCATCGTGCACACGGCCAGCGGCAGGGCACCCGCGGCGATGGGCAGCCGGGTGGCGTCGGCCGCCGCGACCGGCAGCCGGGACCGCGCGTGCCGCAGCTGGCCGAGCGACACGTCCACCCCGATCGGCGTCCAGCCCAGCTCGCGCAGCGGACCCGCGTGGAGGCCGGTCCCGCAGCACACGTCCAGGCAGGGGCCGGCGCCGCGGCCGACGAGACGGGCCGCCAGCGCACGCACCCGATCCGTGTGCGCGGCCGCGGCGCCCCGCAGGTAGTCCTCGTACCAGTCCGCGTACGCGTCGTATGCCGCAACCGTGGTCATCGGGCCACTCTATGGGACCGCTACCCTCGACGACCGTGACGTCGTCTCTCGCAGCCCTCGAACCAGAGCTCGCCGCCGTGCCCGGCACGGTGTCGGTGTGGCACGGCCCGATCGGCGGGCCGCCGGCGTACGCCCACAACCCCGACGCCACCCACTACGCGGCCAGCACGACGAAGGTGGCGGTGCTCGCTGCCCTGTACCGGGCGGCCGAGGCGGGCGCGCTGGACCTCGACCGCGAGGTGCCGGTTCGCAACGAGTTCGCATCCGCGGCGCCGGGCGCGCCGGCGTTCGGCTGCACGCCGGAATACGACAACGATGACGACGTGTGGGCCCGCCTCGGCGCGACGGCGACGCCACGGTGGCTGGCCCGACGCATGATCGTCCGGTCGAGCAACCTTGCGACGAACCACGTCATCGCGCACGTGGGGCTGCCCGCCGTGGCGGCGGTATGGCGCGATGTGGGTGCCCGGCACAGCGTGACCGGACGTGGCATCGAGGACTACGCGGCGCGGGACGCCGGCGTCGACAACCTCGTGACCGCGGCCGACCTCGCCGCGCTGCTCGCGTCGATAGCTTCGAACGCCATCGCCAGGCCGGACAGCTGCATGGCCATGCTCGAGGTGCTGTTCGCGCAGGAGCACCGGGAAGATCTGGCGGCCGGGCTGCCGCCCGGCACCCGCATCGCGCACAAGAACGGCTGGGTGCAGGGGGTACGCCACGGAGCCGGCGTCGTGTTTCCCGACGACGCCCCGGCGTACGCCATCGTCGTGTGCACCACCACCGAGCTCGCCGACGACGAGGACGGCGATGACGAGGCGTGCCGACTGATCGCCAGGATCTCGGCGGCGGCCTGGGCCGACCGGTAGGACCCGCGCGCCGGGCTCACTCCAGCAGGTTGTCGCGGAGCGCGGCGAGGACGCCGTCGTCGAGTCCGAGACCCTGACGCAGGTACGCCTCGAACGGGCCGTACCGCGTGGCCACCTCGTCGTACGCCGCGTCGAGGTACTCCTCGCGCGCCTCGAGCATCGGCCGGATCGCGTCGACGTCCACCCCCGGCCGCCGGACCACCAACCGGTCGAGCAGCATCCGCTGCGCCTCCGCGGTGAGCTCGTTGGTACGCAGGTAGTCGCGTCGGATCGCCGCCTCGTCGACGCCGAGCGCGGTGAGCACGATGACCGTCAGCCAGCCGGTGCGGTCCTTGCCGACGCTGCAGTGGATCAGCGCGGGCAGGTTCGCGGGATCGGTCAGCGCGCGCACCGCGGCGGCGAACCCGGCGCGGGCCGCCTCGCCCGCCACGAACCACCGGTAGATCTCGGTCATCGCGGCCGGGGTCCCGTCGGCGAGGCGGCCGGCGTACCCGTTGAGATCCTGGCCCTGCCAGGCGGCGGCGACGTAGCCGCTGATCGCCGTGAACGACGGGTGGTCGGGGTCGAAGACCGGCAGGTGGATCACTCGGGGTTCGGGCGTCGGCAACCGGCTCGGCGGCGCGGCCACGATCTCGGACTCGTGTCGCAGGTCCACCAGGCAGGTCAGAGCGAGCGCGGCCAGCACTGGCACGTCCTCGTCGGTCAGCCGGCCGAGCGCGCCGGCTCGGATGAGCACACCCCGGCGTAGCCGCCGGCCGTCCGCCGTGACCAGGCCGCCGAGGTCGCGCGCGTTCGGCGCCCCGGCCAGCTCCCACTCCACGCTCCGCCCTCCCCGATCGTTCACCCCGAGGATAGGGTGCCCGACATGACGATCATCGCGGTACGTACGCACCGGCTGTCCGCCCGACTGCACACGCCATTCGTCACCGCGCTGCGCCGCACGAACGCCGTAGAGACGCTCGTCGTCGAGGTCGTCGACGCCGACGGGCGGACCGGCTTCGGCGAGGCCCCGCAGGTGTGGAGGGTGACGGGTGCCTCGCTCGCAGGCTCGGAGGCGTGCGTGACCGAGGTGCTCGGACCCTTGCTGACCGGCCGGGACCCCGACGACCTCGAGGCCCGCTGCCAGGACATGCGGCGCGCGGTCGAGGGCAACGAGGCGGCGAAGTCCGCCGTCGATGTGGCTCTGCACGACCTCGCCGCGCGGCGGCTGGGCGTACCGCTGGTGCGGCTGCTGGGTGGTGCTGCGCTACGCGTACCCACTGATGTCACGCTCGCCGCGGGGGACGCGGAGGCCCTCGCCGGCGCGGCGAAGGAGCGGGCCGGCGAGGGGTTCGCCGTGCTGAAGGTCAAGGTCGGCACCAACGCGGGCGGGGACCTGGCGCGGGTACGCGCGGTGCGGGCGGCCGTCGGGCCCGGGGTGCGCATCCGGCTCGACGCGAACCAGGGCTGGACGCCGCGCGAGGCGGTTCGCGTGATCCGCGGCATCGAGGACGCCGACCTTGACATCGAGCTCGTCGAACAGCCGGTGCCCCGGTGGGACCTCGGCGGGCTGGCCTGGGTGAGCGACCGGGTCGACGTACCCATCCTCGCCGACGAGGCGGTGTTCGGGGTTCGCGACCTGGTCGAGGTGATCCGGCGCCGCGCCGCGGACATGGTCAACGTGAAGCTGGCCAAGTGCGGCGGACTCGGCCCAGCGCGTACGCTGCTCGGTCTCGCCGAGGCGTACGAGATGGGCACGCTCGTGGGCTCGATGATGGAGAGCCCGATCGGCGTCGGGGCGGCCGCCAGCCTGGTCGCGGCGCACGGCACCACGGCGGTATCCGACCTGGACGCCGCGTGGTGGTTGGCCGCCAACCCGGTGCGGGGTGGGCTGCGGTACTCGGGCGCCACGGTCGAGCTGCCGGACGAACCCGGGCTCGGCATCGCCGGTCTGGCGCCGTAGACAATGTGCGATTCCCGCTTTGCCGGTCGGCGGTTTCTTTCGTACGCTCCCCCCGTGAAGGCAGGGAGTACCGCGCTCGTCCGCGTCGCCGTCGCGACGTTGTGGGATCGGCCGGAGCGCGTCCGGCCGATAGACGCCCCGGCTCTCACGCCGGCCGCCGACGTCCGACGCTGGGTGGCTGGGCTCGTCCCGGACCAGCAAATCGGCGAGAACGTCCTCAGCCAGCTGCTGCTCGGCGAGCAGGTGCTCGTGGAGGAGGTGCGCGCAGATGGGTGGGCGAGCGTGGTCGCGATCGAGCAACCCGCCGCCAAGCTCGACCCGCGGGGGTACCCGGGCTGGCTGCCGAGCGACCAGCTCGTCGATGAGTCCGTCGCCGCTGACCACGCGGGTGAACGGGTCGTGGTGGATGCGACAGCCACCGCCCTGCGCGACTCGCCCGACGGCGACGTCGCTCTGCCTGGCGTGATCATCGGAACGTCGTTGACCGCCGCCGGTCCGGGGTACCGCGGTTGGCGTCCGGTGTGGGTGCCCGGGCACGAACGGCCGCTGTGGGCAGTCGCCCGCGACCTCGCGCCGGTGCTGGAGCGGCCGCCGGCCGCCGAGGAGGTTCTCGCCGTCGCCGCCCGGCTGCTGGATGTCGCGTACGTCTGGGGCGGTGTCTCGGTGTACGGCATCGACTGCTCGGGGCTGGTTCATCTTGCCTGGCGCCGGTTCGGGGTCCGGCTGCCGCGCGATGCCGACGACCAGGCGGCGGCGACCACGCCGCTCGTGCTGGGCGACGAGCTCCCGGGCGACCTGTACTTCTTCGCCCGGCCAGACAAACCCATCCACCACGTCGGGTTCGTCGTCGCGCCGTCCGATCGCTCCAGCGGCCGCCGCCTGCTGCACGCCAGCTACACCCGCCGCCGGGTCGTCGACGAACCAGTGGCCGGCGAGCGGGCCGCCACCCTCGTCGGCACCCACCGGGTACCGGTCACCGCCGGACCCGCTCGAGCTTCCGCTCCCGGGACGTATTCAGCAGGCTCGCCACCGTTGCGATCGCCAGCGTCGTGATGATCACGCCCAGTGACAGCCAGATCGGGATGTGCGGGGCCCACGCGACGTGCTCGCCGCCGTTGATGAACGGCAGGGTGTTGTCGGCGAGCGCCTCGAGGACGAGCTTCACGCCGATGAACCCGAGCACCACGGCCAGCCCGATGGACAGGTAGACGAGTCGTTCGAGCAGGCCGCCGAGGAGGAAGTAGAGCTGGCGCAGCCCCATCAGGGCGAACACGTTCGCGGTGAAGACGAGGTACGGCTCCTGGGTGATCCCGAAGATCGCGGGAATCGAGTCGAGAGCGAAGATCAGGTCGGTGGTACCGATCGCGACCATCACGATCAGCATCGGGGTGAAGATCCGACGGCCCTGCGGCCCGGTCGTGGTCACGCGAGCGCCGTCGAAGTCCTTGGACAACGGCAGCGCCCGCCGGCTCCACCGGATGAGCACGTTCTCCTTGAAGTCCTCGTCGCCGGCCTCGCCCTGCCTCGCCAGGTTGATCGCCGTATAGATCAGGAACGCGCCAAAGATGTAGAAGACCCAGGAGAACTCGCGCACCAGCGCGGCACCGGCCGCGATGAACGCGCCGCGCATCACCAGGGCCAGCACGATGCCGATCAGCAGGACCTTCTGCTGGTACTGCCGGGGCACCGCGAACCGGCTCATGATGATCACGAAGACGAACAGGTTGTCGACGGACAGGCTGTACTCGGTCAGCCAGCCGGTGTAGAACTCGCCGGCGTGGCGGGCGCCCGACACGAGCCAGATGCCCACGCCGAAGATCAAGGCCAGCGCGACGTAGAAGGTCACCCACAGGGCGGACTCGCGGATCCCCGGCTCGTGCGGCCGCCGCCCAATGATTATCAGGTCGGCGAACAGGACGGCGGCCATCACGACGAGAGTCGCGGCCCAGACCCAGGTGGAGACGTTCAAATCGGTGACCTCCGGCAGCTCAGCAGCATCGCCGGAGGTCTCTTCCGCCCCGGCGTCCGTATGAACGGCGCGCGCGGCCGACGGTCCCGGATCGACGCCCGGCCCGAGCCGGTCGACGATCGTGTTGACGACACCGCCGCGAGGGAATACTCCCCTCCTCCGCTGACCATTGTGGCGGACGTGCACCGTCCGGCGCACGGCGGGGTGCAAATCGCCGCGATCGTGTAGTCCTCGGGCGGCCGGTCGCGCGATCGTCCGGTGATCGACTCAACTACACGGGAGTAAGCGTCTCCCGCGGCGTCGAGGGCGCAGTTTCCGTGGAGTTGCGCCGAGCCCGGGTGGCGGGCAGCGCGCCCGGGTGGCGGGCAGCGCGCCCGGGTGGCGGGCACCGCGCCCGGGTGGCGGGCAGCGCGGCGGGCGTGCGAGGCTGCCCGCCATGGTGCTCGAGGTTGCTCTCATCGACGTGGTTCCCGGCCACGAGGACGCCTTCGCCGCGGCGTACGCGGAGGGCCACCGCCTGGTGGCGACCGCGCCCGGCTGCCGGTCGGTGCGCATGACCCGCGGAGTCGAGTCGCCGTCGCGCTTTGTGCTGCTCGTCGAGTGGGACTCGGTGGAGGCCCACGAACAGAACTTCCGGGCCACCGAGCGCTTCACCGCGTGGCGGGCGCTGATCGGCCCGCATTTCGCCTCGCGGCCACACGTGGAGCACTACCGCGACCTTGGGAGCGGAAGCGGCGAGCTCGGCCGCGACCTTGGGAGCGGCGCGGACGTGTCGGCGTGATCCCGTCCGCGACCCTGCGCGCGGCGGACGGCACGCCGATCGACGCGCGGCACGACCCCGGGCCCGGGGCGCTGGCGATCGTCGTGGCGCACGGGTTCACCGGCTCGTGGCGCCGTCCCGCGTCGCGCCGGGTCGCGGCCCGGCTCGCCCGCCGGGCCGGCGTGGTCAGCTTCGACTTCCGTGGGCACGGCGGGTCGGGTGGGCGGTCCACCGTCGGCGACCGGGAGGTGCTCGACCTCGCGGCCGCGGTCGACTGGGCTTACGACCTCGGGTACGCCGCGGTGGCGACGCTGGGCTTCTCGATGGGCGCGTCGGTGGTGGTCCGGCACGCCGCGCTGCTGGGCGGCGTCGACGCCGTCGCCGCGGTGAGCGGGCCGAGCCGCTGGTACTACCGCGGCACGGTGCCGATGCGTCGGCTGCATTGGGTCGTCGAGCGCCGGCTGGGGCGGCTCGTCGGCAGGGTCGCCCTGCGTACCCGGATCGCGGCCGGCGGCTGGGATCCGCTGCCCGAGCCGCCCGACGCGGTCGCCTCTCGGATCTCCCCCATTCCGCTGCTGATCGTGCACGGAGACGCCGACGTGTACTTCCCGGTGGAACACGCGGAGGCGCTCTACGCCGCCGCGCGGGAGCCGAAGCAGCTCTGGATCGAGCCCGGCTTCGGGCACGCGGAGAACGCCGCGCCCGACGGGCTCGTCGACCGGATCGGCGCCTGGCTGGCCGTGGCGGCCGGGTAGCGGACGCCTCGCGCCTTGGTCACGGGCTCAGCCCGCCGGGCGTCACGCCCGCGAACTCGCGCACATCGCGGATTAGGTGAGCCTGGTCGTAGTAGCCGCACGCGTGTGCGACCCGCGCCCACCCCGCCAAGCTCTGCGACCCGCGCCCGCGCCGCGTACGCCCGCGAGAACCGCACGATGCGGGCCACCGTCTTCGGCGGCAGACCGACCTCGCGTCGGAACCGGTCGGCGAGGTGGCGCCGGCTCCACTCGAGCTCGGCGGCGATCGCCCGACACCGGCACGGCCGCCGCTGCCGAGCAGGCGCGACCATGCCCAGGCGACCCGCGGATCGGGCTCGCCCGCCCGGGCGAGCCGGCGGGCCACCACCGCGTCGAGCGTCGCGAACCGGTCGGCCCACGTCGGTTGCTCGCCGAGCCGGTCGGCCAACCCGACCGACCAGCGGCCGGGCAGGTTGTCCAGCTCGACCACGCGGTTGGCCAGCTCATCCATCGGTACGCCGAGCAACCGACGCGCCGCCAGCGGATCCAGATCGAGCTGGACGCCGGCCGACGCTCCAGTCGTCCGCGTGACAGCGTACGAGTCGGCGAGCCTGGCCGCGAACGACCTGACCGTCTGAGGCGGTTCGTGGGGCCGACGTGGATCGGCAACGCTCATCGCGTCGCCCCACGCGACGATGACCACCACGCGGGGACCGGGCACCTCACGACGGACGACGACACCGTCGACCCGCCCCGCGTATCCGGCGTACCGGCCCCGGCTTGCGCTCATGGCCGCGGGCTCAGCGGACGCCCGCCACGTCCATGGCCCGCAACTCCCTCTTCAGCTCGTGCATCTCGTCCCGGATCCGGGCGGCCAGCTCGAACTGCAGCTCCCGGGCCGCAGCCAGCATCTGCTCGTTGAGGTCCTGGATGAGCTGGGCCAGGTCGGCCCGGGCCATGCCGTCGCGCGAAGGCGCGGCCGTCACCCGCCGCCGGCTGCGGGTCTCGGGCACCGGCGCCTTCCCGCGCGACATCTGCCGGCCGGCCCCGCCGATGATCGCGCCTCCGGGCCCATGCCCCGCGAACGCGCTCTCGGTCTCCTCCGCCTCGCGGTAGATGTCGTCGAGGATGTCGTGAATCTTCTTGCGCAGCGGCTCCGGCGCCAACCCGTTCGCCTCGTTGTACGCGACCTGCTTGGCCCGCCGCCGGTTGGTCTCCTCGATCGCGTTCGCCATGGACGGCGTCATCTTGTCGGCGTACATGTGGACCTGGCCGGACACGTTCCGTGCGGCGCGGCCGATGGTCTGGATCAGGCTGGTGCCCGAGCGGAGGAACCCCTCCTTGTCGGCGTCCAGGATCGCGACCAGCGACACCTCCGGGAGGTCGAGGCCCTCGCGCAGCAGGTTGATGCCGACGAGCACGTCGAAGTCGCCCTTGCGGAGCTCGCGCAGCAGCTCCACCCGGCGCAGAGTGTCCACTTCGGAGTGCAGGTACCGGACGCGGATGCCGTGCTCGAGCAGATAGTCGGTGAGGTCCTCGGCCATCTTCTTCGTCAGCGTGGTGACCAGCACCCGCTCGTCCCGGTCCGTACGTTCCCGGATCTCGTGCATCAGGTCGTCGATCTGTCCCTTCGTCGGCTTGACCACCACCTCCGGGTCGACGAGGCCGGTCGGGCGGATCACCTGCTCGACCACCTCGCCCTCGGCCTGCCGCAGCTCCCAGGGGCCGGGCGTCGCGGACAGGAAGACCATCTGGCCGACCCGCTCGAGGAACTCGTCGAACCGGAGGGGCCGGTTGTCCTGTGCGCTGGGCAGGCGGAAGCCGTGTTCGACGAGGATCCGCTTGCGGGAGGCGTCACCCTCGTACATGCCGCCGATCTGCGGGACGGTGACGTGCGACTCGTCGATGACCATGAGGAAGTCGTCGGGGAAGTAATCGAGCAGGCAGTGCGGGGGGCTGCCCGGCTCGCGGCCGTCGATGTGCATCGAGTAGTTCTCGATGCCCGAGCAGAAGCCGACCTGCCGCATCATCTCGACGTCGTACGTCGTCCGCATGCGCAGTCGCTGCGCCTCCAGCAGCTTGCCCTGCCGCTCCAGCTCGGCCAGCCGTGCGTCCAGTTCGGCCTCGATGCCGCGGATCGCCCGCTCCATCCGCTCCGGGCCCGCGGTGTAGTGCGTGGCCGGGAAGATCAGCAGTTGGTCGACCTCCCGGACCACCTCGCCGGTCAGCGGGTGCAGGTAGTACAGCTTCTCGACCTCGTCGCCGAACAGCTCCACCCGGACCGCGAGCTCCTCGTACGCCGGGATGATCTCCAGCGTGTCGCCGCGCACCCGAAACGTGCCACGGTTGAAGGCCATGTCATTGCGGGTGTACTGGATGTCGACTAGGCGCCGCAGCAGCTTGTCGCGGTCGACCTCCTGACCGACCTCGATCTTCACGGTCCGGTCGAGATACTCCTGCGGGGTGCCCAGACCGTAGATCGCGCTCACGGTCGCGACCACGATGACATCGCGCCGGGTGAGCAGGGACATCGTCGCCGAGTGCCGGAGCCGTTCGACCTCCTCGTTGATCGAGGAATCCTTCTCGATATAGGTGTCGGTCTGCGGGATGTACGCCTCGGGCTGGTAGTAGTCGTAGTAGCTGACGAAATACTCCACGGCATTGTTAGGCAGCAGCTCGCGGAACTCCTTGGCGAGCTGCGCGCAGAGGGTCTTGTTCGGGGCGATCACCAGGGTGGGCCGTTGGATCCGCTCGACGAGCCACGCCGTGGTCGCGCTCTTGCCGGTGCCAGTGGCGCCGAGCAGCACGACGTGCCGGTCACCCCGCTTCACGCGCCGCTCCAGGTCATCGATGGCGGCGGGCTGGTCGCCGGAGGGCCGGAAATCGCTGACGACCTCGAAGCGACCGTCGAGTCGGGGGATGTCCAGGCTCATGAAAACCACCGTACGCCGACGGTCCGACGACGACGGCACGCATGTGATCGCCTTCGATATCCCGATTGTGCCCCGAAGATCATCGCGCTACCGTCGGGGGGTAGGCCGCTCGCGGCGGCCGTCCGGGTAACGACCGGGCCTCCACACCGGCCGGTCACGACCGGCGCAGGGTTGCAGCCCCGGCATCCAGCTGGCGAGCGCACCGTTGCGGTCGCGCGATTGCGCGCTGACCGGCCGCCGCGAGCGCCCTTAATGTCCGGCCGCTGTGCCGGCCGATCCCCTCGCCGTCACCTCTGGGCCGCCGCCGCGTTCAACCTCGCGTGAGGCACTCCGCCCCCCATGGTGGCCGCACGTCCGCCCCTGAACGCCGCCGCACCGCCGCCCATGATCGTCACCGCGCCACGACTCCGGATCGTCGCCGCACCGCCGCCCTCGCGCTCACTCTCTGCCTGGCGATCGGTGCGGCCGCCGTGCTCACCCATGGACTGTCCTCGTGCGCGCCGCCCGCCAAGCCGGCAGCCGGCCGCCCGCTCTCGGCCGAGGAGGCGGAGCGGCTGGCCGCGATGCGGCTGCGCAACTACCAGGACGGGGTGGTCGGCGTCCGGGCGACGATCGGCCAACCGGGCCGGGAGAGCCAGCTGGCCGGATGGGTCGACTGGCGTCGTCCCCTGGCGTACCTCACCGTCACCGGCGCGTCGGACATGCTGGTTCAAGCGATCCCCGGATTGATCGCCATGCGGCAAGGCCGGCCGGCGGGCGGTGCGACACCCACCCCCGGCGGTGCGACATCCGCTCCCGAGGTCTCTGCGGCGGCGCAGGACCCGCCCGCGAAGCCGCCGGCGGACCGCTGGCGGCTGAGCCCGATCGTGCCCGGCCGCCAAGGCGCGACCGCGCTCGACTCGTTCGTCGGCCTGTTGTTCACGATCGCCTCGACCACGCCCGACGCCGCGGACGCGCTCGCGCACAGCGACTCCCGGTGGTTGCGCCGCGACCTCGCCGGTGGCGTACCGGTCGACGTGCTGCTCGGACCGGCGGTGCCGCCGTCGGCGCGACCGGCGGCAAGCCCCGCCGCGGCGCCATCCACGACCGCCGGCACCTCCCTCGCCGCGATGGGCGGCGCCGTCGTGTACTGGCTGGACAACGACACGAAGCTGCGGCGGTTCGAGGCGCTGCTCGGCGCGAACCTGCCCGTACGCGTGGACCTGCAACGTGGCGCGTTCCGGCCGCCGACCGCGATCGACCTGTTGGGCGGCGCGCCGATCGCGCCCCGCGCGGTGACCGCGGACGAGGCTCGGACGCTGTCGCGCCTTCGGCAACACGACCGTGCCGCCGGCGGCGGCGAGGTGAGCATGACGGTGCCGACCGCCAGCGGCACGCTACTGCTCGGCACCGGATGGCTGGACTGGCGTGCCAACGTGGCGTACCTCGCCGTCGACGACGCGGACCGGCGCACGCTGCTGCGGGCCAACTCGGACGGGGTCGCGACCAGGTCGGCACCGCTCGGCCCGTACCAGCCCGGCGACGCGCCGCCCCTGCCGCCGCCCCCGGACGTGCACTGGGCCTTCGTCCCGTGGGAGAAGCGGGCGGGGTACGACTTTGACACCCTGCTCGGCGAGGCGCTCGGTCTCAGCGGCTCCGACCGCGACGACGCCACGGAGCTACGGAACACCGCGGCCTGGCTGCGCACGGACACCGTCGCCGGTACGCCGGTCGCCGTGTTCGAGATGCCCAGGCCGGTCGAGAAGGGCGTGCCAGGGGGTGGCGCCCGCCTGCGGTACTGGGTGGACGAGGACGGCGTGATCCGCCGACTCGAGCTGCGCACCCGCCTCGGCGCGTGGGGACGCCTCGAGCTCGACCCCGGTGACGTGCCCGCGCTGCACCGGGTGCCGCTCGCGTAGCGCCGGCTCGGCCGGTCAGGGCCGCCAGCCCGTCGCGGCCGCCCAGCCCTCGGCCCCGTCCAACGCGGTGGCGACGCGCGGCCCATCGGCTGCCGCGGAGTCCGCGCCGGCCCGGTCGGCGGTCGGGTCGCCACGCAGCCAGTCACGGAGCAGCAGCGCGCGACGCCAACCGGCCGAACCCTCCTCGCGGACGTGCAGCCGCACGGCACGGGCCGGATCGGCACCGCCGAAGACCCACTCCGGGCGGTCGGCGCCGTCCACCCGCTCACCCCCCACGAACCCCGCGGCCCGCAGCGCCGGGACGAGAGCCTCGGCGTCGGCCGCCGGGCGTACCCCGAGCTGGATGTCGATCACGTCCCGGGCGGGCAGACCGGGGATCGCGGTGGAACCGATGTGGTCGACGCGACCGGCCCGTTTCCCTGCGGCGTGCCGGATCCGGGCGGCCAATCGGCCGTACTGCGCCGGCCAGGTCGGGTCGTACGCGACCGGGTCCGTGCCGGTGGTCGGGCGCACGACCCGACCGTGGCGCAGGTTGGCCTCGTACGGCACGATCCGGTCGCGCCACAGCGCGTCCACCCGCGCATGCAGCTCGGGCAGCGTCCCGTCGTTGACCAGCAGCACGTCCGCCGCGGCCGCCCGGGCCTCGTGGTCGGCCTGCGCACGGATCCGGGCGTACGCGTCGGCCTCGGTCATGCCGCGGGCCCGGACGAGCCGGTCGACCCGCAGTCGCTCGTCCGCGTCCACGACGACGACGAGGTGGTAGGTCGGGGCGAGGCCGGTCTCGACGAGCAACGGCACGTCGTTGACCACGACCGCGTCGGGGGGCGCCGCCGCGATCAGCTCCGCGGTGCGGGCCCGCACCAGGGGGTGGATGATGTGCTCGAGCAGCCGCCGAGCCTCTTCGTCACCGAACACGCGCGCGGCGAGCGCGGGTCGATCGAGCGCGCCGTCCGCGCGCAGCACCTCTGGGCCGAACGCGGCAGCGACGGCGCGCAGCCCGGCGGAGCCCGGCTCGACGACGTCGCGAGCGACGACGTCGGCGTCGACGAGCACCGCACCGAGCGCGGCCAGCCGGCCGGCCACGGCGCTCTTGCCGGCCCCGATCCCGCCGGTCAGCCCGATGAGCAGCACCGGGTAAGTGAATCACCCGGCACAAACGACTCGGGCCCCGCCCGGCTTCCCGTGCGGGGCCCGTGAGAGCCGTCGAACGCTGGTCAGTCCTTGCCGCCGGCGAGCTTCTCGCGCAGCGCGGCGAGCGCCTCGTCGGTGGCGAGTGTGCCGCTGGGCTCCTCGGCGGGACGAGCCGGGGCTGGCGGGGCCGATGCCGGGCTGGCCGGTGCCGGCTGTGTCGCGGCGTCCGCGTCGGCAGCCCGCGCGGTCTGCACCTGCTTGGTGTGGGCCTCCCAGCGCTGGCGCGCCTCGGCGTACTGCCGCTCCCACTCCTCGCGCTGCTTGTCGTACCCCTCGAGCCACTCGCCCGTCTCCGGGTCGAAGCCGTCCGGGTAGACGTAGTTGCCCTCGGTGTCGTAGGTCGCGGCCATGCCGTACAGCGTGGGGTCGAAGTGCTCCTCGCCCTCGACGAAGCCCTCGTTCGCCTGCTTGAGCGACAGCGAGATCCGCCGGCGCTCCAGGTCGATGTCGATGACCTTCACCATGACGTCCGAGCCCACCTGGACGACCTGCTCCGGGATCTCGACGTGGCGCTCGGCCAGCTCCGAGATGTGCACCAGGCCCTCGATGCCGTCGTCGACGCGGACGAACGCGCCGAACGGGACGAGCTTGGTGACCTTGCCCGGCACGATCTGCTGGATGGCGTGGGTCCGGGCGAACTGGCGCCACGGGTCCTCCTGGGTCGCCTTCAGCGACAGCGAGACCCGCTCGCGCTCCAGATCGACATCGAGCACCTCGACCTCGACCTCCTGGCCGACCTCGACTACCTCGGACGGGTGATCGATGTGCTTCCAGGACAGCTCGGAGACATGCACGAGGCCATCCACGCCGCCCAGGTCGACGAACGCGCCGAAGTTGACGATCGAGGAGACGACGCCCTTGCGGACCTGGCCGCGCTGCAGCTTGTTGAGGAACTCGGTGCGGACCTCGGACTGGGTCTGCTCGAGCCACGCACGGCGGGAGAGCACCACGTTGTTGCGGTTCTTGTCCAGCTCGATGATCTTCGCCTCGAGTTCGCGGCCGACGTACGGCTGCAGGTCGCGGACGCGGCGCATCTCGACGAGGGAGGCGGGCAGGAAGCCACGCAGCCCGATGTCGAGGATGAGGCCACCCTTGACGACCTCGATGACGGAGCCGCGCACGACCCCGTCCTCGTCCTTGATCTTCTCGATCGTTCCCCACGCGCGCTCGTACTGCGCCCGCTTCTTCGAGAGGATCAGGCGGCCCTCCTTGTCCTCCTTCTGGAGAACCAGGGCCTCGATGTGGTCACCGACGGACACGACCTCGGCGGGGTCCACGTCGTGCTTGATCGACAACTCGCGCGAGGGGATGACGCCCTCGGTCTTGTAGCCGATGTCGAGCAGGACCTCGTCCCGGTCGACCTTGACGACGGTGCCTTCGACAATGTCGCCGTCGTTGAAGTACTTAATGGTTTCGTCGATCGCGGCGAGGAATGCTTCCTCCGAGCCGAGGTCGTCGACGGTTACCTTGGGTGCGCTCGAGGTAGCCTCGATGCTGCTCGTCATGTGGACTGTTGCTCCGAACGGATGGTTGTCGCGGTGACCTGCGTACGCCCGCGGATTCGCCGCCGGGCACGAGGCTACGATCCACATAAGATCGTTGGAAGTGTCCGACGACCGCGGACCTGCTCCCTGCCGAGGCACGCGATCCACGAGCGCATCGAACAGCTTACCGTGCGCGTTGCCACACCGTGCAACACCTGTCCATACGTGATGCAGCCCTCTGCCCCTTCGGGTGCATCCGACCCGAATGTCAGTTGCATCACACCGTACCGTGGCGTCCGTGATGGCGAACGGCGTGACCCGGCGCACGGTAAGCGATCCCGAGAGCCGGCTGGCCAGCCGGCGCTGGTGGGACTTCGACGCGGACAATTACCAGGCCGAACACGGTGATTTCCTTGGCGAGATTGACTTCGTCTGGTGTCCGGAGGGACTGCGCGAGGCCAACGCCCGCCTGCTCGGCGACGTGCGCGGGCGTCGGGTGCTGGAGCTGGGCTGCGGCGCGGCGTCCGCGGCCCGGTGGCTGGCCACCCAGGGTGCCGACGCGGTCGCCACGGACCTGTCCGCCGGCATGTTGCGGCACGCCGTCGTCGCCGAACAGCGTGCGGGCGTACGCGTGCCGTTGGTCCAGGCCGACGCCCTGGCGCTGCCCTTCGCGGGTGCGTCGTTCGACACCGTCTGTACGGCGTTCGGGGCGGTGCCGTTCGTGGTCGACTCGGCGGCGGTGATGCGGGAGGTGTACCGGGTGCTGCGCCCGGGTGGTCGATGGGTCTTCTCGGTCACGCACCCGATGCGGTGGATCTTCCTCGACGACCCCGGCGAGGCCGGCCTCGTGGCCACCCACTCCTACTTCGACCGCCGCCCCTACGTGGAGCACGACGCCGACGGCGTACCGACCTACGTGGAGCAGCACCGCACGCTCGGTGACCGCGTGCGCGAGCTGGTCGCGGCCGGTTTCGTGCTGCGCGACGTGATCGAGCCGGAGTGGCCGGAGGGGCACGACCGGGTCTGGGGTCAGTGGAGCCCACTGCGCGGCCGGGTCTTCCCCGGCACGGCGATCTTCGTCTCCGTCAAGCCGTGACGTCCCTGACGTGCGGTGATCTTGGTCGGCTAGGAGACCACCGGGCTGCGGCGCTCCAGGAACACGACGTCCCGCCAGCGGCCGTGGTGCTTGCCGATCCGCTCGCGACGGCCGACCACGCGGAACCCGGCCCGCTCGTGCAGCGCGAGGCTGGCGGCGTTCTCGGGGAAGATTCCGGTCTGCAGCGTCCAGATGCCGGCCCGCTCCGACGACTCCACGAGCGCCGCGAGCAGTGCGGTACCGACGCCACGGCCACGCGCGTCCGGGTGGATAAAGATCGAGTTCTCGGCGACCCCGGCGTACACGCACCGGTTGGAGACCCGCGACAGAGCCGCCCAGCCGAGCACCCGGCCGGTCGACGGATCGATCGCCACGAGTCGGTGCGCGGACAGCTTGCCCGCGACGAACGAGTCCCAGCTCGGCGTCGCGGTCTCGAACGTGGCGTCGCCCGTGTCGATGCCGGCCTGGTAGATGGCGAGCACCTCCTCGGCGTCCGCGTCGGCCATCGGTCGCACGGCGATCTCGGTCATCTCGACATCGTCCCCGGCGGCGGCCTGCTCAGTGATCCGCCGCGTCCCAGTCGCGGCCGACGCCGATCGACACCTCCATCGGGACGGACAGCGCGTACGCCGCGCCCATTTCCCGGCGGACCAGCGCCTCGAGCCGCTCGCGTTCGCCCCGGCCGACCTCGAACACGAGCTCGTCGTGCACCTGGAGGAGCATCCGGGAACGCAGCCCGGAACGGCGCAGCGCGTCGTCCACCCGCAGCATGGCGACCTTGATGATGTCGGCTGCGGAGCCCTGGATCGGTGCGTTGAGCGCCATCCGCTCGGCCATCTCGCGCCGCTGCCGGTTGTCGCTCACCAGATCGGGCAGGTACCGCCGGCGGCCCAGGATCGTCTCCGTGTAGCCGTCCTGCCGGGCCTGACCGACCACCTTGTGCAGGTAGTCGCGGACGCCGCCGAACCGGCTGAAATACTCCTCCATGAGCACGGTTGCCTCGGCGGGCGTGATGCCCAGCTGCTGCGACAGCCCGTACGCCGACAGCCCGTACGCCAGGCCGTAGTTCATCGCCTTGATCCGGCGGCGCTGCTCCCCCACGACCTCGCTCAGCGGGACCGAGAACACCGACGACGCGGTGGCGGCGTGAAAGTCGGCACCCGAGTTGAACGCCTCGATCAGGGCCTCGTCGCGGGACAGGTGCGCCATGATGCGCATCTCGATCTGGCTGTAGTCGGCGGTCATCAGACAGTCGTAGCCCTCGCCCACGATGAAGGCCCGCCGAATGCGCCGGCCCTCCTCGGTGCGGATCGGCACGTTCTGCAGGTTCGGATCGGTGCTCGACAGCCGGCCCGTGGCCGCAACCGTCTGGAAGAACGTGGTGTGGATCCGACCGTCATCGCTGACCGACTTGAGCAAACCGTCCACGGTGGACTTCAACTTCGCGACGTCGCGGTGGCGGAGGAGGTGCTCGAGGATCAGGTGCCCGGTCTGCGCGTACAGGCCCTGCAGCGCATCGGCGTCGGTGGTGTAGCCGGACTTGATGCGCCTCGTCTTGGGCAACCCCAGCTCGGTGAACAAGATGTCCTGCAACTGCTTGGGCGAGCCCAGGTTGAACTCGCGACCGACCACGGAGTACGCCGCCTGGGCGGCCGCCTTCACCTCGGCCGCGAAGTGGGCCTCCAGGTCGGACAGGTAGTGCGTGTCCGCCGCGATGCCGACCCGCTCCATGCCGGCGAGCACGTACGCGAGCGGCTGCTCGACCTCGGCGAGCAGGCGCAGGGCGGCGTCGCCCTCACGGGTCAGCTCGGCGTCGAGCGCGTCGGACAGGTCGAGGGTGGCGCGCGCGCGAAGCATGAGGTTCTGCTCCAGCTCGGCGGTCGGGCCGAGCCCCTCGAGCGTCAGCTGGCCCTCGGCGGGCGCCTCGACGCGCAGCTCCCGATGCAGGTAGCGCAGCGCGAGGTCGGTCAGATCGTAGGAGCGCTGGTCGGGCCGGGCGAGGTACGCCGCGAGCGCGGTGTCGCGGGCCAGCCCACGCAGCTCCCACCCGTGCGCGGCGAACGCGAGCAGCACCGGCTTCGCGTCATGCAGGATCTTGGGCCGGTCGGGGTCGGCCAGCCACTCGGCGACCGCCGCCTCGTCCGCGCTGTCCAGCTCGGCCGGGTCGAACCACGCGGCTGGGCCGTCCCCGGCCGCGACCGCGACGCCGGTCAGCGATCCCGTGCCCCGGCCGAACGTGCCGGACGCGGCCACACCGACGACGCCACGGGCGTGGGTCGCCAGCCACGGCGCCACGCGGCCGGGTGTGAGCACCGCGCCGGCGAGGTCGAAGCCCGCCTCCGCCTCCGGCTCGACCGCCTCGAGGTACTGGTAGAGCCGGTCGCGCAGGATGCGGAACTGCAGCGTGTCGAAGACCCGGTGCACCGCCTCCCGATCCCAGCCGGCCCACCGGGCGCCCTCCGGGCCGAGCGGCAGGTCCAGGTCGGACACGAGATAGTTGATCTCGTAGTTGCGCAGCACGTCGGCGAGCCGCTCGCGCAGGCTGTCGCCGGCCTTGCCCTTGATCTCGTCGACGTGGGCGACGACGCCCTCCAGCCCGCCGTACTGATTGATCCACTTGGCGGCGGTCTTCGGGCCGACGCCCGGCACCCCGGGCAGGTTGTCGCTGGACTCCCCCACGAGCGCGGCGAGGTCGCGGTAGCGCTCAGGTCCGATCCCGTACCGCGCGGTGACCGCGGCCGTGTCCATCCGGGTCAGCTCCGAGACGCCGCGGATCGGGTACAGCACCGTGACCCGGTCGCCGACGAGCTGGAACGCGTCGCGGTCACCGGTGCAGACGAGCACGTCCATGCCCTGGTCGCGGGCCTGGCAGGCGAGGGTGGCGAGCACGTCGTCCGCCTCGTACCCCTCCTTCTCCACGACGGGGATACGCAGCGCGGCCAGCACCTCCCGGACGAGGCTGACCTGGCCCTTGAAATCGGTCGGTGTCTCCGACCGGCCCGCCTTGTACTCCGCGTACCGCTCGTTGCGGAACGACCGCCGGGACACATCGAACGCGACCACGACATGCGTCGGACGCTCGTCGCGGAGCACGTTGATCAGCATCGACGTGAACCCGTAGACGGCGTTCGTCGGCTGCCCCGTCGTGGTGGAGAAGTTCTCCACCGGCAGCGCGAAGAACGCTCGGTACGCCAGCGAATGGCCGTCGACCAGCAGCAGGCGCGGCGTCGAGTCTGTCACGCTAGGCGACTCTAGTCCGCCCCACCGACAACCTGGGTCCGCCCCACGGCCGGTCAGCGGTGTGGCCCGCTCAGAGGACCTTCGCGAGGAACGACCGGGTCCGCTCGTGCCGCGCGTTCGCGATGACCTCGCGGGGGGGTCCCGCCTCGACGACGACCCCGTCGTCCATGAAGATCAGCGAGTCGCCGACCTCGCGCGCGAACCCGATCTCGTGCGTCACGACGATCATGGTCATGCCATCGCGGGCGAGATCCTTCATCGCGTCCAGCACGTCGCCCACGAGCTCCGGGTCGAGCGCGCTGGTCGGCTCGTCGAAGAGCATCAGCTTGGGCTCCATGGCCAGCGCGCGCGCGATCGCCACCCGCTGCTGCTGGCCGCCCGAAAGCTGGTTGGGGTACGTGTCGACCTTGTCCCCGAGGCCGACCCGCCGCAGCACGGCGACCGCGCGCTGCTGGGCGGAGGCCTTCGACACGCGCCGGACCCGGATCGGCGCCTCCATCACGTTCTCGGCCGCCGTCATGTGCGGGAACAGGTTGAACCGCTGGAAGACCATCCCGATCGACTGGCGCTGCGCGGCCACCTCCCGCTCCCGCATCTCGTGCAGCTTGTCGCCGCGCTCGCGGTAACCGATCAGGTCGCCGTCCACCCAGATCCGGCCGGCGGTCACCTTCTCCAGGTGGTTGATGCAGCGCAGGAACGTCGACTTGCCCGAGCCGGACGGCCCGATCACGCAACACACCTCGCCGGGCCGTACCTCCAGGTCGATGCCCTTGAGCACCTCCAGCGAACCGAACGACTTGTGGACGTTGTCGGCGCGCACCATCAGGTCGGACGCGGTGCTCCCGCCGGCGTTGGCCGCGTCGGTCATGGCGTACCCCCTTCGATCTCGACGGCGCCGTGCTCGGCCTCGAGCCCGCGCAGTCGCATGCGCGCCCGCTGCTGTGTGCCGTAGCCCCGGGAGAAGTACCGCTCGATGAAGTGCTGGCCAACCATGAGCACGCTCGTCAGCGCGAGATACCACAGGCACGCGGCGACGAGCATGGGGAAGACCCTGAAGGTCCGCGCCCCGATCGCCGAGAGCTGGAAGAACAGCTCGTTGGTGACCGGCACGAAGACCAGCAGCGACGTGTCCTTCAGCATCGCTATGGTCTCGTTTCCGGTTGGCGGCACGATGACCCGCATCGCCTGCGGGAGCACCACCCGGCGCAGCGTCAGACCACGGCTCATGCCCAGCGCCGCCGAGGCCTCGAACTGCCCGGGATCGATGGACTGGATGCCGGCCCGAACGATCTCGGCCATGTACGCGGCCTCGGACAGGGCGAGGCCGAGCAGGCCGGCGACGAAGCCGGAGAGGAACGTGCGGGCGTCGACGCCGAAGATCCGCGCGTCGAGGTCGTGGATGCCGAAGAGCGCACCCAGTTGGCGGTCGAAGGGCAGGCCGAACTCCAGGCGCTCCCAGAGGATGCCGAGGTTGCCGAAGAGGACCAGCAGCACCAGCCGGGGAACGGCCCGGAAGAACCAGGTATAGAGCCAGGCGGCGCTGGACAGAATCGGGTTGGTCGACAGCCGCATCACGGCGATCACGACGCCGAGGACGACGCCGATGACCATCGCGAGCACCGTGATGATGATCGTGGTCCGAGCGCCCTCCACGATGGGCGGGTTGAACATGTTGTCGAGCATGAACGACCAGTCGAAACGGTCGTTGCTGACCAGCAGATGGATGAACATCGCGGCGAGCACCGCGAGCGCGGCGATCGTCACCCAACGCCAGGGGTGGCGGACCGGCACGGCCCGAATGGTCTCGGGCCGTGCGCGGTCCAGCTTGACGTCAGCCATGGCTACGTCGGATCACGGGTTGACGGCCGGTTGGGTGATGCCGCCCGCCTCGACGCCCCACTTCTTCAGCGCCGCGGTGTACGAGCCGTCGGCGATGACGGCCGTGAGCGCGCCCTGGAGCGCGTCCGCGAACGCGGTGTCCTGCTTGGCGACCACGTAGCCGTACGGTGCCGAGTCGTAGATCTCACCGGCGAGCGCCAGCTGCCCGTTGGTCTGCTTGACCGCGTACGCGCAGACCGGCGAGTCGGCGAGCATGGCGTCGTTCTTGCCGGATACGACCGAGGCCGTCGCCTGGCCCTGGTCCTGGAACTGCTCGATCGTGATCGCCGGCTTGCCGGCGGTCGTACAGGCCTTCGACTTCGCGGTGAGGTCGTCGACCTGGACGGTGGCCTGCTGGACGGCGACCTTCTTGCCGCAGGCGTTGTTCGGGTCGATGGTCGCGCCCGTCTTCGCCGCCCACTGCGTGCCGGCCGAGAAGTAGCTGACCATGTTCATGGCCGCCTTGCGCTCGGTGTTGATGGTGAACGACGAGACCCCGATCTCGTACTTACCGGACTGTATGCCCGGGATGATGTCGCCGAACTTGGCCGACTGGTACTCGGCCTTGAGCCCGAGCTTGGCCGCCACCGCGTTGAACACGTCCACGTCGAACCCGATGACCGTCTTGCCATCGGTGTCGAGGAACTCGCTGGGCGCGTACGTGGAGTCGATGCCCACCAGAATCTTGCCGTCCGACTTGATCTTGTCCGGAACCTTCGCGGCGAGCGCCGAGTCCACCGATGAGGC
>DASXRQ010000160.1:0-1817 GCA_036506495.1 Micromonosporaceae bacterium | reverse complement strand
GCGGCGCGGCCGAGCCAGGCGCGGCCGCGCCGGCGGTCGCCCGGGTAGGCCGCGGCGAGGATGTAGCGCAGCAGCACGCCGTTGCCGATGGTGGCGTTACGGTCCCCGGCCGTGTCCACGAGCTCGTGGCCGTAGAGCTTCTCCAGCGACGCGCCGCCGGTGATCTCGGCGGCGACTACCGAGCCGGCTGACGTGCCGACGAACAGGTCGGCGTCGGTCAGGTCGATGCCGTGCTCGGCCAGCCCGTGCATCAGACCGATCTCCCAGGCGACGCCCGTGACGCCGCCCCCACCCAGGACCAGGGCCCTACCCTCGGTTGCCATGTGGCGATCCAAACACGAGGGTCGCTCGGATACCAGCCTAACCTATATGTCCGGTTGACTGGGACTACGCGAGGCTCGCCGGCTCGCCGGGCCGAAGTCGGACTTACGCTGCAAGGGTGCGTCTTGCCCACATCTCCGACCTGCATCTCGGGGTGGAGGACCCGGCCGTGGTCGCGGGACTTCTCGCCGACCTGGCCGCGCAACGCGTCGACCAGGTACTGGTCAGCGGTGACCTGACGATGCGGGCGCGACGAGCCCAGTTCCGGGCGGCGCGCGCCCTGCTCGACGGACTGGGGGTGCCGTGGGTCAGCGTGCCCGGGAATCACGATCTGCCGCTGGACCGGGTGCTGACCCGGGCGTTCCGGCCGCTGCGCGCGTATCTCCGGTGGATCTGTCCGGAGGCCGAACCACTTAGCCTGCATGACGGCGTGCTCGTGCTCGGGCTCAGCACGGCGCGCCCTTACTACTGGAAAGGTGGCCGCGTCGATGCCGGCCAGATCGCCCGGATCGGCAGCGCTTTCGCGGCGCCCGTACCCCTCAAGATCTTGCTGGTGCACCACCCGGTGTTCGTCCCCGCGGCGCGATCGCATCGGCTCGTCAGGGGTGTCGACCGGGCGCTGCGGGCCGCAGCCGCAGCCGGCGTCGATGTCGTCCTCTGTGGACACGATCACGTCCAGGGGCATGTCGATCTCGCGCTGTCCCGGCCGGATCTGGGCCGGCACGTGCTCGGCATCATGGCGGGAACGGCCACGTCCCGCCGGGTGCGGGCGGGCGAAGGGCAGTCCTACAACGTGCTGTCGCTGACGGACGCGGGCCGCCTCCGGCTCGAGGTCCGGCAGTTCCGCGACGGGCGATTCGCGCCATTGCTCGCCCAGCAATGGACGCGCGCCCCGGAAGGCTGGCGCGAGGCCTAGTTCTGGCGTACCCTGTAAGTAGGTACTTACTTACACGGAATCGAGGCGGCCATGAGTGCCATCGACACGCTGGGGCGGCAGAAGTACGTCCTGCTGGAGACGCGAAAACGCGACGGTAGCTGGGTCGGTACACCGGTGAGCGTCGTGGTGGACAGCGGCCGGGCGTTCTTCCGGACCTGGGACGTGTCCGGCAAGGCCAAGCGCCTGCGCAACTTCCCCGACGTACGGGTCGCGCCCAGCACGATGCGCGGCAAGCCGACGGGTCCTCGCCTCGCCGGGACCGCGCGGCTGCTGGACGATACGGAGGTGGCCCCCGTCCGCGCGCTGCTCGCCGCGAAATACCCGATCCTGCAGCGCCGCCTCGTGCCCTGGATGCACGAGCGCAAGGGCTGGAAGACGCTGCACTACGAGCTCACCGTGGAACCGCGCTGAGCACCAAGGACACCATCGTCGCGGCGGCCATGGAGCTGTTCGGGCGGCAGGGCTACCACGCCACGACGGTCGCGCAGATCGAGGCCGCCGCTGGTCTTTCCGCCGGTGCGGGCGGGCTGTACCGGCACTTCCCGAGCAAGCGGGCGCT
>DASXRQ010000159.1:0-28653 GCA_036506495.1 Micromonosporaceae bacterium | reverse complement strand
ACCCCCCGGTGGAGGCTATCCATGAAACGCGGAATCCTGCTCGTGCCCGTGCTGGCGGCAGCATTGATCGGGGTGCAGGGACTGCCTGCCGGCGCGGACCCGCCCGCGACGGCGGCCATCGCCAACGTCGGAAGCCCGGCGACCGTGACCCCGCCGAACCACCAGAACGAGCCGGCGGTCGCCGTGGACGCGAACCACCCGAACATCCTGGTGGCGGGTTCAAATGACTACATCGACCAGCCCGTGTGCCCGGCGGACTTCGTCGCCAGCAACGGCAGCTGTGACGCCTTCGCGGCGGGCATCGGCCTGACCGGCGTCTACTTCTCCTTCGACTCCGGCCACACCTGGACGCAGCCGACGTACACCGGCTGGACCGGACGCAACTGTCCGCCGGTGTCCACCTGTCCTGGTGAGTTCGGTCCCATTGGCACACTGCCGTGGTATTACGAGAGTGGCCTGGTCAGCGACGGCGACCCCACCGTGGCCATCGGCCCGAAGCCGGGCCCGAACGGATTCTCCTGGGCGAACGGCTCACGCGTGTACTACGGGAACCTCACATCCGCGTTCCGGCCCGCCTTCCCGAACCCGACCTTCCGCGGCTTCGAGGCCCTGGCCGTGTCGCGGCTGGACGACCCGACACCGGCGCGTGTCCAGCAGAAGAGCAGCTGGAAGCCCCCGGTCATCGTGGACACGCGGTCGAGCCAGACGGCGTTCGAGGACAAGGACCAGATCTGGGCGGACAACGCCGCCTCGTCGCCGTTCTTCGGCCGGGTCTACATGTGCGCGGCGCAGTTCCGCAGCAACTCCATACACCCGCAGGCCAACGCGCCGGCGCCGCTCGAGGTGGCGGTCTCCCCGGACGGCGGCGACACGTGGCGCACTAAGCAGCTCACCCCGGCCGGGACCGGTGGCCACGGCCCGATCATGTTTGGCCTGAGCGGGTGCACCGTCCGCACTACCAGCACCGGCGTCGTCTACCTATTTGCCCAGATGTTTGAGAACCCGGCCCTGGTCGGGCTGCCGACGCATAGCTTCCACGTGGTGTTCACGTCGACCGACGGTGGGGCCTCGTGGAGCAAGATGCAGACGCTGTTCCGGACCACCGACCCGTGCTCGTTCATCGACCCGATCTACGGACGCTGCGTGATGGACGGCTACGCGGGTGCGCGCACCGATCTGAGCGCCGCCCCGAGCGTCGACATCGCCAACGGAGCGCCGACCGGCGCCGGTGCGACGAACACGATCGTCGATTCATGGGTTGACGGCACGTTCAACGCCGAAAAGGCCATGGTCGCGTTTTTGCGAAACGGCTCGTGGAGCACGCCGGTGCCAGCCTCGCTGCCCGGCGATCGCCCGATCTACGCCGCGCCCGCGATCTCGCCCACCGGCGACCGGGCGTACGTTGTCTACGAGGCCGTCACCTCACCGTGGCGTGGCGCCGACATGACCTCGCCGCGGCCGTACCACGGCGTCCTGTTGACGGCCGCCGTCCCGGCCACCGGCAACGCCACGTGGACCACCGAGTATGTCGGGCCGACTGGTGACATCCGGGCGAGCTACCCCGGCCACGACCTCTACCAGGAACGCATCGGTGACTACGTGTACGCGGCGGCCACGAGGACGTACGGCGTGGGCGTCTACCTCGACGCGTCCAACGCCGAGGTCTGCCCGGCCATCCAGGCATTCCGTGCCTCGTCCCTCGCGGCCGGTCACCGGACGCTTCCGGCGCCCTACCCGCCTTCCGCCTGCCCGGCGACGTTCGGCAACACGGACGTCGTCTCGGTGACCACCGGCTGAACCGTCCACATCGGACGCGCAACCTTGCCCAGGTTGGGCGATCCACTGGATCGCGACACCCCGATCTGGGCAAGGTTGCGCCATGTCGCGCGCGCTACGTCACCGGAATGTCGCGCCGCCGGAAGCCGACGAAGCCGGCCGCGGTCAGCAGGGCCGCGATGCCGGCGAGCCAGAGCAGCGGGACCGCGGACAGGTCGGCGGCCGGCACCCTCGGCACGTGCGTGAACGGCGAGACGTCGAGCAGCGCCTGACCGAGCCGCAGCACCGCACCGATCTGCCCGAGGAAGAGGCACACGGCCAACGCGGTCCAGCCGAGCGGCTGGGCCAGCCGCGGCAACAGGCCGAACAGCGCCACGGTGAGCCCCGCGAGCAGCCAGACGGCCGGCAACTGGACGAGCGCCGCGCCGAGCACCCGCGGGAGCTCCCGCCCGATGTCGGAGACGCTCGCGCCGTACGTCAGCCCTGCGATCAGACCGCAGACCGTCAGCGCCACCGTCGGGCCGACGATGGCGAACACGAGATGGCTCGACAGCCACGAGAACCGTCCGGTCGTCGTCGCCAGCACCGGCTCCGAGCGAAGGCTCGCCTCCTCCGTGCGCAGCTTGAGGGCGGCGGAGATGGCGTACCCCGAGACGATCAACGCCGCGATGCTCATCATGCCGGCGATGAACACGTCGCTCATGCCGGCGCGGCCGCCCAGCTGTTGGAAGACATCCCCCAACCGCTCGTTCTTCACGAACAGGTCGACGGTCGTCTTGGCGACCCCGCCGAAGATCACCCCGAGCACCGCGAACGCGGTCGTCCAGGCAAGCAGTGCACCGCGTTGCAGCCGCCACGCCAGGCCCATTGCACTGCGCAGGCCCCGGCCCGCGTCGGCCGGCCCGGATCGCTGCGGTAGGAACCCGGCGCCGAGGTCGCGCTGACCGGACAGCCACATCGCCGACCCGCCGAGCGCCGCGACGACGGCGGCGGCGGCCGCGAACACCCACCACCGCGGTGAGCCGAACGGGTCGGCACGGTACGTCCAGCCCAGCGGCGACAGCCACGACAACCAGGTGTTGTTGGCGTCGCCGCCCGCGCGCAGGACGAAGGCGACCGCGAGGACTGTCAGCGCGAGCCCACGCGCCGCTCCCGCACCCTCGGTCAGCTGAGCGGCGACGGCCCCCACGGTGGCGAACATCCAGCCCGCCGCCGTCCAGGCCAGGCCGGCGATCACCGCGCCGCCCGCGGGCACGTGCTGGGTCAGCAGGCCGAGGGTGACCAGCACGCCGACGGCGAGGCACGCCGCGAAGGTCGTGATCAAGGCCGCCGCGAGCGAGGCCTGCCGGCCGACCACGGTCGCGCCGACCAGTTCGCGCCGGCCCGCCTCCTCCTCGGTGCGCGTGTGCCGGACGACGGTGAGCAGTGCGATCAGGGCCAGGAACGTCATGCCGGTGGCCGACCGCCAGAACGTCATCCCGCCCAGCGTCGGCACCGTGATCTGCCCGTACAGCATGGAGAAGGTCGCGTTGCTCCGGGATTCCGCGGCGTACTGCGCCAGACCCGCGGCGGTCGGATACGCCAGCTTGATCGACGAGGCGAGCAACACCGGGGTGAGCGAGAGGAGGAGGATCCAGACGGGCATCAGCACCCGGTCCCGGCGCAGGATCAGCCGGACCAGTGCGCCCGTTCCGACGAACGCGTTCATCGCGCCGCCACCGGCTCCGTCGGCGAGTCCTGGTAGTGCCGCAGGAACAGCTCCTCGAGCGTCGGCGGGTGGCTGCTCAGCGTGCGTACCCCGAACGAGGCGAGGTGCTTGAGCAGCGTGTCCAGGGCGTCCGCTTCGACCTCGCATCGCACGCGCAGGCCCTCGACCCGCAGATCGTGTACGCCGGGCAGCTCCGCCAGCCCGACCGGCGTGGTCGCGAGTTCGGCCGAAATGGACGTACGGGTGAGATGCCGCAGGTCGGCCAGCGTGCCGGTCTCCACCGTGCGGCCCTTCCGGATGATGCTCACCCGGTCGCACAGCGCCTCGACCTCGGCCAGGATGTGGCTGGACAGCAGGACGGTGCGCCCGCGCTGCCGTTCCTCCTCGATGCACTCCCGGAAGACCTCCTCCATCAAGGGGTCCAGTCCCGAGGTGGGCTCGTCGAGCACCAGCAGCTCGACGTCGGAGGCCAGCGCCGCGACAAGGCCGACCTTCTGGCGATTGCCCTTGGAGTACGCCCTGCCCTTCTTGCGCGGGTCGAGGTCGAACCGCTTGAGCAGCTCGTCGCGGCGCTTCTTGTCGTACCCCCCGCGCAGCCGGCCGAGCAGGTCGACCACCTCACCGCCGGACAGGTTGGGCCAGAGCGTCACGTCGCCGGGTACGTACGCCAGCCGGCGGTGCAGCTCGGTGGCCTCGCGCCACGGGTCGCCGCCGAGCACCCGGACGGTGCCGGCGTCGGCCCGCAGAAGCCCGAGCAGGACGCGGATCGTGGTGGTCTTACCCGCGCCGTTCGGACCCAGGAAACCGTGCACTTCGCCCGGCCGAACGGTCAGGTCCAGGCCGTCCAGCGCCCTGGTCCGCCCGAAGCTCTTGTCGAGACCGGAGATGTCGATGATGTTGTCCACGTCTTCGTACGCTACACTCGTTTCACAAAGTCGTGAAGCTTCGGAAGCGTAAAGAAGACGTAGAGAAGGTGAAGAATGGCGGCGGCACCCACCGGCAAGCGCGACGAGGAGGCCGTGCGCCGGTTCATCGAACACATCGCGATGACCTTCGACGGTCTGGGATTCCCGCGGATGGCCGGCCGGGTCCTCTTTGTGATCATGTGCGCCGAGGAAGAGGCGCTGACCGCCGCACAGATCGCCGAGCGCCTGGCCGTCAGCCCGGCCGCGGTCTCCGGCGCGGTGCGGTACCTCACACAGATTCAGATGCTCCGCAAGGAGCCCGTGCCGGGCTCGCGGCGCGACCGCTATCGGCTCGCCGGCGACGCCTGGTACGAGGTCAGCATGGTCAAGGGCGCGGCCTACAAGATCTTCGCCGAGATCACTGCCGAGGGAGTGGAGGCACTCGGCGGAGTGTCCACGGGCCCCGGGCTGCGGGTCGCGCAGATGCGCGACTTCTTCGAGTTCCTCTACAACGAGATCCCGATCCTGCTCGAGAAGTGGCAGGCCACGAAGGCCGAGCGGTAGGCCCAACGCCCGCGCCGGTTGCGCGTCACGCCCGCTCGACGTCCACGTGCACGACGTACTCCCCGTTCGCCCCCGCCCCGCGCACCAGCTCGCCGGTGCGGATGCGCAGCACCTGGTCGCTGTTCGGCGCGGCCAGCACGCCCAGCCCGTAGCTGACGTAACCCTCGTAGTCCCCACCGAAGCCGTAGCTGACCAGCGAGCCGATGTCGAGCCGCGGCGCCGGAGCGCGCCGGATGGTCGTCCGGCCGGCGTCGTCGTGAGTCTGCGCCCCCACGAACACGACCTCCAGGAAGCCGTTGCCGGTCAACGGGACCCGGTCTCCCCTGCCCTGGCTCAGCACCTCGCGCACGTATCCGAACCGGTACGACGGGAACCCGCCGCGGAAGGTGAAGGAGATCCGGGCGTACGCGGGGTTGCCCTCGGGGTGGTCCCCCGCGGTGATCGACACCAGGTACGGCAGCGATGAGGCGGGCGGCGCCGTCGGTACGGGCGTGTCGTGGGTGACCTGCACCGTGGTCGACGGAACCCCCCATCCGTACGTCACGCGGTAGCTGACCGGCGCCACGACGACCCCTGCCGGAGGTGAGGCCGGCCGTTCCGCGTCGGCCGCGGGCGACGCGGGCACCGGCGAGACGGGCCCGGCCGGCCCGGCCGTGCGATCGGCCGTCCGCGCGCACGCGCCGGACGCGGCGAGCAGCGGCAGGAGCAGAAGCAGTGGGACGCGGGTGTGATTCATGCAGTACCGACGTGCGACCGCTACTCCCGGTTTACCGCGCGCCTACTCCGTCGCCCGTTCGGTCAGGATGAGGTCGGCCACCAGGGCGGTCCACCCGGTCTGGTGCCATGCCCCGAGACCGGCGCCGTTGTCGCCGTGGAAGTACTCGGGGAACACCACGAGGTCGCGCCAGTCCGGGTGCCTCTGCAACAAGTCGTTCGCGCCGAAGATCGGCCGGCGCCCGCTCGGATCGGGGATGAACAGCGATACCAGCCGATGCGTCAGGTCGTCGGCGACCTCGCCGAGCGTGCGCTTCTTGCCGGACCGGGTCGGGTACTCCACGAGGAGGTCGTCGCCGAAGAACTGTGCGAACTCGCGCAACGCCCCGATCAGCAGGAAGTTGATGGGCATCCAGACCGGCCCGCGCCAGTTGGAGTTCCCGCCGAACAGGCCGCTGGTCGACTCGGCCGGCTCGTACCCGACGGTGAATTCGGAGTCCCCAAGCGTCACGGAGAACGGCTCGTCCAGATGCTTGCGGGACAGCGTCCGCAGCCCGTACGGCGAGAGGAATTCGTCGGTGTCCAGCATCCGGGCCAGGATCCGGACCAGCTGATCCGGCCCGACCACCGACAGCAGTCGCTGTTGCTGACCGGTATCCGACAGCCGGCGGGCGCCGATGACGTCGGCGTACTCCGGCTTGTGGCCGAGGAACCAGCGCAGCCGGGCCGCCACCTCGGACAGCCGGGTGAGCGTGCTCGAGCTGAGCGTGATGGTCGCGCACAGCGGCAGCAGCCCGACGACCGAGAGCACCTTCAGCGGCACCCGGCTGCCGTCGGGGAGGCGCAGCACGTCGTAGAAGAACGCGTCCTGGTCGTCCCACAACTCCTGCTCGTACGCCGCGGCGGCAATGTACGCGAAGTGCTCGAAGAACTTCGTCGCCATGTCCTCATACGTGCGGTCGTGCACGGCCAGCTTGACCGCCATGTCCAGCATGTTCAGCGCGTACATGGCCATCCAGCCGGTGCCGTCGGACTGCTCCAGCGAGCCGGCCACTGGCAACGCGGCGGATCGGTCGAACGCGCCGACGTTGTCCAGCCCGAGGAAGCCGCCCTCGAACACGTTGTTGCCGTTGACGTCCTTCCGGTTGACCCACCAGGTGAAGTTGAGCAGCAGCTTGTGCATGATCCGGGCGAGGAAGTCGAAGTCGCGGCCGCCGTCGATTTCGAACACCCGCAGCGCCGCCCACGCGTGCACCGGCGGGTTGACGTCGCTGAACGCCCACTCGTACGCCGGGATCTGCCCATTCGGGTGCATGTACCACTCGCGGAGCAACAACAGCAGCTGCTGTTTGGCGAAGCCCGGGTCGATCCGGGCGATGGTGACGCAGTGGAACGCCAGATCCCACGCGGCGTACCACGGATACTCCCAGGGGTCGGGCATCGAGATGACGTCGCAGCTGTTCATGTGCCACCACGCGGCGTTCCGCTGTCGGCCCGGTGGTGGCGGCGGCGAGGCGGGATCGCCGGTCAGCCACCGTGCGACGTCGAAGTGGTAGAACTGCTTGCCCCACATGAGGCCCGCGAACGCCTGCCGCGCGACCGCGGTCTCCTCCTTCGTCGCCGCCGGCGGGATCACCGAGGCGTAGAACTCGTCCGCTTCGGCGTGGCGCGTCGCGAGGGTGTCATCGAAGTCGGGCCCGAGCTCGAGCGGGGGCGCATCCTCGGTGTCCGGCGTCGGCGCGGTCGATGCCAACCGCAGCCGGATCTGCACCTGCCCACCCGCCGGCACGTCCAGCACGTAGTGCAGCGCCGCCTTGGTCCCCGCCCCGCTGGGATTGACGGTCTCGGCCCCGTTCACCACGTGGTCGTTGATGCCGTCCTTGGGATACGCGGAGCGCGACGGCAACCCCCAGACGCGTTCCGCGTTGGTCTCGTTGTCACAGCACAGCGCGGTCGGCTGGCCGTCGCCCTCGAGGACGAGCTGGCCCGCCACGCGGTGCCGGCCGATCAGCCGCGGGCCGCGTCCGAGGATGGCGGGCACCTCCTCGCGCCCCGGTATCCCCCACGCCCAGGTGTTGCGGAACCACAGCGTTGGCAGCACGTGCAGCCGCGCGTCGTCCTCCCCCCGGTTGGCGACCGTGACCAACATGCACACGTCGGTCGGGCTCGCCTTGGCGTAGTCGACCGTGACCGCCCAGTACCGGTCGTCGTCGAAGATGCCGGTGTCGGACAGCTCAAACTCGGTCTCGTCGCGGCTGCGCGTCCGGTTGACATCGACGAGGTCCTCGTACGGGAACCGCGACTGCGGGTAGTGGTAGCGCCAGCGCATCCACGAGTGGGTCGGCGTGGAGTCCTGGTACCACCAGTACTCCTTCACGTCCTCGCCGTGGTTGCCCTCCCGTCCGCCGAGCCCGAACAGCCGCTCCTTGAGGATCGGGTCCTGCTCGTTCCACAGGGCGAGCGCGAAGCAGAACGTCTGGCGCTCGTCGGACAGCCCCGCCAGGCCGTCCTCGCTCCACCGGTACGCGCGGGAGCGCGCGTGGTCGTGCGGGAAGTAGTCCCAGGCCGTGCCGTGCTCGCTGTAGTCCTCGCGTACGGTCCCCCAAGCGCGCTCGGACAGGTACGGACCCCACTCTCGCCAGGCCGCCTCGCCCGAGTCGGCCTGCGCGAGGCGGATCCGTTCGGCACCGTCTTTGATCAACTCCTCGGGCATGATGTCCCGCATGCTACCGATCTCGGCCGGGTGACAGCCTTCACGGCCCCACCAGGGTGTCGCGTGGGCATGATGAGCAAATGATCCCGATCACGTTCGGCGCGCAGGTCTGCGGCGACCTCGCCTCCGCGACGGTACGTGAGTGGCTGGTGACCGACGGGCGCGGCGGGTACGCGATGGGGACCGTCGCCGGGTTGCGCACGCGGCGGTACCACGGACTGTTGGTGGTCTCCGGCGATACCGCGTCCGCCCGTCACGTCGGGCTCGTCGGCCTCGACCCGGTGCTGACCCTGCCGTCCGGCGGACAGGTGCGGCTCGGCACCCGCGAGTGGACCTCCGGCGCCGTGGATCCCGCCGGGCACGTGTACCTGGAGACCTTCGATCTCGGCGACGGACTGCCCCGGTGGCGCTGGCGGATCGGCGACGTGGTGCTCGAGCGGCAGCTCGCGATGGCGTACGGCCGGCCATGCCTCGCCGTCGTCGACCGGCTCGTGGCGGGCGGCCCGGTCCGGGTCGCGCTCGACGCGCTCTGCACATGGCGGGACGCCCACGGCGAGCGGTACGCCGACGGCCCACCGCCGCGCGCGGAGTCGACAGTGGACGGTGTGCTCATCGAAGGGGCGTACCGGCTGGCCGGCCCGGGCTGGCGACCGGTCGGCGAGTGGTGGCGCGGGGCGTACCACCGGGAAGAGGCAGCCCGCGGCCTGCCGCCCGCGGAGGACCTGTGGCACGCCGGCCGGTTCGAGGCGGAGCTTTCCCGTCCGGGCGCGGCCGTCGAGGTGACGGCGTGGGCGGAGGGCCTGGACGATCCGCCGCAACCGGCGAACTCGATCGTCGCGGCGGCCCGCGCACGCAACCGCGCGGTGGTCGCGGCCGCGAGGCCGACGACCGCGGTGGGCGCGACGCTCGCCCTCGCCGCCGACGCGTTCGTCGTGCGCGGCACAGCGGGCCCGGACGTCGTGGCGGGCTACCCGTGGTTCGGCGCCTGGTCGCGGGACACAATGATTTCGTACGAGGGGCTGTTTCTCGCGGCCGGTCGGGCCGATGAGGGCCGCCAGCTGCTCCGGGCGTACGCCGCGACGCTCTCGGACGGGATGCTGGCCAACACCGCGGACACCGGCCGCACGGAGCACAACACCGCCGACGCGACGCTCTGGTTCCTACACGCCGTCGAGCGGCACGTGGCGGCGACCGGCGACACCGACCTGGCGGCCGAGCTCGTCGATCCGCTGCTCGGCGTGGTCAAGGCGCACCTGGGGGGCACGCGGTACGGGATCAAGATCGACACCGGCGACGGGCTCGTCACCCAAGGCGCCGAGGGAGAGGCGCTGACCTGGATGGATGCCCGCGTCGATGGCCAGCCCGTCACCCGGCGCGCCGGCAAGGCCGTCGAACTGAACGCACTGTGGATCAACGGGCTCGCCGGGCTCGCCCGCATGTGCGCCGCGACCGGCCGCGACACGAGCGAGCTCGAGCGGTGGCACGGCCGGGCTTACACGTCGTTCCGCGCCCGGTACCCGGCGTCCACCGGCTGGCTGTACGACGTGGTCGACGGTCCGACCGGCGACGACCCGGCGATGCGCCCGAACCAGCTGCTCGCGTACTCCCTGCCGTACGCACCGATGGACCCCGACCCGGCCGTGCTGCACGCGGTCGGCGCGGCGCTATTGACTCCGCTGGGGCTGCGGACCCTCGCCACCGACGCACCCGGCTACCTGGGCGCGCACCGCGGGGGCCCGGCCGACCGCGACCGGGCGTACCACCAGGGAACCGTCTGGCCGTGGCTGCTCGGCCCGTACGCGGACGCGGTCAGGCGCGCCGGCGGCCCGACCACCGAACTGTTCGCGGGCGTCGCCGCACACCTGGCCGAGTTCGGTCTCGGCTCGGTCACCGAGACGGCCGACGGGCAGCCGCCGCACGCGGCCACCGGTTGCCCGTTCCAGGCCTGGTCGGTTGCCGAGGTGCTGCGCGCGCTGCGGTCCTGATGTGCGGCCGCCCGGCGTTTGTCAACGCCCGATTGGTCATCGCCCGATGCGGCGGAGCACGTCTGCGATGTCGGGGTCGCTGGCCGCGAGCTCAGCTAGGGGACGGACGCGCAGCCGTCGCTTCGCCACCCACACCTCGATGCTCGACGGCAACCGCTCGCCGACGTCCAGCCGCAGTTCCACGGAGCCGGCGATCTGCCAGCGCATCGGGCCGGGCCGTCCCGGATCGCCGTCGGCGTGGCGAAACTCCTGCCACCGCTCGCTCCACCGGAGGCAGGCGAGGCGATCGAACCCGCCGCGGACCGCGTCGAGGTCGTGCTCGGCCACCGCGAGGTCCAGACGCGTGGGTCGGACCGGAACTCCCTGCGCGAGCGCCGCGACCCGGCCAACGATCACGTGCGGGACCGCCGCGAACACGCGGTAAAGGTACCCGTAGTCTGCGAACAACGCGTCGCGGTCCTCATCGGACATATGCGGCAACAGGTCTGGATCGGGCTCCGCGACCGGTGCGGCCGTCTCCAGCCGCAGCCGAGCGCCGACCGCGCTGAACAGGCGCGCGAGCTGGTCCAGCCACGGGTTTGCACGGCCGCGCTCAAGCCGCGAGAGCCATTGTTGGGTGGTGCCCGCACGCTCGGCGGCTCGCTCCTGGCTCAACCCGGCCCGGGCGCGGGTGGCAGCGAACAGGCGCCCAGCGTCGCGGGCCAGCCGACGGGTGTCCAGGTCGTCGTCCACGGACCCGATCGTGCCGCTGTCGTCAGTCGCTCGGTAGCCCCTGTGGATAACCCAAGCCTCGCGAATAGCGATGTTCGAGAAATCCACGCACCCACGGATGTGCGCACGCCCACACGGACGTGGAGTTCGCAGAACTAACGCCCCGCAACCTCCCACGCCCCCAGCGACGTGAATACCCCCGCGAAAGCGTGTCTGCCGGAAACCCGACACCCGCCTCCCGCAGTGAGCTCCTGAGGAGTCCCAGGTCCACACAGGAGTGGTCCGGCGGTGCCACTTACTCTCCGCCATATGGGCCATGGTGATTCTCATCAACGTGCGGCAGCGTCGCCGTTGGCGCCGTACTACGGGGCGGTGACGGCGTCCGACCTGCTAGGAGGCAGCATGTCCGGAAGCGCCCCGCGGCGTTGGCTAACCGCCGTCGCCGCCGCCGTTGTCGCCGGTGGACTCGCGCTCGTTGCCGCGCCCGCTGCGGCCGGCACCGCAAGCTTCGGGTTCGTGCGTCTGGCGCACCTCTCCCCCGACACACCCGCCGTCGACGTGTACCTGTCGTCGCCAACCGGCGCCGTAAAGAACCAGGTCTTCAAGGCGGTCGCGTACGGCGTCGTGTCGCCGTACCTGACCCTGCCGGTCGGGGTGTACGAGGTCGCGATGCGCGTCGCGAACGCGCCCGCCAGCAGCAAGCCCGTGCTGACCACGTCCGTGACCGTCACCGCCCGCCAGGCGTACACGGTCGCCGGCGTCGGACGCCACGCGCAGCTCGGCCTGAGCATCATCAAGGACGACCTGACCCTGCCGACCGCCGACAAGGCCAAGGTGCGGGTCGTGCAGGCGTCGGTGCGCGCGCCGGTCCTCGCGGTGTCCGTCGCCGACGGTCCGACCATCGCCGACGACGTCGCGTTCGCCACCACGACCCCTTACCGGGAGGTCGATCCGGGCCGCTGGCGGCTCATCGTACGCCCGGTCGAGAGCGGTCCGCAGACCCAGCTGACAACGTCGCTCGGGGCCGGCAACGTGTACTCGGTGCTCGTGCTGGACAACAAGGCATCGGGCCTGACCGCGAAGGTGTTGACCGACGCGTCGCGGCGCGGCGGCCTACCCAGTGGCGGCGTTGAGACCGGGGCCGGCGGCACACAGCCCGCGCCCCGAGGCTCGGCACTGCCGCTCGGGGTGGCGCTGGCGCTCTTCGGCGTCGGGCTAGGCGTGGCGGTCCTGCGGCGGCGGCCGGCCGGGCGGCACGTTCGGATGTGAGCGGCCGGGGCGTCCTCCTGCCGGTCGTCATGCTGGCGTGTTTCGTCGCGGGAGTGGGCGCCGGATCCGCCCTGACGATCGGCATTGACGGCAAGCTAGCCGCCGGGAAGCTAGTTGCCGAGTGGCACGATTCCGCGTCCTGGACGGCTGGGACGTCGGTGCCGCCGCGTCTCGCGGCCGGACCGGCGCCCACCGGCAGCCCGACCCGCGTGCGCATCCCGGCCATCGGCGTGGACACGGCGCTGGAGGCGCTGCACCTCGATGGATCCGGCACGCTGGCGGCACCCCACGACTTCGGAAAGGCCGGCTGGTACGCCGACGGCACGCTACCCGGCGACACCGGACCCGCCGTCGTCGCCGGGCACGTGGACTCCAAGCGCGGACCGGCCGTTTTCTTCCGGCTGCCCCAGCTGCGCCCGGGCGACCTGATCGAGGTGGAGCGCGGGGGGCGCTGGCTTCCCTTCAGGGTGGTGTCCAGCGGGTGGTATCCGAAGACCGACTTCCCCACCGCTGCGGTGTACGGGCCGACTCCGACCCCTCAGTTGCGCCTGGTCACGTGCGGCGGGGAGTTCGACCGCTCGCTCCACTCGTACACGGACAACCTGGTGGTGTACGCCGTTCGCGCCTGATTCCGGACCGCCGAACTGCACTATCGTGGACAGCGCTGATAGATGGGAGGCCATATCGTGCGGCCGGTGCTGGTCGCCGGCCGGTATCGCCTGCTAGAGCCGGTCGGCAGCGGCGGGATGGGCCGGGTCTGGCTCGCCCGCGACGAGATGCTGCACCGCGACGTGGCGATCAAGGAAGTCGTCCCACCGGACTGGCTGAGCGACGCGGAGTCCGACGAGCTGCGCGACCGCACGCTGCGCGAGGCGCGTGCCGCCGCCCGGCTGAACCACGCCAACGTCGTGAAGATCTACGACGTCGTGCACACCGAGGCCTGGCCGTGGATCGTCATGGAGTACGTGCCGTCGCGGTCGCTGCAGCATCTGATCCGGCAAGACGGCCCGCTGCCGCCGCGGCGCGTCGCGGAGATCGGTCTCGCCGTGCTCGCGGCGCTCCAGGCGGCACACCGGGCAGGTGTGCTGCACCGCGACGTCAAGCCGCATAACGTGCTCATCGGAGAGTCCGGCCGGGTGGTGCTGACCGACTTCGGGCTCGCGACGTTCGAGGACGACGGCACCACCACCCGGGCCGGGCTGGTCATGGGCTCGCCGCAGTACGTCGCTCCGGAGCGAGCCGCCTCCGGAATCTCCACCGTGCAAACCGACCTGTGGTCGCTGGGCGCCACATTGTTCGCCGCGGTCGAGGGGCATTCGCCCTTCGCTCGGCCCAACACGATGGCCACGCTGACCGCGCTGGCCACCGAGCCGCCGGACCCAGCGCGTCGAGCGGGCCCGCTCACGCCCGTGCTGACCGGGTTGCTTCGCAAGGATCCTCGGCAACGACTGACGGCGGCCGAGGTCGAACGCCGGCTGCGGCGCGTGACCCATGGCGGCACCGGTGCGCCGCCGTGGGGGCTGCCCCGGGTAAACGTACTGATCCTCGCCACCGCCGCGGCCCTGGTGACAGTGATCGTCGTCGGGCTGGCCCTGCTCGCGCTGGACCGCCCGGCCGGCGACCACACATCGCCGGGACCGACGCCGAGCGGCGCGGCGTCCACCGGAGCGCCCACCGCTCGGACCGCGGCCGCGCCTCTACCGGGGGTACGCGCGTGCGACACGCCGCCGGCCGGGCCACGTATGTTGACTCCGCGGCCGGGTGCGGCCACGGTTCTCGATGGGCGCGCGCTCCCCCCGCATTGGTCCTGGCACCGCGACGACGCGGGCTTCCGGCTCGCGGTGCCCGACGGCTGGACATACTTCCGAGCCGGCGACATCGTGTGCTTCGTCGACCCCGGCGGGAGCCGAACGCTCGGTATCGTCCCCCGCCAGCCGGCCACGACGGATCCGGTCGCCGACGCACGGACGCAGGAACGACGGCTGTTGGCCGCGGGCGTGCTGCCGGGGTACCGGCGGATCCGGGTCCAGCGGACCCTGTTCGTCGCCGGCGCCGAGTGGGAGTTCACGTTCGACAACAACGGCCGACGGCACGTGGAGGTGCGCACCTATCCGCCGTCGGCCGGGCACGCCGCCGCGCTCTTCTGGGTCACGCGTGACTTCGACTGGGCGTTCAACACGGGTCTCTACGACCTCATCACACCCAGCTTCAAGGCCGGCGGCTAGCGTCAGCCGAGCCAGCCGGGGCGGACCAGTCCCGCCTCGTACGCGTATACGACCAGCTGGGCTCGGTCGCGCGCGCCGAGCTTGACCATCGCGCGGCTCACATGCGTCTTCGCGGTGGCGGGGCTGAGGAACAGCCGAGCCGCGATCTCCTCATTGGACAGTCCCTCCGCGACGAGCGCCATCACCTCCCGCTCACGGTCGGTGAGCTGGTCAAGCGAGCGTGGCGGGGTCGGCCGGCGCGACCGGGACGCGAACTCGGCGATCAGCCGGCGGGTGACCCCGGGCGAGAGCAGCCCGTCCCCGGCGGCCGCGGCCCGGACGCCGCGCAGCAGCTCGACCGGTTCCGTGTCCTTGACGAGGAACCCGGCCGCACCGACGCGCAGCGCCTCGAAGACGTACTCGTCCAGCTCGAACGTGGTGAGGATGACGATGCGGGTGTGCCGCAGAGCCGGGTCGGTGGCGATCCGCCGCGTTGCCTCCAGCCCGTCCACCCCGGGCATCCGGATGTCCATGAGCACCACGTCGGGGCGGGTGGTCGCCGCAAGCCGCACCGCCTCCGCGCCGTCCGCCGCCTCGCCGACCACCTCGATGTCCGGTTCGGCGTCCAGTAGCGCTCGGAAGCCAGCGCGGACGAGCGCCTGGTCGTCGGCGAGCAGTACGCGGATCACGCCGCGCCTCCGTTCGTCGGTAGCCGGGATTCGACGCGGAAGCCGCCTTCGGGCCCGAGACCGGCCGACAGCGAGCCGCCGAGCGCCACCGCCCGGGCCGTCATGCCGGCGATCCCGTTGCTGGCCTCGCCGGTGCCGGCCTCGGCGGGTACACCCCGCCCGTCGTCGTCCACCCGCAGCCGGAGCTCACCGTCGGCGTACTCGATGTCGATGGTGGCCGTGACCCCGGGCCCGGCGTGCCGGCGCACGTTGGTGAGTGCCTCCTGCACGATCCGGTACGCCGCACGGCTCACCTCCGCGGGCAGCGCCCGCTGGAGGCCGGTGACCTGTGTCTTCACCGGGAATCCGGCGTCGTCGGTCAGCTCGGCGAGCCGTTCCAGGCCCGGGGCCGGCGACCGCGGCGCGGCCCCGTCCGTGCGCAGCACGCCCAGCATCGAACGCACCTCGCGCAGCGCCTCGGCGCTCGCGGCCTTGATCGCGGCGAGCGCCTCGCGGGCCTGTTCGGGCCGGCTGTCCATCAGGTGCAGCCCGACCCCGGCCTGCACGTTGATCAGCGACAGGTGGTGTCCCAGGACGTCGTGCAGTTCCTGGGCGATGCGCAGCCGCTCCTCGCTGTCCTGCCGCCGCCGCTGCTCGGCGCGGGCGCGCGCCTGCTCGGCCCGGACGCGGGCGAGCTGCGCGAACTGCTCGCGCCTGACCCGGGCCGCCTCGGCGAGGAACACCAGCACGACCAGCGCGGCACCGACGCCCACCGCCCGGCCCACGCCGGGCCCGTGGACGCCGGTCCCGGGCAGCAGCGGATCGAGGCCGACGTACGCCAGGTAACCGACCCCGGAGATGAGCCAGGCGGCGTACCGATATCCCGCGACCACGGTGGTGAACACGGCCACCGCGGCGGCGAGGAACGTCAGCGGCGTCTGCGGATAGCCGAGCAGCGGGTACGCCACCGCCACCGCGACGGCGACTGCGAGGGCCCAGACCGGCGCCATGCGGCGGACTAGCAGGGCGACCGGCCCGGCGAGCAGCAGCGTGTAACCGAGCACGTCGAGGGTCGTCGTCGCGGCCTCGTCCGCGCCCGCCCGCCGAGCGGCCAGCACCTGGATCAGGCCGACAACCGCGGCCAGCCCGACGCCAGGGCCGCGGCGCCACGGCCGGCCGCCCTCGCGCGGCCATCCGCCCTCGCGCGGCCATCCGCCGTGCCTGAGCTCTCGCACGGCTCGACGGTATGCCACCCGTCCCGGCGCCGGCATCGGCTCGGCGCCGAGACCCAGCTACCCCGGCGGGAGTACGACCCGGCCGGTGGACGCCCGCGAGCTACTCCACGGGGAGTAGTCAAGAGACTCCGCCGGCCCGACGCCCGGCACTCCCAGGCGGCGCAGCCTGGAGACAGCACAGGACTGACAACCCCACGGAGGAGACGATGTCCACCGAGTACGCCACCCAGGGTCCGCGCCGGGTTCGGGCGTCAGACGCCGAGCGCGAACAGATCGCTACGATTCTGCGGGCGGCCATGGCCGAGGGCCGGCTCACGCTGGAGGTGGGCGAGGAGCGGTTGGCAGCCGCGTACGCCGCCACCTTCCGCGACGAGCTGGGCCCGCTCACCGCGGACCTGCCGGACGGGGGTCGCCGAGCGCTGGCCGAGACGCCGGAGGCGAAGGCGGCCGTACGCAGCTTCGTGCGCGGCCGAATCGCAGTGTTCGCCCTGATCGTCACCGCGTTCGCGGGCTTGTGGGCGCTCTCCGGAGCGCACTTCTTCTGGCCTGCGATCCCGCTGTTCTTCCTGACCTTCTGGCTGCTCCGCTGGCGCTGGTTCGGCCGGTGGCGCCGCTACGGGTGGTACGGCCCGTACGGCTGGCGCGGCGGCCATGGCTGGTACGGCGACCGCTCGCCGGGTCGGGACCGCGCTGGTCAGTGGTAAATCGGGGGGACGTGGTGGCCCTGACCCTTGGGTCAGGGCCACCATATCGGGTCATGAGCCCTCTCGAGCCCAGCGACGATGACGAGGTGCCCGCGTTCTGGCGGGCCCTCGGCCTGCCCGGCCTGGTCGACGCGCACGTGCATTTCCTGCCGCCGCGGCTGCTCCGGCGGGTGTGGCAGTACTTCGACGCGGCCGGCCCGCTCGTCGGCGTACCGTGGCCGATCCGGTACCGGTGGTCGGACGACAAGCGCGTCGCGCACCTAGAGAGGCTCGGTGTGCGCGCGTTCACCGCCCTGGCGTACGCTCACCGGCCCGGCATGGCCGCGGACCTGAACGCGTGGACGCTGGCTTTCGCGGCGCGGACGCCGGGTTGCCTGCCCTGCGCGACGTTTTTCCCGGAGCCGGACGTGTGCCGTCAGGTGACCGCGGCGCTCGACGCCGGTGCCCGGGTGTTCAAGGTGCACCTGCAGGTGGGCGGCTTCGACCCTCGCGACCCGGCCCTCGATCCGGTGTGGGGGCTGCTGGCCGAGGCCGGTGTCCCGGTCATCGTGCACGCGGGCTCCGGCCCGGTCGCGCACGGGCACACCGGCCCGGAGCCGTTCGGCGCGGTCCTCGCCCGCCACCCGCGGCTCGCGGCAGTCATCGCGCACCTGGGTGCGCCGGAGTACACCGGATTTCTGCGGCTCGCCGAACGGTACGAGCGCACCGCGCTGGACACCACAATGGCGTTCACCGGGTTCTTCGAGCGGCTCGCCGCGTTCCCCTACGCCGAGCTGCCGAGCCTACGGGATCTCGGGCTGTCCGGCAGGGTGCTACTCGGCAGCGACTTCCCGAACATTCCCTATCCGTACGCCGAGCAGCTGGCCGGCCTGGCCCGGCTGGACCTGGGCGACGACTGGCTGCGAGCCGTCTGCCACGACAACGGCGCTCGACTGTTCGGGCTCGGGCGATAGGCTCGGGCCTGTGCTGTTCGAGAAGCGGCTGCGCGACGGAATCGCGGACGGCTCCATCACGGCGGCATTCCGGCGATGGCGGCGTCCACAGGTGGTGGCCGGCGGGCGGTACCGCACCGGCCTGGAGCTGATCGAGATGGACGCGGTCGACGTCGTGACCGAGGCCGAGGTGATCGATGCCGACGCCCGTGACGCCGGCTTCCCCGACGCCGCCGCGGTGATAGTCATCCTGCGTGCCCGGCCGGCGCCGGACGACGCGCTGCTCTATCGGCTGCGGTTCCATCGCGTGGGCGGGCCCGACCCGCGCGCGGAGCTCGCCCGCCGGGACAATCTCGACGCGGTCGAGCTCGCCGAGATCGACCGACGACTGGACCGGCTCGACCGGGCCAGTCCGCACGGTCCGTGGACCCGTCCCGTGCTGTTGGCGATCGCCAAGCGACCCGGCGTGCGTGCGCCCGACATCGCCGCGTCGTTCGGGCGGGAGACGGCACCGTTCAAAGTGGACGTACGCAAGCTCAAGGCGCTCGGCCTGACCGAAAGCATGCGCGTCGGGTACCGGCTGTCGGAACGTGGCCGGGCCTACCTCGCGGCCCGACCTCCCCGGTCCTCCGCGGTCCTCTCGCCGGTCCTCCCCGGTCGATCTAGGGCGAATACTGGTTAGTTGATCTCTAACCGCCAGTATTAGCCCTAGATCGACCGGGCTAGACCGCCGCGCGTTGGGCGGGGATCGCGATCCCCCAGTCCGCGGCGACATCCGCGGTGTCGATGTCGACACCGTCGGCGATATCGTCGCAGGCGACGTCCAGGATCTCACCGGCGTGCGCCATCAGGTACGGGCGGGCGCCGACGTCGGCGTTGGCCAGCGTGGCGATGCCTGCCCAGTGCTCGCGGCCGAGGAGCATCGGGTGATCCCGCCGCTTGGCGTACGTCGCACAGACCAGCACCTGAGGGTACGGCAGCGCTGCTATCCGGCGGACCGCAGCGGCCGTGACGCCGGGCATGTCGACCAGGACCACCACCACCGCCTCGGCGTCCGTGTTGGCCAGGGCACCGAGGCCGGCCCGCAGCGACGAGCCCATTCCGGTCCCCCATGCGCGGTTGACCACCACCTCGGCCCCGTTCAGCTCGGCCGTGGCCTGCACGAGTGCGGCCTGTGCGCCGAGCACGACCACGACCGGATCGCACCCGGCCTCGTGCAGCGTCCCCGCCGCCCTCTCGACCAGCAGCGCATTGCCGTGGCGCAGCAGCGCCTTCGCCCCTCCGATGCGCCGGCCGGCACCCGCGGCCAGAACCAGCCCTGCAACCCGATTCAGCACGCGACCTCCTCCCCCCACTTTCACCCAACGAGCGAGCCTCAACCGGGTGTCGGACGCCCCCTCGACCCGGAGTACTAATGGAGTTATCACGCCCGGCCGGACGTGAACACGTCCCCACGGACGTGGAAGTCCGCCGTCCGGTTAGGACGCGGCCAGCACCGTCAGCAGCTCGTCCAGCGCGTCGAGCCGGTGCGCGCTGACCACCGCGTCGCAGTACGGCCAGGCGGCCGCCATCCCGCCCACGAGCGGCCGGTAACGGTCACTCTGCGTGCGCGGGTTCGCCCACACGATCCGGTACGCCAGGCGGGACAGCCGCGCCATCTGGCGCCCCAACTCGGCCGGGTCGCCGGTCTCCCAACCGTCCGAGATGATGAGCACGATCGCGCCGCGGGCGAGCCCCCGCGCGCCGTACCGGTCGATGAACTCCTTCAGGTTCGCCGCGATCCGGGTGCCGCTGGACCAGTCCGGCGCCGCCTCCCCGGCCCGGGCCAGCACCTGCGCCGGCGGGGTGCGGTCGAGCACCCGGGTCAGCCGGGTCAGCCGGGTGGCGAACGTGAACACCTCGGCGCGGGCCCCGCCGGCGGCACAGTAGACGAGCTGAAGCAGCGCGCGGGCGTACGGGGCCATCGAGCCGGAGATGTCGCAGAGCACGACGAGCCGGCGCTGACGCTGCCGGCGACGCCGAAACCGCAGCCGCACCGGGTGGCCGACCGTGCGCCGGGCGGCCCGCAGCGTGGACCTGAGATCCACAGTGGAGCCGCGCGCCGCCACGACCGGGCGCCGCGTCCGCCGGAGCGGCGTGGCCACCGCCAGGCGGCGCATCGCGACGGCCAGGTCGGCCAGCTCCTCCGCGCTCAGCTCGCCGAAGTCCCGCCCGGCGAGCCGCTCTGCGCTGCTCGCCTTCGCTCCGCTCGGGCGGCTCGCACCGCTGTCGGACGCCGCCCTCGCCCTGCGGCTGGGTACGACTGCTTCGCCTCGTCCTCCTTGGGCTCCAGGCGACATCGCGGCGCTCGCGACGACGGCCGGCGCCTCATCGGGCTCATGGCGGCCCGCATTGCCCGCCGCGACGACCTCCGCGAGGCCGCCGAAGACCAGGTCGAAGACGCGGCTCAGCAGCGGCAGGTCCGCCGGGTCGCTGACCAGCGTCGCGGTCGCGCACGCATACAGCGCCCCGGTGGTCTCCGGGCGAGTGAGCAGGATCGCGCGGGCGAACCGCTCGCACCGGTCCGGGCCGACCGGCAGCCCGGCGGCCTGCAGAGCCGCCGCGAACCGGGCCACCAGAACGGCGACGTCACTCATCCGAGACCAACCCGGCCAGGCCGCTCTGCCGCACCGCGGCCAGATCCTCGTCATACTTGACGACCGCCGCGAGGGTACGCGCGGCGGCCGCCTCGTCGAGCAGGTCGACCCCGAGCACCTGGAGCGCGGCCGCCCAGCTGATCGCCTCGGCGACGCCGGGCGGCTTGTACAGGTCGAGCGCGCGCATCCGGCGTACCGCCGCGGTGACCTGGTCCGCGAGCGGATCGCCCACGCCGGGCACCCGGCGTCGGACGATCGCGGCGACCCGGTTGGCGTCGGGGTACGCGATCCAGTGGTACAGGCAGCGGCGCTTGAGCGCGTCGTGCAGGTCGCGGGTGCGGTTCGAGGTCAGCACGACTACCGGACGCAGCGCGGCCCGCCGGGTGCCCAGCTCCGGGATCGTCACCGCGCCCTCGGCGAGCAGCTCGAACAGGAACGCCTCGAACTCGTCGTCGGCACGGTCGACCTCGTCCACGAGCAGCACCGCGGGGCGCGGGCCGGGGTGCTCCAGCGCGGTCAGCAACGGGCGGGCCAGCAGGTACTCCGGCGTGAACAGGTCGGTCTCGCGCAGCGTCTCACCGCCGGCCTCGGCGAGCCGGATCGCGAGCAGCTGGCGAGGGTAGTTCCACTCGTAGAGGGCCTCGGCCGCGGTCAGTCCCTCGTAGCACTGCAGCCGGACCAGCCGGGTGTCGAGCGCCGCCGCGAGCGCCTTCGCCGCCTCCGTCTTGCCCACGCCCGGCTCGCCCTCGAGCAGGATCGGCTGGCCCATAGCGACCGACAGGAACAACGCGGTCGCCAGCGGCTCGTCCGCCAGGTAGTCGGCCGCGTTCAGGTCGGCGCGGAGCTCGGCGATGCTGGCCGGAAGCATCATCCCCCGTATCGTCCCGGGTCGTCGGCGAACGCCTGCCGGCACCCCGCGCCGCAGAAGTACCAGGTGCGCCCCGCGTGTTCCAGGTGAAGGCTGGCGGGAATCGCGGCGACGGTCATGCCGCACACCGGGTCGGTCGCGGTCTCGGCGACCGCGAGCGACGGGAGCGGAGCGCTTGGCGGCACCGGTCCGGCTTCGGCCGCCGAGCGCGCGGCCCGCCTCTGCACCACCTCGGCCAGCACCGAGAGCGCCACCTCGGTCGGCGTACGAGCGCCGAGGTCTAGCCCCGCCGGCGTACGCACCCGCTCACGCAGCTCGTCGGGCACGTCCAGCGCGGCGAGCACGGCGGCGCCGCGCTTGCGGCTGGCTACCAGCCCGACGTACGGAACGCCGGCGCGCAGCGCCTCCACGATCACCCGCTCCTCGTCGCGCCCGTGCGAGGCGATCACCACCGCGGCGGCGTCGGGCGGGATCGGCGCGGCCGGGTCGGTGCCCGCGCGTATGTCGTACCCGACCGCCGCACCCACGGTCATCAGTGCACGAGCGATCGGCGCGACGCCGAACACGTAGACCAGCACCGGCGGCAGCACCGGCTCCAGGAAGATCTCCAGGGTGCCGCCGGACAGGCACGGGTTGCCCACCACGACCAGACCCTCGTCCGCCGGCTGCGGCGGATCCGGCTCGGGCGTGATGCGCAGCAGCGTGGACTCCCCGGTCGCGAACAGCCGCATGCCCTCCGCGCGGACCGTCGACTCGGCGCAGGCGCCGCCGACGAACCCCTCGATGGTGCCGTCGGACAGCACGATGGCCCGGTCACCGGCCTTCGCGCTCGTCGGCCGCTGCGCCCGCACGACCGTCGCGAGGACGAACGGGGTGCGCTCCGTGCGCAGCCCGTCCGCCCTCGCGAGCAGGTCGGTGCTCATCACTCGATCGCAAGGTCCGTGCGCAGCGGGCGGCCCTGCATGGCCGCCCACACCGCCGCCGGCGTGAGCGGCATGTCGGCGTGCCGAACCCCGTACGGTTTGAGAGCGTCCATCACCGCGTTGACGACCGCGGCCGGCGAGCCGACCGTCGCCGACTCCCCGACTCCCTTCGCGCCGATCGGGTGGTGCGGGGACGGCGTCACGGTCTCGCCGAGCTCCCATGACGGGCACTCCACCGCCGTTGGGAGCAGGTAGTCCATCAGGGACGCGCCGAGGTGGTTGCCGTCTCGGTCGAACGCCATCACCTGCATCAACGCCATGCCGACGCCGTCCGCGAGGCCGCCGTGAACCTGGCCTTCAACGATCATCGGATTGATGCGTACGCCACAGTCGTCGACCGCGACGAACCGGCGCACCTTGACCTGCCCGGTGCCGGGGTCGACGTCCACCACGCAGATGTACGCCCCGAACGGGTAGGTCAGGTTCGGCGGGTTGTAGACACATGTGGCATCGAGGTGGCCCTCGACGCCGTCGGGCAGCTCCAAGTTGGAGTGCGCGAGCAGCGCCAGCTCCTGGATGGTCTTGCCCTGCTCCGGGTCGCCGCGCACCTGCCAGCGCCCCTCCCCCCACTCCAGGTCGTCCGGGGACACCTCCAGCGCCGCCGACGCGACGATCCGGGCGCGCTCCCGTACCTTGCGCGCCACGACGGCGGTGGCCGCGCCCGACACCGGCGTCGACCGGGAGCCGTACGTGCCGAGCCCGAACGGGGTCTGGTCGGTGTCGCCGTGCACCACCTCGATGTCCTCGGTGGGTATGCCAAGCTCCTGCCCGACGATCTGAGCGAACGTGGTCTCGTGGCCCTGACCCTGGGTCTGCACCGAGATGCGCAGCACCGCCTTGCCCGTCGGATGCACCCGCAGCTCGGCGCCGTCGGCCATGCCGAGGCCGAGGATGTCCATGTGCTTGCGCGGGCCGGCGCCGACGGCCTCGGTGAAGAACGACACGCCGATGCCCATCAGTTCGCCGCGGTCCCGCTTCTCGGCCTGCTCGCGACGGAGATCCCGATAACCGATCATGTTCATCGCGAGCTCCAGCGCCCGCGGATAGTCGCCGGAGTCGTACTCCCAGCCCGTGGCGCAGGTGTACGGGAACTGATCGGGCCGCAGCAGGTTCTTCATCCGCAGCTCGGCCGGGTCCATGCCCAGCTCGTGCGCTAGCACGTCCACGATCCGCTCGACGAGGTAGACGGCCTCGGTGATGCGGAACGAGCAGGCGTACGCGACACCCCCAGGCGCCTTGTTCGTGTAGACGCCGGTGACCTTGCAATGCGCAGCCTGCAGGTCGTACGAGCCGGTGAACACGTGGAAGAAACCGGCCGGGAACTTGGTGGGCTGCGCGGTGCCGTTGAACGCGCCGTGGTCGGCGAGCACGTTGACGCGTACGCCCAGGATCTTCCCGTCCCGGGTCGCGGCGATCTCGCCGCGCATGTGGTAGTCGCGCGCGAACGCCGTGCTCATCAGGTGCTCGGAGCGGTCCTCTACCCACTTGACCGGCTTGCCGGTGACGATCGAGCCGACAATGGCCACGACATACCCGGGGTAGATGCCGACCTTGCCGCCGAAGCCGCCGCCGATGTCCGGCGCGATTATCCGGATCTTGTGCTCGGGCAGGCCGGCCACGAGCGCGTACACGGTCCGATGGGCGTGCGGCGCCTGCGTGGTGGTCCACATGGTGAGCTTGCCGGTGATCTTGTCGAAGTCGGCGACCGCACCGCACGTCTCCAACGGCGCTGGGTGCACGCGCGGGTACAGGATGTCCTGCGAGACCACGACCTCGGCGTTCGCGAAGACCTCGTCGGTCTTGGCCCCGTCGCCCGCCTCCCAGTCGAAGATGTGGTTGTCGGTCTTGCCTTCCTTGTCGTCGCGAATGACCGGAGCGTCGGGCTCGAGCGCCTGCTTCGCGTCGACGACCGGGGTGAGGGGCTCGTATTCGACGTCGATCAGCTCCAGCGCGTCGCGCGCCGAGTAGCGGTCCTCGGCGACGACGAACGCCACCTCCTGGCCCTGGAAGCGAACCTTGTCGGTGGCGAGCACGGCCTGCGTGTCGTACGACAGCGTAGGCATCCAGGCGAGGTTCAGGCCCTTGAGCATCTCGCCGGTGATGACCGCCTTGACCTTCGGGTGCGCCTCGGCCGCGCTGGTGTCGATGGACAGAATGCGAGCGTGGGCGTACGGGCTGCGGAGGATCGCGCCGTGCAGCATGCCCGGCAGCTGTACGTCGTCGACGTAGGTGCCGTGTCCGCGGATGAAGCGCTGGTCCTCCTTGCGCATGTGTCGGCCGTAGCCGATGGCGGGCCGCTCCGCTGTGACGGTCATGCCGGCACCTCCTCGGTGACGCTGTCGGCGGGCGCCTCGGCGGCGTTTCCGGGCGCCGCGCCGGCGCGCGCCTCGTGGCCGGCTGCCCAGCGGACCGACCGGACGATGTTCTCGTAGCCGGTGCACCGGCACAGTTGCCCAGAGATCGCTTCGCGGATCTCCGCCTCGGTCGGGTCGGCGTTGCGGTCGAGCAGTGCGCGTGCGGTCATCAGCATGCCCGGCGTACAGAAGCCGCACTGGAGGCCGTGGCATTCCATGAAGCCCTGCTGGACGGGGTCGAGCTGGCCGTCGCGTTCGAGGTCCTCGACGGTGCGCACCCGGTGGCCATGCGCCATCGCGGCCAGCACCGTGCAGGACTTCACCGGCCGCTCATCCAGCCACACCACGCACGTGCCGCAGTTCGAGGTGTCGCAGCCCCAATGCGTGCCGGTCAGGCCGAGGGTGTCCCGCAGGAAGTGCACCAGCAACAGTCTCGGTTCGACGTCCCGCGTCTGCTCGACGCCGTTGACGGTGACCGTGATCTCCACGTCAGGCCTCCTCTCGCCCGCCGGCGCGGGCCGCGGCCCGCCGCAGCGCGCGGGTGGTCAGCTCGGCGGCCAGGTGCCGCTTGTAGTCGACGGGACCGCGCTGGTCGGCGGCCGGTCTGCAGTTCTCCCCGGCGACCCGGCCGGCTTCGGCGAAGCTCTCCTCGGTGGCGGGACGGCCGCGCAGGAACTCCTCGGCCTCGGCGGCGACGAAGTGGTCGGCGCCAACCCCGGCGAGACCGATGCCGGCTTCGGCCACCGTGTCGCCGGACAACCACACCGCGGCGCCCGCCGCGGCGATCGGGTAGTCGCCGACCCGGCGCTCGACCTTCTCGTACGCGCTGCCGCCGCCCGGCCTGATCGGGACGCGCAGCTCGATGAGCAGCTCGTCCGGCGCGAGCACGGTCTCGTACGGTCCGACGTGCAGCTCTCGGACGGGCACCGAGCGGGGGCCGTTGGGGCCGCGGATCTCGGCGATCGCACGGACCGTGGCGAACGCGGCCGAGAGATCCTCGGACGGATCGGCGTGGCACAGGGACCCGCCGACGGTGCCGAAATTGCGGACGATCGGGTCGGCGATCACCCGCTCGGCGTCGTGGAACAGGGGAAAGTGCTCGCCGGCCACCGCGGACTCGAGCAGCTCGGCGTGCCGGGTCAGCGCGCCGATGCGGAGCTGGTCGCCGTCGACGCGGACGTACGCGAGGTCGTTTAGATCATTGATATCGACGAGGGCCTCCGGCCGGGCCAGCCGCAGCTTCATCATCGGGATGAGGCTGTGCCCGCCGGCCACCACCCGCGCCTCCGGGCCGAGCCGGACGAGCAGCTCGATCGCATGATCGATACTGGTCGCCCGCTCATAGGTGAAGGGAGCTGGAACCTGCATGTGCGTACCTCCGCAGAACTGGACCACCCCGCCGCGGCAGTCATGAACGGGATCGCACGAACTTCGGCGATTCTTGCTCTCACAAGTGATTCACGGCAACCCCGCGCCAACGGTTCGTGATGTTGGCCCGGGACAGTTCGGCCCGATAGTGCGTCTGCCGCCCATTCCGTCATTGGACGCTTGCCCAGACCGGCCGGCGGATCTTGGCGCGGTAACCGTCCGATGTCCCCGCCAGAGTGGGCCGCGAGCGCCGCGGCGGCGCCTGAAGCCCGAAGACGCGAGCGCCGCGGCGGCGCCTGGAGCGCGAGGACGCCGCGACGAAGTCGCTGGCGCCCGCAGGGCGAAGGCGCCGCCCGACGGCGGCGCGAGCCGCCCGAACGGAGCGAGGGCCAGCTACTCAGCGTCCGCGTAGCACCGCACTATCGAGACGTCGAGCGGGAAGCGCACCTCGGTGTCGCCGAAGAGCAGCCGCCGCGCGCGATCGCCGGCCGCTCGGACCTGCGCGGCGACCTCGTCGGCGTCGTCGGCGGGGCAGTGCACGACAACCTCGTCGTGCTGGAAGAACACGAGCTGCCCGCGGCTAACGGCGAGCGAGCCGCGCAGGGCGCCCAGCAGGGTCAGCGCCCACTCCGCGGCCGTCGCCTGGATCACGAAGTTGCGGGTGAACCGGCCACGGGCGCGGGCCGCCGACCGCACGTCGCCTCCGGTGCCGGCGCCGTCGGCCTCGGTGTCGTCCGGAATCCTGCCGGCCGGCGGGCACGTGCGGCCGAGCCACGACCGCACGAGGCCGCCGCCCTCGCCGGTGCGGGCGGCGGACTCGACGAACTCCCACGCGGTCGGGTACCGCCGGCGTAGCGCGGCGAGCGCCGGGATCGCCGCGCCACCGGTCTGCCCGTACATCGCGCCGAGCAACGCCAACTTGGCCTTCGCGCGGTCGCCGCCGAACGCGTCCGCGGCGAGCGCGGCGTACAGGTCGCCGGCCCCCGCGGCGGCGACGAGCCCAGCGTCGCCGGAGAACGCGGCGAGCACACGCGGCTCCAGCTGGCCGGCGTCCGCGACCACGAAGCGCCAGCCGGGGTCGGCCACGACCGCCCGGCGCACGACCTTCGGGATCTGCAATGCGCCGCCGCCCCGCGTCGCCCACCGGCCGGACACCACGCCACCTGGCACATATTCGGGCCGGAACCGTCCATCGTGGACCCATGCGTCACGCCAGCCCCAGCCGTGCGCAGTCCAGATCCGGTGCAGCTCCTTGAACTCCAGCAACAGCGGCACCGCCGGATGGTCAACGCCCCGCAGCACCCACGCCCGCGTGTTCGGCAGGTGTACGCCGGCGCGAGCGAACGCCCGCAGCACCTCGCCCGGCGACTCCGGGTGCAGCCCGCGGACCCCGAACGAGGCCGCGATCCGGTCGGCGAGTTCGGCGAGCCGGCGGGGCGGGCCACCCACCGGCGACGGCTCGCCCAGCAGCTCGACCAGGAGAGCGTCGTGCACGTCGGCCCGCCATGGCAGCCCGTCGTACCCCATTTCGGCGGCCACCAGCGCACCCGCCGACTCCGCCGCGACGAGCAGCTTGAACCGGCCGGGGTGTTCCGTGGCCTCGATCCGGGCGCGCTGGTCGGCGTACGCCCGCGGGAGGACGTCGAGCGAGTCGGCGCCCGAGCCGGCCGGCGGTGGCGGCGCGGCCTCGAACAGGACGCCCTGGCCGTCCCCCGGCCGTGCCACCGGCCGCGGAGGTGGATCCGGCGGCACCGGCGCACCGGAGAGCCGGGCATGTGCGGCGGCGAGCGAGCGGGGCTCGCCCCAACGACCCGCGTACCCGAGAAGCAGCGCCTCGGTCAGCTCCACGTCGTGGCACCGCTCGACCCGGACGCCGGCACGCAGCAGGGCCGGGTACACCGCCGCGGTGGCCGGCCACAGCCAGCGCGGGCGGTCGTGGCGCTCGCGGGCGCCGACCGCGGCCGCCAGGTCGTCGACGGGCTCCGCGGGGCCAGTCGGCCGGCCGTCGTCATCCAGCGCGCGCAGCCGCGGTGCCCCACCGGCGCCCGGGTCCACCGCGATCAGCACCGGGACATTGTGCGACCGACCTCCGACAGCTACTTGGCGACGCCGGCGGTGAGGCCGGCCTGCACCTGCCGCTGGAAGACGATGTAGACGATGAGGACCGGCAGCATCGCCATCGTCACCCCGGCGAACAACCCCGACCAGTCGGACTTGTAGCCCTGGTTGACCGACAGCTCGATCAGGCCCTGGGAGATGACCTGCTTCTTCGGCTCGCCCGAGACGGACTGCATCAGCAGCACCGGCAGGTACCACTGGTTCCACTGCCCGAGCACGTTGAAGATGCCGATGCTGA
>DASXRQ010000158.1:0-4573 GCA_036506495.1 Micromonosporaceae bacterium | reverse complement strand
GCCGGTCGCGGCGACGGCGGCGAGTCTGGGCTGCGGCAATCCGACCGCGGTTGCCGACCTTCACCCGGGTGAGACTGTGCTGGACCTGGGCTCCGGCGGCGGGATCGATGTGCTGCTCTCCGCCCATCGGGTGGGTCCAGCTGGCAAGGCGTACGGGCTGGACATGGCCGACGAGATGTTGCAACTGGCTCGGCGCAACGCCGCCGAGGCAGGTCTGTCAAACGTGGAGTTCTTGCAAGGTCACATTGAGGACATCCCGCTGCCTGCCGACAGCGTCGATGTGGTCATCTCTAACTGTGTGATCAACCTGTCGGTCGACAAGCAGGCGGTGTTCGCCGCTATGCACCGGGTGCTTCGCCCGGGCGGGCGCATCGGTGTGTCCGATGTGGTGGCCGAGGATCACCTGAGCGCCGGTCAGCGGGCCGAGCGGGGCGGCTGGGTCGGCTGTATCGCCGGGGCGCTGTCGGTGGGCGAGTACCGGACCGGCCTGGCCGCCGCGGGCTTCACCGACATCGGCATCGACTACACCCACCCGGTGGCCGACGGCATGCACTCGGCGATCATCCGGGCCACCAAACCCGCGAGTTGACCAACGACCCCGGACCACGCAGCAGTGGCGAGTGCCCCGATCGGCGCCGGCAGGTCGTACCCGGGGGTTCTGTTCGCGATCGGCCCGGACCGGTGTCGCGCCTACGCGGCGGAGAAGTCGCCAGGTCGACACTGCGCGCCACCCAGACGCTGCAGCGGGCGTCGCGGCCGGCACGTCGCAGATCGCGCTTCGCCCGTGCCCTGCGGGGACACGTCAAGCGATGTCGGTCGCCGGTTTCCGGAGATTGGCTGTGCACTGCAAGGTGTCGCTCTCGCGACGGTGCAGAGCGGGCCCGTTTCTCCGGACGGTGTCCATCTCGGCGTACAGCGCGTTGGGCATGCCGACGAGGCACGCGGCGAGCAGTGACGGGTCGGGCCGGGCGGTGACCAGGGTGCGATAGGAGCGTGGCAGTTCATCGGTGGCCGTCAGCGCGCCAGCGTGCCGGTCACGATGTCGGGAAGGGCACCCCCCGCCACGCCCAACACGAGCGTCGCCACCGCAGCGCACCCCGCCACCACGGCGGCGACCGGCATTCGGCCGACGACCTCCGGCACGGCCGAGAAGCTGCCCGGCGGGCCGGAGAACGCCGGGACCAGCCACCCGCCGCGCTCCGGCGTCGATCTCAGCTCGGCGCGCGGCCTCCTTCGAGCCAACCTCTGAGCGCCGACACCGCACCGGCCACCTCCGATGACCGAGCACAGCGGCGTTCCATGCGCAAACGACCCGGAGCCAGCGAGTCGCCCTCCTGCTGCACGGTGGGCGCCGTAGGGTGGCGGCTCGCTGAAGCCGCATCGGGGAACATCAACCGGCGTTTTGGGGCGCTGTTCCTACCAGGAGGTGGGTTTGTCAGGCTGGTATAGCCAGACGTCGAAGAAGTGCTGCAGGTTCATCCCGCTGTCCCGCTCGGCGAGAGCGATGAACTGGGGCGTCGTGACGTTGCCGTAGCGGTATTGGGTAGCCCAGTCACGCATGATGCGGAAGAACGCGGGGTCTCCTACCTTCTCGCGCAATGCCTGGAGAGTCATTCCGCCCCGGTTGTAGATCGTTCCGTTGAACAGGTAGACCGGCGTACCCGGGTTACCGGGGGGCGGTGTCCAGAAGGCGGTGTCCTGAGCCGGCGTGTTATAGAGGGTCTCGAAGTATTGGTGCGCCGACTTACGACCGTCGTGCTCGCTCCAGATCCATTCCGACCATGTCGCGAACCCTTCATGCAGCCAGATGTCCGGCCACTGGGTGAGCGTGACAGAGTCGCCGTACCACATGTGGGAGAGCTCGTGCGCGAGGGTCGTCTCGTCCGGCACCCGGTCGAACACGGGCTTGGTCTGCGTCTCCAGCGAGTAGCCGACGTTCTTCGCGTCGTCGACGATCGCACCGACCGCGTCGAACGGGTAGCGCCCGTAGATCGAGCTGTAGAAGTCGACGATGTCCGGCAGCTTCTTGAGCACCGAGGCGCTCGACAGCTGCGCACCTCCGTTGAAGACCGGACAACGGGCCGGTGGCCAGTTGTCCGAAGCCCCAGACGGCAGGGTAGATGGCGGCCAAGGCGCCGATCTGTCCTCGTGATAGGCCGGCGGTGGCGAACAGCAGGGGAAACAGGCCCCAGGCGAGGCAGTCGTTGAGGCTGTTGACCATGCCGGCCTGGGCCGCTGGGAAGAGGGCGGGTTGCGATGGCTGACCAGGGCGGCTACCTGTCGCGTGGGCAGGTTGGCGCCGCGGGCGCCGTTCGCGGCGGTGGTGGCTTCGTGGTGCGTCGCTCTTGGTGTCGACCGCGTGACCGTCCAGACCGGACGGTCACATGGTCGGCGGGGGGCGACCAGGGCACGGTAGGCTATTGCGTCCGGTACGCGCGGATGATCGTTTGGTCCAGTTGGCTGCCGGCGTCGCCCGAGACCCGGACCCGTAGTGAAACGGGCCGGCCCACCTCGACGGTAGGCAGCGTCGCGACGAAGCGGTCTGCGTCGCGTGCGACGGCCGGGACCGCTCGCCAACTTGTGCCGTCGTCGGTGGACATCCACAACTCGAACGCCACTATCCGTTGGGGCGGAACCCCGACGGTTTGCCGTACGGTGAAGCTCGCTTCGTCGCCGTTGGGGCGGTTGACATCGTTCAGGGGAAGGGCGTAGTCGACGGATAGCAGCGGCACCGGGACACTGTCGGTCCCGTCCGGCCGGACGGAGCGGAACGTCCACGTGGTGCTGACCCGCGTGGAGATCGGTAGTACCGCGCCGGCATCGAGATCGTACGTGAGCCGGTAGGTGGCCGCCTCGGCTGGGATCGTGAAGTCGCCGGACGAGCCGGTCACCTGCGCGATCTTGCGGCCGTTACGCTGGAGCGTCAGCGTTCGGGTGGTGCTCTCCTCCCATCTGGTATCACCGGTCAAGCAGCTGAATCGCTGGTGCTGGTCGGCCAGCTCGACGAGTTCGACGTGCAGGTTTCCGCTGGTGCGGCGGATCGGCCGGGGCGCGCACTCGCTCGGCGAGGGTTGCGGATCGTCGTACCAGTCCGGCCGCAGCGGCTGGCGCACCCAGGTTTTCTCCTGACGGCTGCCCGGCGCGTACCGCCGGAACGACTCCTGGGTGACGACCGGGCTGAAGTCGACCGGCAGGTTGGAGTAGAAGGCCTCGTCCAGCCACGAGATGCCCGAGGTGACGTAGTCGGTGCGGGTGAACGGCAGGCTTTGGCTGTCGTTCTCCGCGGCGAGGGCACCCTCTGGGGACAGGCCGTAGCGCTTGTGGCCGGTGCTGCTGGCCGGGGTGTCCAGGCGGTGGAACCGCTGGTCGATGCGGGCCAGCGTAGCCTGCTCGGCGGCTGACACCCGGTACGCCGGGTCGGCCGGCACGGTCCCGCCGAGCGAGCGCATCAGGTCGTAGCGCCGCGGATCCGGCATCGTCGCGTCAAGGCTGAAGTACTCGTATGCGGCGAGCGTGCCAACCTCGACGCCCGGGATCGCGGCGGTGTACACCGCTTGCGCGCTCCAGTCGGTACCGACCCAGGCGAACAGCCCTGCCCACCACGGCTCCCCGCGTCGGGGCGTCTGCACGTAGAACAGACCGATGGCGCTCGGTGTGGTGGCGACCCCTTCCACCGTGGCGGTCACCGGCTGCGCCCGGGCACCGTCGAACACCAGGGTCGTGTCCGCGTCGATCAGCACGTCGGGGTCTCCGGCGAGCGAGGTGCGACCGGCACCGGGTGTGTCGTCGCCGACCATCCCCATCACGGAGTAGCGGCCCTTCGGGACCCGCAGGCTGACCAGCCCGTCGCCCGCGATCGACGCGCCGGGTTCGAGCAGCACCGGATCATCGATGTTGATCACGCTGACGTAACCGTAGAGGGCGCCCCTCGGCGTGCCGTGCAGCGCGGTCGCCCGCACAGTCAGGGTGTACGTCGGCGGTTCGACATAGAACGCCACCGGATTTCGCAGCTCGCGTGTGCCTGTGCGGGCCGTCACCGTGCCGACGAACAGTCCGAACCGGCCGGCCAGCCGATCCTGGTCGATGCGGAGGACAGCGGAGCCGGTCTGACCCGGTGCCAGCGTCAGGGTGATCGCCGACAGGCCGACGACGTCCTCGGGCAGCGCCTGACCGTATCGGTCGGTGACGTTGACGGCCAGCGTGAGGGTGACCGGCTTGGCGCCGGTGTTTACCCAGCTCAGCCCAGCCTCTGTGGTGCCGGACTGCGGGTACGGAAGGATGCCGAAGTTGACCACGTTACGGCCGGCGGCCGGTGCGCCCATCGCCGACGGGATATCCAGCCGTCCGCCGCCGACGGCGTACGCGTCGCCGCCCCGTGCGGGATCGGCGCTCGCGACGAGGCCGGCCTTGAGCTGTTCCCCCCGCCAGACCGGGTACCGCTGCTTGAGGATCGCCGCGGCACCAGCCGCATGCGGCGTGGCCATCGACGTTCCCGAGGCGGCCGTGTATCGCTCGTCGATGACGCGACCCATCGCGGTGCCCGCCGCACGGGCCGAGATGATGTCCACTCCGG
>DASXRQ010000157.1:0-1677 GCA_036506495.1 Micromonosporaceae bacterium | reverse complement strand
GGCGCGGGCGATCATGGACAGCCGTGCCGGACGGAGGGCGTCGGCGCGGTCCCACATCCCCGGATCCAGCGCCTCGCGCTGTCCGAGGCTGGCGACGTCGCCGAAGCCGCGGGCGCCGAGTTCGCGGGCCATCTCGTCCGGGGCGAAGAACGAGAGCCACGGCTCGCCCCGCTCCGCGGCGGCCGGCGCGACCAGGTCGACGTACGTCTGGCCGGCCTGGTCGCGAAGTCCGGCTGGAAGCATGTAGTCCAGGACGAGGTCGCTACCTGGCGCCAGCGCGCGGAGCTCGTCGAGCGTGTGCCCGATGGCGTCGCGAGTGAGGTACATGCTGACGCCGAGCCAGCTCACCGCCGCCGGCCGGTCGCGGTCGAGTCCGGCGGTCCGCAGAGCGCCGATCAGCTCGTCGCGCTCGAAGTCGACCGGGACGTAGCTGACGGTGCCGCGCGGTTCCAGCCGCAGGGTGGCGAGCCGCTCGCGCTTGGCCGCCTGGGTGGCGGGATGGTCGACCTCGAAAACGTGCACGGCCTCGGCGAGCGGCGACCGGTGGGCGAACGAGTCGAGGCCGGCGCCCAGGATGACGTACTGGTCGGCGGATGCCCGAGCCAGCCGTTGCTCGGCGACGTGGGCCCGTATCACGACCTGAGCGCGGGCGCCGGCGAGTACGGGGTGATCGCCGTGCTCGCGGTGGTACGCGATGAGCTCCTCGGCCCGGTCGCCCAGCATCAGCTCGGCCAGGCGGTCGACGAAGACGTACGGCTCGCGGTCGACGATCAGGTGGGCGGCCCGTGCCGCCGCGGCCATAAGCGCGGTTTGGCTAGTGTGCATGAACGCGAGATTATCGCCCGATTCGACGAATATATCACATAAGCGAATATTTATCAAGGGGCCGTTCAGCCGAATGCGTGCCGGGACTTTACAAATGGAAATCGTTTCCAACAAGATGGACGGCGTCGCCGGCGGCAGCGCCGGTCGAGTCCCCATCGAGAGGAAACCATGTCGCTCAACGTCTCCCCCGACCTGCTCGCCACCGCCGAGCGCGGCGAGGTGTCCAACGCCGAGTTCGTCGACTGTGTGCGCACGTCCCTGCCGTACGCCTGGGAGGTCGTCAGCAGCGTGATGACCGACCTCAACGCGGGCGGTGGCGAATTCGCCGACCACGAGATCCCGCCACCGTCCGAGGCCGAGCGCGGCCAGCTGCTACGCGCGCTCGCCAGCGACGCCATCCGCGGTGGCCTGGAGCGGCACTTCGGCGCGAAGCTCGCCTTCCAGAACTGCCATCGCGTCGCGGCGTTCCGCTTCTCCGCCGTGGGCGGCGAGCGGTACCAGCGCTTCGTGTCGCCGCGCGGGCAGCTGCTCAACCAGTCCCCCGAGCTGCGCAACTGCTGACGGCCAGCGACGACCGGACGGGCGGGCGGCCGTGGCCGCCGGCCCGTCGGTCAGATTTGTGCGGTGGCGGCGTGCCGGGCCGGGCGGCCGTGGCCGTCCGCCCGTCCGTCAGGACGTACGGTGGCGGGCGTGCCGGGCCGGCGGCGGGATCGCGGCCGGATGCAGGTCCGCCACGAGGGCGGCCAGCGCCGTGGTGATCGGGACCGAAGCGACGAGGCCGATCGTGCCGACCGCGCTACGCAGGATCTCCTGGGCCAGGAACTCGCTGGTCAGCAGATCGGTGATCGGCTC
>DASXRQ010000156.1:0-30624 GCA_036506495.1 Micromonosporaceae bacterium | reverse complement strand
GACAGCGCGGCCACATCCAGCGACGCCAACGCGGCGGCCAGCCACGGGCCCACCGGCGTCGCCGCCAGAACCGCCACCAGATCCCGCTGCCCCACCGTCACGCGACGACGCTACCGCCCGGGTACGACATTTGTTCGAACGGCGGCGGACCACAACGGCAGGTTGGCAAAATTCTTTCCCGACCGGCCGTCTGCTCTTCTCACAACGCCAGCAGCCGCTCCAGGAAGTCGCGATAGCCGCGCATCGCGATCCGCAGCGCCTCGGTGTCGGGCGACTCGGCGCCGCGCCCCGGGCCGATCACACCCTGTTCCTGCAGCAGTGCAGTGGAAAGCGTGGTCGCCAACGCGTTCACCGCGTCGGTGATGACCTGCTGCGCTTCGGCGACCGCCGCCGCGGGATCGTCGAAGAACCGCGGCTCGGCGGCGCGTAGCCGCGCGCGAAGCTCATCGGCGGAACTCTCGGTCCACAGTGAGATGCGCGTCGTCCCGTAGTCGCGGCGGCGGAATGGTGCCAGCGACACCACTGCGGCTACGAGGTCGCGCTCGACCGCGGATTGTTCGACGGGCTCCTCAGCCGCGTCGCTCGTCGCACGTTCCTCCTCTGGCTCCGGCTCCGCCAGTACGCCTGCTGCCGGCTCGGCCTCCGTAACCTGCTCGGCTTCCGGTGCGGGCTCGGCTTCGGGCTCGGCCTCGGGCTCGCGCTCCACCTCGGGTGCGGCCAACGTCGCGAGCTCGTCCGACGCGTCGCGCTCGGCAACGTCCGTGATGGGCTCGAGCTCGGCCTCAACCAGGACACCCTGCGGCTCGGCCGGGCCGGCCGATTCGTCGGGCACGGTCTCGACGCCCTCGGCGGCATCGGCCGCGGGAGGCTCCGCCGCAGGCGGCGGGGCGCCGGCGGTCGACTCGGCCAGCGAACCGTCCTCCGCGGGTGGCCGAGGCGCCGGAACGTGCGAACCGGTCGAGGGCGTGGGTGGTGGCGTCGGGCCCGCCTGACCGGCGGGCTCTGGGGTTTGCATGGGCTCCATGGCCTGTCCTCCGTCCGCTCGGTCGGGCCACCCGGCGGACCGTGCCGGGCACCCGCGCGCCGGTTTCTGACGCGGGCGTCCCACGTCGCGTGCCGAGCCCGCGCACGACACGAGGCCGTCGCGGTCGACGTCGACACGACGAAAAGAAGAAGAGGGCGCCCCGCCCAGAAACCTTGGCGGCGCACAAAGAACGTACCCCCGAATCCCCGCTAGCACAGCCCAGAATCCGTGCGGAAGAATCGGACGGTGCCCAGACAGTCCCCCCTGCCCGCGAAGATCGCCGACCGGCTCCGTCGTGACCGCGACGGCCTGGTAGCCGCGGTCGTCCGCCAATACGACTCCGGTGAGGTGCTCATGCTCGCGTGGATGGACGACGAGGCGCTGCATCGCACGCTGACCACCGGTCGCGCCACGTACTGGTCCCGGAGCCGGCGCGAGTACTGGGCCAAGGGGGCGACCTCGGGACACCACCAGTACGTCAAATCGGTGGCGCTGGACTGCGACGGCGACGCGCTGCTGGTCAGCGTCGATCAGGTCGGCCCGGCCTGCCACACCGGTACGCGCACGTGCTTCAACGACCCCGTTGAGGTGTCGGCATGACCACCGGCGCCACCAGCCCCGATGGGGCCACCTTCCGGCGACTGGCCGCGGGCCGGCGGGTCGTCCCGGTGATCCGCCGCCTCCTCGCGGACGGCGAGACGCCGGTGGGTGTCTACCGCAAGCTCGCCGGCGGCCCGGGCACGTTCCTGCTGGAGTCCGCCGAGCAGGGCGCCGGGTCGGCGGGCACGGCATGGTCGCGGTACTCGTTCATCGGCGTGCGCAGCGCCGCCACGCTTGTCGAGCGCAACGGCCGCGGCGCCTGGCTCGGCAGTCCGCCGCCGGGCGTACCCACCGATGGCGACCCGGTCGCGGTGCTCCGTGCCACCATCACGGCGCTGACCCGTCCGACCGCCGACGCCGGGGAAGAGCTTCCACCGCTCACCGGTGGCATGGTCGGCTACCTGGCGTACGACGTAGTGCGCCGCTTCGAGCGGCTGCCGAGCACGGCCGTCGACGACTTGGCCGTGCCCGAGTTGGGCATGATGCTCGCCACCGACCTCGTCGTGCTGGACCACCACGAGGGCTCCGCGATCCTGGTGGCGAACGCGATCCTGCCAGAGGACGCGGACGATGATCGGACGACCGCGGCCTACCACCACGCGATCGGCCGGCTGGACGCGATGACCACCGCGCTGTCTCGGCCCACGCCGCCCATGATCTCCACCGTGGACAGCCCCGGCGCCGTCGACTTCGCCAGCCGTACGCCGGACGGCGACTACCCGAAGGCCGTCGAGGTGGCGAAGGAGGCCATCCGGGCCGGCGAGTGCTTCCAAATCGTGGTCTCCCAGCGGTTCGAGCGCGCCACACCGGCCGACCCGCTCGACGTCTACCGGGTGCTGCGGGCCACGAACCCGAGCCCGTACATGTACCTGCTGCGCTTCGACGGCTTCGACATCGTCGGGTCATCGCCGGAGGCGCACCTGAAGGTGACCGTCGGCGCCGACGGCGTGCGGCGCGCGCTGTTGCACCCGATCGCGGGCACCCGGCCGCGCGGCGAAAGCCCGGAGCAGGATGGCGCGCTCGCGGCCGAGCTGATAGCGGACCCGAAGGAGCGCGCGGAGCACGTGATGCTGGTCGACCTCGGCCGCAACGACCTCGGCCGCGTCTGCCGTCCGGGAACCGTGGAGGTGCCGGAGTTCGCGACGATCGAGCGGTACAGCCACGTCATGCACATCGTGTCGACCGTGGTGGGCGAGCTTCGGCCGGATAAGACGGCCTTCGACGCGTTGGCCGCGACGTTCCCCGCCGGCACCCTGTCCGGCGCGCCCAAGGTACGCGCCATGGAGATCGTCGAGGAGCTCGAGCCGACCCGGCGCGGCATTTACGGCGGAACCGTCGGCTACTTCGGCTTCGGCGGCGACATGGACATGGCGATCACGATCCGCACCGCTCTGCTGCGCGATGGACGGGCGTACGTGCAGGCCGGCGCCGGCGTCGTCGCCGACTCCGATCCGGCCGCGGAGGAGCGGGAGACCCAGACCAAGGCCGCCACGGTGCTCGACGCGATCGCGGCCGCCGAGACGCTCCGACCGGCCCGATGAAACCCAACATGCAGCTGGCGTACGCCGTGGTCGCCTGCCTGGCCGGCGCGGGGCTGGCGCTGTTCGCCGCCACCCGCACCTGGGTCGTGGAGGTCGTGAACCGCCCCGGCCCGTTGCCGCCGATCCGGACGGGGCGCTCCGGCGGAGACCTTCTGGCGTGGTTGCCCACGCTGGCCGTGGTGGGCCTGGCCGGAGCCGGCGCCCTGCTGGCGACCCGGGCCGCGGCGCGCCACGTCGTCGGCGTACTCCTAATGCTCGTGGGGCTCGGCATCGCGGCCGGCGCCTGGTACGCGGCGACCGCGCACGACGACGTCCGGCCGGCCTGGCCGGTGCTGTGCGTCGTCGGCGGAGCGGTCGTGGCCGCGGTGGGGGTCGCGGCGGTGGTGAGTGGTCGGCGCTGGCCCGCGATGGGCGGCCGCTACGAACGGGCGGCGACCCGGCCGGCCGACACGAGTGTCTGGGACGCCTTGGATCGCGGCGAGGACCCGACGGCGGATTGAGACAGGGCGACGGTCGGCGCGGGACGCAGCGCCTCGATCCGGCGGCGTAGCGAGGCCCGCTCGTCGGCACGGGCGCGGTCCGCAGAGACCGCCTCCCAGGCGTTGTCGCGAGCGGTGTGGGGCCGGCCACCCGCGGCGCGCTCGACGGTGTGCACCATGCCGACCGCAGCGGACAGGACCGCGCGGGGGATGCGCGTGATGTCGTGGGCCTGGTTCTGGGTGCTCATCTCGCCCACCTTTCGCCGCCCGTTGCCTGATCGCAAGCGTGACCGGGCATTGTTTCGACGCCATGACCGCGGCGTCAACACTTGCCCACGACTCCGACGTGACACATTGGCGGCGATCACTTAACCTCGTTCCAGTCCCGCGTAGCGGCCCCACACCCCCGGGAGGCCCCGTATGCGCCGGTTTTTCGTACCCATCGTTCTCGCCCTGGCCCTGGCCGGCGTCGCGCCCGCGAGCCCCGCGGCGGCCGTCACCGCGCCACAGGTCTATGGCGCCTGGCACTGCAGTAACGACGCCTGCATCTGGGGCACCGTCCGCACCGTGGCCGAGTTCGACAGCATGAACCACTGGCTGATCGACCGTGGCGACGGCCGATCCAGCGTCAACCTCGTGGTCCTCAGCTTCGTGCACCCGCTGAAGCTGCTGCGCCAGACGACCGATGCGACCACCCTCAACGGCGTTCCCCGCGGCATGACCGCCGAGATCGTCAACTACTTCAGATCCCACGGCGTGCGCGTCATGCTGTCGATCGGCGGCATCACCTACACCGACGCGTGGGACCAGGCGCTGGCGGAGAACGCCGCCCAGTTCGCCCGCAATGCGGCCGCCGTCGCACAGAGCCTCGGCGTCGGCATCGAGATCGACTACGAGCAGAACAGCGGGCCCAACCTGACCGCGCTGCAGACGTTCATCAGCACGTACCGGTCGATCCTGCCGTACGACGCCAGCGGCGCGAATCCGGCCAGCCGGCTGACGATCGATGTCGCCGCCGGCGACCGCTGGCTGATCGCCCTGGACCAGAAGGCGACGGCCGACTGGCTGCGCACCGACACGCCGGTGCTGGACTACGCCAACGCCATGGTGCCGGCCCGGCAGCCACGCTCCGCGTCGGCCGCGATCGACAACTGGCAGGAGCACGTCGACGGCAAGCCGCAGTACAGCCCGCCCATACCGCCGCTCGCGCCGGCCAAGTTCGCGGTCAGCCTGTTCATCGCCGAGGGCAGCAAGGTGCTGCCCGAATGCGTGAACTTCGGCACCTCGCTGCAGAACTCGACCGGCAGCTGGGTGCAGACCGTCGCGCCGAACGGCGCCGGCACCACGGCCGGAGTGCTCGGGTACATGTTCTGGGCGGCCGAGCGGCCGTCCACGCGAGGCGTGACGACCCAGCCGCCGAACACCTGCGAGGGCGGTGTGGGCGCCGGCGCGACCGCGTACCGCATACCGATTCCGATGTCCCCACTACGGCAGAGCTGAAACTCTCGGTGAGGCGCTCCTCACGAAGGGTCGGCCATTATGCCGCACAGCATCCGGCAGCAGCGCCGTACCCCGGACTCCGCGGCGCCGACGGTGCCCCCTAGCATCGGGCCATGACACCCGGAGGGGGGAGTCCGTTGGTGACTGCTGAGCATGCGGAGGCCGATCCCGCTAGCGCGGGCCCTAGCAAACCCGGGAGCGTGCTCGACGAGATCCTGGCCGGTGTCCGCGAGGATGTCGAAAAGCGACAACAGCAAGTCCCGTTCGAACAGGTCAGGCGCCAGGCCGCGGCGGCGGCACCGCCCAAGGACGCTTACGCCGCTCTCCGGCGGCCCGGCGTCGCGGTGATCGCCGAAATCAAGCGAGCCTCGCCGTCCCAGGGCCAGCTCGCCGAGATCCCCGACCCGGCCGAGCTCGCCGGGGAGTACGCCGCCGGCGGCGCCCGTTGCGTCAGCGTGTTGACCGAGGGTCGGTGGTTCGGCGGCTCGCTGGACGACCTCGCCGCCGTGCGCGCCGCGGTGGAGATCCCGGTGCTGCGCAAGGACTTCGTGATCTCCAGCTACCAGGTGCACGAGGCCCGGGCGTACGGCGCGGACCTCGTGCTGCTGATCGTGGCGGCACTGCAGCAGAATGCGCTCGTCGGCCTGCTGGAGCGCGTCGAGTCGCTCGGCATGACCGCGCTGATCGAGGTTCACGACGAGCAGGAGGCCGACCGCGCGCTGGAGGCCGGCGCGCGGGTGATCGGGGTAAACGCGCGCAATCTGCGCACACTCGACGTCGACCGGTCCGTCTTCGAGCAGATCGCGCCCGGCCTCCCCAGCAACGTCGTCAAGATTGCCGAGTCCGGTGTACGCGGGCCGCATGACCTCATCCGGTACGCCTCGGCGGGAGCCGACGCGGTGCTGGTCGGCGAGGGTCTGGTCAAACAGAAGAGCCCGCGAGACGCGGTCGCCGAGCTGGTCAACGCGGGCAACCACCCGGCAACGCCGCGCCCAGTGCGATGAGCACTCTCGGGCTGGCCTCCGCGGCCGGCTTGCTCCCCGATCCAACCGGACACTTCGGCCGGTACGGCGGCCGGTTCGTGCCGGAGGCGTTGATCGCGGCGCTCGACGAGCTGGACGCGGCGTACCGGCACGCGATGGCCGACGAGGCGTTCCAGGTCGAGTTCGGCCGGCTGTTGCGCGACTACGCCGGCGTGCCGTCGCCGCTTTACCACGCCGAGCGGCTGTCCGCGCGGGCGGGCGCCACCATCCTGCTCAAGCGTGAGGACCTCAACCACACCGGGGCGCACAAGGTGCGCAACGTGCTCGGCCAGGCGTTGCTGACCAAGCGCATGGGTAAGCCGCGCGTCATCGCGGAGACCGGCGCCGGGCAGCACGGGGTCGCGGCGGCGACCGCCGCCGCGTACCTGGATCTGGAGTGCGTGGTCTACATGGGCGAGGTGGACACGCACCGCCAGGCGCTCAACGTGGCCCGGATGACGCTGCTCGGCGCCACGGTGGTCCCGGTGACGACCGGCTCGCGGACGCTCAAGGACGCCATCAACGACGCGATGCGGGACTGGGTCTCCAATGTGGACACCACGCACTACGTGCTCGGCTCGGTCGCCGGCCCGCATCCATTTCCGGCGATGGTGCGCGAATTCGTACGCGGCATCGGCGTCGAGGCGCGGCGGCAGTGCCTGGACGCGACCGGCCGGCTGCCTGACGCGATCGCCGCGTGCGTCGGTGGTGGCTCTAACGCGATCGGCATCTTCCACGCGTTCATCCCGGATGCCGACGTCCGGCTGTACGGGTTCGAGGCCGGCGGCGACGGCATCGCGACCGGCCGGCACGCGGCGAGCATCACCGGTGGCTCGGCCGGGGTGCTGCACGGCGCCCGCACGTACGTCCTGCAGGACGAGGACGGGCAGACCGTCGAGTCCCACTCGATCTCGGCCGGGCTCGACTATCCGTCCGTCGGTCCGGAGCACGCCTGGCTACACGACGTCGGCCGGGCGACCTACCGACCGGTCACCGACGCCGAGGCGATGGACGCCTTCGCGCTGCTGTGCCGCACCGAGGGCATCATCCCAGCGATCGAGAGCGCCCACGCGCTCGCCGGCACCCTGAAGATCATCCCGGAACTCGCCGGCGAGCTGGGCCGGGAGCCGATCGTGGTGGTCAACCTGTCCGGGCGGGGCGACAAGGACGTCGAGACCGCGAGCGCATACCTGCTCGGCGGCTGAGGGAGCGGGGCGTGTCGATCAGCGTCGCGTTCGAGAAGGCACGCGCCGAGGGGCGGGCGTTGCTGGTCGGCTGTATGCCGGCCGGCTTTCCCACGGTCGACGGCAGCGTGGCGGCCATGCGGGCCATGGTCGAGTCCGGCGTGGACGTGATCGAGGTGGAGTTGCCCTATTCGGACCCGGTCATGGACGGACCCGTCATCCAGCGGGCCAGCGACATCGCGCTCGCCGGCGGGGTGCGCACGACGGATGCGATCCGTATCGTCGAGGCGGCCGCGCGAGCCGGCGCGCCGGTCGTGATGATGACCTACTGGAACCCAGTCGAGCGGTACGGGGTGGACGCGTTCGCGCGGGACTTCGCGGCCGCTGGCGGCGTAGGGCTGATCACCCCGGACCTGATACCGGACGAGGCGGACGAGTGGCTGGCGGCGTCCGACGCGTACGGCCTGGACCGGGTCTTCCTGGTCGCACCGTCGTCCACCGACGCCCGGCTCGCGATGACCGTGCGGCACTGCCGCGGGTTCGTGTACGCCACCAGCGTGATGGGCGTGACCGGCGCCCGGGACCAGACCTCGGACGCGGCGCCTACGCTCGTCGCCCGCGTCCGCGCGGCGGACGGCCGCATCCCGGTGGGCGTGGGTCTGGGCGTACGCGACGGCGCGCAGGCCGCCCGGGTGGGGTCGTACGCCGACGGGGTGATCGTGGGAAGCGCGTTGGTCCGCTGCCTGCTCGACGCGCCCGATCTCGACGCGGGGCTCGCCGCGCTGCGAGGGCTGAGTCGAGAGCTTGCCGTGGGAGTCCGGGACTCGCGCGCCTAACCGGCTGCGGTCAGGACCCCGGCCTGGTTCGGTATCACCGGTTCGAACGCGTCGGCCGCGTCCGGGATCTCCGGCTCGGCGTCCCGGTGCACCCGACGCAGCACACCGGACCGGCCGGCGATGGCGTCGGCGACCGCGGTGCGGGTGGTCGCCGTCAGCGGCCGCGGGAGCATGTCGGGATCGTGCCAGGACAGGCGGCAGATCCGGCCCGGCGCGTTGACCATCGCCTCGCCGCCCACGGCCCGTGCGCGGAAGATGTGCACGAGCACGTCCGGGAGGCCGTCGCCGGCGCCGGCGCCGGTCAGTTGATAGAGGCCGACGAGGTCGACCATTTCGATCTCCATGCCGGTCTCTTCGAAGATGTCGCGCGTCGCGGCGTGGAGCGGGCTCTCGCCCAGACGGACCTTGCCGCCCGGCAGGCCCCACAGTCGGTGTCCCTGGCTCTGCTGGCAGAGCAGCACGCGGCCTTCGGCGTCGGCGATGACGGCGGCGACCGCGGAGGTAAAGGAGCTCATGGGACAGAAGCGTAATCCCGGGGCTCCGCCCCGGGACCTCCCCGGGGTAGCGTGTGCACCCGTGACACTCGCCGCCATCCCCAGCCCCAGCAGCGCCGTCTGGAAGCTGGGTCCGATCCCGATCAGGGCGTACGCCCTGTGCATCGTGCTCGGGATCATCGTCGCCTGCGTGGTGACCGAGATGCGGCTGCGGCGCCGCGGCGCGCCGCCGTACGCGGTGCTCGACGTGGCGGTGTGGGCCGTGCCGTTTGGGATCATCGGTGCGCGGATCTATCACGTGATCACCTCGCCCGGCGACTACTTCGGCTCGGGCGGTCAGCCGCTCAAGGCGTTCTTTATCTGGGAGGGCGGCCTCGGCATCTGGGGCGCGGTGGCCGGCGGCGCGCTTGGCGCCTGGCTGGCGTGCCGACAGCTGCGCATCCCGCTGACCGTGGTCGCCGACGCGCTCGCCCCCGGTCTGCCGCTGGCCCAGGCGATCGGCCGGTTCGGCAACTGGTTCAACAACGAGCTGCACGGCGGCCCCACGACCCTGCCGTGGGGCCTCGAGGTGCACAAGATGAACCCGGACAACCCGGGGCACGCGTACGTCGACAACGGCCAGCCGGTCCTGCTGCCGGGGCTCTACCACCCCGCGTTCCTGTACGAGGCGGTGTGGGACGTCGGCACCGCGCTGTTCGTGTGGCTTCTGGACCGGCGGTTCAAGTTCGGCCGTGGTCGGGCGTTCGCGCTGTACGTCATGGCGTACACCGCCGGTCGGGTGTGGATCGAGGCGCTGCGCACCGACGAGGCGAACCACATCCTCGGGCTTCGGCTGAACGTCTGGACCTCGATCCTGGTGTTCGTCGGCGCGCTGATCTACTTCATCCGGATGCACGGACCGCGCGAGTACCTGGTGCCGGTCGGCGACCGGTTCGACGTCGTCACCGAGGACCGGTTCCTTGCATACCAGCGGACCGGCGAGCTTCCGCCGCCGGAGCCGGCGAGCACGGCGAGCGTGGCGCCACCGGCCGACGACGCGCCTCCGGGCGACGACGCGCCCCCGGGCGACGACGCGCCTCCGGGCGACGACACGCCCCCGGGCGACGAGACATCCCGCGACGACGCTCCGGACTCCGAGGACCAGCGCGCCCGAACCGGCGACGAGCGCTGACCCGGAGGGGGGCCGGCATGCGGTCGGCTGTGGTCGTCGGCGCCGGGATCGGCGGTCTCGCCGCGGCCGGTGTACTCGCCCGTTCCGGCTGGCAGGTGACGCTCCTCGAGCGCGCCGACCGGGTCCGCGCCGACCACACGGCCCTGTTCCTGTGGCCCAACGGCGTGCGCGCGTTGGGCGCGCTGGGCCTCGGCGAGGGACTCGACGCGATCGCGACGCCCGTGCCGAACGGCGGGATCCGCCGGCCGGACGGCCGGTGGCTGGTGCAGCCGACGGGCGCCGGTGACGGGCCGGTCGTCGTGCACCGGGAGGACCTCCACGACGCACTCGTCGCCGGCCTCGGCGACCGCGTCGCGATCCGGACGGGCGTGTCGGTCCGCGGCGTACACCTGGCAGCGGGCGACCGTCCGGCGGTGACCGACGGCCGGTCGGAGTTCGAGGCCGACCTCGTCGTGGCGGCCGACGGCGTCGACAGCGCGATCCGCGGGCGGCTCGCCCCGCAGGCGACCGCGGTGAGCGCCGGCTGCGCCGCCTGGCGGGCGGTCCTTCCGTGGTACCGGGCGCCGCGGCTGCCGCTCGACCGGCCGGTCGGCGGACAGACCCTCGGCGCCGGATACCGGTTTGTCGCCGCCTCGCTCGGCGAGCGCGGCTCGTCCGGCGCGTCCAGCCGTGGTGGCATCTACTGGGTGGCGACCGCCGCCGGCGCCGCGCGGCCGGAGCCGCCGGACACGCAGCTGGGGCTCCTGCGACGCTGGTTCGCCGGCTGGCACGCGCCGATCGGCGAGCTGTTGGCCGCGACCGAACCGGACGACCTCGTGCAGCAGGACGTCCGCGAGCTGCGCCCACTGCCCCGGGCGTACGCCTTTCCGGCCGGCCCGGGCGGTGTGGTGCTGCTCGGGGACGCGGCGCACGCCATGCCGCACCACCTCGGCCAGGGCGCGTGCGTCACACTCGAGGACGCGGCCACGCTCGGGTCGGTCCTGCACGACGCGATCCCCGGCGACGGGCTGCGGGCCGCGATCCGGACGTACGACGCGGTCCGCCGACCGCGGGCCGCGCGGGTGGTCCGACAGGCCCGGCGGGTGGGCGCGGTCGTGCAGGCCCGCGGCCGGCTCACGCTCCGCGCGCGGGACGCGGTCCTCGGGACTCGCCCGCTCACCCGTCTACTGACTGTCCGAGCGGACGGCTGACCCAGACTCAGGTTGGTGTGGCGGGCTGGCTATGCAGGCGGTCCCGACGCGCCGGAAGCCGACCCGGGCGTACACCCGGGCAACGTCGTCCTCGGCCGCGGACAGGAACACCGTCCGGACCCCGTGATCGAGCGCGTGCCGGGCGAGCGCGACGGTCACGGCGGCGCCCAGACCGCGGCGCCGGGCGGCCGGCAGGGTGGCCACGCCGACGATCTCGGCGACGTCGGCGACGCGCTGGTAGTTGCCGGACGCGACCGCGCCCTCGCCGAGCGCCTCGGCGAGCGCGTGCGCCGCCCGGCCGTCCCGCACGCGCGCCGCCTCCCGGCGTACCCCCTCGTCGGACGGCGCGGCGAGCGCCGCGTCCCGTTCGGCGGCTCCGGCCGTGCCGATCATGGTGCCCGGCGTACCGAAGCCCACCTGGGCCACGGCCCGGCGTGCCGCGAGGTCGGCGCCGAACGACGGCGCTTTCCGGTCGAGGACCCGCACATGGTCCGGCACCGGCGGCAGCGCGGCCGGGTCGAGCACCATCAGCGGGGCGCGCAACACGGCGAGACCGGCCGCCTCGGCGAGTTCGGCCAGGCCGGGCGTGTTCTCGTCGACCCACTCGATCGTCTCGGGCAGGGCCAGCTCCCGCTGGCGGGCGCGCACGCTCGCGATGTCCGCCGCGGTCGGCGCACCGCCCAGCCGCGGCCGGGCGTAGAACGGCCAGACAGACCCGTCCGGGACGAACAGCACCAGGCCGCCGTGCTCCTCGACCCGGGCGCGGTCACGTGGAACGGCGTCGTAGAACCGTTCGAGTCGCACCAGCAGCGTAGTCACCGCGGGCTAACGTACACTCGACCAACCCGGCAGGGCCGACGTCGTCCCGATCCGATCGAACACACGAGGACGAGGACGAGGAGGCCCCGTGGCTGCTTTGCACACGCTGTACGACCCGGCGTACGAGCACGACGCCTGCGGCGTGGCCTTCATCGCGGCTCTCGGCGGGCAACGCTCCCACGACGTCGTCGCCAAGGGACTCTCGGCGCTACGCCGACTCGACCACCGGGGCGCCCGCGGCGCCGAACCGAACACCGGTGACGGCGCCGGCATCCTGGTGCAGGTTCCGGACGAGTTCTACCGTGCGGTCGCGGGGCTCGAACTGCCCCCGCCCGGGCGGTACGCGACGGGCCTGGTCTTCCTGCCGGTGGGCGACGCGGACGCGGCGCGCGCCATCCGGGTGATCGAGAAGTACGCGGCGGCCGAGGGCGCGGAGGTTCTGGGCTGGCGGGACGTGCCGGTCGACCCGGCGGGCCTGGGCGAGACCGCGTTGGCCGCCCGCCCGCGCATCCGGCAGGTGTTCCTGGCCGCCGGCGAGCTGTCCGGGCTCGCGCTCGACCGCGTCGCGTTCTGCGTGCGGAAACGGGCCGAGCGGGAGGCCCGGGAACGCGGCGTGCCGGCGTACTTTCCGTCGTTGTCCAGCCGCACCGTCGTCTACAAGGGCATGCTCACCCCCGATCAGCTGCCGTCGTTCTTCGCCGACCTCACCGACCCGCGGGTCGCCAGCGCGATCGCGCTCGTCCACTCCAGGTTCTCGACGAACACCTTTCCGTCCTGGCCGCTCGCCCACCCGTACCGGTTCATCGCCCACAACGGCGAGATCAACACGATTCGCGGCAACAAGAACTGGATGAACGCGCGCGAGGCGCTGCTCGCCTCGCCGGAGATACCGGGCGACATCAGCCGGCTGTTCCCTATCTGTACGCCGGACGCCTCCGACTCGGCGAACTTCGACGAGGTCCTGGAGCTGCTGCACCTGGCCGGTCGCAGCCTGCCGCACGCGGTGCTCATGATGATCCCGGAGGCCTGGGAGAACGATTCGCGCATGGACCCCGCCAAGCGGGCGTTCTACCAGTTCCACGCGACGCTGATGGAGCCGTGGGACGGCCCGGCCAGCGTCGCCTTCTCCGACGGCACCGTCGTCGGCGCCGTCCTCGACCGCAACGGCCTGCGGCCCGGGCGCTGGTGGCGCACCCGCGACGGCCTCGTCGTCCTCGGCAGCGAGGCGGGCGTCCTGGACCTGGACCCGGCCGAAGTCGTGGCCAAGGGTCGGCTCCAGCCGGGGCGGATGTTCCTCGTCGACACGGCCGCCGGACGGATCGTCGCGGACGACGAGATCAAGGCCGAGCTGGCCGCGGCCCACCCGTACGAGGACTGGCTGCACGCCGGGATCATGCACCTCGAGCAGCTGCCCGAACGGGAGCACACCGTGTACACGCACGACTCGGTGCAACGCCGCCAGCAGACATTCGGCTACACCGAGGAGGAGCTCAAGCTGCTGCTGGGCCCGATGGCGCGCACCGGCGCGGAGCCGATCGGCTCGATGGGCACGGACACTCCGATCTCCCCGTTGTCGACGCGGCCGCGCCTGCTGTACGACTACTTCCACCAGCTGTTCGCGCAGGTCACCAACCCGCCACTGGACGCCATCCGGGAGGAGTTGGTCACCAGCCTCGCGACCACGATCGGGCCAGAGGGCAACCTGCTCGACCCCGGCCCGGCCAGCTGCCGGCAGATCGTGCTCCCGTACCCGATCATCGACAACGACGCGCTCGCCAAGATCCTCTCGATCGACGAGGACGGTGACCTGCCCGGCTTCAAGGCGGTCCGAGTCTCCGGCCTGTATCCGCTGCGGGATGGCGCGGCCGGCCTGAAGGCTCGGCTGGTGCAGATCTGCCGGCACGTCTCCGAGGCGATCGAGGACGGCGTGCGCATCCTCGTGCTCTCCGACCGCGACTCGACGGCCAACCTCGCGCCCATCCCGTCGCTGCTGCTCACCGCCGCGGTCCACCAGCACCTGGTACGCGAACAGACCCGCACCCAGGTCGCCCTGGTGGTCGAGTCCGGCGACTGCCGGGAGGTGCACCACGCGGCGGTGCTCATCGGGTACGGGGCGGCCGCGTTGAACCCGTACCTCGCGTTCGAGACGGTCGAGGACCTCATCGCGACCGGCGCGCTGCCGGGGCTCGACCCCGCCGACGCGGTGCGCAACTACGTCAGGGCGCTCGGCAAGGGCGTACTGAAGATCATGTCCAAGATGGGCATCTCGACGGTGTCGTCGTACTGCGGCGCGCAGGTCTTCGAGGCGGTCGGCCTGGACCGGCAGCTGGTCGAGCGGTACTTCGCCGGCACCACGAGCCGGATCGGCGGGATCGCGCTGGGCGAGATCCACGCCGAGGTCGCGGCGCGGCACGCCCGGGCGTACCCCCGGAACGCCGCGGAGAGCGCCCACCGGCGGCTCGACCCCGGTGGCGAGTACCAGTGGCGACGCGAGGGCGAGCTGCACCTGTTCAACCCCGAGACCGTGTTCCTGCTGCAGCACGCCACCCGCAGCCGACAGTACGAGGTTTTCCGACGGTATACCTCCACAGTAGACGATCTCGCGGCGCGGGCCGGCTCGCTGCGCGGGCTGTTCCGGCTGCGGACCGGGGTCCGCCCGCCGGTCCCGGTGTCCGAAGTGGAGCCCGCATCCGAGATCGTCAAGCGCTTCGCGACCGGGGCGATGTCGTACGGCTCGATCTCGGCCGAGGCCCACGAGACGCTGGCGATGGCGATGAACGCCCTCGGCGGCCGGTCGAACACCGGCGAGGGCGGCGAGGACGTCGACCGCCTGTATGACCCCGCGCGCCGCTCGGCGGTCAAGCAGGTCGCCAGCGGCCGGTTCGGGGTGACCAGCGAGTACCTCGTCAACGCCGACGACCTGCAGATCAAGATGGCCCAGGGCGCGAAGCCGGGGGAGGGCGGGCAGCTGCCCGGCACCAAGGTGTGGCCATGGATCGCGAAGACCCGGCACGCCACCCCCGGGGTGGGCCTCATCTCCCCGCCGCCGCACCACGACATCTACTCGATCGAGGATCTGGCGCAGCTGGTGCACGACCTCAAGTGCGTCAACCCACGGGCGCGCGTCCACGTCAAGCTCGTCTCCGAGGTCGGGGTGGGCACGGTCGCCGCGGGCGTGGCCAAGCTCAAGGCCGACGTCATCCTCATCTCCGGGCACGACGGCGGCACCGGGGCGTCCCCGCTGAACTCGCTCAAGCACGCCGGTACGCCGTGGGAGCTGGGCCTGGCCGAGACCCAGCAGACGCTGCTGCTGAACCGCCTGCGCGAACGGGTGACCGTCCAGGTCGACGGGCAGCTCAAGACCGGCCGGGACGTGCTCGTCGCCGCGCTGCTCGGCGCCGAGGAGTTCGGCTTCGCCACCGCACCCCTGATCGTCGCCGGCTGCGTGATGATGCGGGTCTGCCACCTCGACACCTGCCCGGTCGGCATCGCCACCCAGAACCCGGTGCTCCGCGAGCGGTTCACCGGCAGGCCCGAGTTCGTCAAGAACTTCTTCCTCTTCCTCGCCGAGGAGGTGCGCGAGGGGCTGGCCGCGCTCGGCTTCCGCAGTCTGGACGAGGCGATCGGTCGGGTCGAGATGCTCGACGTCGGGCCCGCCGTCGACCACTGGAAGGCCCGGGGACTCGACCTGACCCCGGCGCTGCACCTGCCGTCGCTGCCCGAGGGCGCGGCCCGCCGGCGCACGCGCGACCAGGACCACGGTCTGTACGAGGCGCTCGACAACGAGCTGATCGTGCTGTCGGCGCCCGCGCTGACCGACGGCACGCCGGTCCGCCCGGTGCTCGAGGTGCGCAACGAGCACCGCAGCGTCGGCGCCATGCTGGGTGGCGAGGTGACCCGCCGGTTCGGCGGCAAGGGCCTGCCGGACGACACGATCGAGGTGACACTGTTCGGCACGGCCGGGCAATCGTTCGGGGCGTTCCTGCCGCGCGGGGTGACCCTGCGGCTGTACGGCGACGCCAACGACTACGTCGGCAAGGGGCTGTCCGGCGGCCGGCTGGTGGTGCGGCCGCACCCCCGGGCGCCATACGCGCCGGAGGAGCAGATCATCGCCGGCAACACGATCCTGTACGGCGCGACCGCCGGCGAGCTGTTCCTACGCGGCCGGGTCGGTGAGCGGTTCGCGGTCCGGAATTCGGGAGCGACCGCGGTCGTCGAGGGCGTCGGCGACCACGGCTGCGAGTACATGACCGGCGGGACGATCGTCGTCCTGGGCCCGATCGGGCGCAACTTCGCCGCCGGCATGTCGGGCGGGACCGCGTTCGTCTGGCGGCTACACCCGGACCGGATCAACCCCGAACTGGTCGAGCTGGAGCCGGTAGACGCCGAGGCGCGGATGACCCTGCGCGAGCTCATCGAGCGGCACGCGGCCGAGACGGACTCCGGCGTCGCCGACCGCCTGCTGGCGCGCTGGCCCCAGGCCGCCGACGAATTCACCGCCATCGTTCCGCGCGACTACAAGCGGGTTCTCGCGGTCATGCGCGCCGCCGAGGCCGACGGCCGCGACGTCGACACCGCCGTAATGGGGGTGGCCCGTGCCTGACCCGAGCGGCTTCCTCCAGTACGAGCGCCGGCTGCCCGCACGCCGTCCGGTCCCGGTGCGGATCCAGGACTGGCGCGAGGTGTACCCGTCGGCTTCGGACGGGCTCGTCCGCGAACAGGCGAGTCGGTGCATGGACTGCGGTGTCCCGTTCTGCGCGAGCGACACGGCGGGCTGCCCACTGGGCAACCGCATTCCGGACTGGAACGACCTTGTCCGCACCGGCGCCTGGGAGCCGGCGGTGGAGGCGCTGCACGCGACCAACAACTTCCCGGAGCTCACCGGCCGGCTGTGCCCGGCACCGTGCGAGGCGGCGTGTGTGCTGGGCATCGGTGGCGGCCAGCCGGTCGCCATCAAGCAGGTCGAGGTGGAGATCGCCAACCGCGCGTTCGCCGGCGGCAGCATCACACCGCAACCCGCGCCCGAGCCGTCGGGCCGGCGGGTCGCCGTGGTGGGCTCCGGCCCGGCCGGGCTGGCGGCCGCCCAGCAGCTGGCCCGCGCCGGCCACGAGGTCACGGTGTACGAGCGGGATGACGCCACCGGCGGCCTGCTGCGATACGGCATCCCCGACTTCAAGCTGGAGAAGCACCACATCGACCGCCGGCTGGACCAGCTGCGCGCCGAGGGCGTGCGGTTCCGGACGGGATTGACCATCGGTGTGGACGTCAGCGCGGCTCGGCTGCGGGCAGAGCACGATGCGGTGCTGCTCGCCTGCGGGGCGCTGGCCGGACGCGACGTGCCGACCACGCCGGGCCGGAACCTGGCCGGCGTACACCTGGCGATGGACCACCTGGTCGCGGCGAACCGGGTCGTCGCAGGGAAGGCGGCGGGGACACCCATCGACGCCGCCGGCAGGCACGTGGTCATCATCGGCGGCGGCGACACCGCGGCCGACTGCCTGGGCGTGGCGCACCGGCAGGGCGCGCTCGGCGTACACCAGCTGGACCTGTATCCGCGGCCGCCGGACACCCGCGACGAGGCCCGGGACCCGTGGCCGACCTGGCCCTGGATCCTGCGCAGCTACCCCGCACACGAGGAGGGTGGCGCGCGGGTGTTCGCGGTCGCGGTGCGGGAGTTCGTCGACGACGGCGCCGGGTCGGTGGCCGGCGTACGGATCGTCGAGGTCGGCGTGCACAAGCGGGACGGGCAGCGCATCGTGACCCCGGTGCCCGGCACCGAGCAGGTCCTGCCGGCCGACCTCGTGCTGCTCGCGATCGGGTTCGACGGCACCGAGGAGCAGCCGTTGCTCGCCCAGCTCGGCGTCGGCCGGAACGGTGCCGGGACGGTCGACTGCGGACCGGACTGGCAGACCTCGACCGATGGTGTGTTCGTCGCGGGGGACATGCACCGCGGTGCATCTCTCATCGTGTGGGCGATCGCCGAGGGCCGCGCCGCGGCGGCCGCCATCCACGCGTACCTGGACGGGGCCGGTTCGCTGCCGACGCCGGTCACGCCCGCCGCCCAACCCCTCGCGGTCCGCTGACTCCGCCTCCGAGAGCCGTACCCGGGCCGACTAGCCTGACCTGCGTGACCACCTCCCGGCGCGCGAAGATCGTCTGCACGATCGGCCCCGCCACCGCGACCGCGGAGCGCCTGCGCGGCCTCGTCGACGCCGGGATGGACGTCGCGCGGCTCAACTTCAGCCACGGCACCCACGCCGACCACGAGCAGGTGTATCACCTGGTCCGCGAGGCCTCCGACGCGACCCGACGGGCGGTCGGCATCCTCGCTGACCTGCAGGGACCCAAGATTCGGCTGGGCCGGTTCGTCGCCGGCCCGGTGGAGTGGCGCACCGGCGACTCGATCGCTATCACGAGCGAGGACGTGCTGGGCACGGCCGAACGGGTGTCGTGCACGTACCGCAAGCTGCCTCAGGAGGTGAAGCCCGGCGACCGGCTGCTCGTCGACGACGGCAAGGTCGCGCTCGAGGTCACCGCGGTTGACGGACCCGACGTCTGTTGCCTCGTCATCGAGGGCGGCGAGGTCTCCGACAACAAGGGCGTCTCCCTGCCGAACGTCGCGGTCACCCTGCCGGCATTGTCCGAGAAGGACGCCGAGGACCTGCGGTTCGCGCTGGGCCTGGGCGTCGACCTGGTGGCGCTCTCGTTCGTCCGCTCGCCCGACGACATCAAGCTCGTGCACGAGGTGATGGACGAGGTCGGCCAGCGCCGCCCCGTGCTCGCGAAGATCGAGAAGCCGGAGGCGGTCGGCCGACTCGAGGAGATCGTCGAGGCGTTCGACGGCATCATGGTCGCCCGCGGCGACCTCGGCGTGGAGCTCCCGCTCGACCAGGTGCCGCTCGTGCAGAAGCGGGCGGTGCAGCTCGCGCGGGACTACGCCAAGCCGGTCATCGTCGCCACCCAGATGCTCGACTCGATGATCAAGAATTCGCGGCCCACGCGCGCCGAGGCCAGCGATGTCGCGAACGCCGTGCTCGACGGCACCGACGCGGTGATGCTCTCCGGCGAGACCAGCATCGGTAGGTACCCGGTGCTGACGGTCGGCACGATGGCGAGGATCGTGGCGACCACCGAGTCGGGCGCCCTCGGGGTACCCCGGCTTCAGCGCGACCCGCGGACGCGCGGCGGCGCCCTCACCGTCGCGGCGTCACAGATCGCCACCGCGGTCGGCGCCAAGGCGCTGGTCGCGTTCACGGTCACCGGCGACACGGTCCGGCGACTGGCCCGGCTGCACTGCAGCCTGCCGCTGCTCGCGTTCACGCCCGTCCCGGCGGTGCGCAACCAGCTCGCGCTGTCCTGGGGCGTGGAGACGTTCCTGATGCCGTACGTCGCGCACACCGATGACATGTTCCGCCAGGTGGACCAGGCGCTGCTCGGCCTGGGCCGGGCGAACCTGGGCGACGACGTCGTGGTCGTGGCCGGCAGCCCGCCCGGCTCGCCGGGGTCCACCAACACTCTGCGGGTACACCAGCTGGGGTCGCTCGTCGAAGCCCCGGACCTGCCGTGACCGGGCCGACGCCGGACGGGCCGCGGATCGTCACCGGCCAGGAGGCCGTCGACCAGCTGCTGGAGGTGCTCGACCTGGAGCCGTTGGAGGAGAACCGGTTCCGCGGCCGGAGCCCCCAGGTCGGGCCCCAGCGGGTGTACGGCGGGCAGGTCGCCGGCCAGGCGCTCGTGGCGGCCGGCCGCACCGTCGACCCGTCCAGGTTCGTGCACTCGCTGCACGGCTACTTCGTACGTCCCGGCGATCCGGTCGAACCGATCGAGTACGCCGTGGAGAACGTCCGCGACGGCCGGTCCTTCTCGGTGCGGCGCTCGGTAGCGATCCAGCACGGCGTGCCGATCTTCTTCATGGCCGCCTCCTTCCACCGTCAGGAGCGGGGCCTGGACCACCATGCCGAGGCGCCGCCGAACGTGCCGGGCCCGGACGAGGTCCCGACCATGACCGACCGGCTGGCGCGCTATCCCGAGCGGTTGGGCATCTGGTCGCAGGTCCCGCGCCCGATGGACGTCCGCTACGTGGGGGAGCCGGGCTGGGTACGTCCCGGCGACCGGCCGGCCGACCCGCACCAGAGGGTGTGGATGCGCATCGACGGCAAGCTGCCAGACGACCCGCTGTTGCACGCGTGCGCACTGACGTACGCCTCGGATCTGACGCTGCTGGACTCCGTCCTCTCGGTGCATGGCGAGGTGTGGGGGCCGGGTGGGGTCGTCGGGGCGAGCCTGGACCACGCGCTCTGGCTCCACCGGCCGTTCCGAGCGGACGAGTGGTTCCTCTACGACTGCTGGAGCCCGTCGGCGTCGGGCGGGCGGGGCCTCGCCACCGGCCGCATGTTCACGCTGGACGGCCGGCACATCGCCACCGCGGTCCAGGAGGGCCTGCTGCGGCGGGTGGGCGGCTGAGATGCGGCTGTCGGCCCGGGTCGACCACGCGCCGCGCGCCTGAGTCTGATCCCGGGCGGTCGGTGTCACCCAGCCGCGGGTGCCGGTGCGCCCGGGGTCGGGCCGCCGCCCTCCGTGCTGGCGGCCGACGCACGGGGCGTGTGCCGGGCGACATGCGCGGCCGCCGCCGCCGAGTCCATCTCCGCTCGCTCGGGGGCGCGCAGCCGGAAGGCCATGACGATGTCGCCGATGCCGTGGGCGAGCGCGAGCGCCCCGACCAGGATGACGAGCAGGTACGCCGAGTGCACGAACGTGCCGGCCGCCCAGAATCCGAGCAGTACCTCGACGATGCCGACGAGCACGAGGAGCCACCACGCGTCGTTCTCGCCCTTGGAGACGAACCCGATCACGATGTCGAAGAAACCCTTGATGAGCAGGTACCAGCCGACGAAAGCGGCGAGCCAGACGAACGTGGCGCCCGGGTGGAACAGGATCACGACTCCGGTGATCGCGAACAGCACGGCGAGCAGCGCGTGGAGCCATTTCCAGCCCGGCGCGGCGAACGCTAGGACGGTCTCGGCGGCGGCGGCCATGAGCACCACGACGCCGGCGAGCGTCGCCACGGTGGCCACGGTCCTGACGTCGAAGCGCAGGACCCACCACGCGATGATGATCCACAGGAACCCGGTGACCAGGAACAGCCACCACGGGGCGCGGCGGGCGGCGGCTGCCGGCGCGGTGCGGGCGGCCTCGCCGCCGGTTATCTCAGCCATCTCTCGCCCCTCGCCGAGCCGGGCCTTCCCAAAATAGGGCAAATACCGGCCTTTCGCGAGATTCTACGCGAGTTGATCGGCCGCCGCCTCGAGAAGGCGCCACGCCGTCTCGACGTGCTCCGCGCGCGTCTGCGGCGCACCGATAGCCAGCCGCAGGGCGTACCGCCCGTTGACCCGGGTGTGCGTGAGGTACACCTGGCCGGACACGTTGATCCGCCGCAATAGTTCCTCCGACCGCGCGTCCGCCTCGGCGTCGTGACCGCGCAGACGGAAGCAGACCAGTGAGAACGGGTGCGGCGCGACGATCTCGAACCGGTCGTCGGCGCGCACCCGCGCGGCGAACTCCTGCGCGAGCGCCACCGCGGTGCGGACGTGCGCGCGCAGCCCCTCCACGCCGTACCAGCGCAGCACGAACCACAGCTTGAGCGCCCGGAAGCGCCGACCCAGCGGCACCTGCCAATCCCGGTAGTCGATGACCGCGCCGGACTCCGTGGCGGTGTTGCGCAGGTACTCCGGCAGGACTGTCAGCGCCTCGATCAGCTCCGCCCGGTCGGCGATCCAGAAGGCGTCGCAGTCAAACCCGGTGAGCAGCCACTTGTGCGGGTCGAAGCAGTACGAATCGGCGTACTCGAGCCCGGCGTGCGACCAGCGCAGTTCGGGGCAGACCGCGGCCGCGCCCGCGTACGCGGCATCGACGTGCAGCCACACCCGCTCCGAGCGGCAGATCGGGCCGATCTCGGTCAACGGGTCGACGGCGGTCGTGGAGGTCGTGCCGATGGTCGCCACGACGAGCGCGGGAACGGCGCCGGCCGCGCGGTCGGCGGCGATCGCCTCGCGCAGCGCCGCCGGTCGCATCGCCAGCGTCCGGTCGTCGACCTCCACGGCGCGCACCGCGTCGGAGCCCAGCCCGGCGATCCGGGCCGCCTTCTCGATCGAGGAGTGGCCCTGGGTGGACGTGTAGACGGTGTAGCGGCGATCCACGCCCGTCGCACGCCACGCGCCGCCGCCCGCCCGGTGCAACGCTGCGAGCGTGGCGACCAGCGTCGCCGACGACGCGGAGTCCTGGATGACGCCGCCGCCCCGACCGGACGAGAGGAAACGATCGGGCAGCCCGACCAGGCCGGCGAGCCAGTCGAGCATGACGGTCTCGACCTCGGTGCACGCGGGTCCGGTGGCCCAGAGCATGCCCTGAACGCCGACGCCGGCACAGACCAGGTCCCCCAGCACACTCGGCCCGGAGGTGTTCGCGGGGAAATAGGCGAAGAACCCCGGGTGCTGCCAGTGCGTGAGCCCGGGCGTCACCACGCGGTCGAGGTCGGCGAGGATCGCCTCGAACGGCTCACCTTTCTCCGGCGGCGCGTCGGGTAGCGCGGCAGCGACGGTTCCCGGAGGGTCGACCGGCAGCACCGGCCGGTCCGCGACGCCCGTCCAGTAGTCGGCGATCCAGTCGACGACCGCGTGGCCGTGGCGCCGGAACTCCTCCGCTGTCATGTGTCCGACCATGAGACGGACACTAGGCCTGCGACCGGGCGTCGCCGCTGGCGCCGTCGGCGCCTCGGCGACTCGCATGCGTACCATCCATGCGTGGTCGATAACGGGAGGTCGCTGTTGTCGCGGGCATTCGGGGTGAGTGACGTGACCGCCCTGCGACACGCGGTCTCCCGACACGCATCGGCGGCCGGCCTCGCCGACCAGCGCCTGCAGGACTTCGTGCTCGCGATCAACGAGCTAATCACCAACGCCGTGCGGCACGGCGGGGGCCGCGGCCACCTACGGCTGTGGTGCGACGACGGGATCCTCTGGGGCCAGGTCACCGATCGGGGCCCGGGTATCTCCGACCCGACCAGCGGGCAGCGGCTGCCGCCCGCGTCGTCGATCGGTGGCCGCGGGCTGTGGCTGGCACGTCGGATGTCCGACGCCATCACCATCGACTCCGGGCCGCGCGGCACGACCGCGACCGTGTCGGCGACCCTGCCGGGCTGAGGGTTGTCGGTGACCGTCTGATGTCACGACAGAGGGGTCCCGGGTAGGGTTGATCGGCCAAATGTCCCCGTAGCCCAACTCGGCAGAGGCACGGAGCTCAAACCTCCGACAGTGTGGGTTCAAATCCCACCGGGGACACCACCGGGCCCACGCATCGATGGCGCTACGCTCGTCGGCGAGCACGGTGACACCAGGGCGTGAGGGTAGGGGTACGTGGCCGAGACGCAGGCGGGCGCGGCGCGCCGACGGGTCCTGATCGCCGAGGATGAGGCGCTCATCCGGCTCGACCTCGCCGAAATGCTCGTCGAGGAGGGCTACGACGTCGTCGGCGAGGCCGGCGACGGCGAGGCGGCCGTCCGCATGGCGGAGGAGCTGCGTCCGGATCTTGTGATCATGGACATCAAGATGCCGATCATGGACGGGCTGGCCGCGGCCGAGAAGATCGCCGGTCCCCGGGTCGCACCGGTGGTGATCCTGACCGCCTTCAGCCAACGCGACCTGGTCGAGCGGGCGCGGGCCGCGGGGGCCATGGCATACCTCGTCAAGCCATTCCAGAAGAGCGACCTCATCCCCGCGATCGAGATCGCCCTGTCGCGGTTCGCCGAGGTGGCCGCGCTCGAGGCGGAGGTCGCCGGGCTCACCGACCGGCTCGAGACCCGCAAGGCGGTGGAGCGGGCCAAGGGCGCGCTCATGACGAAGTACGGGATGACCGAGCCGCAGGCGTTCAAGTGGATCCAGCGCACCGCGATGGATCACCGGATGACCATGCGCGAGGTCGCCGACCGGATCCTGACGGAGTCGGCCGAGACGGCCTGACCAGCGGTGACGCGCGGGGGGTCCGGAATCCTGCTGGCCACGGTCGTCGCGCTCCTCGCCGGCGCGTCCTGCGACACCTCGGGTCCGCCGAACCGTCGGGCCAGCGCGGCGCCGATGCCCGTCGCCTGGCATGAGGTGTCGCTGCCGCCGCCCGCGGGCGCCGCCGGTCGCCTGGCGCCCAGAGACGCGATCACGTGCGGCGGCCGGTGGTACGTCGTCGGCGCCGTCGTGTCCGCCGACGGTGCCACCCACCCGGCGGCGTGGAGCAGCTCGGACGCCCGCAGGTGGCGGACTCTGAGGCTGACCCCGCGCACGCCGTACGGCGAGGTGGCCATCCTGTACGCCGCGGGCTGCCGTGTCGGCCAGCTCGCCGCGATCGGGGCGCAGAGCGGCGGGGCACATGGCAACCCGCGGGTGACCCAGTGGTATCTGCTGGCCGACGGGATCCTCGACGAGGTCCCGGCCGGGCTCGACCTCTACGGGGGCTCGGAAGCGGTCAACGTCGGGCGGATCGTCGGCGGGCCGGCCGGTTGGCTGATCGTGGGAAACCGGGTGTTCGGCGGGGCGGCCTGGACGTCGACCGACGCGACCGCCTTCCGGCCGGTCGGCCGGGTGCCCGGACTGGCCAGCGACGGCGGGCTGACGACGCTGGCGGTCGACGCAGCGGCGTACCGGGGCGGATGGGTCGTGGTGGGCAGCGGACGCCGCGCCGGTCGGGCGGGCAGCGACCCGCTGGCCTGGACGTCCACGGACGGGCGGCGCTGGCGGCGCGTGCCCGTCGGCGACGCGACCGGCGACCGGTACCGCGTCTTGCAGCGGGTGACGATGAACGGGGACGCCCTCCTGGCCGCCGGGGTGGACGGCGACCGGTTTGCCGCCTGGACGATGAACGGCGGCGCATGGCGGCTGGCCGGCCGGTTCGGCGCCCTCCGCGAGGGCGGTTCGGTCCAGCAGGTCCAGGGCGTCGCCGCGACCGGTGGCCGGCTGTGGGCCGCGGCCACGGACGGCCGGGCGTACGGACTGTGGGCGTCGCCAGACGGCGGCCGAACCTGGCGCCCCACGCAAACGCCGATCCCGATCGCGGCCGGTGGAGCCGACCGCGTCGTGACGGTCACCGGCGCCGGCACCGACCTCCTCCTCGTCGCCGACGACGGCCGGCACGGACGGGCCTGGGTCACCAATCGTGCGGCCGGCTGACCCGGCGCAAAGGCGCAGGTCAGCCCCGTGTATAGGATCACGGTCGGGAACGCACAGCAGGGAGCTAACCGCGCGTCGATGCGTTGGTCGGGGCTGGTTGGCTGGTACAACAACCAGCAAAGTCACGTTTAGGTCAACGCGCCTCGCAAGCTCTTACGTTGACTCGACTGGTGGGATAACGTCCCGGCGCAGACCGGGGATGACGGTCTGGCTTGGGCCTGCAATGGCCAATTGGCGCCGATGGCCTGGGCCAACGATATGAGGAGGGTTCGAAGCCTTGAGGCAGGGACTCGTACGCGCGCTCGGCGGCGCGGCCATTGTGGCGCTGGTTGCCGGCGCGGCAGCTTGCAATTCTGGCAATAACGGCGGCGGGTCGTCCAGCGGCAAGAACTGCGGTTTCAAGATCGCGTACTTTGGCGCGCTGACCGGCTCGGCGGCGAACCTGGGCGTGAACATCGAGCAGGGCGCGGAGCTGGCGGTCAAGCAGTACAACGACAAGAACGGCGCGAACTGCATCACCATCCAAAAGTTCGACTCGCAGGGCGACCCGGCCGTGGCGCCGGGCGTGGCCCGTCAGCTCGTCACCGACAAGAAGATCATCGGTATCGTCGGCCCGCCGTTCTCCGGTGAGTCCGAGGCGGCCGACCCGATCTTCGAGGAGGCGATGATCCCGACCATCACGCCGTCGGCCACCCGGCCGTCGCTGAGCACGCACGGCTGGAAGGTCTTCCACCGCGCGGTCGCCAACGACGACTCGCAGGGCCCGGCCGCGGCTAAGTACATCAAGGACGTGCTCAAGCCGACGAAGGTCTTTGTCGCCGACGACCAGTCGGCGTACGGCGCCGGCCTCGCCGACGTGGTCAAGCAGCAGCTCGGCGCGCTCGTGGTCGGCACCGACAAGACCGGCGCGGACGGCAAGCAGACCGACTTCTCGGCTACCGTCCAGAAGGTCGTCTCCAGCGGCGCGACCGTCTTCTTCTACGGCGGCTACTACCAGAACGCCGGCCTTATCCGTAAGCAGCTCACGGCGGCCGGCTGGAAGGGCACGCAGCTCGGCGGCGACGGTGTCAAGGACCCTGGGTTCGCGAAGGCGGCCGGCAACGCCGCGGCCACCGGTTCGATCGTGACCTGCCCGTGCTCGCCGGCGTCCAAGGCCGGTGGCTCCTTCGTCACCGACTACAAGGCGGCCTGGAACCAGGACGCGGGCACGTATAGCGACGTGGCCTTCGACGCGATGAACATCTTCCTGAAGGGCATCGACGGGGGCAACACCACGCCGCAGAAGATGAACGACTATCTCAAGGGCGTCCAGTACCAGGGCGTGGCCAACACGTACAAGTTCACCGACACCGGCGAGCTCGACCCGCAGTACATCAAGGTGTGGGCGTTCAAGTTCGACGCCAGTGGTGTGGACCAGCCGGACCAGGAGATCCCGAAGGGCTGATCTGGTCCGTCTACAACACTCAACGCACCGGTGCGGCCGGGGGGAGGCTGTCTCCCGGCCGCACCGTCCGCTTCGCCCCTGGAGCCTCGCTTGAACTTCTCTGGTCTGATACACGACCTCGGGCCGTCGACCGTGGCCGGGCTGGCCCAGGGTGCGATCTACGCGCTCTTCGCGCTCGGATACACGCTCGTCTACGGGGTCCTCCGCCTCATCAACTTTGCCCACTCCGAGGTCTTCATGGTCGGCACGTACGCCGCCCTGATCACGTGGGGGATCTTCGGGCTGGATCAGAACTCGGCAACGCCGGGCACGGGCGCCGTCATCGGCTACCTCGCGCTCGGCATCCTGGCGGCCGCCCTCATCTCCGGCGTCACCGCGATCTGCGTCGAGCTGGTCGCGTACCGGCCGTTGCGCCGGCGCAACGCCCCGCCGCTCGCCTTTCTGATCACGGCTATCGGAGCCTCCATCGTCATCTCCGAGTTCGTCGGCGTGGCGACCCACCGGAACATCCGCGGCGTGCCGCCGCTGATCCACCCCGCCACGGTCGTCCACTTTGGGAACACCAACATCACCAACCTGCAGATCCTGATCATCGTGTTGGCGCTGGTCATGATGCTCGCCCTGGACCGGTTCGTGAACCGGACCCGGCTGGGTCGCGGCGTCCGGGCGGTGGCCCAGAACCCGGACAGCGCCGCCCTGATGGGCGTCAACAAGGACCGGGCGATCTCGCTCGTCTTCCTGCTCGGCGGTCTGATGGCCGGAATCGCCGCCGTGATGTACGTCCTCAAGATCGGCGATACCCGGTTCGACGCCGGCTTCAACCTTGGCATCGCGGCGTTCACCGCGGCCGTGCTCGGCGGCATCGGCAACCTGCGCGGCGCCCTTGTCGGCGGTCTGATCATCGGCCTGTTCGAGAACTACGGGGCGTCCCTGTTCGGCACCCAGTACCGCAATGTGGTGACGTTCATCCTCCTGATCGTGATCCTGATGTTCCGGCCCAGCGGGATCCTGGGCGAGTCTCTCGGGAGGGCACGGGCATGACCACGGTGGAACAACGTCCACGGCCACGTCAGGTGAACCGCCGTCCCAACGGCCGGGGCGTACGCGGCTGGTTCGGGCGTCAGCCCAGGCCGGTGCGGGCGGCGGTGGTGCTCGTGGCGCTGGCCGTGGCATACGCGCTGCCGTACGTCGGCTCCGTGCCGGGCATCGGGCCGCAGATCGAGACCCAGGGCATCGACTGGCCGAGCGCGTTGTTCAACATGTCCTACTACGTGCTGCTGGCCCTCGGCCTCAACGTGGTGGTCGGCTTCGCGGGCCTGCTCGACCTGGGGTACGTGGGCTTCTTCGCCGTCGGCGCGTACACCGTCGCGCTGCTGACGTCACCGGACAGCGACCTCAAGACCCATTGGCCCTGGCTCCTGTCGATCCCGGTCGCGATCGCGGTGGCCATGCTCTCCGGCCTCATCCTGGGCTGGCCGACGCTCCGCCTGCGGGGCGACTACCTGGCGATCGTCACCCTCGGGTTCGCCGAGATCATCCGGATCTTCGCGGACAGCAATACCCACCTGCGCGGCGACCGCGGCTTCGGCGGCCTGCCGCACCCGCCGGGCAAGTACTCCGACGGTACGCCGATCTTCGGTGTCCGCGACGCCACGCCGTACTTCTGGCTGGGGTTGTCGGTCATCGTCGTGGTCATCCTCGGCATCCGCAATCTCGACCGGAGCCGCGTCGGCCGCTCCTGGCTCGCGATCCGCGAGGACGAGGAGGCGGCGGCGATCATGGGCGTACGCACGGTCAAGTACAAGCTGTGGGCGTTCGCGATCGGCGCGTGCGTGGGGGGACTCGGCGGGGTGATGTTCGCCGGGCAGAACGGCTTCATGAACTCGGCCACCTTCGTGCTGCAGTTCTCGATCCTGATCCTGGCCGGGGTGGTGATGGGCGGCTCGGGCAACATCGCCGGTGCGATCCTGGGCGGTGCGCTGATCTCGTACATCCCGGACCGGCTGCGCGGCCAGCAGATCGGCAACCTCGACGCATACGAGTACCGCTTCCTGTTGTTCGGCCTGGCGATCATCCTCATCATGATCTTCCGGCCGCAGGGGCTGATACCGAGCCGGCGCCGCGCGATGGAGCTGAAGGACCGGGCGAAGGAGGTCGCGCCCCAATGAGCGACTGGAGAACCCATGAGTGAGCCGCACATCGAGACTCCGGCGTGGGAGGACGACGCTGCGCGGCACCCGATGGACGAGCCCGTGGTCACGGACGGCTGGGACGAGACGGCTCCGGCCGACACGTCCGGCGGTACGCCGCACCGTCCCGCGCCCGACGGCCAAGGGCTGCTCGAGGTGGACGACCTCAGCCTCCGCTTCGGCGGCGTACTCGCCCTCGACCGGGTCAGCTTCTCACTGCACGAGGGCGAGATCTTCGGACTGATCGGGCCGAACGGCGCCGGCAAGACCACGTGCTTCAACGCGATGACCGGCGTGTACCGGGCGACCGGCGGCGAGATCCGCTTCCGGGGCAAGCCGTTGACGGGGCTGAAGAAGCACGAGATCACGCAGCTGGGCATCGCCCGGACGTTCCAGAACATCCGGCTGTTCCCCGAGATGACCGCGCTCGAGAACGTCATGGTCGGCGCGGATTCGCGACACCACACCAGCGTGCTCGGCGCGCTGTTCCGGCTGCCCCGGCACTGGCGGGAGGAGCGCGAGGGCCGGGAGAAGTCGATGGAGCTGCTCCGGTTCGCGGGCATCGAACACCGCGCCGGTGACGTCGCCCGGAACCTGTCGTACGGCGAGCAGCGGCGGCTGGAGATCGCGCGTGCGCTCGCCACCGCACCCAGCCTGCTGTGCCTTGACGAGCCGGCCGCCGGGTTCAACCCGGCGGAGAAGGACTCGCTGCTCAAGCTCATCCGGTCGATCCGCGAGCGGGGCGTGACGATCCTGCTCATCGAGCACGACATGCGCCTGGTCATGGGCGTCTGCGACCGGATCGTGGTGCTGGAGTTCGGCAGGAAGATCAGCGAGGGGGTTCCCTCGGCGGTTCGCGATGACCCGAAGGTGATCGCGGCGTACCTGGGGGTACCGGCCGATGCTGCTTGAGATCAACGACATCACGCTGCTGTACGGCCGGATCCAGGCGCTGCACGGCATCAGCCTGACGGTGGACGCTGGCGAGATCGTCGCCCTGATCGGCGCGAACGGCGCCGGGAAGACCACGACCATGCGGGCGATCTCCGGGCTGCGCCCGATCGCCGCGGGCACCATCCGGTTCCAGGACGAGGACATCACCCGGCTGCGGGCGGACCTGCGGACCGTACGCGGGATCAGCCAGGCACCGGAGGGCCGGGGCATCTTCCCCGGCATGACGGTGCTCGAGAACCTCGAGATGGGCGCGTACACCCGGCGCGACGCGAACGGGGTGGCGTCCGACCTGGAGCGGGTGTACGGACTGTTCCCGCGCCTGAAGGAGCGGGCCAAGCAGGCGGGCGGCACGTTGTCCGGCGGCGAGCAGCAGATGCTGACGATCGGCCGGGCGTTGATGGGCCGGCCGAAGCTGATGCTGCTGGACGAGCCGTCGATGGGCCTCGCGCCGATGCTGATCCAGCAGATCTTCTCCATCATCACGGAGATCAACGAGCAGGGCACCACGATCCTGCTCGTGGAGCAGAACGCACAGCAAGCGCTGACGAGGGCCCACCGCGCGTACGTGCTGGAAACGGGGCGGATAGTCAAGGCGGGGACCGGGGCCGAACTGCTCCATGACCCGGCCGTCAAGGACGCTTACCTGGGCGTAGCGTGATCCAAGTTTGTTTGACGAGTAGTAATCGGAGGTTCGTAAGAATGTTGCGCATGACAAGCCGGCGCCGGACAGCCATCGGCCTAGCGGGTGCCGCCGTCGTGGCGCTGTCGCTGGTGGCCTGCGGCGGCAACGATAACGGTGGCTCAACTGGTGGCGCCGCCACCCCGGCCTCATCGGTGGACTCGGCGCTCGCCGCGAAGGTTCCGGACAAGATCAAGTCGGACGGCAAGATTCTGGTGGGCATCGACTCCACGTACGCGCCCAGCGAGTTCCTCGACACCGATGGCAAGACGGTCATCGGGTTCGAC
>DASXRQ010000155.1:0-5879 GCA_036506495.1 Micromonosporaceae bacterium | reverse complement strand
CCGTGGCGATGAGGCGATGGGGAGCACCTGGAGCTATCTCGACATCACCGCGCTCGGTCGCCAGGAGGAGTGGGAGGACTCGCCGGAGGGCTATCCCCAGACCCCGCCATACCAGTGGTGGAACTACCACGACGCCTACGGCCGGGCGCCTAATCGCACATCGTAGGTGTCCGCCTGAGGAGCCGTTGCAGCTGACTCTGCCCCGGCCCGCACTCGAAGCTCGGCTTCGCCTCGGCGGCGTACACCGCAGGCAACCGGCTGCAGGGTGACGCTCAGCAGTGCCAGACGGCCGGCCGGGTTCTTCCGGCGTACCCATTGTTGTCGGTGGGGCCCACCGATCCGGCCACGACGGTGCCGCCGTCGTTGACGGCGACCGGGTTCGCGGCACCATCCGGGGCGGGTAGCACGAATACCCTTCCATTGGGGTTGCCGCCGAGTGCCACGTAACCGAGCACGGATGCGCCGTTCGCGGTCACCTCCGTCGTGACGAAGGCGGGCATGATGGTCTCCTCCCGGTTCGGCACTGTCGCCGCGATGACTTCGACCGCGCCGGTGCGCAGGTTCCACCGAACCGGGACCGCCGAGCGGTTCGGGCGCGGTACCTGCGCGAACGCGACACCGAACGCCCAGGAACCGCGGACGCCGGTGACCGCGCCGGAGCTGAAGCCAGCGGGCAGCGGCAGGGTACGGCGCTGGCCGTCACGGTTCCAGACCGCCGGTGTGGTCTCGGTTTGCGACCAGGCATACAGCGCTCCGTCGTCCCCGAAGGTCGCGCCGACCAGCTGGCCGAGCTTGTCGGTCAACGCGTGCTGAACCTCAGGTCGGTTGGGGTTGGCGGCCGGCCAGCGTACGACGATGGAATGGCTGCCTGCCGTCTGCTGGGCCGAACCCAACACGTCACCGGCCTCGTTGACGGCGTACACCTGCACGAGGCGGTCGTACCCGGCGACGTTCGGCAGCTTGGTGACCGCACCGTGACGGTAGACCCAGGCGAAGCCGGCAGCTTGCGCGCCACCTTCGCCGGTCCCGGCCACGACGTCGCTGGAGTTCACCGCGGCCGTCATCATGATCGTGCCGAGCCCGCCGGTGGGTAGCACCGTCGGGCCGTGTCGTGCCAGAGGATCACGGCCGCGGCCTCGTTGCGGGCGCCGAACGCGTTCCCGGCGAGGTACGCCCCAGTGCGGTCCATCGCGGTGACGAAAACCCGCGGCAGCGTGACCGCGTTGGAGCCAAGGCTGGCCGGGACTGGCAGATCCGCCATCGTGCAACGGGTTACCGTCAGCGCCCCCGCCGTTGCAGCCGTGGCCGAAGCGTGCCCCGGGGGCACTGGCTGGCCGTGCCCGGACCGGCCGGCCAGCACGGGTGCCGCCGCCGCGGCGGCGAGCACGACGGCCGCCGCGCATACCGCGGCGCCGGCGTGGCGGCGCCGGCGCGATTGGGCCTGCCGGATCGCCTCATCCGCGTCGAAGGAGGTCGGCCACGGCTCCGCCGGCTGGACTGCGCGCAGCCAGCCACGAACGTCCGCGTCCTCGAGGTGCTGATTGTTATTCACGGGTACTGCCCTTCGTGGATCGGGAGGCCGTCACGTGGTCCGGGTCCGCGAGCAGGCCACGCAGCGTGGTGAGGGCACGGGCCGCCTGGCTCTTGACGGTGCCCTCCGAACAGCCGAGCACCGTCGCCGTCTCGCTGACCGACAGGTCGCAGAAATATCGGAGTACGACCCCCGCGCGCTGCCTGCGACCAACCTGCGCAAGGGCGGTGCTGACCCGGTCGCGTTCCTCGACGCTGCCACTCGACGGTGCCGCCCGCTCAGCGGTCCGGTCGCTGAGCAGCACCCTCGACCAGGCGAGCCGCTGCTGGCGCAGGTACTGGCGAACCAGCATCCAATGCACGTACCCGTCGGTGTTCACGGCCGCCTGAGCGAGCTGCCACTTGGTGTACAGCGCGATGGTGGTGTCTTGGACGACGTCCTCGGCCCGGTGCCGGTCACCGCACAGCAGGTACGCGGTCCTGCGCAAGTGCGGCAACCGCGCCGTCACGTACTCGACGAAATCCTGTCGCGGGTCGGGCCGCATCCGGTTCGGCTCGCTTCACTGCCTCAACCCGATGAGGCCACCGACGGCGCCCGAGGTTGCATCGCCCGTCACGCCGCGGCCGCACAAACTGAGCTGACCTCGCCGGATCGGGGCGAGCGAGCCGGGCCGCGGCGTGCGGTCAGCGGTTGGCGTGGTCTGCCTTGCGAGGAGGTTGTCCATCCACCGCAGACGAGAAGGGGCAAGAAGAGTACCCACTCCTTGCCACTCTTAGCGTATAACGCACCGGGGGGCTTGCGGCAAGACCCGGGTCGTGCCGCAGAATCGCTGGCCGAGGGCCAGAACCTGCAGGAATGGGAATGGGAGTTGCGGGAGTGCGTGTGTTGTTGTCGACGTAAGACTCGCGCGGGGGCGTCGAACCTGGTGGCACTCGCGGTGCGGTTGCGGGAACTCGGCGCGGAGCCACGGGTGTGCGCGCCGCCGGACTGCGCGGAACGACTGGCCGAGGTCGGCGTGCCGATGGTGCCTGTCGGCCCGCCGTTGCCGCCAGGTTCGTCACGCCGCGGTGCGGACGCCCTTGCTGCGCAATGGCTGCCAGCGATCTCAGATCGGAGCTGATGTGAACCCGCTGACGACCAGCGTGTTTGACCTTCCCGACCGCCTGTCCCACAAGGCCGACCCGGCGCTGATCGCCCGCGACGAACAGCACTTTGCGGCCATCGCGGATTGCCTCGAGCAGATGCTCACCGACCTGTCCGACCGCCTCGACGCCGCGCGCAAGGCCCCCGGCCGTATGGGCCGGCAGGCGCTGGACCGGGACCAGGAGGTCCACCGACTGACCGCCCGCCTGCGTACCCTGCGCCGCTTCGGTCTGGACCTGTGCCTCGGGCACATCGTCGGAGCCGACAACCCCGAGCCCGTGTACGTCGGACGGCTCGGCCTCACCGACAGCGCGGGCCGAAGGCTGCTGGTCGACTGGCGCTCCCCCGTGGCTGAGCCGTTCTTCGGAGCAACCCACGCCAACTCGATGGGTCTGGCGAGCCGCCGCCGGTATCGCTGGACCCGCGGCCGGATCACCGACTACTGGGACGAGGTGTTCACCCCGGACGGGTTCACCGGGCACGCCCCCGCGCTCGACGACCAGTCCGCCTTCATCGCCAGCCTGAGCACCAGCCGGTCGGCCCGGATGCGGGACGTGCTCGGCACCATCCAGGCCGATCAGGACGCCATCATCCGGGCGGGATCCCGCGGCGCTCTTGTCGTCGACGGCGGGCCGGGCACCGGGAAGACCGTCGTCGCTCTGCACCGCACCGCCTACCTCCTCTATTCCGACCCTCGTCTCGGTCACCGTCGGGGCGGCGTACTGTTTGTCGGTCCGCACGAGCCCTACCTTGCCTATGTCGCCGACGTGCTCCCCAGCCTCGGCGAGGAGGGCGTGCAGATCTGCACCCTGCGGGACCTCGTCGCCGAGGGCGCTACGGCAGCGATCGAGACCGACCCAGACGTGGTCGCGCTGAAGTCGTCGGCGAACCTGGTGAAGGCGATCGAGGCGGCAGTCACGTTCTACGAGGAGCCGCCCACCAAGGGGATGACGGTCACGACCGACGAGTCCGACATCCGGCTGAGCGCCGACGATTGGGCCGAGGCGTTCGACGCACGAGAACCCGGTACCCCGCACAACGAGGCGCGCGACCAGGTCTGGGAGGAGCTGCTCACGATCCTGATGGACAAGCACGGCGGAGACGAACCGGCTGACCTGCTGCGAATGTCGCTGCTGCGGAACAAGGAGCTGCGCACCACCTTCAACCGGGCGTGGCCGCTGCTCGAAGCGGCCGACCTCGTCGGAGATCTGTGGTCGGTACCCGCCTACCTGCGCAAGTGCGCTCCCTGGCTCAGCTCCGACGACGTTCAGAAGCTGCAGCGCGCCGACGCCCAGGCCTGGACGGTGTCCGACCTGCCGCTCCTGGACGCGGCACGACAGCGGCTCGGCGACCCGGAGGCGTCACGACGTCAACGTCGGCACGACGCCGCCATCGCCGCCGAAGGTGAGCGCATGGCCACGGTCGTCGACGACCTGCTCGCGGCCCATGCCTATGACGACGGCGAAGGCGTGCTGATCATGCTGCGCGGACAGGACATGCGGGACGCCCTGGTCGACGAGACCGCACTGCCGGGTACCGACCCGGACCGGCTCGCCGGCCCATTCGCGCACATCGTCGTGGACGAGGCCCAGGAGCTGACCGACGCCGAGTGGCAAATGTTGCTGCTCCGCTGCCCGTCCCGGAGCTTCACCATTGTCGGGGACCGCGCCCAGGCCAGGCACGGGTTCACGGAGTCGTGGGAGGAGCGGCTTGGGCGGATCGGGCTCGACCGGATCAACCTGGCCTCTCTGAGCATCAACTACCGGACGCCGAAAGAGGTCATGGCGGAGGCCGAGCCGGTCATCCTGGCCATCCTCCCGGACGCCAACGTGCCGACCTCCATCCGCAGCAGCGGCGTCCCGGTCGTACACGGATCTGTTTCTGATCTGGGCTCGATCCTCGACACCTGGCTCGCCGCGCAGGCCGACGGGATCGGCTGCGTCGTCGGCGATCCCACGTTCCGGGCGACGGCGCGCGTCCGGTCGCTGACCCCGGAGCTGTCGAAGGGGCTCGAGTTCGACCTGGTCGTCCTCATCAACCCAGAAACATTCGGCGAGGGCATCGAAGGAGCGGTCGACCGCTATGTCGCGATGACCCGAGCGACCCAGCAACTCGTCATCCTCACGCAGCGCCGCCGCGTTCCCACGCCCGACCTGGGTGCTCCGGGAGCGGGTCAGGACGCGTCGCCGTGTGCGAGCGACGATGAAAGCTCACGGTAGGTGTCAGCCTGGGTGAGGAGGTCATTGGCCTTCTGCTCCTAGACCGCAACCGCGTCGGCGCTGGCGGCCCGGCGCAGCGGCGGCTCGTCCTGGCTCGCGAGCTGGACCAGTGCCGCGGCGAGCTTGGCGGGGTCACCGCCCTGCTGGTCGTTCATGCCGTTCCAGGCGGTGACGGTCTGCTTGGTGCGCTCGGCGTAGTCGTTGATCGAACGCGCGAGCGGACCAGACCTCGCCGGTCCGGCATCCTTGGCCCGGTGATCGATGAGTCGAAGATCGCGGCGCACTCAGATCCAGCTCGTCGCGACCGCACCAACTTCATCGTCCAGCTCGACCTCGCCGGCCGCTGTCCAGCGATGACTTCAAACGAGTCGGATCGCTCACAACCGGCGTACCAGAAAGTCCTCGAAAGAAGTGCGCGAGGCGATGTCGGATCGGGGCAGAGGTGTTCGTAGCAGGGGTGAGAGGCCGCCCACGAGGGGCGCTCCCAAGGAGAAGGGAACCGCGATCATGAAACTGACGACCACCACACAGGTCTCCGTCGACGGAGTGATGCAGGCAAACGGCGGGCCGAACGTGCTCGACGCCGGATTCGAGCGCGGCGGATGGGCCAGGCCACTGTTCGGTGGCGGGGCCATGACGTTCGTCAACGAGGTCTACCAGCGCGCCGACGCGTTTCTGTTCGGCCGGCGCACCTACGAGCTATTCGCCGGCTACTGGGGCGTGATGGATCCGGGCAGCGGCCCCATCGCGGATGCCTTGAACACGCGGCCCAAGTACGTCGCATCGAACACGCTCACCGAACCGCGCTGGGCGAACACGACCGTCCTCTCCGGTGACCTCGCGGCGGCCATCCGCGAGCTGAAGGCCAAGCCGGCGGGTGAGCTGCAGGTGCACGGCAGCGGCGCCCTGACCCGGTGGCTGCTCGAGAACGACCTCGTCGACGAGATGAATCTGCTCATCGTCCCGGTGGTCGTCGGCCAGGGCAC
>DASXRQ010000154.1:0-5468 GCA_036506495.1 Micromonosporaceae bacterium | reverse complement strand
GCGATCGAGGGTCAGATCGAGTCGCTCACGTCTGCGCGCGACTCGCTCGCCGGACAGATCCGCGCCGCGCTCGACGATGCGGCCTTCGGAGGGAGGCCGCTCAACAACCGGCAGGCCAAGGCATTCATCACCCAGGCCCACACCCTCATCGACCAGGCGCACGCACTCGCCGCCGGTCCGTAGCCCTGCTTTTATCTGCCACCGCGGTACGTCGAAGCCGGATGGCGTGCTCTATCACCGGCGGTTTTCGGGTTGACCTCGTCCGCCGGGTTGCGCCGCCGAGTCGCATCCGGTTGGTCCGGCGGCGCAACCCCGACCGGGGTCAGACGGGGGTCGGCGCCTGCTCCGGCGCGGACCTGGCGGGGCTCGGCGGCTCGTCCCGGCGGCTGGCCCGCCCGGGCAGGAACGCGAGCGCGAGCACGGCAGCTCCCGCCGCGATGCCGCCGGAGCAGGCGAGCAACACGTCCATGCCATGGATGAACGCGCCTTCGACCATGGCGAGCAGTTCCGCGGAACCGAGTTGGCGTGCCACCAAGGCACCGGCGGCCACGTTGTCCCGTATCGCGTCACTGGCCTGGCTCGGCAAGCCGGTCAGGTCCAGCTGGGCCCGGTATGCGGAGTTGAGCACTGATCCCAGCACCGCGACGCCGAACGTGCCGCCCACCTGCCGAATCGCCGAAATCAGGGCCGACCCTACGCCGCTGCGTTCCCCGCTGAGCCGGCCAAGTGCCGCGTTCATCGCTGGCGGCAGGGCGACACCCGTGCCGAGGCCGGCGACGGTCAGCCACGTCGCGGCGAGCCCAGTGCCGTCCTCTGCGCTGGTGAAAGCCCCCATGATCAGCCCCGCCGCGGCCACCGCGAACCCGATGGCTACCGTGATCTTCGGCCCGGCCTTCGTGGAGATCCGGTCGCCGGCGCCCAGGCCCACGATCATCCCACCGATCAACGGGAGTAGCCGCAGTCCCGCGCCCATCGCGTCGTACCCGAGCACCGCCCTGAGGTACTGCGGCACCGCGAAGAGCAGCCCGATCAGCGCGAACGACAGCAGCGTGGACAGTATCGTCCCCCACCTGAAGCTGCGTGACCGGAACAGGTCGAGGTCGACCAGCGGCTGGCGGGTAGCGGAGCGAGCGACCCGGCGCTCCCACCCTACGAAGCCGGCGAGTACCAGCGCCCCGGCGGCCATGAACGCTACGGCGCTCAGGTTGCCCCAGCCGTGGTCGCCCGCCTTGATCATCCCGTAGGTCAACGCGACCAGCCCTCCGGTGGACAGCGCAATGCCCACCGGGTCCAGCCTCGGACGCGCGGCGCTGCGCGACTCGGGCATCAGGAGCGTGACCGCGAGCAGCGCGACGGCGATCACTGGCACATTGATCAGGAACACCGAGCCCCACCAGAATGTGGTGAGCAGCCAGCCACCCACGATCGGGCCAAGCGGGTATGAGGCGATGGCCGAGCTTGCCACGATCGCCAACGCGCGCTGTCGTTCGGCCTCGTCGAAGAGCACCGGCAGGACCGAAAGGCTCAACGGGAGTACGAACGCCGCGGCCAGCCCGAGCAACGCCCGGGCGGCGATGAGCTGTTGGGCCGAGGACGCATATGCGCAGGCGAGCGAGCCGACCCCGAAGAGGGTCAGGGCGGCAAGCAGGAGCCGCTTGCGGCCGAAGCGGTCGCCGAGCAGCCCGGCTGGCAGCATCGTCGCGCCGAGGACCAGCAGGTAGGCATCGACGAACCACTGCAACTGGGCGGTTGACGCGTGCAGGTCGGTCGCCAGGGTGGGTAGGGCGAGGCTGAGGACCGTCCCGTCGATCCCGATCACCACGCCGCTGATGGCCAGCGCCGCGGCAGCCCACCACCTCCGGTTTCCCATGTTCTCCACCATCGCCACCCCCTACCTCAAGGCCCCGTCGTCGCGGCGGAGTCGTCGTTCTCGTCGACAGCGTGCGCCTGTTTGTCAGCTACTGTCAAGATGGCGTTCAGCGCCAACACGACGTACGATGACAACACGTCAGCATCTGCCGCGCCCGTGTTACGCTGTGCGGACAAGGAGCTGTGATGCCGCACCAAACGATCTCGGAGGACCCCGAGCCGAACTCTGCGAACGGCACTTCGGACCTGCGCCAGCGCAAACGCATCCGCACCAAGCAGATGGTGCAGAAGGAAGCGCTGCGGCTGTTCGCCGACAAGGGGTATGACCAGACCACGGTCGACGACATCGCGCACGCCGCAGCGATGTCGTCGCGGACCTTCTTCCGGTACTTCCCCTCGAAAGAAGACGTCGTGCTCTGGGACGAGTACGACGAACGCCCAATGCAGGAAGTGTTGCAGATCCGCCCGGGCGAGGACCCGCTCGCCCAGCTGATCATGCGGGTCCGCGAAATTTTCGCGGACATCTACCAGAAGGATCCGGAGCTGCTGCTCACCCGGACCAAGCTGAGCTTCACGGTACCGGAGATCCGCGCCCGCTTCCTCAACGCGCAGCTCACGTTGATCGGCCCGTACTTGGCGCAGATCGCGGACGCCATCGGCGCCCCGCGCGACGACCTGCAGCTGCCGGTGACCCTGGCCGCTCTGTACTCGGCGATGATCATCGCGGTGGAACGCTGGCAGCGCCACGACGGGCGCGAGGACCTGCTACGTCTGCTAGACGATGCGATCGCGGCTCTCGCCGCCAGTGCCACAGATCTGCGGGACACGGTCCTGACCGCCGCGGCGGCGGGTACCCGCCCGACAAAGCCCAAAGCGGTTGCGGCCAAGCGGAAGTCCTAACGGGTCCGTCGCACACGCCGAGCCGAGGAACTACTCGCCGACGCCGGATCCGAAGGGCGTGTGGTGGCCTGGCCGGACCGCGGCCCGCACCTGAGATCTCGCTGTTGGCCAGCGGTCAGCGGGTCGGTATCAGCTGACCGACCAGCCCGTCCTGTTCGTCGTTGGGTCCGGCGCTGAACCAGAGGGTGCCGACCCCGCCGGTGGTGGCCGTGCCAGGCAGCAGCGCCCACAGACCGTCGATCGCGACCGGGCGGTTGTGCGCGTCGCGTAGCTGGCCGATGAAGTGGTCGCCGCGGAACGCCGAGATCCGGCCGTCGCCGAAGTTGCCGACCAGTAGCGCGCCGGTGAATTTACCGAAGCCGGACGGTGCGATGGCCAGGCCCCACGGCGCGTTCAGGGTGCCGTGGCTGGCGATCCGGGTGACGGTGGTCCCGAGATGCCCGAACGTGTTCACGATGCCGAGGCCGGGGCCGGCCTGCTCGTCGGTGGAGCCGGCCTGCTGCTTGGCGTACGCGACGGTGACGGCGTCGCCGTTGGTCATGACGTTGAACGGTGCGTAGCCGGTGGGCAGTCGCGGGTCTTTGAACAGCTCGCCGGCGAGGTCGACCTGCCTGAACGTGCGGTCGAACACATCGATGCGGCCATTGGCGAAGTCGGCCGCGAGCAGGAACGTGCCGAGGGGCGTCTGCCACAGGGCCAGACCTTTGAATACCGCGCCTTGCACGTGGGCGACGACGACGGCGTGGGTTCCGGTCGCCGCGGGCGCCCAGGCGGTGATGTCGCCGCTCTCGCTGTCGAACAGGAACCGGGCCGGGCCGGAGCCCTGCGAGGTGGTGACCACGAAATCGGCGGACCCGTTGAAAACCTGGCCGGTCACGCCGTCGCTGTCGTTGACGACGGTGAGACCGGCCTTGCCGACCGTCGCGCCGCCGAGCCCGCCGGTATAGAGGGTGGCGGTATTGGTGCCGTTGTTGGCGACCCACAGCGGGGTCGTCGGGCCGAGCGCAAGCCCCCAGGCGTTGACTACGTCGGCGTCGGTCAGCTTGGCGAGGCCCGGCTGGTTGGATACCTGGTCGATCTCGGTGACCCGCGGTGCCGGCGGACCGGCTTGCGCCGGAGAACCGGCCACCAGCAGGAGCACGGTCGCGGCAAGTGCGGCCAATCCCCATCTCTTGGACATGACCCTGTGCCTCCTCCGGACGTTGATGACGACAACGTCCCGATGAGGCGTACACATCCGCCCTATGGAGCGTTCACCCCCACGCGGAATTGGCACCACGTCCGACAATGTTTCGCTCCGGATGGCATCTCACCGATCGAGGCGTTGCTCAGCCGTTACGCGCGCGGAGCAGACGCCGACAGGGGCGGATGGTCGTTGGGGGGCGACGCCGGTCCTCCTCGTGAGGTATGGGTCGCTCAGGTCAGCCGGGGCACCGTTGCGGTCGCCGGAAGATCGGCCGGTCCGGTCGCGTCGATGTGGGCCGCGAGGTTCCGCGCCCATGCGGTGAGGTCGGCTACCGCAATGGCGTGCGGCGGTGACCCGGCGTACGGCTCGATGCGGTCGGCGCTGCGCCGCAGCAGTCGCGACGCCCCGGCCGCGTTGCCTCGGCGGGCATGGGTCAGACCCACGGCCAGCTGTGCTAGTCCGCGCCAGAGTTCGCGTTCGTGTTCCGGGGCGGACTTCCACGCGGCTTCAAGCACCTCGTGGGCGTGGAACGGGAGGCCGGTGTCGAGTAGCCGCTGCGCTTCCCGGAGCGTCTCTGCAGGTGCCAGGTCCAGATGGTCTGGAGTGGTAGGTACGCCGGGCGTCCCGGGTGGCAATGGCCGACCCAGACCGTCGCGCGGTCGTGCGTTGCGGGGCCGGCCGCCGTCGTCACGGTCGCGCCGTACCCGGGTGGGCTCGGCGCGGTGGCCGTCGGACCCTGATGACGTCGTCACGCCGTCATTCTTCCCTGTATGCCGCGACGACACCGAGTCGGTTCACCCACAGCCCTCGGCGGGTTGTTGACCGCTACGGTGCCGCATCACCCCGCTGCGGCGTGATGAAGGGTCTCTTGCCGATTCATGCGGCGGCGGCCACGCGGATCGTTCTCGACGCCGTGACCGGTCGGGTGTGGGAAACCCAAGCCGGGGAGGCCTCGAACGTCTCCGCGACGATCTGACGAGCCCACCGCATCCGGGCTACCGCGGCCTCCGGATGGTCGCCGAACTCCTGCGCCATACGCCCCGCGCATCCCCTGCTGCCGAACTGGCGGACAGCCCCGGAAATGGCCTGCCGGACCTGCTCGGTGCCGGGGTCGTCCGACGGTTGCAGGGCGGAGACGAACAGCGCATGCGATCGAACACTGTTGATGGCGATGTGTTGCATGATGAGCCTCCTTACCGCACCGGCTACCTCCACCACACCACGGGGGTATGACACTTTCCGGCCGCCCGGGATGCCGAGGTACGCCCTGTCCGATGACGAAGATTTGCGCCGGTGGTCGTGCTCAACTCGGCTGGAGCTCCTGCGGTCGCGTCGTGTCGCTACGAGGATCGACGAGGATCTTCGCGTGGGTTCCGGGGTGCGCCAGAGCGTCGAAGGCAGCCGCGACGCCGGGCAGGCCCACCTCGCCGGTAACGAGGCGGGCTGCCGGCACTGTGCCGCCGGCGAGCAGGTTCAGCGCGTCGCGGAAGTCCAGCGGTGTGTAGCCGAACAC
>DASXRQ010000153.1:0-3184 GCA_036506495.1 Micromonosporaceae bacterium | reverse complement strand
CGGGTCTCTTCGGGTGGAAAAGACTGAGGCCGCGGATCCCGGTTTGCGGGTTCCGCGGCCTCGAGGTGAGCCGGTGGTCTGGTTGGTCAGACCGGCCTTCCTCGAGGTGGAACACCGCGAACGTCGAACCCGTTCTGGATCACGTTGGTGCTGCTGCTGTACGTCCCCGCGATGAGCGCCGTGCCCAGCTCGGCCCGGAGAGACTCCACCTGCGAGAACGGGGTCGGACCCGCCTTGAGGCTCCGGACAGCCGGGCAGCCCACGGCAAGCGCGTGGGCTACGAGGGACGCGGAGCGCGGTCGGACGGCGGTAACCGGCGCCCAGGCAGCAGGCAGCGTCGACGGTCGCACGCTGATCAGCATCGGCTTCACCGTCGTCACCCCCTGTCTGCCCATCGTCATCGGACCATCGGTCTATGTGTTCGCGAGCAGCGTCGGAAGCCGCGACTCGCGTGGTGTGCTCCGAGGCTATGTCGCGCCGGCCGGCGATGGCAAACCTATTTACGAACCCGTTGCCAAAGTTTCGCCGTCGACCGCCAGGCCGACCACGTCATCGACCGACGCACCCGTCACGAGGGCAAGCACCGCGTCGCCGTACAGGTCGAGCTTGCGCGGCCCGATGCCGGCGATCGCGATCAGGTCCTCCGCCCGGGCCGGCCTTCGTTCGGCGAGCGCCGTCAGGGTCGCGTCGGTGAAGACCACGTACGCCGGCACCTTTTGCGCCGCCGCGGTGCGCGACCGCCACTCGCGCAGCCGCTCGAACAGGTCCTCGTCCAGAGTGGACGGGCAGTCCGAGCATCGGCCCAGCTTGCGGTCGGCGCCGGACAGCAGGGTCGCGCCGCACACGCGGCAGGAGACGACCTGGGTACGCCGCCGGTCCGCGCGTCGCCCGCGCACGCCGGCCCGGTCGCCGGCGCGCTCGGGACCGCCCGAGCGGTCGAGCTGGGGCAGGAACCGGCACGGCCGGCGGACCCGGCCGCCCGGCGAGCGGGACGAGGCGTACGAGAGCCACAGCCACTGCCGCGCCCGGGTCACCCCGACGTACAGCAGTCGGCGCTCCTCCTCCAGCGCGTCCGGTGTCCGGGCGTACGGCGTGGGCAGCGTGCCCTCGGCGAGCCCGACGACGAAGACGGCATCCCATTCCAGACCCTTGGCCGAGTGCAGGCTCGCCAGCGTGGCGCCCTCGACCGGCGGAGCGTGCTGCAGCGCGGCGCGTCGGGCGAGCTCGTCGACGAACTCGGCGAGCCCAGGGGCGGCTGCGGCCTCGGGGGCGGCTGCGGTCGGGGTGCGCCGCGCGGCCGCGTACTCCTCGGCGAGAGTGACCAGAGCGGCGAGCGCCTCCCAGCGCTCCCGCGCGGCGCCACCCGGCGGCGGCTGGTCGGCCTGCCACCCGACGGCGGCGAGCGCGTCCGTGACCGCGACCGACAGCGGCGTTCCGTCCGGTGTGGACCGCACGGCCGACCGCAGCGCCACCGTCGCCTGCCGCACCTCGGCCCGTTCGAAGAAGCGCTCCGCGCCCTGCACCACATAAGGCACGCCGGCCTCGGCGAGCGCCTCCTCGTACGCCTCGGACTGCGCGTTCGTCCGGAACAGCACCGCGATCTCGCGTGGCGGCGTGCCGGCGGCGACCAGATCCGCACAGCGGGCGGCGACCGCGGCCGCCTCGGCCGGCTCGTCGGGAAAGATCCGCAGGTCCGGCTCGGCGCCGGGCGGCCGCTGCCCGACGAGCTCCAGCCGGAGCCGCGCCTCCGCGCCGCGGGCCTGCCGGATTACCGCGTTTGCCAGGCCGACGACCTGTGGCGTCGACCGGTAGTCGCGGACCAGCCGGACGACGGTGGCGCGGCGGTACCGGCGCGGAAAATCAATCAGATACCCCGAGGTCGCGCCCGTGAACGAGTAGATCGTCTGGCTCGCGTCCCCCACCACGGTCACGTCGTCGCGACCACCCAGCCAGGCGTCGAGCAGCCGCTGCTGCAAGGGGTTCACGTCCTGGTACTCGTCGACGACCAGGTGCCGGTACTGGGCGCGGATCTGCTCCGCCACGTCCGAGTGCTCCTCGATGCCCCACACCGCGGCGCGCAGCATGTCCTCGAAATCGATCACTCCATTGCCACGCTTGATCGTCTCGTACGCCGCAAAGACCTCGGCCACCTTGGCCGGCTCGTACGGCGGTTCCCGCATCGCCTTGGCGGCCGCGACGGCGTACTCCGACGGCTCCACCAGCGACGACTTCGCCCACTCGATCTCGCTGGCGAGATCCCGAGCGGTCGTGCGGTCGGCGCGCAGGCCCGCCCGGGCGGCCGCGAGCGTGACCAGCCGGGCCTTGCTCTCGAGCAGCTCGGGCATCGCGCGGCCGTCGAGCAGCCGCGCCGCGAAGTAACGCATCTGCCGCAGGGCCGCGGCGTGGAACGTGCGCGCCGGGACGCCGGCGACGCCGAGCACGGCCAGCCGGGCGCGCATTTCGGCGGCGGCCCGTGCGGTGAACGTGACCGCCAACACGTGCCGGGCGGCGATCTCGCCGGCGAGCGCCCGGTACGCGATGCGATGGGTGATCGCCCGGGTCTTGCCCGTGCCGGCGCCGGCGAGGATGCAGACCGGCCCGGCCGGCGCGGTCACCGCGGCGCGCTGCTCGGGGTCCAGCCCGGCCAGCACGACGTCTGCCCGGTCGACGCCTGTTGCACCCGCCACAGCTAGGCATCATGACAGCCGGGTCCGACGTTGACTGTTCTAGCCTGCTGATCCGACTCACTTCCCCCGCCCCCTGGAGGCTTCCCGCTCGATGTTGACCATGTACTCCACGGCCTGGTGCGGCTACTGCCACCGGCTCAAGTCGCAGCTCGACCGCGCCGGCATCGACTATGTGGTGATCGACATCGAGCAGGACCTCGAGGCGGCGGAGTACGTCATGAGCGTCAACGGCGGGTGCCAGACGGTCCCGACCATCCGTTTCCCGGACGGCGCTGCCCTCACGAACCCCTCGGTCGGGCAGGTTCGGGAACGGCTGGCGACGGCTCGGTAGGAATCGCGACACAGACCTCTTGTGTTGACACGCTGCACAAAGTGCCTCCATGGGATGACTTTCCCGTTCATACTGATCGAGGCCGCGAGTTAAGATCAAGAGAGGTCGCCGGTGTCCCGTGCACCGAGTCCCACCGTTCGGCGTCGTCGTCTCGGCGCCGAGCTGC
>DASXRQ010000152.1:0-86818 GCA_036506495.1 Micromonosporaceae bacterium | reverse complement strand
GGCCGGCTTCGCCCCGACGGCCGAGGACACCGCCGAGGCCGCGCTGACGCTCGGCCACCGAGAGGTCGCGACGGTGGTCGGCATGGGCCCGAGCGCGTGGCACATCGAGCCGGACGCGCTCGCCGCGTCGATCGCCACCCTGCCCGCCCCGCTGACGGTGACGCTCTCCGTGCGCGTCACCACCTACCGGCCGGCGTGATCGGCCCCCGCAGGCCTTGTCGATCTAGGGCGAATACTGGTTATCGGAGATCAGTTAGCCAGCATTCGCCCTAGATCGACAAGGGAAGACAGGCGGGCGGTGCCCGACCTACGTGGCCAGGTCTATCTGGTCCCAGCCGGTCGGGGCGTCGTGGAACGGACCGTGGAAGATCACCGCCCACTCGAGCGCCCACCGCCGCTGTCCGATCGCGTTCCCGTCGATCGGCCCCGGCAGCGGCAGCGCGGCGCGCTCCGCTTCGAGGTATGCCCAGTCGAGGCAGTAGTAGAGGTCCAGCACCGCCGCGACCTCCGCCGCGTTGCGGGGTGCGACCAGGGTCCGCGACCGCCACTCGGCGAACGTCTCACCGGAGGGCAGGTGCGGTAGCAGGTCCACGAGCCGGTCCTCCGACGGCGCGGCCGGGTCGAGGTGCTTGCTGATGCCCAGCACCCAGCACAGCGCGTAGATCGCCTCCAGGTGCAGCACGAAGGACCGGTGGTCGCCGCGGCCGGACATGACGAAGTGCCACTCCGGCGTGGTCACCGCGTCGACCAGGTGCGAGCCGAGCAGCCAGCTCATCGCCGCCTCCTGCGGCATGCCGAAACATCTCGCGAGCACCACGTTGAGGACCGCGGTCCGCGCCTCGATCTCCGTGGTCGGGCGCAGCTCCACCTCGTCTCCCGGCTCCCACACCAGTGGGAACTGCGGCGGCGGCAGCGGCAGTCGCAGCCGGCGCAGTTCCTCAACGCTCACCGCACGCGCGGCGAGGGGGTCGGGCACGGGTACGGGCAAGTGCTCCTCGCTGTCGTAACGTCGTCTTGTCGGCATCTGGTCGATTGGGCCGGTTTGGCGTGCGAGCCTAACGCCCACCCAACGCGCGACCCCGCTGCGGGGGTTCGGCGCGTCCCGAGCTCAACCGATCCGGTCGATGATCAGTGTCCGGTCGGCCGGTGTGCCCTCGTCGGCGACGACGACGCCGCGTCTGGCGGCCTCCAGCGCCGCCGGGATTCGCGACGCGTCCTCGGTGCGCAGCTCGTAGAGTGGCTCCCCCGCGCGCACGCGATCGCCCGCCCGCTTGTGCAGCACAACCCCGGCGCCGGCGCTGACCGGGTCCTCCTTGCGGGCCCGGCCCGCCCCGAGCCGCCACGCCGCCACCCCGATGGCGTACGCGTCGACCGCGGTGACCACGCCGTCCGCGTCGCCGCGGACGACCTCGGTCTCGGGCGCCACCGGCAGCGGTGCGTCCGGATCACCGCTCTGTGCGCGGATCATGGCGCGCCAGGCGTCCATCGCCCGGCCGCTCTTGAGGACCGCCTCGGGATCGGTGTCGGCCAGTCCGGCAGCGGCGAGCATCTCCCGGGCCAGCGCGAGGGTCAGCTCGATAACGTCCGCCGGGCCGCCGCCGGCCAGCACCTCGACCGCCTCGGCGACCTCGACGGCGTTGCCGACGGTCAGCCCCAGCGGGGTCGACATGTCGGTCAGCAGGGCAACCGTCCGCACGCCGTGGGCCTTCCCCAGCTCCACCATCGTCCGGGCCAGCTCCCTGGCGTCATCGACGGACTTCATGAACGCGCCCGAGCCGACCTTGACGTCCAGTACCAGCGCGCCGGTGCCCTCGGCGATCTTCTTGCTCATGATCGAGCTCGCGATCAACGGAATCGCCTCGACGGTGCCGGTCACGTCGCGCAGCGCGTACAGCTTGCGGTCGGCCGGCGCCAGACCCTCACCCGCGGCGCAGATCACCGCGCCGACGTCCCGCAGCTGCGCCAGGAACTCGTCGTTGGTGAGCGTCGCCCGCCAGCCGGGAATCGATTCGAGCTTGTCCAGCGTGCCGCCCGTGTGGCCGAGCCCGCGACCGGACAGCTGCGGGACGGCCGCGCCGCACGCGGCGACCAGCGGCGTCAGCGGCAGTGTGATCTTGTCGCCGACCCCGCCGGTGGAGTGCTTGTCCGCGGTCGGCCGCGGCACGCTCGACAGATCGAGCCGCTCCCCGCTGGCGATCATCGCGTGCGTCCACCGCGCGATCTCGGCCGGCGTCATGCCGCGCAACAGGATCGCCATCGCGAGCGCCGACATCTGCTCGTCGGCGACCTCACCCCGGGTGTACGCGTCGATCACCCAGTCGATCTGCGCGTCGGAGAGGATGCCTCCGTCGCGCTTGGTCTGGATCACGTCGACCGCGGCGAACCGGGTCACGACGGCCACCGCAGCTCGATCTCCGCGGGCGGTGCGCCGTCACCGGCCCAGTAGGTGCCGCCATCGGCATCCACCACGACCACCCGGGGGGTACGCGCCCGGCCCCACGCCACGGCCTCCGCCGCGTCCGCGAACATGGGAGCCTCCTCGAGGATTCCGGTACCCTCGTCGACGTCGTCCACGCCGGCCAGGTCCGTCACGCCGGCCGCGGCGGCCGCGGCGGCTGCCTCGGCTGCGTCGGCTGTCTCGGCTGCGTCGGCGTCGGCCGCGTCGGCCATGCTGATAGCCTCGGCCGCGTCCGTCAGGCCGGTCGACCGCTCCCAGTACGCGGTCCACACCCGCTGCCCGCCGACCATGTCCGGGTGGACGAACGCGGTCCCCCGCCCCCGCCATTGCGCCAGTCGAGCCGGCACGACCGGCGCGTGCGGCGTCGAGCCGACCGCGTCGAGATCGGTGACGTCGAACGCGTGCGGCAGCAGGTCGGCCATCCGTCGGGGCTCGGGGAACGCGTCGACGAGGCATTCCGGCCCACCGTTCTCCCACAGCAACTGCCGGCATCGCCCGCACGGCATGAGCGCGTCGCCGGCCGCGTCCACGCACGCCACCGCCACGAGCCGACCGCCGCCGGTCGCGTGGAGCGCCGAGACGAGCCCGCACTCGGCGCACAACGTCAGGCCGTACGACGCGTTCTCCACGTTGCAGCCGACGACCGTCCGGCCGTCGTCGACGAGCGCGGCCGCACCGACCGGGAACTTCGAGTACGGGGCGTACGCACGGCGCATCGCCTCGATGGCGGCGACCCGCAGCTCCGACCAGTCGATCTCCATCGTCAACCCTTGACGTACGGCTTGCCGTCGGCCGCCGGCGCCCGCACCCGGCCCACGAGCCCAGCCACCGCGACGATGGTCGCGACGTAGGGCAGCATGTTGAGGAACTGACTCGGGATCGGGCTGCTGACCGTGCCGAGGAAGAACGCGAGCGCGTTGGCGAAGCCGAAGAACAGCGCTGCGAGCAGCACCCCGATCGGGGTCCACCGGCCGAAGATCAGCGCGGCGAGCGCGACGAAGCCGAGCCCGGATGTCATGCCCTTGTTGAAGTTCGTCGTGGACAGCAGGGTGAAGTACGCGCCCCCGAACCCAGCGACCAGGCCGCCGACCAGGACGTTGCGGTACCGCAGGCCGAGCACCCGGATGCCGACCGTGTCGGCGGCAGTCGGGTGCTCGCCGACCGCCCGGGTACGCAGGCCCCACCGGGTGCGGAACAGTCCGAGGTGGATGAGTACCACCAGGGCGAGGGCTCCGTAGACAAACACGTTCGCCTTGAACAGCAGCGGGCCCAGCACGGGGATGTCGGACAGGCCGGGGACCTGCCAGGTCGGCACCCGGGACGGCTGGTTGTAGCGGGCCGCGTCCTTGGCCATCAGCTGCTCGTACAGGAAGCCGGTGAGGCCGAGCGCGAAGACGTTCAGCACGATGCCCACGACGACCTGGTCCACGAGGTATCGGATCGCCAGGAACGCCAGCAGCGCCGCGATGAGCAGCCCGGCGAGCGCCGAGGCGATGATGCCGGCCCAGACGCTGGCGGCGAGCGTGGCCGCCATCGCCGCCGCGAACGCGCCGACCAGGAACTGCCCCTCGATGGCAATGTTGATCACACCGGAGCGTTCGCAGAGAACCCCGGACAGGCCACCGAGAATCAGCGGCAGCGAGAGCTCTAGTGAGGTGTGGGCGACGTTGCCGATCGGCATCACGTTCAGGCCGACCGGCGCCTGGGAGACCTGCCAGCACAGGAACGACAGGATCACCGCGACGATCCCGACGCCGAGCAGCCAGGGGAACCAGCGCCGCGCGCCGGGCGCCAGCATCGCCCCGCCGGTAACGGCGGCGACCAGCCCGAACACGACCGCGCCGAGCGTTCCCGGGATCGGCAGCGCAGACCCCGAGATGGTCTCCGCGAGCGTGAACTTCGCGTCCTGGCTCGTCGCCAGCAGGCCGAAGATCACCGCAGCGAGCAGCCCGGCGACGGCCAGCCCCGTGCCAACCCTGCGCTCACGGGTCCAGAACGGCACGGGTATGGCGACGGCCTCGGCCTCGTCGACGGTCATCGTCGTCACGATCTCACCATCCCTTCGCCATGCCGGTCTCGATGCCGCCCGCGCGTGCGGGTCGCAGCCGGAAGAGCGCCGCGACGAGCGCCGGTGCCGCGACGAAGATCACGATGAGCGCCTGGATGACCTCCACCAGCTCGAGCGAGATGCCGGAGAAGGACTGCATCCGGTTGCCTCCCGCCTGCAGCGCGCCGAAGAGGAGGGCGGCGAGCAACACTCCCCACGGCCGGGCACGGCCGAGCAGCCCGACCAGGATGCCGTCGAACCCGACGCTGCCGATCACCGCCGGGGTCAGGGTCAGCGCCGGTCCGAGCACCATGGTGGAGCCACCGAGCCCGGCGAGCCCGCCGGCCACGGCCATGACGAGGGCGTACGTCGTGGTCACGGCCATGCCCGCCGTGCGGGACGCCTCGGGATTCAGCCCGACAGCACGCAGCTCGAAGCCGAACGAGGACCGGCTGAGCAGCCAAGCCGTCGCCCACACTGCGAGCACGGCCAGCACGATGCCGAGGTGTACGCGCAGGCTCGGCCCGAGCCAGCCAAGCAGGTGCGGCAGCCTTGCCGAGCCGTCGACCGGTTTGCTGATCGCGTCGGTACGCCCGGGATCCTGGACCCCGTCCTGGACAATCAGCCAAGCGAGGAAGAACAGCGCGATGTAATTGAGCATGATCGTCGTAATGACCTCGTGCGCGCCGGTGCGTGCCTTGAGGATGCCGGGGATGTACCCCCACAGGGCGCCGAAGAGCAGGCCCGCGAGCAGGGCGACGATCAGGTGCAGGCCGACCGGGAGGGGCAGCAGGAAGCCGGCCAGCGCCGCCCCGATCGCACCCATGATCGCCTGGCCCTGCACGCCGATGTTGAACAGGCCGCCGCGGAGGGCGAGCGCGAACGCCAGACCGGTCAGGGCCAGCGGCGCCGCGTACGTCAGCGTCTCGGAGATCGGGAAGAAGACCCGCTCCCAGGACAGCGTGCCGTTGATCGCGCCGCGCACGGCCAGCGGATCGACGATCGAGCCCTTGAACAGGTTGGCGTACGCGTCGCTGACCTTGTTCCAGCTCGCCGCCAGAGCATCGTCCGGGCGGGCGAAGAAGTAGGAGTACTTCGCCCGAACGTCCGGGTCCGAAGTGATGATCAGAATGCCCCCGACGATCATCGCCAGCAGCACCGCGAGGACGGTCACCGTGACCGTGTTCGCGGACCACAACGCGCGCAGGAACCGGGCCGCAAACGAGCGCGGCTCCGCCGGCGTAGGGGCGGCGTGTCGAGGCAATCGCTCGGCGGCGGCCAGCGTCTCGGCGGCGGCCGTCGCGGCGGTCGCCGGGTTCTTGTCGGGCGAGCCTTCGGTCATGCGGGGCCGCCGCGGAATCGTGAGCGAAGCGTGCGATTTCGTGGGGTACTCATGCGGGTTCCTCCGCGTCGGCGGGCGCACCCGCGACCGAGCCGGCCGGGCTGGCTTCGTCGCCGACGACGCCTGCCATCAGCAGGCCGATGTCCTCGCGCGGCGTATCGGGCGACACGATGGCCAGGATCCGGCCCCGGTACATCACGGCGATGCGGTCGGCGAGCGCCATCACCTCATCGAGCTCGCTGGAGACCAGCAGCACCGCCGCGCCGACCTCGCGTTCGTGCACGATCTGCCGGTGGATGAACTCGATGGATCCGACGTCCACGCCGCGGGTCGGCTGGGCGGCGATGAACACCTTCAGCGGCCGCGAGAACTCCCGCGCCACGATGACCTTCTGCTGGTTTCCGCCGGAGAGGGTGGCGACGGCTGCGTCGTGCGACGAGGTCCGCACGTCGAATTGCTCGATCCTCTTTCGCGCCGACTCCGCGATCCGGTCGGGCCGGATGATGAACCGGGTGCCATACGGCTCGGTGTTGTACATGTCGAGCACTAGGTTCTCGGCGACCGTGAAGTCCCTGATCAGCCCGTCGACGCTGCGGTCCTCGGGCACGTAGCCGACGCCGGCGCGCAATATGTCGCGCGTCTTGCGATCGTGCAGCGACCGGCCCTCGAGCGCGACCGAGCCAGCGACCAGCGGCCGCAGACCCATGATCGCCTCGACCATCTCGGTCTGCCCGTTGCCCTGCACGCCCGCGACGCCGAGCACCTCCCCCGTGTGGACCTCGAGGTCCACACCGTCGACCGCGCGGTGCCCGCGATCGTCGTCGACGACCAGCCCACTGACCTCCAGCATCACCGGGCCCGGGTGAGGCGGGGCCTTGTCCACCCGCAGGATGACGCTGCGGCCCACCATCATGGCGGCCAGCTCCTCCTCGCTGGTGTCCGGTGGTGCGGTGCCGACCGTGCGACCGCGCCGGATCACGGTGATCCGGTCGGCGATCGCCTGGACCTCCTTGAGCTTGTGGGTGATGAAGACGATCGACTTGCCGGACTCCTTGAGCGCCCGCATCACGATGAGCAGGTCGTCGGTCTCCTGCGGGGTCAGCACCGCGGTCGGTTCGTCCAGGATGAGCAGGGCCACCTGTCGGGTCAGCGCCTTGACGATCTCCACGCGCTGCTGGATCCCGACCGGCAGATCCTCGACGAGCGCGTCCGGGTCGACGGCGAGGCCGTACCGCCGGGAGACCTCCAGCACGTCCTTGCGCGCCCGTCGCCGGTCCAGAAACCCGACGACCCCGTCCCGGACGTCCTCCGCGCCGAGCATGACGTTGTCCGCCACGGTGAACACCGGAACGAGCATGAAGTGCTGGTGCACCATGCCGATTCCCGCGGCGATCGCGTCCCGGGGTCCCTTGATCTGGATCGGCCGGCCGTCCACGAGAATCTCGCCCTCATCGGGCTGCAACAGTCCATAGAGGACGTTCATTAGCGTCGACTTGCCCGCGCCATTCTCGCCGAGCAGCGCGTGGATTTCCCCCGGCTCGACCGTCAGGTCGATGTGGTCGTTGGCGACGAGCTCACCGAAGCGCTTGGTGATGCCGCGAAGTTCGAGTCTCAGCGGGACCTCCCTGTGCCGCGCTGCGATTCTTCACGATCGAGGACGCCGAGTAAACAACCGGCCCCCACGGCGATGATCTCACCGCGGGGGCCGGCCTTGCGTTGGCGGGGTGTCACATGGCCGTCACTTCGGCTGCGCCGGCGACGTTACCTTGATCTTGCCGGAAATGATGTCCTGCTTGAGCTGGTCGACCTCGGACTTGAGGCCCGCGTCGATCTTGGTGTCGAACTCGTGGTACGGCGCGATGGAGACGCCGTTGTTCTCCAGCGTGCCCAGGAACCCGCCGGTCAGCATGCCGCTGGAGTCCGCGCCCTTGAGAGCGGCGTCCTTCACGGCGAGCGGGATGTTCTTCACGACCGTGGTGAGGAACGCCGAGCAGTACTGCTGGGCGCTCTCGCAACCATCGACGTCGACCCAGATCACCGCGTACCTGTTGGCGGCGGCCGCGGCCGTGCCGAGCCCGGTACCGCCCGCAACCGGCATGATCACGTCAGCGCCCTGCGCGACGAACGCCTCGGAGAGCGCCTTGCCCTTTGCCTGGTCGGTGAAGCTGTCGGCGAACGTGCCCTTCTGCGTCGCCTTGTTCCAGCCGAGGACCTGGACGTTCTTGCCCTTGGCCTTGTTGAACTGCGCGACGCCGTCGGCGAAGCCGTCCATGAAGATGGTCACCGGCGGGATCTTCAGGCCGCCGTACGTGGCCACCTTGCCGGACTTCGAGTAGCCGGCCGCGAGGTAACCGGCGAGGAACGCGGCCTGGGCCGTGTCGAACTGCATCGGGTACACGTTCGACTCGGGCTGCTTGGAGTCCACGATCGCGAACTGCTTGGTCGCGTTCGCCTTCGCGACCTGCGAGGTCGCGTTGCCCATCAGGCCGCCCACCGCGAGGATGAACTTGCAGTCCTGCTGGGCGAACTGCGTCAGGTTCGGCACGTAGTCCGCCTCGGCCTTGGACGAGACGTTCTTCGGGGTGGCGAGCTTGTCGCTCGCCGCCTTGGCGTCCTGCAGGCCCTTCCAGGCCGACGCGTTGAACGACCGGTCATCGATGCCGCCGATGTCGGTCACCATGCAGGTCGTGTACGTGCCGGCGGCAGTCCCGCCGCCGGTGTTTTTCTCGGGAGCATTGCCACATGCGGCGGCACTCAGCGAGAGCCCGCCGATCGCGAGAACCGCGACGATGATCCGCATCCCACGCACAGGGCGCAAGACCGTCTCCTTCCCCAATTCTCACCGCCACGTCGCGGTGAATCCACGAGCCGCAGCGTACGCCAGTCGTCCGCCCGAGGGACGGCAATCATGCACGGTTGTTGAACCCCCGTTACCCTCACGTAACTCTGCCGCGCAGTGGCTCACTCGCCGGCTTTCCCGTCGATCTAGGGCGAATTCTGGCTAGTAGATCTCCGATCACCAGAATTCGCCCTAGATCGGCTCTGATGGCCGCGGGCGGCGGGGGCCGACGCTGGCCCGGCCGAGCAGCACCAGGGTCAGGCCGAGCCCGGCATACCCGGCGAGGACCCACAGCGCCTGTGCGTCGCCGGCGCCGCCGAAGTACGTGACCGACCGCAGCAGGCTGCCGCCCGCGCCGACCGGCATCCACTGCCCGACCGCGCCCCACGGCTGGGGCAGCAGCTCAGGCGCCGAGGACACGCCGGACAGCGGATTGCCGACCAGGAACACCAGGAGGGCGCCGACCCCGATGCCCGCGGCGCCAAGGAGCGAGGCGAGTCCGGCCACGATCCCACTTGCGGCGAGTGCGAACAGCCCGATGGCGGCCGCGTTCGCGAGGTAGTCACCGGCTATCACGCCGAGCCACATGTGCAGCACGGCAGCGCCCACGACGCCCGCGAGCACGGCGAACCTGACCAGCCCCAGCAGCCGCGCGCCACGACGCCGTACGAGCAGCGTGAGCAGGGCTCCGGCGACGAGGCTCGTGATCGCGAGCGGCAGGAACCCGGCCGCGAAGCCGGCGCCGCGTGGGTCGTCGGGGTCGGTGGGCACCACGTCGACCACGGGAACCTCCCGACCGCCCGCGATCTGGCCGGCCGCCTGGGTCAGCAGCGCGGCGAGGGTGGGACTCGCCGCGGACGCCGTGTGCAGGCTGGGGCCGGATGGCCCGAGGACGAACGCGGCGTACGCCTCGCGATTCCGCAGCGCCTCGTCGGCCGACGTCTGGTCGGCGACGATGGTGACGTCGAAGGCGCCGGGGCGGGCCACCTTCAGTTGCCGCTCGAACGCGGTGGCGGACGGCGTCGGTCCGGCGACCGCGACGGGAAGGTCACGGGGCTCGAGATTGGCGGCCGGCGCCGCGAACAGCGCGACGAGCAGGGCCTGCAACACCACCACGGCAGCGGCCAGCGACACGGCCAGGACGAGCGCCGGCGGCTAGCGCCTGGTGGTCGAGTCAGTCATCTCGACTCCTTAAACGAATGCTCGTTCTTTATTCGCTTCCAGCGTGGCACGGGCTCGCTGCGCGCGTCAAGAGCGAGCGTTCGTTTTACAATGTTGGGCATGCCCCGTGTCTCCGCCGAGCACCTGAGCGCCCGCCGGCAACAGATCCTGGATGCCGCAGCGGTGTGCTTCGCCCGCAACGGCTTCCACGCGACGTCGATGCAGGACGTCATTTCGCAGGCCGGACTGTCGGTCGGGGCGGTCTACCGCTATTTCAAGAGCAAGGACGAGCTGCGTACCGCGGTCGGCGAACGATACGTCGGGGCGGTCACCGACGAGCTCACCGCCGTCGCGTACCACGAGCCGGCGCTGGCGCCCGCGGAGGCGATGGCCCGGGCGCTGGATGTCATCGAGCCACGGCTCGCCCCGGACGGGGCCGGTCAGCTCGCCCTGCAGATGTGGGCCGAGGCGATCCGAAACCCGGAGGTGAGGGAGTTCGTGGCGGGGACCTACGCGCAGCTGCGGGACAGCTTCATCATGATCGCCCGGCGCGCCAAGGCGGCCGGTCACGTAGCCGAGCGCGTGGACGCAGACGCGCTGGGTCTGGCCCTTTTCACCCTCCTGCCCGGGTACATGATCCAGCGCCTCATGACGGGTCGGCCGGACCGCCCGACGATGGTGGCAGCGGTCCGAGCGCTGTTGGGCACGATGTCCCCGTGACCTCCGCACTGCGGCGCTGGCAGGACCAGCTCGCCGCCTGGGCGATCCCGCCGGAGATCCGGGCCGCCGTGCCGGACTCGCCGTGGAGCCTGCCCACCAGGGTCTTCGCCCGCCGGACCGACCGTTATCTGGCCCAGCCAGTCGGCCCGTCCTACGCCCGCGCGGCCGAGGCGCTGGGCGCGCGGGGCACCGTGCTAGACGTCGGGGCCGGGACGGGCGCGGCCAGCCTCCCCCTCGCCGGCCGAGCCGGCCGAGCCGGCCGAACCGGCCGAGTCACGGGGCTGACCGCGGTGGACACCAGCGACGAGATGCTCGGCGAGCTGACCGCGCGAGCGGACCGGCTGGGCGTACCGACGACGATCGTGCCGGGACGCTGGCCGGACGTGGCGGACGCCGTGCCGTCCGCGGACGTGGTCGTCTGCCACCACGTCTTCTACAACGCCCCCGACCTGGCCGACTTCGCGCTCGCGCTGCACCGGCACGCCCGCCGCCGCGTCGTCGTGGAGCTGACGGAATCTCATCCGCTGCGCGTACTCAATCCGCTGTGGCGAAGGCTGCACGGCCTGGAGCGGCCCACGGGGCCGACCGCCGCGGACGCCGAGGCGGTGCTCCGCGAGGCCGGCATCGAGCCGCGACGCGAGGACTGGCGCCGGACGGCCGGGTCGGAGTACGGATCGTTCGACGAGCTCGTCGATGTGACCGTCAGGCGGCTGTGCGCGCCCGTCGGCCGTCGGCCGGAGGTGGTGGACGCACTGCTGGACCTCGGCGTGGACCCGACGCACCCGATGGACCTCGGCTCGGCCGGCCGGGAGCTGGTGACACTCTGGTGGGACGCAATCGACTTGAATCTCCAGTAACGGGAGACCCGAGCATCGACCTCATGCACATCGGAGAGCTGGCCCGGCGCACCGGATTGTCGGTGAAGACCGTGCGGTACTACTCCGACCTCGGCCTCGTGCCGGAGGTCGGACGCAGCCACGCCGGGCATCGCCGGTACGACCCGGAGGCCGCGCTGCGGCTCGACTTCGTGCGGGCGCTGCGCGAGCTCGGGCTGGACCTGGCCACGATTCGCCTCGTGCTAGACCGCGAGCTGGACGTGTCGCGGGTCGCGGCCCGGCATGCCGACGCGATCGACGCGCAGATCCGTGTGCTGCGCGTGCAGCGAGCCGCGCTGCGCGCGCTGTCCCGACGAGAACCCACACCGGAGGAGGTCGACCGCGTGAACCGCGTGGCACGGGCGACGGCCGAGGAGCGCCGCCGCATCATCAACGAGTTCCTGGACAACATCTTCGAGGGCATCCCGGTGGACGCCCGGTTCGAGGCCGGACTGCGGTCGGTGACCGCGGACCTGCCCGACGACCCCAGCGACGAGCAGGTGGATGCCTGGGTCGAGCTGGCCGAACTGGTACGCAACCCGAGCTTCATCGCGCTGTTGCGCGCGATGGGCGAGCGCTCCTTCGGAGCGTCGGACGACGCGTCGGACGCGCTGCCGAGCGGGCACGACGGCGCGCGCCACGCGGCGGCGGTCGTGACCGAGCGGGCCGGCGCCGCGCTCGCGCAAGGGATCGACCCGGCCTCGCCGGCGGCCGGGCCCGTGCTCGACGCGATCGTGGGCGAGCTCGCCGCCGGCGTCGGCCGGACGGACTCTCCCGAGTACCGCCGCGCGCTGCTCGACCAGATGGACCTGGCCGCCGATCCGCGGCCGGAGCGCTACTGGCAGCTGCTGGCGATCATCAACGGCTGGCGGCCGTTCCCGAACACCTCCGCACACTGGGGCTGGCTGGCGGGCGCACTGCGGGCGCGCGCCGAGCGTTGAAGGGCATGACGCGGGTCAGGCCGACTCGGTCAGCCGCGACGCTATGCGCGCGAACCCGGCGCGAATCTGCTCGACGGTGGGTGGAACCGCGGGCTCGGTGCGCCGGGCGGCTTCCTCGTCCTCTTCCTCGAACTCGTCTGCCGCGCCGAACTCGTCCTCCTCGTCGTACTCGTCCTCGTCCTGTTCATCCGCCGCCTCGGCCGTCAGCTTGGCCGCCGCGATCTCACCGCGGATCTCCTCCACCGAGACGTGCGGGAGCAGCGGTTCCACGACCGCCATCAGCTCGTCGTCGGCGACGACCGACTCCGCCAGCGCGAGCGCGTGGGGGCGTTCGTACGGGCCGCAGACCACCGGCTCCCACTCCTCTTCGTCGTTGAGCGGTCCGAACGTGATGATCCACGGCATGTCCAGCGCCGGCGAGTCGGCCGGCAGCTCCAACGTCACGAGTGCGCCCACCCGCACATCATCCCGGTCGGGCGCCATTTCCGCGCTCGTTCCGGGTATTCGCGTCGGCCGCGGAGTGAAGTGCCGCCGGGGTCGCGCCGGCGCCTTCCGTCGGCTCGGCGTCCCGCGGCGGCGGGCCGGCGGCGAGGTCGATCACCGAGCCGCGCCCGCTGGTCGCGGCGATCGCGGCGCCGAACAGCAGGAGCTGGTTGAACAGGTACAGGTAGACGAGCAGGGCGATCGCGCTCGCGACGACCTTGTACGCGGGGTTGCCGGCGGTGCGGAGCACGTAGTACCGACCGACGGAGTTCAGCAGTGTGATGCCAAGCGCGACCACCATGACCGCGGGCAGCAGCCGGCGCGGGGGCATGCGCAGCCGCGGCACGGCGGCCAGCAGCGCGGTGGCGAGCACGACGTTAACCAGCAGGACCAACAGCCACGTCGTGGCCGTCAACAGGAGCGAGCGGCCACCTCCGGCGAACCACTCGATCAGCGACTCGATGGTGTCGGTCGCCGCCACGGACAGGCCGATCAGCAGGATCAGTCCCACGAGCACCGCGAGGTCCACCAGCCGCCTGATGATCAAGTTGCCGGGCTGCTGCTCGATGCCCCAGATCAGCCGCTGCGACGAACGGATCGCCTCGATCCAACCGATCCCGGTCAGTGTCAGGCCGATCAGGCCGACCACCGCGAACGCACCGCGCCTGGACTGGAACTGCCGCTGCGCCTCGTCGATCGACGCCGGGCTGACGACGTTCAGGTGCTGGCGCAGAAAGGTGTTCACCGTGCCCTGCAGGTCGATGTTGTGCTCCAGCAGGAAGCCGAGGACCGACGCCAGCACTAGGCCGAGGGCGAAGATGGCGAAGAAGCCGTAGTACGCGATGGCCGCGGCGAGCCGGCCGCCGAGCACCTCCCCGTACCGCTCCCGTGCTCGCCAGAAGTGGTCGAATGCGCCCGATCGGTTCCGGGCGGCGGCCACCGTGCCATTGAAGCCGGAGACCACACGGTCGATCGGGTTCACGGTCCAATCCTCGTCGATCTGCGAACGGCGCGTACCTAGGGCGAGTCAGCCGGTGAGCCGGAAGTCGCAACGCGCCTGCCACCGTCCGTCGGTCGTGTGCTCGAAGAGCGTGAAGCGGTCGACCTCGAATTTCGCCGAGAAGTCGGCCAGGTCCTCGTACACCTTGTCGAGTTCGTCGGGCGGCACGTCCTGGGCCACGGTCACGTGCGGGTGGTACGGGAAGCGCTGGTTCCGTGGCAGCTGTGTGGCGTCGCCGATCGCCGCGGCAAGTTGCTCGCACTCGCTGATCCCGGCCGCCACGGCGACGAAGACCACCTCGGTGAGGGGCCGGAAGGTGCCGGTGCCGCGCAGATGGAGGGCGTAGGCCGGGTGCGCCGCCGCCACCGCCGCCAGCTGCCGCTCGATGGTCAGCAGGGCCTTGGGCGCGATCTCGGTGGGGCCGAGCAGCGTCAGGTGCGCGGGCACGTACGCCGCGACCGGGTCTCCGGCCGCCGCTCGCCGGCGCGTCAGCGTGCCGCCCCACGGCTCCGGGATGTCGACGGCGACGCCGATCCGCGTCGGCGCGACGCCGTCGCCTACGCTCCCGTCGGTCGCCACCACGCTCCGCTCTCCCCGCTACCCACGCTCGGATCGGCGCGGCCCGTCCACAAATCCGACAGAGTCGGGCGGTGCTACCCGTTCCTCGCCGGCAGCAGGAAGCCGACCCGGTCGTACGCGGTGTGCAGGGTGACCGAGGCGACGGCGCGGGCCTTCTCGGCACCGATCGAGAGCAGCTTGTCCAACTGTGCGGGGTCGTCCAGGAAGGTGCGTGTCCGCTCCTGGATCGGGCGTACGAACTCGACCACCACCTCGGCGAGGTCCTTCTTCAGATCACCGTATCCCTTGCCGGCGTACGCACCGACCAGTTCATCGATGGTTCGTCCGGTCAGTGCGGAGTAAATGGTCAAAAGGTTGGACAGGCCCGGCTTCTCCGACGGATCGAAGATGATCTCCCTGCCGGCGTCCGTCACCGCGGACCTGATCTTCTTCGCGGACCGCGCCGGGTCGTCCAGCAGCTCGATCAGCCCGGCGGGCGTCGACGACGACTTGGACATCTTCGCGGTCGGCTCCTGCAGGTCGGTGATCTTGGCAGTGTCCCGCATGATGAAGGGCTCCGGCACGGTAAACGTCGGGCCGAACAGCGAGTTGAAGCGCTGGGCAAGGTCACGGGTCAGCTCGAGGTGCTGGCGCTGGTCCTCGCCGACCGGCACCGCGTCGGCCTGATAGAGCAGGATGTCGGCGGCCTGCAGGATCGGATACATAAACAGACCGACCGAGGCCCGCTCGGCGCCCTGCCGGGCCGACTTGTCCTTGAACTGAGTCATCCGGCTGGCCTCGCCGAACCCGGTGATGCAGCTGAGCACCCAGGCCAGCTGGGCGTGCTCGGGCACCTGGGACTGCACGAACAGCGTGCACCTCTCCGGGTCCAGGCCGGCGGCGAGCAGCTGGGCCGCGCTGACTCGGGTGCGGTGGCGCAGCTCAACCGGCTTGTGCCCCGCCGTGATCGCGTGGAGGTCGACGACGCAGTAGAACGCGTCGTGGGTGTCCTGCAGGGCCACCCAGTTCCGGACCGCCCCGAGGTAGTTGCCGAGGTGGAACGAGTCCGCAGTGGGCTGGATGCCGGAGAGCACGCGCGGGCGATCGGACATGCCGGCAATTCTGTCAGCCGGCCGTGGAAACACGGGAACCGGCGTCGGTCGCCGGAACTCGTACCCTGGAGCCACCGAGACTCAGCAGGGGCGGTGATCGATGCCGGGAGGCCGACGCGCCGGCGTTTCGGGCGTGGGCGAGATCTACCACGCCTGCTACCGCCGCCTGGTCGCTCAGGTGTACGCGTTCACCAACGACCTCGGCGAAGCCCAGGACGTCGTGCAGGAGGCGTTCACCCGCGCGCTCGCCCGGCCGAAGGGGCTGTCCGACGTCGAAAACCCCGAAGCCTGGCTGCGGACGGTGGCGATCAACGTGGTGCGCCGGCGGTGGCGGCGGCGCAAGCTGCTCGACACGATCCTGCTGCGCGACCGTCCGGTCGCCCGCTTCGTGGAGCCCGCACCGGGTCCGGAGCGGGCCGACCTGCGCGATGCCCTCGCTGGGCTGGCGCCGGCCTTCCGCGAGGTGATCGTCCTGCACTACTTCGCGGACCTGCCCGTGGACGAGATCGCCGCCCTCCTCGACGTGCCAACCGGCACCATCAAGTCCCGGCTCTCCCGCGGGCGGTCCGCACTCGCCGAACACCTCGGCGACTACCGCACCGAGCACCGGCACAACGGTGACGGGCGGCCGCACAACGGCGCGCGGCCGTCGTGGCCGGACTCCACCGCCTCGGGCACCACGGAGGTGGCCCATGCCAGACCTTGACGAGCGCCTCGCGCGTGGCCGCACGGCGGTGCTCGACGCCATCGACCAACCGCCGCTGGAGACCCTGCGCGCCCGGGCCACGACGCGCCGACGCCGCCGAACCTCGGTCCGCGCCGGCGCCGCGCTCGCCGTCGTCGTCGGTGTCACGCTCGCGGTCGTACGCCCATGGTCAGCCGAACCGCGGTCGCTGCCTGACGAGGTCGCCGGGGGGCCGCCCGGTGCGGTCTACACGGACGCAGGCATCACCCTCAACGGCCTCGACGCGCTCGGCGACGTGCACGAGATGCCCGGGGACATCACCGATGTCGAGTTCCCGGACGCCGACCGTGGGTACGCGATCGCCTGCGACGCCGACGCGTGCACCCTCGGGCGTACGGCCGATGGCGGCCTGACGTGGCAGAGCAGTGTGTTGCCGGCGGCGCTGGGGAGGTCACCCGACCTGCTGCCGTTCGCCGGCGACGCCCTGGTCGTGAGGTCCGACGGCCACCGCGGCTGGATCTCGTCGGACGGCGGCGGGACCTGGCAGCCGGCGCCGGCCGCCACCGACGCCCGGGTCATTGCCCGCGACGGCGAAATCCTGCGGCTCGGGAGCGGCGGAGCCGTCGAGGTGTGGTCGCCGCGGGCCGGCTACCGCGGGGAGTTCAGCAATCCGCCGCCGATCGACGTGCGCTGGGTCGGGTCGGTCGCCACCGCGAGCGGTGCCTGGTGGGTGGGCGGCGTCGACCGCGGAACCGGCCGCCCGGCCATCGCCGTCAGCACCGACGGCGGGGCGCGGTGGACGAGGATCGTGCTCCCCGCGCCCGCCGACAATGCGGCATCGGTCCAGGTTTCCGTGTCGGGCTCGCGCACGTACGCCATGGTGGTCTCGGGCGACGGGCCGTGGCCCAAGGCCGTCGTGGCGATCTTCCACTCGGCCGACGGCGGCAAGCAGTTCACCCTGACCCGGGCACTGGGCACGCGGACCGGGCCGGAGTCGGTGTCGGGTGCGTTGATCCCGCTGCTCGACGGCCGGCTGCTGATCGCGGGCGGCAACCATCGCTGGTACGTCAGCTCCGACGACGGGGCGACGTTCACCGTGACCGGCGAGCATCTGCCGGCGGTCGGCCGGCTCGGCATGACGGCCGGCGGGTACGTGGCCTACAACCTGTTCAACAACGACTGGGCGGCCTTCTCCTCGGACGGGTCCACCTGGCGCAAACTGCGCACCCACTGAGCGCGGTCGCTCGTCGCCCTCGTCTCTCTCGTCTCTCTCGCCGATCTAGGGCGAATACTGGTTAGTTAATCTCCGGTCGCCAGAATTCGCCGTAGATCGGCGGGAAAATGGCGGCGGGAGACGGAGGCGGGCAGGAGCGCGGGGTCCCGGTCGGGTTACGGGAGGATACGCACCGGCGTGGGGGTGGCGGTCGTGGCATCGGGCACCACGCGGGCGACCGGTACGACCGGCTCGGCGACCACGACCCGGGCGATGCCGACCCGGTCGACCCGACGGCCGTCCAGCGCGAGCACCCGGAGCAGCCACCCGGCGCCGGCCGCATCGCCGGACACCTGCACCTCGTCACCGCAGGCCGGCAGTCGGCCCAGGGTGGCCATCACGAAGCCACCGACCGTCTCGTAGGGCCCCTCGGGCAGCATGAACCCGGTCCGCTTGGCGAAGTCCGCCAGGTTCAGTCGACCGTCCACCTCGGACACCGCACCCGCGGGTTCCGGCGACGGAACCTCGTCGTACTCGTCGTGGATCTCCCCGACCAGCTCCTCGATGAGGTCTTCCAGCGTGACGATGCCGGCGGTCCCGCCGTACTCATCGACCACGACCGCCAGGTGATGGCCCTCCCGGCGCATCTCGGAGAGCGCGGCGAGCACCCGGAGGCTCGCCGGGAGCCGCTTGACCTCGCGGGTCAGCTCCCCCACCGTCGCCCGCCCGTCGTCGGCCGGCCGGATCAGCAGATCCCGCAGGTGGACGAAGCCGACCACGTCGTCCTGGCTGCCGTCGACGACCGGGAACCGCGAGTGGGACGCGGTGCGGGCCAGCTGAGCAGCGGCGCCGACCGGGAGCGCCGCGTCGAGGAAAAGCACCTCCGTACGCGGCACCATGACCTCCCGCACGAGGCTCGTTCCGGCCGCGAGCACCTCGAAGATGATCCGCCGCTCCTCGCGGTCGAGCACGGTGTTGGCGGCGACCAGCTCACGCAGCTCCGCCTCGCTGATGGCCTCGCGGCCGGCGGTCGGATCCGCCCCCAGCCAGCGGGTCACTCCATCGGCACCCCGCACCACGAGCTTGGCGACCCCGCGGACGAACCCGCCCGGCCGTCGTTGTGGAGAACGCCCCGACGCGGATCGCCGCCGGGGCCCGGGACTGCCGGCTTCCTGCATCCCGCAAGCGTAGACAAACGGCGCGCGGACCGCGGCGTTCGGGCGTCGCGGGACGGACAAATGGCACGGTGAACGGTCGGCCGGGCGCCAGGCCCACGCGTCCGGTGCCGGTCGCGGGGCACGTAGGCTGGCCAGACGTACTCGACCGCGCCAGAGGGAGGCCACCGGAGTGAAGCTGCTCGTCACGGGCGGAGCCGGCTACATCGGCAGCGTCGTCACCGCCCAGCTGCTCGCGGCCGGCCACCGGGTCGTCGTCCTCGACGATCTGTCCACCGGGCACGCGTCCTCCATGGCGGCCGACGCGGAGTTCCACAAGCTCTCGATCCACGAGGTCGGGTCGGTGCTGACACCCGACGCGGGTTTCGACGGCATCCTCCACTTTGCCGCGAAGATCGCGGCCGGTGAGTCGGTGGTCCGGCCGGACCTGTACTGGGACGTCAACGTGCGCGGCTCGCTGGCCTTGCTCGAGGCGGCGCGGAAGGCCGGGACCCCCCGGCTGATCTTCTCGTCCACGGGCTCGGTCTACAGCACGGCCAAACGCGAGCCCATGGCCGAGGACACGCCCGTCGACCCGCCGATGCCGTACGCGGCGAGCAAGCTCATGGTCGACCAGATGCTGGCGGCGGAGGCCCGCGCGTTCGGGGTGGGCGCCATCAGCCTGCGCTACTTCAACGCCGCCGGCGCGGTCGGTGACCTCGGCGAGCGGCACGACCCGGAGACCCACCTCATCCCCATGGTGCTGCAGGTCGCGGCCGGTCAGCGGCCGGCCATCGCGCTCTTCGGCGACGACTACGACACACCGGACGGCACCTGCGTCCGCGACTACATCCACGTCGCCGACCTGGCCAGCGCGCACCTGCTCGCGTTGGACGCGGCGGAGCCGGGGCAGCACAAGATCTACAACCTGGGCAACGGCAACGGGTTCAGCAACCTGGAGGTCATCGACGCGGTCCGGCGCGTCACCGGGCATCCGGTGCCGGTCGACGTGCGGCCGCGTCGCCCCGGTGACTGGGTAATGAGCGTCGCCTCCTCCGCGAAGGCCCGCCGTGAGCTCGGCTGGACGCCGCGCCGCCCGGCGCTGGACGACATCATCGCGGACGCCTGGGCGTTTCACCGCCGGTACGTGGCAGCGTCGTGAGCGCCGCGCCGGGGGTGCGGGTCGCGCCGGCCGAGGTCCGAGCCGAGTCCGGCTTCCGGCAGCGGTACGCCGAGCCCCCGGCCGGCGTGTGGGCTGCGCCCGGCCGGGTCAACCTGATCGGCGAGCACACCGACTACAACGAGGGATTCGTGCTGCCCTTCGCGCTGGCGCAGCGCACCGCGGTCGCGGCGGCGCCGGGACGGAGTGGCCGGTGGACTGTCCACTCGGAACAGACCGGTGAGACGGTCGAGTTCACCGCCGCCGACCTCGTTCCGGGTGGCGTACCCGGCTGGGCCGGTTACGTGGCCGGCATCGTCTGGGTGCTCCGGGAGGCCGGCCACGACGCGCCCGGGGCCACGTTGTTCATCGCCTCGGACGTCCCGTTGGGAGCCGGACTCTCCTCATCGGCCGCGCTCGAGTGCGCGGTCCTCACCGCGCTCGCGGACCTCGGTGGCCTCGAGGTTCCGGTCTCCGACCGGCCGGCGCTGGCCCAGCGCGCGGAGAACGCCTACGTCCGGATGCCCTGCGGCGTCATGGACCAGGCCGCCTCGACGCTCTGCCGGGCCCGTCACGCCCTGTTCCTCGACTGCCGGTCGCTGGAGGTCGACCACATCCCGTTCCACTCGTCCGCAGCCGGCCTGGCCGTCCTGGTGATCGACACGCGGGCTCCGCACCGGCACGTCACCGGCGAGTACGCCGAGCGCCGCGCGACCTGTGAGAACGCCGCCCGCCAGCTGGGCCTCGCCGCCCTGCGCGACCTCGACGTGTCGGATCTGGACGACGCGCTGGGCCGGTTGCCCGACGACCTCACGAGGCGCCGGGTCCGGCACGTGGTCACCGAGAACCGGCGGGTGCTCGACACGGTTGACCTGCTGCGCACGGGCCGCGTCCGCGAGATCGGGCCGCTGCTCACCGCGTCGCACGCGTCCATGCGCGACGACTTCGAGATCACCGTCGCGGAGACGGACACCGCGGTCGAGACGGCCCTGGCCGCCGGCGCCTACGGTGCGCGCATGACGGGCGGCGGCTTCGGCGGCTGCGTGCTCGCGCTCGTCCCGGCGGCGTCCGCCGACCCCGTGGAAAGGGCCGTGACCAGGCGGTACGCGGCCCGTGGTTGGACACAACCCGGTTGCTTCGTCGCCGACCCGGCGGCCGGAGCATCCAAAGTAGAACTCCTAGGCAACCGGTCAACTCTGTCGGACTTATAGGGTTTACAACCGATATAACGGACTTCAGTGGTTGCGCCTAACTGGCGGGGTATGCTCGGTTTCGTGCTCACGACGGCCGCGCCTGTACGGGGCGCTTCTGTTGATCGGGACGAGTCGCGCGACTCGTCGTCCGATCAGTCCGGGGAATCGGCAGATCCGCTGATACGGGTGGCGCTCATCGCGCCGCCCTATTTTGATGTTCCGCCCTCGGGCTACGGCGGCATCGAGGCCGTCGTCGCCGATCTGGCGGACTCACTTGTGGACCTCGGTCACACCGTGACGCTCATCGGTGCCGGCAGGCCCGGCACCAAGGCAAGCTTCCAGCCGGTCTGGGAGGGCACGATCCCGGACCGGCTGGGCGACGTATTTCCCGAGGTCGCACACGCCGCGGTCGTCCGCCGGGCGGTCGAGCGGCTGGCGGCGGCCGGCCAGGTCGACGTCGTTCACGATCACACGGTCGCCGGACCGCTCAACGCGCCGGCGTACCGAGACCTCGGTCTGCCGACGGTGGTCACCGCGCACGGCCCAGTCGACGCGGACCTGCGCCGGATCTATGGCGCGCTCGGCACGGACATCGCGCTGGTGGCGATCAGCGCGCGGCAACGACAGCTCGCGCCCGAGCTGAACTGGGTCGGCACCGTGCACAACGCCCTCCGCCTAGCCAGCTGGCCGTTCCGCGTCCAGAAGGCGGGGTACGCCCTGTTCCTGGGCAGGTTCGCGTGGGACAAGGGCGCGCACCTGGCGCTGGACGCGGCGCACGCCGCCGGCATACCGCTCGTGCTGGCCGGAAAGTGCTCGGAGCCGTCCGAGCGCGCGTACTTCGAGAAGGAGGTCGAGCCCCGGATCGGGCCGGACGACGAGGTGTTCGGAGTTGCCGACGCCACAGCCAAGCGACGGCTGCTGTCGAGGGCACGGTGCCTGCTGTTCCCGGTTCAGTGGGAGGAGCCGTTCGGGATGGTCATGATCGAGGCGATGGCCTGTGGGACGCCGGTGGTCGCGCTGCGTGCCGGCTCGGTGCCCGAGGTGGTGGCGCCCGGGATCAGCGGTGTCATCTGCGACGACCCCGCGGATCTGCCCGGCGCCATCGACCGCGCGAGCGCGATCGACCCGGTGGACTGCCGCATGCACGTCGCTCGGCATTTCACGTCCGAACGGCTCGCGCGCGGGTACGCCAGGGCATACCGCACCGCGATGTCCCGCCTGCTCCGCACAACCGCCGAGGTTCCGCAGCGCTTCGCCGGGTTGAGAGTGGCCTGATGTGACGAGCCTGACCCCGCTCAACGCCGGCGAGCCGGTTTCGCTGCTCACGGATCGCGGATCGGTCACCCTCGTCGACGGCACCACGTTCTGCATCTCCACGTACACCGGCGATGTCGAACCGGGCGGGCCGCACGGGCTGTTCTACCGGGACGCGCGGATCGCGTCCCGCTGGCAGCTGGTCCTCGACGGCCAGCCGGCCCAGCCGCTGTCGGTGCGCGGCAGCGAGGCGTACGCCACGAAGTTCGTGCTGCGCCGCCCGCCCGGACCGGGGCGGGCCGATAGCACGCTGCTCGTGATCCGGGAGCGGATCGTCGGCGAGGGCATGCGCGAGTCACTGAGGCTGGAGAACGTCGGCGACGAGCCGACGGCCGTGCGGGTGGACCTGCACGTCGACGCGGACTTCGCCGACCTGTTCGCGGTCAAGGGCGGCCGACCGCTCGGCGGCGGCGCGCAGGCCACCGTGGCCGCGAACGAACTGGTGCTGCACAGCGTCGTGGACGCGTCCCGCGGCACGGTCGTCAACGCGTCGAGCGACCCGATGATCACTCCGGGCGGGCTGAGCTGGGTGGCGGTGATCCCGCCCCGGACCGGCTGGACCACCGAGATCGTGCTACACCCGCTGCTGGACAACCAGCGGATCGAGCCACGGTTCCGCGACCGGCGCAGTGCCGTCGCGCCGACCCGGCCACGGTGGCGCGAACGCAACGCCGACCTGACCGTCGACGATCCGGCCGTCTCCTCCGTGCTCCAGCGCACCGAGCACGACCTGGAGGCACTGCGGATGACCGACCGGCGCGCGGGGTACAAGTTCGTGGCCGCCGGCGCGCCATGGTTCATGACCCTGTTCGGCCGGGACAGCGTCCTCACCGCGTGGATGACCCTGCCGCTCGACGTCGGGCCGGCGGTCGGCACCCTGCGGACGTTGGCAGCGTTGCAGGGCACCCGCGTTGACCCGCGCACCGAGGAGGAGCCCGGCCGCATCATGCACGAGCTGCGGTACGGACCGGCGAGCACCGCGGCCCTGGGCGGCCAGCACTACTACGGCACCGTGGACGCGACGCCGTTGTTCGTCATGCTGCTCGGCGAGGCGTGGCGGTGGGGCGCCACCGAGGAGTCGGTGCGGGAGCTGCTGCCGGCGGCGGACGCGGCGCTGAGCTGGGTGGAGCGGTACGGCGACCGCAAGGGCGACGGTTTCCTGTACTACCAGCGGGCCACCGACCGGGGGCTCGTGAACCAGGGCTGGAAGGACAGCTGGGACGGGATCAACGATGCCGCGGGCCGGCTCGGCACGCCGCCGCTCGCCCTGTGTGAGGTTCAGGGGTACGCGTACGCGGCATACCGGGCGCGCGCCCATCTCGCCAGCGCGTTCGACGACCGGAGCACGGCGGACGTCTGCCTAGCCAAGGCGGCCCGCCTGCGCGAGCAGTTCGCCGAGCGGTTCTGGCTGCCCGAACTTGGCTGGTTCGCCGTCGGTCTGGACGGCGATGGGCACCCGCTGGACGCGCTGACCAGCAACCCTGGCCACTGCCTGTGGACCGGCATCGTCGACGACGAACACGCCACCATGCTCATCGAGCGGCTCGGTGGCGATGACATGGACTCCGGGTACGGGCTGCGCACGCTGTCAACCCGGATGGGCGCGTTCAATCCGATGAGCTACCACAACGGATCGGTCTGGCCACACGACACCGCGATCTGCGTCGCCGGGCTGCTGCGCTACGCGCACCTGCCCGGCGCGGTGGACCTGGCGAGCCGGCTCGCCAACGGACTGCTCGACGCGGCCACCGCGTTCGGCTCCCGGCTGCCGGAGCTGTACTGCGGCTTCCCGCGAGAGAGCTTCACCCCGCCCGTGCCGTACCCGACCTCCTGTTCGCCGCAGGCGTGGGCGAGCGCGGCCCCGCTCATGCTCGTCCGCTCGTTCCTCGGCCTGGACCCGGATGTTCCACATCGGAGGGTGACGCTCCGGCCGCGCCTGCCGGAGCGCTGGGGCACGCTCAAGCTGCATCAGCTCCGGCTGGGCCAGGCCCTCGTGGCCGTCACCGCCACCGGCGGCGACGCGGTGATCGACGGTCTCCCGACGGACTGGACCCCCGAGATCGTCTGACCGCCCGCCCGCCTCCAAGATCGTCGCAACCTTGCGCAGGTTGGCGTGTCCGGACGTCCGTACACGCCAACCTGCGCAAGGTTGCGACCTATCCAGCTTCGACGATCATGCCGGCGGCGACCGTTCGGTTCGTGCCCTCGTCGATGATGACGAAGCCACCGGTCGTCCGGTTGCGACGGTACTCGTCGACGAGCAGCGGCACGGTCGTGCGAAGCCGGATCCGGCCGATCTCGTTGAGCGACAGGCGGTCGGCGGCCTCGTCGCGGTGCAGCGAGTTCACGTCGAGCCGGTAGTACAGGTCGCGCACGATCGCTCGTGCGGCGCGGGTGGTGTGCTTGACGGCGTACCTCCCTCCCACCCGGAGGGGTCGCGACTCGTCCATCCAGCAGACCATGGCCTCGATGTCCTGGGCGACCGTCGGCGCGTTGTGCGGCCGGCAGATCATGTCGCCGCGGGACACGTCCAGCTCGTCCTCCAGCCGGACCGTCACCGACATCGGCGGGAAGGCCTCGTCGACCGGGCCGTCTGCGGTGTCGATCGCCGCGATCCGCGTGGTGAAGCCGGACGGCAGCACCATCACCTCGTCGCCCGGCTTGAGCACGCCGGAGGCCACCTGGCCGGCGTACCCCCGGTAATCCGTCACCGCCATCGACTGTGGACGGATGACGTACTGCACCGGGAACCGCACGTCCACGAGGTTGCGGTCCGACGCGATGTGCACGTGCTCGAGGTGGTGGAGTAGCGACGGTCCTTGGTACCACGGCATGTTCGCAGACCGCGTCACGATGTTGTCGCCGTGCAGCGCGGAGACGGGGATGACCGATAGGTCGGGCGCCTCGAGCTTCGCGGCGAACGCCGTGAACTCGTCGCGGATCTTCTCGAAGCCCACCTCGGACCAGTCGACGAGGTCCATCTTGTTCACGCACAACACGAGGTGCGGTACGCGCAGCAGCGAGCACAGGAACGCGTGCCGGCGGGACTGCTCGACGAGGCCCTTGCGCGCGTCGACGAGGATCAACGCGAGGTCAGCGGTGGATGCCCCGGTCACCATGTTCCGGGTGTACTGGATGTGCCCCGGCGTGTCGGCGATGATGAACTTCCGCCGCGGCGTGGCGAAGTAGCGGTACGCCACGTCGATCGTGATGCCCTGCTCCCGCTCCGCGCGGAGCCCATCGGTGAGCAGCGCCAGGTCGGTGTACTCGTCCCCACGTGCGGCGCTGGCCGCCTCCACGGCGGCGAGCTGGTCGGTGAACAGCGACTTGGTGTCGTAGAGCAGGCGCCCGATCAGCGTCGACTTGCCGTCGTCGACACTCCCGGCGGTCGCGAACCGCAGCAGGTCCATACCCACGGGGGGCTTCGCCCCCCGTGTGCCCCTCAACGGCGACCAGCCGGCAGAGCCGGCGCTGCCCGACGTGCCCCCCAACGGCGACGAGCGGGCAGAACCGGCGCTGCCCGACGTGCCCCCCAACGGCGACGAGCCGGCAGAACCGGCGCTGCCCTGGTGCATCAGAAGTAGCCCTCCCGCTTGCGGTCCTCCATCGCAGCCTCGCTGGTCCGGTCGTCGCCGCGGGTCGCGCCGCGCTCGGTGATGCGGGTGGCCGCGACCTCCTCGATGACCAGCTCGACGGTGTCCGCGTCGGAGCGAACCGCTGCGGTGCACGAGGCGTCCCCGACCGTGCGGTAGCGCACGCGCTGCGTGCGCGGTGCTTCGCCGGCCCGGGCGGGGAGGAATTCGTTGACCGCGTACAGCATGCCGTCGCGCTCGACCACCTCGCGCTCGTGGGCGTAGTAGATGCTCGGCAGCGCGAGCCCCTCCGCCGCGATGTAGTGCCACACGTCGAGCTCGGTCCAGTTCGACAGGGGAAAGACCCGGATGGATTCGCCGGTGTGGTGCCGCCCGTTGTACAGCGCCCACAGCTCGGGCCGCTGGTTCTTCGGGTCCCACTGACCGAACTCGTCCCGGAAACTGAACACACGCTCCTTGGCGCGCGCCTTCTCCTCGTCGCGCCGGGCGCCGCCGAACAGCGCGTCGAACCGGTACTTCTCCACCGCGGCCAGCAGCACCGGCGTCTGGATGCGGTTCCGGGAGCCGTCGACCGGGTCACGGACCAGGCCGGCCTCGAGCGCCTCCGGCACACTCGCCACGATCAGCTGCAGGCCCAGCTCGGCGACCCGGGCGTCGCGGAACGTCAGCACCTCGGCGAAGTTGTGCCCGGTGTCCACATGCATGACCGGGACGGGGACGCGAGCCGGTGCGAAGGCCTTCTCCGCCAGCCGCAGCATCACGATCGAGTCCTTGCCGCCGGAGAACAGCAGGACCGGGCGCTCGAACTCGGCCACGACCTCGCGCATGATGAAGATCGCCTCGGCCTCCAGGGCGGCCAGGTGCGAGACGCGGTAGGCGGCCGTCGGCATGCTTTTGGGCCCTTTCCGATCAGGAAGCTCCTAGATTGTGCCGCCGGTCCTGCGCAGCGCTGCGAGGAGCCGGGGGGCCAGGTCCTTGCGGCAGACCACGAGATCGGGCAACCGGGGGTCGGCCTGGTTGTATTTCAGCGCAGATCCGTCGATCCGGGAAGCGTGCAGGCCCGTGGCCGTGGCCACAGCGACCGGCGCGGCCGAGTCCCACTCGTACTGCCCGCCGGCATGCACGTAGGCGTCCACCTCCCCACCCACGACGGCGGCGATCTTCGCGCCGGCAGAGCCCATCGGCACCAGACCCGCACCCAGCTCCTCGGCCACCGCAGCCAGGAACGGCGCCGGCCGGGTGCGGCTCACGGCGAGCCGGATCGGCCCGCCCGTCGACGCGGAAGGGCTCATCGGTGGGTACGCCGGCGGGTAGTCCGTGCCGAGCACCCGGTGCTGGGCGGGCAGCGCGACCGCGCCCGCCGCCAGCCGGTGCGGGGCGGCGAAGCTCCGCGACCAGAGCGCCACGTGGGCGGCCCAGTCCACCCGACCCTCCTCGGCGTACTCCCGGGTGCCGTCGAGCGGGTCGACGATCCACACCCGCTCGGCGTCGAGCCGCGCCGGGCGGTCGTGGCCGCTCCCTGACCAGTCGCGCCGGGCCTCACTGTCCTCTTCGGACAGAACGACATCGGCGGGCCGCCAGCGGGCCAGCTCCGTGCGGATCAGCTCGTGGGCCAGTTTGTCGCCGGCCGCGCGCAGCGCGGGCGGGTCGGCGTACCCCAGCACCTCGCGGGTGTCCAGCAGGAGCCGGCCGGCGGACCCGGCCAGCCAGCGTGCGAACGCACCGTCCACAACGGGCGGTGTCAACGCCATCGGTACGCCCCGATCGAGCGCGTAACCGCGGACGGACCCAACCGACGGCCCCCTCCCCCGCCACGCATGTCGTCGGTGTGGACCGCACGTGGCCGTGACCATCCACGCGCACCTGTCGAAAGATTACCGGGGCGATCAGACGGCGTGGTACGTGTTCTGCGCCCAGTCCAGGCCGCGGGTGATGACCGCCTCGGCGAGGTCGGCGGCTCGGTCCACGAGGAGCTCGAGCTCTTTGCGCTCGGTGGCCGAGAAGTCCGACAGCACGTAGTCGGCCGGGTCCTGGCGGCCCGGTGGGCGTCCGATGCCGAACCGGACCCGCACGTAGTCCTTCGTCCCGAGCGACCTCGACATCGACCGCAGGCCGTTGTGGCCGCCCTCACCGCCGCCGAGCCTGGCGCGCAGCTGGCCATACGGGAGGTCGAGCTCGTCGTGCACCGCGACGATCCGCTCGGGTGGCACCTTGTAGAACTGGGACAGCGCCGCGACCGGCCCGCCGGAGAGGTTCATGTAGGTCATCGGCTTGGCGAGCACGAGCCGGGGCCCGCCGAGCCCGAGCCGGCCCTCGCCCGCGTCGGCCACCGCGCGGCGGTGTCGGCCGAACTTGGCCGCGATCCGGTCGGCCATCAGGTCGACGACCATGAACCCGACGTTGTGCCGGTTCCTGGCGTACGCCGGCCCCGGGTTGCCCAGGCCGACCACCAGCCACGGCGTGGTCTCCTCGGCCATGTCTCGGGCTCCTTTGCGTGCCGACCCATGATGGTCCGCCGACCTGATTGTCGACCGAGATGATTGTCGACCAAACGGACGCGGCCGGCCCGCCCGTTTCTTGGGCCGGCCGGCCGCTTCGCGTACCGCCGCGGGTCAGTCCTCGGTGCTCTCGCCCGCCGCCGCCGCGGGCGTCCCGGCCGGAACGCCCTCGGCCTCCGCCTCCGCTTCCGCCTCCACCTCGGCCTCGGCCGGGGCCTCGACCTCGCCGACCTCCGCCTCGAGCTCCTCGGCGGTCGGGGCGGCGGCCACGACCGCGACGATGAGTTCGCGGTCGACGGCCAGCTCGGCACCGTTCGGCAGTTCGATCTGGCCGGCAGTCACGTGCGTGCCGGCTTCGAGACCCGCGATCGACACCTCGAGGTGGTCGGGGATGCGCATCGCGTCGGCGGTGACGGCGATCGTGGCGTGCTCGGTCATGACGAGCGTCTCCCTGGCCGGCTCGCCGATCAGCTGGACCGGGATCTCGACCGTCACCTTCTCACCCCGGCGGATCAGGATGAGGTCGACGTGCTCGAAGCTGTCCTTGATCGGGTCCCGCTGGATGGCCTTCGCCAGCGCCAGCACCTGCGTGCCGTCGGTGATCTCGATGCTGAAGACCTGGTTGGTGCCGCCGTGCCGGATCGCCGCGGCGAACTCGCGGGCTGGCAGCGCGATGTGTTTGGGCTTCTCGCCGTGGCCGTACAGCACGGCGGGCACCTTGCCGGCCCGGCGGGTACGGCGGGCACCGCCCTTGCCGAACTCGGTACGCGGCTCGGCGCTGATCTTTACCTCGGACACGGGAGACTCCTGCTCGATCCTCAGATGGCTGCTGCGGTGCCGGGCGAGGGAGACAACACGGGCCCCAACGTCCTTGCGTACTGCCCGGAGCACCGCGCCGATCACGGTGCCTCGCGCGGCTCGCGCGTGCGATCTGTGCGACCGCCCGGCAGCAACCCGCAGGGCACCCTCGCCGTGGCAACCGGGTCAGTGTACCCGAGCGGTTGCGGCCGCTCGCACTCGGCGTCCCGGCCGCTGGCTCAGCTCAGGCCGCCGAACAGGGTGGTCACCGAGCCGTCGTCGAACACCTCGCGGATGGCGCGCGCCAGCAGCGGCGCGATCGACAGCACGGTGATCTTGTCGAGCCGCTTCTCGGGTGGGAGCGGCAGCGTATTGGTGACCACGACCTCGCTGATCCGGCTGTTCTTCAGCCGCTCGGTGGCCGGGTCGGACAGCACCGCGTGCGTCGCCGCGACCAGCACGTCCGCGGCGCCCGCGGCGAACAGGATGTCCGCGGCCTTGCAGATCGTGCCACCGGTGTCGATCATGTCGTCGACGATCAGGCACACCCGACCCTCGACGTCGCCGACCACGCGGTTCGCCACGACCTGGTTCGGCTGCAGCGGATCGCGCGTCTTGTGGATGAACGCCAGCGGGCAACCGCCCAACCGGTCGGTCCACCGCTCGGCCACCCGCACCCGACCCGAGTCTGGGGCGACCACGGCCATCGGGCGGCCGGCGTACCGGCGCTCCACGTATCCGGCGAGCACGTCCATCGCGAACAGGTGGTCCACCGGCCCGTCGAAGAAGCCCTGGATCTGCGCGGTGTGCAGGTCGACCGTCAGGATGCGGTTGGCGCCGGCGGTCTTCAGCAGATCCGCGACCAGGCGCGCGGAAATGGGCTCGCGGCCGCGGTGCTTCTTGTCCTGCCTGGCGTACGGGTAGAAGGGCGCGACGACGGTGATGCGCTTGGCCGATCCGCGCTTCAGCGCGTCGATCATGATCAGGGTCTCCATCACCCACTTGTTGACGCCCTCCGTGATCGACTGGACCACGAACGCGTCGGAGCCGCGGACCGACTCCTCGTACCGCACGAAGATCTCGCCATTGGCGAAGTCGTACACCTCGGTCGGCGTGGGCGCCACACCCAGCACCTCACCGATTTCCTGTGCCAGCTCGGGGAATGCCCGCCCCGCGAAGAGCATCAGGCTCTTGCGATTTTCAGCGACGATGCTGCCCATCGGCTCCGCGCTCCCGTGCCTCGGCGGTCCTACCTGTTGTCAGTATCTCCCGCGCCCCGCGCCGGGTCCGCACCGTGCTCGGCGTCCTGCGCCGGCGAGCCGTCCGGCCCGGCCGGTGGTCTTACCTCACCCGCCCGCTTCGCCCGCTCGGCCGCGTCGGCGGTGCGCGTTCCGGCGCGCTTGCGCGCGACCCAGCCGTCGACGTTGCGCTGGCGGGCGCGGGTGACCCCGAGCGATCCGGGCGGCACGTCCTGGTACAGCGCGCTCCCGGCCGCGACGTATGCGCCGGGCTCGACCGTGACAGGCGCGATCAGCACCGTGTCGCTGCCGATGAACGATGCCTCGCCGACCGTGGTGTGGTGTTTGTGCACCCCGTCGTAGTTGGCGAAGATCGTGCCCGCCCCGATGTTCGCCCCCGCCCCGATGGTGGCATCGCCGGCGTACGTCAGGTGGGGAACCTTGGCGCCCTCGCCCAGGGTCGCGTTCTTGGTCTCGACAAAGGTGCCGATCTTCGACCCGGCCGCCATTCGCGTGCCGGGCCGGAGCGACGCGTACGGGCCGACCGAGGCGTGCGGGCCGATCTCGGCGCAGATCGCGTGCGCGCGCACGACGGTCGCGCCCTCGCCGACCGCAGTGTCGATGAGTGTGGTGTCCGGACCGACGCGGGCACCCGCGCCGACCGCGGTCAGCCCAGCCAACTGGGTGTTCTGGTCGACGACGGCGTCCCTGTCAACGGTCGCGGTCACGTCGATCCACGTCGTCGCCGGATCCAGAATGGTGACACCGTCCCGCATCCACGCGGCGTTGATGCGGTCGCGAAGGAGCGTCCGCAGCCGCGCCAGCTCAGCGCGGTCGTTACATCCCAGGGTCTCGGCCGGGTCATCCGCGACGTGGACGCCGACCGCGGCACCGGCCGCGACGAGCAGCCCGAAGACGTCGGTCAGGTACTCCTCGCCCTGGTCGTTGTCGCTCGACAGCTTGCCGAGCGCCTCGCGCAGGACCGCCGCCTCGAAGGCGTAAATGCCCGCGTTGATCTCGGTGAGCGCCCGCTCGGCGTGGGTGGCGTCGCGCTCCTCCACGATTCTTTCGAGGCCACCACTGGGGCCGCGCACGATCCGGCCCAACCCGGTCGGGTCGGGCACCTCGGCGGCGAGCACAGTGGCGGCCACGCCGGTCGCCTCATGGTCCGAGACGAGGGCGGTGAGCGTCTCCGCGCGTAGCAGCGGGACGTCGCCGTTGAGAACCACGACCGTGCCGTCCGCGTCGGCGACGGCGTCCAGGGCGAGACGGACGGCGTGGCCGGTGCCGCGCTGCTTGGCCTGCAGCACGGGGGTGGCGTCCGGGGCGATGGCCGACAGGTGCTCGCTCACCCGGTCCGCGCCGACGCCGACCACGACCAGAGTCAGCTCGGCGCCGAGCGGCTCGGCCGCGGCGAGCACATGCCCGAGCAGGCTGCGACCGAGCAGCGGGTGCAGGACCTTGGGCAGCGCCGACTTCATCCGCTTGCCCTCGCCGGCCGCGAGGACGATGACGGTGCGGGGCCGGACCTGCTTCACGCGCGTACTCCCCGGTTCAGGCGGCTGGCGCTGCCGCCTCATGCTAACCGGGCACCGGATCGCCGGCTGCGTGGCGGGTGGCCCTGGCGAAACGGGCTTTTTTTGACAGCTCGGCCGCCAGGACTCGAACCTGGAACATCCCCTCCAAAGGGGGAGGTGTTGCCAATTACACCACGGCCGATAGAGCAGCGTGGTCAGCTTAACGCGTCATCCAGACCCCGGCCGGATGCTAGTTGCCCTGCTAACGCGCGCATGACGCCTTCGATCCACCAGTACATCTGGCGGCTCTTCGACACTCGAACGATGAGGCAGCCACGATAATCGGTCCCGGTATTCAAGCGGTTCGTTGTCGTGTTGTGGCGCTTGAGCGTCGCGCGCTGGAATCGGTTCGTGGGCACGCCAATTCGATCTGCCCACCACTGGGTGGCGCCGGCGACGTCCGCGCTTTCGTGGATGGCCACGCGATAGGACAGGCGGTCCCGCGCCACGCCGAGCTCCTCGACAAAACGAATGAACAGATCAATCAGGACCGGATCGCTGTTGATGAACGCCAAGTACTCCGCGGTGCGCCAGGGCTTTGACTTCGAGCCCTCGCACCAATACGTCACGGCGCCGAGCAGCAGGAGCTCCCGTCGCGCTAGCTCGCCGACCCACTCCTGCGCGCTTGACTCGATCTCTGCTCGGGCGGCATCGCGGTTGCGCCGGAAGGCGTCCCAGCGCGCGTCGGTCATCCGCTTCGAGTGCTCGCGCTTTCGGCGGGCGCGCGCGCTGTCCGGATCGAGCGGCAGGTGCCGGACCCACAGCCACGCCGTCGACTTGGCCACCTGCAGCTCGAGCGCGATGTCGTTCACGGACCAGCCCTCGCCGCGAAGCTCGATCGCGCGGGCGCGCAGCTCGTCCTTGGCGTTGGGCCGGCGGGTCCACGCCGGCGGCGGCACGCCGCGCAGCGCCGCGTACAACTGGTCCTTGCTCAGGCCCAGCCGCTGCCTGATCTGGCCCGCGCTGAGCTGCTCTTCCACCCGCAGGCGCCGCGCCTCGGATGCCGTCGATCCATCCACGGTCGCAGATTAGAACATAGGTACGACACTTCCGAACCTGCGCGGTAGCCATGACAAACTACGGTTGCGTAGGTTACGGTAACGTAAGCGTAGCCCCGCAAGTCCCCCCCGAGCTCAGCCCAGTGAGGTGCCGATGCCAGCAGCCGTACTTGACCAGCCCAGTGCAACCGTCAGGACCGGTCCGAAGCCGCTGACCGAAGGCAAGCAGTCGGCGGGAATCATCATCGCGCTGTGGTCCTTTGTGATCATCCCGTTCGTGGCACTGCTCGCGGCGATCCCGGTCGCCTGGGGGTGGGGCCTGAGCTGGATCGACGTGGCGATCTTCGTCGTCTTCTACAACATCGCCGGATTCGGCGTCACGGTCGGCTTCCACCGCTACCTCACGCACGGGTCGTTCAAGGCCAAGCGGTGGGTCCGGGTGATGCTCACGGTGGCCGGGTCGCTGGCCATCGAGGGCGCCCCGACGCAGTGGGTCGCCGACCACCGGCGGCACCACCAGTACTCCGACCTCGAGGGCGACCCGCACTCGCCGTGGCGGTACGGCTCGAGCGTCTGGGGTCTGACCAAGGGACTGTGGTTCGCGCACATGGGCTGGCTGTTCCATCGTGAGATGTCCAACCGGGCCCGGTTCGCCCCTGACCTCGTCGCCGACAAGGACATCCGCCGGGTCGACCGGCTGTTCCCATTGCTGGTCGTGCTATCCGTGCTCACGCCGGCGGCCATCGGCGGCCTGGTGACGTTGTCCTGGCAGGGCGCGCTGAGCGCGTTCTTCTGGGCCGGTCTCGTCCGCATCAGCCTGCTGCACCATGTCACGTGGTCGATCAACTCGGTGTGCCACGTGGTCGGTGAGCGCCCGTTCGAGATGCGCGAGGGCGACAAGGCGGCGAACTTCTGGCCGCTGGCCCTGCTCTCCTTCGGCGAGAGCTGGCACAACCTCCACCACGCCGACCCCACCTGCGCCCGACACGGCGTCATGCGTGGTCAGGTCGACACGTCGGCCCGCGTGATCTGGCTGCTCGAGCGGCTGGGTTGGGCCACCGACGTCCGTTGGCCGAAGCCCGACCGGCTCGCCACCAAGCTTGTCAAGCCGGCCCCCTCGTGACCGGAGCGCCGGACGCCCGTGCGGCGCTGGCCGGCAGGCAGGCTGGCGCAGTGACCCCAGACCAGACCGAGGACCGCCGCGACCGGGTTGCGGCGGCCTCGGCCCCACCCCGGCCGCCCCCGCCCGCCCAGCCCGGCAAGCCCTCGTCCCGAGTACGCATGTCGGCGGCTCAGCGCCGGGAGCAGCTGATCGCGACCGGTCGGCAGTTATTCGCCGAGCGCGGCTTCGACGCCACCTCGATCGAGGAGGTTGCGGCGCGCGCCAAGGTGTCGAAGCCGGTCGTGTACGAGCACTTCGGCGGCAAGGAGGGCCTCTACGCGGTCGTCGTCGACCGGGAGGTCCGGGCGCTGCTGGACCGGATCACGACGGCGTTGACCGCAGGACATCCGCGTGAACTGCTCGAGCAGGCGGCTTTCGCCCTCCTCGACTACATCGAGGAGGAGACGAACGGCTTCCGCGTGCTCGTGCGGGAGTCGCCGGTGATGTCGGCGACCGGCAACTTCTCCAGCGTGCTCAACGACGTGGCGCACCAGGTCGAACACATCCTCGGCGCCGAATTCAAGGCGCGCGGGTACGACCCCAAGCTCGCCGAGCTCTATTCGCAGGCCCTCGTGGGCATGGTCGCGCTGACCGGACGCTGGTGGCTGGAGGTGCGCAAGCCGCGGAAGGAGACCGTGGCGGCGCATCTGGTGAACCTGGCCTGGAATGGGCTCTCCCATCTCGAGCCCAAGCCAACGCTGATGACCCGACGCAGCCGCTGATCTCTTCGCCGCAACTTCGTCACAGTTGGCGCCTCAGGCGCGCCCAACTGCCCAACTGTGACGAAGTTGGGCGGGCAGTTGGGCGGGCAGTCGGGCGGGTTCGCCGGGCAGGCCCTCAGGCGAACCGGTGCCCCTCGCCCGGGTCCTCGGTCGGGCGGTGCGCGTACCGGCCCTCGGTAGACAGCCGGCCCGGCGTCGGGTCGGGGCCGGCGAAGTGCCGGTACGCCTCTTCCGCCTGGGCCGCGTCGGCCGGGCCTACCTTTCCATAGAGCCCGGCGGTCATCAGCGCCATGCCGAACACGAACGACACGATGCAGGTCGTGATCGAGAAGTTCAGGAAGTTCAGGTCCGTCTGCAGCACCGTCAACATGACGATGCCGGCGCCGAGGAAGACCCCGCCGCCGTACATGTTCACCAAGTGCGGCGCGTTCCCGCCGACGATTGCCGCGAGCACGATCACCGCGCCGGCGACGACCGAGAGGATGCCGAACGCGAGGTTGGTCCGCAGCCCCAGCACCCATATGTTGTCCCGGGCGAACAGGTCGTCGCCCCAGGTCCGGGCGACGGTGGCGATTCCGAACACCAGGATGTACGCGCCCACGACGCCGGCGACGAGCCGATAGAGCCGGCCGAGCGGGTGGTTGACGGGAGTGTGCGCCATGGCGGCCCTCCGTACCGGGAACAGGTCTCGATACGCATTGTGGCCCAGACGGTGCGGGTGACGCAGCCGAAAGATGTCAGCCGTGCCGGAAGGCGTCCTCGGCCGCCGCCTCGCGCGCCGTGCCAACCTTGCCGTAAAGCCCGGCCGTGAGCAGCACCATGCCGATGACGAACGAGACGATGCAGGTCGTCATCGAGAAGTTGAGGTAATTCGCGTCGGTGCCCAGCAGCGCGAGCGCGACCATGCCGACGCCGAGGAACGCGTACCCGCCCCATGTGTTGATGAACTTGTCCACGTTCCGGCCGACCGCGACGCCGGCCAGGATGACGAACCCGGCCACCACCGAGATGATCGAAAAGCCCGGATTGGTACGCAGCCCGAGCACCACGGTGGCGTCCCGCGCGAACGCGTCACCGTCGCTGGTCTGCACGAAGCCGATGATGCCGAAGAGCAGCACGTAGAGTCCCGTCAGCGCGGCGAACGCCCGGTAAACCGGCCGCAGCGGATGGTTGATGGGTTCGTGCGCCATGTTCTCTCTCCAACGCGCCGGGGGATTAGCCGTCCGGCAGCCTATCGGCCAGCTCGAGCCAGGACTCCTCCACCCCGGCCCGCTCGCCCTGGACCGCGCGTAACCGGGCGTCCAGCTCGGCCACCTTCGCGAAGTCGGTCGCGTGCGCGGCCAACTCCTCGTGCAGCCGTGCCTCCTGCTGCTCCAGCTTGGCCACCTGCCGTTCCAGCCGTCCGAGTTCCCTCCGGGCCGCGCGGACGTCTCCGGCTGAGGGCCCGGCGTCCACCCGTACCGGCACCGGCGACGGCTGCGGACCGCGCGGTGAGAGCGACCGCTCGAGGTACTGGTCGACGCCGCCGGGAAGGTGGACCAGCCGGCCGTCGCCGAACAGCCCGTACGCGTCGTCGGCCACCCGCTCGACCAGGTACCGGTCGTGGCTGGCGACGACAAGCGTGCCCGGCCAGGAGTCGAGCAGATCCTCCAGCGCGGCCAGCGTGTCGGTGTCGAGGTCATTGGTGGGCTCATCGAGCAGGAGCACGTTCGGCTCACCGGCGAACAGCCGCAGCATCTGTAGCCGACGGCGCTCGCCACCGGACAGGTCGGTCACCGGTGTCCACAAGCGACTCTCCCGGAACCCGAAGACCTCGGCCAGCTGCGCCGCGGACAGCTCCCGATCGCCGAGGCGAACCCGGCGGGCGACCTCCTCCACCGCCTCGAGGACCCGCAGCGCGAACGGCACCTCGGAGAGCTCCTGCGACAGGTACGCCGACCGCACGGTCGACCCGACGACCAGGCGCCCGTGCGACGGCGCCAGTCGGGTCGCGAGCAGCCGCAGGAGCGTCGTCTTGCCGGCACCGTTGGCGCCCAGGATCGCGACCCGGTCGCCCGGTCCGACGTGCCAGCTCACCTCGTCGAGGATCCGCCTCGGTCCGGCGTCCAGGGTGACCCGCTCCAACTCGTACACCTGCTTGCCGAGCCGCGCGGTGGCCAGCCGGTGCAGCGAGACCGAGTCGCGCGGCGGCGGCACGTCGGCGATCAGTGCGTTCGCGGCCTCGACGCGGAACCGCGGCTTCGACGTGCGGGCGGGCGGCCCTCGACGCAGCCACGCGATCTCCTTTCGCAACAGGTTCTGCCGGCGCGCCTCGGCCGCCGCGGCGAGCCGCTCGCGCTCGGCCCGGGCGAGCGTCCACGCCGCGAAGCCGCCGTCGTACGCCCGGACCGTGCCGTCGGCGACCTCCCACATGCGCGAGCAGACCGCGTCCAGGAACCACCGGTCGTGAGTGACCACGACGAGCGCGACCCGCCTCGACTGGAGGTGCCGCGCGAGCCAGTCCACGCCGGCGATGTCCAGGTGATTGGTGGGCTCATCGAGCACCAGCACGTCCGAGGCGCGCACGAGCAGTGCGGCCAGGGCGACCCGCCGCCGCTCGCCGCCGGACATCGGCTCGACCGGCTGGTCGAGGCCGAGGTTCGGCATGCCCAGCCCGTCGAGGACCGCGCGCACCCCGGCGTCGCCGGCCCATTCGTGTTCGGCCTCGAAGGCCGCGGGCAGCCAGGCGGTGCCGAGCACGACGTGTCGGACGGTGGCCTCCGGAGCCAGCGAGAGGGTCTGCGGCAGCGCGACGACCCGCAGATCCCGGCGGTGGGTGACCCGCCCGGCGTCCGGCTCCTCGGCCTTGGTCAGCAACCGCAGCAGCGTCGTCTTCCCGGCTCCGTTGAGTCCGACCACGCCGACTCGGTCGGCGTCGTCGAGGCCGACCGACACGTCGACGAGCAACGGACCGGCCGTGGCGTACGTCTTGGACACCCGGTCCAGGCCGATGACGTTGGCCATCGGTCAGATCACCCGGGCGCCGGCCACCGGCCCGTATGCCGTGCGGATCGCCCGGGCCACCCCGGCGGCCTCGACCGCCCGCGCGACGACGCCGGCGTGTTCGGCGTCCCGGCACAGGAACACGCACGTAGGGCCGGAGCCCGAGACGATCCCGGCAAGGGCGCCCGCGTCCTCGCTCGCCTTGAGGGTGTCGGCGAGCGCCGGCCGCAGGGACAACGCGGCCGGCTGAAGGTCGTTGCCGAGCACGGCGCCGAGCACCGCGGGGTCGCGCTGGCGCAGCGCGGCGAGCAGGGCATCGGTCGAGCCGAGCGGTGCCGGCGCGTCGCCGGTCGCCCGGAGCCGGTCGAGCTCGCGGTAGACGTCGGGGGTGGCGAGGCCGCCGCCGGCGATCGCCACGACCCAGTGCCACGACGTCGGACGCGCCAGCACCGGGCTGACGCGTTCGCCGTACCCGGTGCCGAGCGCGGTGCCGCCGTGCACGAGGAACGGCACGTCCGCGCCGACGCGGCCGGCGATCGCGGCCAGCTCGTCCCGGGACAGCCCCGTCCCCCACAGCGCGTCGCAGGCGACCAGGGCCGCGGCCGCGTCCGCGCTGCCGCCGGCCAGCCCGCCGGCGACTGGGATCTGCTTGCGCAGGTGCAGCCGGGCGTGCGCGGGAACCTTGGCGTGCCCGGCCAGCGCCAGGGCCGCCTTGATCACCAGATTGGACTCGTCCAGGGCGAGCTCGCCGGTACCCTCACCCTCCATGGTCAGGTTGAGCGTGTCCCCGCGCCGCGCGGTCAGCTCATCGTTGATCGAGATCGCGAGGTACACCGTGTTGAGCTCGTGGTACCCGTCCGGCCGCCGCGGTCCGACGCCAAGATGAAGATTGATCTTCGCGGGAACCCTGACCTTTACGGGCCCGGAGGCCGCGAGCCGTGGACGGTCGAGATCGTCGTCCTCTGGACGGAGCGCCTCGGTCACGGAGCAGCGTCCCGCGCGCTCATCGCTGCACTCCTCGCACGCGGCCAGCCTACTCGGCGGCGTACCGGCGCTCCGTCAAAGCCGCGGCGGCGACCGCGGCGAACCGGTCGATGGACAGCGACTCGCCGCGGGCCCCGGGATCGACGCCAGCCGCAGTCAGGATCTCCGCGGCGCGATCCGGGCCGCCGGCCCAGCCGGCGAGCGCCGCGCGCAGGGTCTTGCGGCGCTGAGCGAACGCCGCGTCCACAACGGCGAAGACCCTTTCCCGTGGTACGCCGGACAGTGGCGGATCGCGACGGACAAACGCGACGAGGCCGGAGTCGACGTTGGGAACCGGCCAGAAAACGGCCGGCGGCACCCGGCCGGCGGGGCGGGCGTCGGCGTACCAGGCCAGCTTCACGCTCGGTACGCCGTAGGTCTTGGAGCCCGGTGCCGCCGTGAGCCGGTCGGCGACCTCCCGCTGCACCATCACCAGCCCGTGTCGAAGGGTCGGCAGCTCGGCGAGCAGGTGCAGCACGACCGGTACGGCGACGTTGTACGGCAGGTTGGCTACGAGCGCGGTCGGCGTGGGGTCGAGGTCGGCTTCTTTGATCTTGAGCGCGTCGACGTTGTGGACGGTCAGCCGCGCGGCGCGGACGCCGGCCCGGTCGCCGGCGGTGTGTGCCAGCGCACCTGCCAGGATCGGATCGATCTCGACGGCGTGCACCTGCCGGACGACCGGCAACAGCCCGAGCGTCAACGAACCGAGTCCTGGGCCGACCTCGACCACGACGTCGGCCGGGTCGAGGTCGGCGGCGGCGACGATGCGTCGCACGGTGTTCGGGTCGTGGACGAAGTTCTGACCGAGCCGCTTCGTCGGCGAGACGCCGAGCCGGGCGGCCAGCTTCCGGATCTCCGCCGGGCCGAGGAGGTCGCTCACGACCACGGGCCGAAGACGCGCTCGCCGGTCGCGGAGATGCCCTCGCATACCTTGTCGACGTCGGTCTCCAGCGTCTCCGCAAGGGAGCGGACGGTCAGTGGGATCAGGTACGAGCCGTTGGGCCGGCCGCGGTACGGCATCGGAGTCAGGTACGGCGCGTCGGTCTCCACGAGCAGCTGGTCCAGCGGCGTAACGCGGGCCGCCTCGCGCAACGGCCCAGCGTTCTTGAAGGTCACCGTTCCGGCGAAGCTGAGGACGTACCCGCGCCGGACGCACCGGGCGGCGAACCCGGCGTCGCCGGAGAAGCAGTGCAGCACGACGGTATCGGGAGCGCCCTCGGCGTCGAGCACACGCAACACCTCCACGTGCGCGTCCCGGTCGTGGATCACGAGCGGCTTCCCGTACCGCTTAGCGATCGCGATGTGCGCGCGGAAACTCGCCTCCTGCGCGGCGCGGCCGTCCGACCCGGTCCGGTAGGTATCGAGTCCGGTCTCTCCGATGGCGCGGACCCGTGGGTGCCCGGCCAGCTCCTCCACCGCCCGGAGCGCCCCATCGAGCCGGCCGGCCGCCGCCAGCCGAGGCGCCTCGTTGGGGTGCAGCGCCACCGTGGCGACCACCTCCGGGTGGCGCTCGGCCGCCGACACGCTCCACCGGGACGACTCGACGTCCACGCCGACCTGGACGAGTCGGTCGACGCCGACCGCGCGCGCCGCGGCGATTGCCTCGGCCGAGTCGCCGCCGGCGATGTCGAGATGGGTGTGACTGTCGACGACGGGTACCCGCAGCGGCTCGGGCGCCGGTGGCGGAGTGTCCAGCCGCGTTCGCTCGGCCGCCCACTGCGCTCGGTTCGGCTCGGATCGCATGGCGGCTACGCCGGAGCGTTCTCGAGCCGGGCCAGCTCTTCGTCCACGATGGACGGATCAAGCTTGCGGAACACCGGCTTCGGCGGCGCGAGCGGCCGGCCCGCCTCGATCGGCACGGGGGCCCACCTCGCTCCACCGGAGTAATCGCCCATCAGCACGGAGTACGCCGGCCCACCGTCCAGATCGGACACCTCGTGGATCTCCGGCATCGGCGCGTGGACGCCCTCGCCGCCGAGCAGTTCGTGGATGGTCTGCGCCGAGTGCGGCAGGAACGGCGTCAACAGTGTGTTGCAGTCGCTGACCGCCTGCAGCGCGACGTGCAGGATCGTGCCCATCCGCGCCTTCTCGTCGGCGGACTTGAGCTTCCAGGGCGCCTGCTCGGACAGGTACTTGTTCGCATCGGCGACCACGCGCATCGCCTCGCCGATCGCGTGCTTCTGCCGGTGCTGCTCGATGAGCCCGCCCACGGTCTCGAAGCCGGCCCGGGCGGATGCCAGCAGCGCCTCGTCCGCCTCGGTCAGCCCAGCCGCGTCGACCGGTGGAATCGCGCCGAAGTTCTTGGCCGCCATTGAGATCGAGCGGTTGACGAGGTTGCCCCACCCGGCTACCAGCTCGTCGTTGTTGCGCCGCAGGAATTCGGCCCAGGTGAAGTCGGTGTCCTGAGTCTCCGGTCCGGCCGCCGCGATGAAGTACCGCAGCGCGTCCGCGTCGTACCGCTCCAGGAAGTCCCGAACGTAGATGACGACCCGCCGGGACGAGGAGAACTTGCGGCCCTCCATGGTGAGGTACTCGCTGGAGACCACCTCGGTGGGCAGGTTCAGCCTCCCCAGCGGCCCGGGTTCGCCACCGCGGTCGCCGTCGCCGGAGTGGCCGAGCAGCAGCGCCGGCCAGATCACCGAGTGGAAGACGATGTTGTCCTTGCCCATGAAGTAGTAGCTTCGGGCGTCCTTGCCGTCGCCGTCGGCCGCCCACCAGCGGCGCCACGCGTCCGGGTCGCCGGAGCGGCGGGCCCACTCGATCGACGCGGACAGGTAGCCGATCACGGCGTCGAACCAGACATAGATCCGCTTGTCGGGCCGGTCCCGCCAGCCGTCCAGCGGGATCGGCACGCCCCACTCGAGGTCGCGGGTGATCGCCCGGGGCTGCAGGCCGTCGATGAGGTTCCGGGAGAACCGCAGGACGTTGGGCCGCCAGCCCTCGCGGGTGTCAAGCCAGTCGCGGAGGGCCCGTGCGAAGGCGGGCAGGTCGAGGAAGAAGTGCTCAGTCTCGACGAACTCCGGCGTCTCCCCATTGATCTTCGACCGCGGGTTGATCAGCTGGTCGGGGTCCAGCTGGTTGCCACAGTTGTCGCACTGGTCGCCGCGCGCACTCTCGTACCCGCAGATCGGGCAGGTCCCCTCGATGTACCGGTCGGGCAGCGTCCGCCCGGTCGACGGGGAGATCGCGCCAAGCGTGGTTCTGGCCACTATGTACCCGTTGCGGTACAGCCCCTCGAACAGCTCCTGCACGACCGCGTAGTGGTTGCCGGTGGTCGTTCGCGTGAACAGGTCATAGGAGAGCCCGAGGCCGTGCAGGTCCTCGACGATCACCCGGTTGTACCGGTCGACCAGGTCGCGCGGCGTCATCCCCTCGGCGTCCGCCTGCACCTGGATCGGGGTGCCGTGCTCGTCGGTGCCGGAGACCATGAGCACGTCGTGGCCGGCCATCCGCATGTACCGGCTGAACACGTCCGAGGGAACGCCGAAGCCGGAGACGTGACCGATGTGGCGCGGGCCGTTGGCGTACGGCCAGGCGACCGCCGCGAGAACGTGACTCATGCCGACCAAGCGTAGTGACCGCCGCGCTAGGCGCCGGCACCGGCGCGGTGGTCGCGACGGTCGGCACGGTCGGCCCGCACGGCCAGCTCGTACACCTCGCGGCGCGGCAGGCCGTACTCCTTCGCCACGGCCGCGATGGCGTCCCGGCGGGAGGCGCCCGCGGCCTGGCCCGCCGCGACCGCCGTTCGCAGGTCGTCGTCGGAGGGGCGCTCGGCGGTCGACGGCGCGGCCCCGGCCACGACCAGGGTGATCTCGCCGCGCGGTTCGGCGGCGGCGGCCCACTCCGCCAGCTCGGCGAGCGGCCCCCGGCGTACCTCTTCGTAGGTCTTCGTCAGCTCCCGGCAGACGGCGGCGGCGCGGTCGGCGCCGAGCACCGCGGCCAGGTCCGCGAGCGACCCGGCGATCCGGTGGGGTGCCTCGAAGAACACCAGCGTGCGCTCCTCGGCGGCGAGCCGGCGCAGCCTGGCCCGCCGCTCGCCCTGCCTGCGGGGCAGGAAGCCATCGAAGCAGAACCGGTCGCAGGGCAGCCCCGACAGGGCGAGCGCCGCGGTCACCGCGCTCGGGCCCGGCACCGCGGTGACCGGGACGCCGGCGTCCAGCGCACCCCGGACCAGGCGGAAGCCCGGGTCGGACACGCTGGGCATCCCGCCGTCGGTGACGAGCGCGACCAGGGCACCGTCGCGCATGCCGGCGACAAGATCGGGCGTACGCCGTTCCTCGTTGCCCTCGAAGTACGAGACGACCCGTCCGGTGATCTCCACCCCGAGGTCCCGGGCCAGCCGGGCCAGCCTCCGGGTGTCCTCCGCGGCCACGACGTCGGCCGCGGCCAGCACCTCCCGCACCCGCTGCGAGGCGTCGGCCGGGTTGCCCAACGGGGCGCCGACGAGAACGAGTCGGCCATGACCTGGTTTGTCCCACACCGTGTCGCCGCTCCCCGATCGGTTGGCAAGCCCGCCCGCCGTGCTCCGCTTCACAGCATCGCAGCCTACGATCGCTTGGTGACACCGGCCGCGACTGCGGATACAACGGCCATTACGGACGCGGACACGCCGGCGGCCGAGGCCGCCGCCACCGCGCCCCACGGCGAAGACACGCCGGAACCCGCCAGCGCGCCGTCCGGTCGGGTGCCCCCGGTCGTTCGCCGCCGCCTGCTGCCGTTCGACGCCCGGCTCGACCCGTACTCGTGGGTCGCCACCGGCGTCGTCGGGCTCATCGCGGCGATCCTCCGGCTGGTGGGTCTCGGCCACCCGCCGGGAAAGATCTTCGACGAGACCTACTACGCCAAGGACGCGTGGGGCCTGATCCAGCGCGGCGTCGAGTGGAACTACAAGGACAACGCGCCGTCCTACGTGGTGCATCCGCCGCTCGGCAAGTGGCTGATCGGGCTCGGCGAGTGGGCGTTCGGGTACGCGGATCCGGACTCCCACGTCAAGGCCGCGGGCCACCTGACGACCACCGCACCAGAGTTCGGCTGGCGGATCTCCGCCGCGATCGCTGGCATTGCATCCGTGCTGATCCTCACCCGGCTCGCGCGTCGGCTGTTCCACTCGACGATCCTCGGCTGCGCGGCGGGCCTGCTGATGGCCCTGGACGGGATGCATCTCGTGTTGTCCCGCACCGCACTTCTCGACATCTTCCTCATGCTCTTCGTGCTCGCCGCGTTCGCGGCGCTCGTGATCGACCGTGACGTCCGGCGCCGGCGCTGGCTGACGGCGATGGCCGGCGGGCTGGACCCGAGCCAGCCCGGTCCGGCCGGCCGGTTGCCGTTCCGGTTCCCCGGCTCCGTTCCGTGGTGGCGACTGCTCGCCGCGGTGCTGCTGGGTTGCGCGCTCGCGGTGAAGTGGAGCGCCATCTGGTTCGTTCCGGTCTTCGCCCTGCTGGCCTGGGTGTGGGAGGCCGGCGCGCGCAAGTCCGCGGGCGTTCGCCGGCCGTGGCGCGACGCCATCATCGACGAGTTCGGGTGGTTCCTGCTCTTCGGCGTCCTGATAGTGGCGACCTACCTGGCCGGCTGGACCGGCTGGTTCCTGACCGACGACGGCTACTTCCGGCACTGGCTGGCGGACACCGGCCACCCGGAGCCGCCGATCATCGGGGCGCTGCAGAACCTCCTGCACTACCACGAGGAGGCGTACAAGTTCCACACCACACTGCACGCGGAGCACAAGTACCAGTCGTGGCCGTGGCAGTGGCTGCTGTTGGGCCGTCCGGTGGCGTTCTATTGGTCCAGCCAGGGTCCGTGCGGAGCCTCGAGCTGCGCCTCCGAGGTGGTTCTGCTGGGCACCCCCGTGCTGTGGTGGTCATTCCTGCCAGCGCTGGCGGGCCTGGCCTGGGTCGGCATCGCCCGCCGGGACTGGCGGGCGGGCGCGATCGGCCTCGTCGTCGCGGCGGGACTGCTGCCGTGGTTCTACTACGCGCTCGACGGGCGCACGATGTTTTTCTTCTATGCCCTGCCGGCCGAGCCGTTCCTTGTGCTGGCGGTGGTCTATGTGCTCGGCGCCATCATGACTCCGGTCCATCCGCACGCCGCGAGCAGCGTCGACCGCCGACTGGTCGGCGCCGTGGTCGCCGGCAGCTACGTGCTGCTGGTCGCCGTGTGCTTCGCGTACTTCTACCCGATCTTCATCGGGCAGCACATCCCGTACGCGGACTGGTCGGCACGGATGTGGCTCGGCGGCCGCTGGATCTGAGCTCCACTGTGGAGGCCGCGGCGGCGTCGACCGAGGCGTAGACAAGGGCGCGCCCCGATCGCCTGCCACGGGGGAAGCGGGCGATTGGAGCGCGCTTGGCTCAGCTTAACGAGCGGCGATCAGCGAGACAACGGCCGGAGACCGAGATTTCTCAGCCTGGCACGCCGCCCAGAACGGCCAGGTCACGTCGCAGCCGACGCGCTCGTGGCCGGGTCGCCGAGGTCGCGCGAGGCCTCGACGAAGGTGTCCAACGCGACGGCGTCGGGCACCTCGTCGGCGCCTCCGGCGTTGCGGCGCCTCCGCAGGGCGTACGCGCCGGCGCCCATGGCCGTGGTGACCAGCGCGCCCGTGACGAGCCATCTGCGCGACATGGGGTCTGTCTTCGAGTTCTTCTGTTTGGTACCCAGCACCGGTCTCCCACCTCCGACGGCGTTTGCTCCTCCGAGCGATGACGTCACCATCCTGCCCGGTCAACCGGACGATGTCCGGCAGAACGGCTGATTCAGCCCAGAGAGTGACGCCGACGCGTCCTGCGAGGATGGGTTCATGACGATGGTCGGCGCGGTGTTCCTCCCTCAGCTACCACCAGAGCGGCTGCGCGACATGGCCCACGTCGCGGACGATGCCGGACTCGACGAGCTGTGGCTGTGGGAGGACTGCTTCCGTGAGGGCGGCGTCGCGACCGCGGCCGCGGCGCTGGCGTGGACGCAGCGGTTGCGGGTCGGCATCGGCGTGCTGCCGGTGCCGCTGCGGAACGTCGCGGTGACCGCGATGGAGGTCGCTTCGCTGCACCGGATGTTCCCGGACCGGGCGATCGTCGGCGTCGGCCACGGCGTACAGGACTGGATGGGGCAGGTCGGTGCGCGGGTCGAGTCGCCCATGACGCTGCTGCGCGAATACCTCGCGGCGCTGCGCGCACTCCTGGCCGGTAAGCGGCTGACCGGGTACGGCAGATATGTGCGCCTCGACGGGGTCGCCCTCGACTGGCCGCCGGCCACCGCACCGGCCGTGCTGGCCGCGGCGACCGGGCCTCGCTCGCTCCGCCTGGCCGGCGAGGTCGCCGACGGGACGATCCTCACCGCCAGTACGTCAACCGACGGCGTACGCCGGGCGCGCCGACTGATCGACCAGGGGCGCGCCGCGAGCGGGCGTACCGACCCACACCCGCTCGTCGTCTACCTGCACGCGGCGACCGGGCCCGGCGCGGCCGAGCGCCTCGACGCCGAACAAGGGCTGTTCGGCTACGACCCCGGTCAGGATGTCGGCGTCGCCGGCGACGCGCACGCGGTCGCGGACGCGGTGCTCCGGTGGGCGGACGCCGGCGCGGACGCCGTGATCCTCCAGCCGACCGCCGACGACCCCGACCCGGAGGGCTTCCTGCGTTTCGTGGCCACCGAGGTGCGCCCTCTGGTGCCGTAGCCGCCCACCCGCCGGCGCGTTTCCGACGTTTCCGAACGCGTGCAGCGGGTATCCGGCAGTCGACGACCATCGAGGAGGCCGACATGACCACGCCACCTCCCTATCCGATTCCCGCCGCCTCCGATGCCGCGGCCGCGGCGGCCGCGGCCGAGGTGGAAGAGGACTACGGCACGCAGGGGACCGTGGGCGAGAGCGACGTCGAGGCCGACAAGGCGCGCACGGGCGCCGATCGCGACGAGGGCCCGCTGGAGCCCGGCGAGGAAGCCGTCAGCGATTCCGACGACGGCTGACGCCTGACCGCCGACTCAGGCCGCGCGGGCCACGCCCGGGCGGTGACCGCCGAGGCGTACGCTCGCGGCCGGCTCGTCAACGTATCCGGGTGGGAGCTCCACACCTAGCACTTCTGCGCGGTGGCGCAGCGCACCGGAGCGCGCGGCCCGGCGTACCTCCCGAAAATGTCGCCCGGCCGCGTGGCTAGCCTTCAGTCGGTATCCGGAGGTTCTCCAGGAGGCGGCACGATGAGCGACACCGACGGTCGGGGCGGGCAGGGGCAGCGAACGGTCGTACGCGCGCGGGATGGCAGGACGCTGGAGGTCGCCACCAGCGGGCCGGCCGACGGCCGCACGCTGATCTTCCATCACGGGACACCGTCGGCGCCGGTGCCGTTCGGACCCCTTGTCGACGCGGCGGCCGAGGCCGGCCTGCGGCTCGTGGCCTATGCGCGGCCCGGATACGCCGGATCTGAGCGCCGGCCGGGCCGCAGCGTGGCCGACGCCGTCGAGGATGTCGCGGACATCGCCGACGCGCTCGGCGTACCCGAGTTCGTCACGCTCGGCTTCTCCGGAGGCGGCCCACACGCGCTCGCCTGCGCCGCTCTGCTGCCCGAGCGCTGCCTGGCGGCGGCGACCATCGGCGGCGTTGCCCCGTTCGCCGCCGCCGGCCTCGACTGGCTGGCCGGCATGGGGCCCGAGAACGTCGAGGAGTTCGGGCTCGCGGTCCAGGGCCCGGAGGCGCTCGCTCCGTTCCTCACCGCGCAGGCGGCGGAGTTGGCGACGGTGTCCGCGGCCGACATCGTGGCCGCGTTTGGCGGGCTGCTACCGCCCGTCGACAAACAGGCTCTCACGGGGGTGGTCGGCGAGTGGGTGGCCGCCAGCTTCCGCCGGGCGGTCGCGCGAGGCACGGACGGATGGGCCGACGACGACGCGGCCTTCGTCGCGCCGTGGGGCTTTGACCTCGACCAGATTTCTGTGCCCGCCGCCGTCTGGCAGGGTTCCGTCGACCTGATGGTGCCGTTCGCGCACGGGCAATGGCTGGCCGACCAGGTGCCGACCGCGCGGGCGCACCTGTTGGAAGGCCATGGCCATCTGTCGTTGACCGCCGCGAACCTTCCGGCCATCCTGGCCGATCTCGTCGACCTCGCCCCAGTCAAGGGATAACAGGCCTGGACGCTGCTCAAGAGGCGCTCGGCAACGTGGCCAAGCACGACGGCGCCTCCCGGGTTCGCCTGACTCTGTCCTACACCCGAAGGTCGAAACCGTAGTTGCTCGGAGTCGTCCGCCTCGTAGGGTCCCGGCCTGGCGGCTCGGCAGCCAGCAGAACAGAACAGGTTCGGTCGAGGTTTGGCGCCCTGAGGCGTGGGTACCGTGCGCAAATCGGTCAAATGCCACGCCGCACCGGCGTGGTGCGGGAAGAGATGCGGGGGCGACAACCAATGAATTCGAGAGCTCCGGTCGCGTTGGCCATGGGGGTGGGCTACCTGCTTGGCAGGACGCACAAGATGCGGTGGGCGTTGCTGCTGGGAACCGCCGCGGCGACGGGACGCCTGGGCGGTGTGTCGACGCAGGTTCTTGAGCGAGGCGCCGACGTACTGCGCTCCTCACCAGAACTCGCCAAGATCACGGATAGCGCGGGGCGCCTCGTTGACGCCGGACGGGCGGCCGCGGTCTCGGCCATGAGTTCCCGCGTCGAGTCCCTGAGCTCGACGCTGGCGGATCGTGCTCACGGGGTGGGTGAGACAGGGGTCAACCGGGCCGACGAGATGCGGCCACCACGCGGGCGAGGGCGCTCTGGACGCGGCGACGAGGAGCCGAGCGACCAGGACCGGGACGAGGCGGACGAGTACGCGGAGGAAGACCAGTTCGACGACGACGAGTACGAGGACGACGAATACGACGAAGGTGAGCCGGATCAGGACGACGAAGAAGACCAGCGGCACGAGCGGGCTCCCGAGGGGCGTCGCGGCTCGGTGGTGCGGAAGGCCAGGAGGTGACACGCATGCCTGCGGAAAAGACTTTGATCAACGCCGTTGGTCCCAAGTTGGCGGGCGGACTGGCTCAGGGCGCGAAGGGTCTTGCCTCAGCGATGGGGAAGCAACTCCTGTCCTCGGCAGCCGACAAGGTCGGCGCGGCCACGGAGCGATTGACGGAGTACACGGCCAATGGCGGCGGACCTGGCCTGATGGGGGCGATAACCGGTCGCAGCGGACGGGGCGGCGCGAAGGGCACGAACCTCAAGGTCACAAATATCTTCGAAGCGGTCGACATCGGTGTTCCCGTCCGGCTCGCGTACGACCAGTGGACGCGATTCACGGACTTCCCGACCTTCATGAAGAAGGTGGAGAACGTCGAGCAGGAGGAGGACGAGAAGCTCCAGTGGAAGGCGCAGGTCCTCTGGTCGCATCGCACCTGGGAGTCGACGATTCTCGAGCAGGTGCCCGACCGGCGAATCGTCTGGCGGTCGGAGGGCCAGAAGGGGTCGGTTGACGGCGCCGTCACGTTCCACGAACTCGGACCGGATCTGACACGCGTCCTGCTGGTGCTGCAGTACCACCCGCAAGGGTTCATGGAACGCACCGGCAACATCTGGCGTGCCCAGGGACGTCGGGCCCGTCTGGAGCTAAAGCACTTCGCCAGGCATGTGATGAACGAGGCCATCTTGCATCCGGATGAGGTCGATGGCTGGCGCGGCGAGATACACGACGGCCAGGTCGTCAGGGATAGCGACGCGGAGCCGGGTCGTGACGACGGTGACGCGGGTTCCAGGCGTCGCCAAGAGCCGCATCGTCGCCCCAATCGCGAGGAATCGGCTCGGGCGTCACGCCGTGCGGGAGGTGACGAGGATCGAGACGACGCTCGTCCGGTGCGGCGCGGAAGGGAGCCCAGGCGACCGGCAGGCCAGGCGCGCGAGTGAGCCAACGCCACGCCACTGGCGGTGAAACATCGAGGAGGAACTATGACGACGGCCGTCCAGTCGCAGGGGGGCGCCGCCCTCGACCGTCCCGCGGGTTCGGGACTGGCCGAGGTCGTGGACACGATTCTCGACAAGGGTCTGGTCATTGACGCCTATGTAAGGGTCTCGCTCGTCGGCATCGAGGTGGTCACCATCGACGCGCGCATCGTTGTCGCGGGCGTCGATACGTACCTTCGCTTCGCCGAGGCGGTCAACCGCCTGAACATCGCTGACACCGGAGGAAAGGGCCTACCGGAGTTTCTCGAGAGCGCCCAGGAGAGCGGAGCTCAGAAGAAGGTCAAAGGTGGGGCCAAGGGCGCGCTCGAGGCCGCGGGCGAGACCGTACAGGGATTCATCGATCGGAACGACGAACGGCCGCGGAGGTCGCCCCGTCACGACCGCGTGCGGGAGGAGTGACATGTCATCTCCGTCGACACAGCAGGGACGGCCCGAGGTCGAGTCCGCGTGGTACGTCTACGGCATCGTTGAAGCGGACGTCGAGGTGCTCCCGGAGGCCCGCGGCGTCGGCGATCCTCCGGCATCGGTAGAGCTAGTACGCAGCGGCGATGTCGCGGCACTGGTCAGCGAGATCAAGCGAGATCAGCCACTTGGACGCCCCGACGACCTGCTGGCCCACCAGGGTTTGCTCGACGCGGCCGCCGCCGATGCCGCGGTGCTGCCGATGCGTTTCGGCGCCGTGGTGGGGTCACGCGACGCGGTCGTCCAAGAGTTGCTGACGGCTCACCATGACCAGCTCGTTGACGCCCTGCGTGCGGTGGCGGGGCACGTGCAATACGTCGTCCGGTCCCGCTACGTCGAGGACACCCTCATGCGGGAGGTGCTCGACGAGAACCCCACCGCTGCCGAGCTCGCAGGGCAGTTGCACGGCCAGCCATCGGAGGCTACTAGGGACCTGCAACTCCAGCTTGGCGAGATCGTCAATGACGCTGTCGAGGCCAAGCGGAGCGCGGACACCGAGAGCATCATCCGGGCCCTGGAGCCGGTGAGCGCCGCCACCGCGATTCGCGCGCCGACACACGAACAGGACGCCGCTCACGTGGCACTGCTCGTGCAGACCTCCCGCAAGGGCGAACTCGACGACACGGTCAACCGGCTGGCCCGCGACTGGGAGGGGCGGGCGACGCTCCGCGTTCTCGGTCCCATGGCCCCGTTTGACTTCATCGTCACCACGGAGCAGGGCCCGGGGGGATGACGATGGATCTCTTGTCATTGACCGTTGGCCTCCCGTTGGCGCCGCTACGAGGCGTGCTCGCGGTCGCGCAGCTGCTGCAAAACGAGGCGGAGAGCGAACTCTACGACCCGTCGCGCGTCCGCCGCGAGCTCGAGGAGGTTGAGGCTGCACAGGCGAACGACCAGATCCCGGATGACACGGCAGAGGAGAGGAGGCGCCGCTCAGTGAGCAGGCTGATCCAAGAGTGACAACGATCCAGATCTGACGGGGGGAAAGGCCATGGAACGCCGTGAGGCGGCACACCCGAAGCGACCACGCCGGCGAGATCCTGACGACGGCAGCGATGTGCGCACGCGAGGGCGTGCGATGGAAGAGGGGGCGGTGCTGCCGGCGGAAGCCGCCGCTGAGTCGGGCCTGCGGCAGATCGCAGCGCTCACCGGCCGCGAACCGCAGGGAGTTGTTTCCCTCGAGCCCACGGACGAGGGCTGGGTGGTAGGCGTGGAGGTGATTGAGGACCGACGCGTTCCGTCGTCGACAGACGTCCTCGCTCTCTACGAGGCGAAGATCGACGCGTACGGCGACCTGATGGCGTACGCCCGCAAACGCCGCTACGCCAGAGGAAAGAACGATGGTGGGGAGATGAGCTGATGACCGTCGAAGCAGCTACGCCTAGCCGATCGGTGTCCACCGCCGGCGCGGGCGGACATGAGCCGGCGAACCTTGGTGACATCCTCGAGCGTGTCCTCGATCGCGGTCTGGTCATCGTCGGTGACATTCGCATAAGTCTGCTGGACATCGAGTTACTGACGATTAAGCTCCGCCTGCTCATCGCGTCCGTGGACACCGCACGGGAACTCGGCATCGACTGGTGGCAGCACGATCCATGGCTGACCTCGGAAGCGCGGTCGGCCATTTCGGATCGAGGCGACCGGCGCCGAGAAGTGGGCGGTCGCCGGAAACGCCGTCCGGAACTCTCCGCGGCTCCAGATCGGGAGCGGATGAAGGAACGCTCCGCCGACGAGGCCGGGCACGATGGCTGACCGCACTGTGGGGAACGGCGTCTGGGTCTACGCGGTCTGCTCCGATCTCGATGAGCAGAATCTGCGGGGTCCACAGGGGGTGGACGGCGAGGCTCCCCGCGTGGTGCGGGCGGCCGACCTGAGCGCGGTCGTGGGATCGGTGGACCTCGCGAGGTTTGGCGAGGAAGGGCTACGGCGCGACCTGAATGACCTGCACCGGCTCGAGGCGATCGCGAGGGCCCATCACGATGTCGTCGATGCCGCGGCGCGGCATCGACCGGTGGTGCCGACCCGCCTGGCGACGGTGTACGAGGACGACCGCGGCGTACGCGCGATGCTGCAGTGGCACCGGGATCGGCTCGTGGCGGCCCTGCGCAGGGTCGAGGGCCGTCAGGAGTGGGGGGTCAAGGCGTACGGCGTACGAGACGATCAGCGCTCCTCGCGCCCGGCTGATCCCGGGGACCAGGCGCGGGAAGGAGCGGGGACGGCGTACCTTCGCCGGCGGCAGGCCGCGTTGTCGTCCCGGGAGACGTTGAGACGCTCCACCATCGAGGGCGCCGAAGCGTTGTATGCGCTGCTTTCGGCCTTGGCGGTCGCAGCGCGCCGCCACCGGCCACAGGACCCGCACCTCTCGGGGGATCCACGGTGGATGGTCCTCAATGCCGCCTACCTGCTCGACAACGGCCGCGTGGAGGCCTTCGGCACCGCTGTAACGAGATCGGCGACGGCGCACCCCGAACTCGCCGTGGAGCTCACCGGCCCGTGGCCGCCGTACTCGTTCGCGGTCCTTGACGATGCTCGGGAGGAATCGTGACTGGACCGGTCGCGACCATCACCCGAGAAGACCCGGCGGCCTGGGAGCAGGTGGCGCTGGTGGACATCCTGGACCGGGTGCTGGCGGCCGGAGTGGTCATCACGGGCGACATCACACTGTCCATCGCGGGCGTAGACCTCGTCTACATCTCCCTGCAGGCCCTCGTCTCCTCGGTGCGCCCGGGTGGACCCGGCCCCACGAGGGATGACCGACGGTGACCGCGCCGTGGGACGAGGAGTCGCGGGAGCCCGAGGCCACGAACATGTCGTCCCGCATGGACATGGACCGCGAGAAGGTCGAACGGGGACTCGCCAGCCTGGTGCTCACAGTTGTGGAGCTGGTACGCCAGCTGATGGAGCGGCAGGCCCTGCGCCGTATCGAGGGCGGCGACCTATCCGACGAGCAGATCGAGGCGGTGGGTAGCACCCTCATGGCGCTGGATGAGCAGATGGCGCGGCTGCGGGAGCACTTCGGCTTAAGTCCCGCCGACCTCAACATTGACCTCGGACCGCTCGGACACCTGCTGCCGCCGGAGTAACCGCGCGTAGGTCGACTCAGCAGTCGGTAATCTGAAATTCGCTCGCGTGTCGAGATTCAGGCTGTGAATACCCACCGCAGTGGCGGTCGGATTGGCGACTGTGATTTGCCGTTGTGCCGATAGTCGATAGACATGGCGGTCGCTACTGTCACGCGCAGCCGCCAATCGCGTAGCACGCCGATCACGGATGTCCCAATCCGCCGAAGTTGTGGGAAATGCTATGACCGTCGAGCGTCCGCCCGCGAGCGCGCGGCCGGTTGCCCGCACGTCGGCGCGGATCGCGGTCGCGCTACACGTCAGCTTGTTCATCGTCGCCGTACCGGCGGCCGCGTTTACCGCGATTCCGCCGGTCTCGGTGGGTTGGCTCGTGCCGGTGATGGCGCTGCTCGGCCTGTGGTTGGCGATCTTCACCGCGGTGGCCCTGCGGCGCGAGCTTGTCGCGTGGCTGGTGGTCGCGGACATCGCCGTCACAGCCTTCGTTTGCCTGCTCATCGGTCATCTCGTGCCGGTTGACCGGATCGTGGGCGGTTCGAGCTGGGTCGCCATCCTGGCGACCCAGTGCGTCGTCAGCGTCCAGCTCGCCTGGGCCGCGTGGGTCGCTGTGCCGGCCGGCTTCGTCGTCGCCGCGGCTTACCTGATCGGATCGCAATGGGCGGGTTCGCCGGGTGGCGGGTACGCGCATGCGATCGACCTGGTAATCCAGTCGGTGGCGACGGCCGCAGTCATGGTGGTGGTGCGGCGCGCCAACCGGTTGGCCGAGGCGGCGCAGGCAACCGCCCACCGGGTTGCCGGGGCGGCGGAGGTGGAGCGGGTACGCCGTGCCGACGAGCGCGCCCAGTTGCGGCTCCTTCATGACACCGTCCTCAGCACACTGACCATGGTGGGCAGCGGCGCGATTCCGGGCCAGTCGCGACGACTGCGCGAGCGAGCCGCTGCGGACCTGGCGGTCATCGACGATCTCCCGCAGGCGGCCGCCACCACGCGCGGCGGGACCGTGCGCCTGGATCTACGGCTGGACGGCGTGGTGCGAGCGCTCCCGATCGGGTTGCGGGTGCGGGCCGCGCTAGAGCCGTGCGAGGTGCCGATACACGTGGCCGAGGCTATGGCGCACGGGACAATGGAGGCGCTCACCAATGTGGCCCGTCATGCGGGTGTCGGCGACGCCACGGTCCGTCTCAGCACGGAGTCGGGCCGCGTCGTGGTGGAGGTGGCGGATGCGGGTCGAGGCTTCGAACCGGCGCTGGTGCCCACCTCTCGGTACGGCGTACGGGAATCCCTAGGCGCTGGGCTGGCAGACGCGGGCGTACGCGCCTCTGTGGACACTGCGCCCGGCGCCGGTACCCGATGGACGCTGGAATGGCCGAATGGCTAACGCAACTGCGTCCGCCTCAGCCGCGCGGTACACCCGCGGAACGCTGATCGGGGCGATCGTCGTCGCCGCGCTGTGGCACGGGGCAAACGACGCCGTGGTGCTGATCCGTGGCTGGGCGGATCTGCGCCCGCCGATGGGCGCCGGCCTGTCGCTGGCCGCCTGGGTGGCGTACACGGTGATCGGGGTGATCGCCGCCAGTGTGCTGCTGCGGGGACGCGACGTCGGCCGAGTGGCGGTGTTGATCGGCCTCCCGGTGCTGCTCGCCGGGGCGGCCGCCGGTGTGGTGGCCAGTGGACCCGGTCAAGTCTTCGGACCGGCGAACTGGCCGTGGGGGTCCGTCGGCTGGTTCGCCCTGCTGTTGTTGTGGCGTCGCCCACTGTCCTGGTTGGTGGCTGTCCTCGGCGCGAATGCCCTCATCGTCCTCGTGACGATGCGGCTCATCCAGGACATCGATCGGATCGATGTGGCGCGGTGGGCGATGACGGTGTACGGCGTCAGCGTGCTTCAGGTCGTCTTCGCCGCCGGCGCAGGTTTCCTCGAACGCGACGCAACACGTGCCGCGCAGGCCGCCAGGCTACGGGCACGCGCGGCGGCCGCGCGGGCCGCGGCGCAGCGCGTCCATGAGGATCGGATTGATCGCTACCGGGCCGTGGAGTCAGCCGCCAGCGACCTGCTCGTTGGGTTGGCCGCGGGTCGGCTCGATCCGTCGACGCCGACGACGCAACGCCGGTGTGCCGCACAGGCCGCGCGACTGCGGCGACTGCTCGCCGAGCGTGACGACTCCCCGGAACCGCTCGTGCATGAGCTGCGCGCCTGCGCCGAGGTTGCCGAGTGCCGTGGCGTCACCGTCGAGCTGGAGGTGCTCGGCTCGGTACCCGCCATACCGCTGGCCGTTCGGCGTGCCCTGACAGAGCCGCCCATCGATGTTCTTACGGCCGCGCGCACGCGGGCCCGCATCACGGTGGCAGCGGATCCGAGCGTGATTGTGGTCGGCGTGGTCGCCGACACCGTCAGCGGAGTGGATGGACCGGGCACGACGTCCTTTGCCGGACCGGTCACCGTCGCCGTCTCCCACCACCGTGAGGGGGAACTCCTATGGGTACAGACGCAGTGGCATCTGCCATCACCGTCGCCCTCATCGACGACCATCCCGTCGTCGCGGAGGGCGTCGAGTCGTGGATAGCTCGCGACCCTGAGGGGCGGATCCACCTCGTCGCCGCCGGCGACGCCGTCGACGACGTGCTCGCCGGGGCTGGACGAGGCGCCGACGTCCTGCTGCTCGACCTCAACCTGCACGGCACGATGGTCACCGACCGGATCGCTGAGCTCGCGGCTGCCGGCCGCCGCGTCGTCGTCTTCTCCCAGAACACCGACGAGACGGTGATCCTGGCCGCGCTTGAAGCCGGTGCCTGCGCGTACCTGGCCAAGCACGAGGGCCGCGAGCATTTCGTGGACACCATCGTCGCGGTCGCCGAGGACCGGCCGTACGTCACGCCGTCGGTGGCCGGCGCCATGTGGGCCGACGCGCGCACGGCCCGGCCGACCCTATCCGGCAAGGAACGAGAGGCACTGCTGCTCTGGTTCGAGGGCATGTCCAAGACGTCGGTCGCCGTCCGCATGGGCATCTCCGTGCACACCGTGCACCAATACATCAATCGCGCCCGGCTCAAGTACGCCCGCGCCGGCCGGCCCGGGCCGACCAAGGCCGCATTGCTGGCACGCGCCATCGAAGATGGGCTGCTTCGGCCGGAGGACGTGGGCGGATATCGCTCCTTCGCCAATCCTTGGCCAGGTACCCACCAAGCGAATCCATGAGCATGACGACCCTCCATCAGGTGTCATGTCATGCGGCGGTGGCTCGACGACGATGACTCCAGCGGGGCTCCTCAGGATCGGAGCGATCCCCCACTGGATGGTTCATCTTTCCGCTACTGGGGGCGGTAGCGGCGTTCCGGGATGCCGAGGCCCGTTGACGCATCCGGCGGGCGCGACCCGCCGAAGGAGGAGACGTGACGAATGAGAAGTGCCGTAACTGCGGGGCGTGGAAGATCGAATGTGAGCACTGCCGCGGGCGCGGATACTTCGACACGACGCCCTTTGGTACTGCCGACTGTGACCGCTGCAGTGGCCGGGGCATTAAGTGTCCCCATGCCTGGCGCGGAACCGACTGCTGAGGCTGATGCAGGCAAAGCGACGTGAACGAGCTGATCACGAACCGTCGTCCAGGCGAGACCTTCCCCGTGCCGTCGCGCACCGCGGGGGCGTTGCCGTGACGACACGTGGGCCCGGTCCTCGATGGACACGCGGTGCACGCGACGTGCTGGCGGCCGCCCGGGCACGCTCCAACGCCCGGAACGACTGGCTGATCACGGATCTCGACCTGCTCCACGCCCTCCTCGGCGGCGACCAGGCTGTTCAGGCGCTCCTCGCCGGTGCCGGGGTCGACATGGTCGCGCTGCGCCGTCGCGTCGACGCCCACTCCGACGCACGGGCCGAGGATGCCGACGCGGCTGCCAACGCACATCTCACGTACAGCGACGCGGTGGCCGAGGCGCTGGAGCGCGCGACACACCTGGCGATCGTCGGCGGCCACATACGGGTGGACACGGTGCACCTGCTCGCCGCGCTGGCTCAGTCGAGGCGGTCGGCTGCCCAGTTGCTGCTTCGGGATGCTGGAGCAAGCCTCTGGGCGATCGAGCGCGCCACTCATCGCACCGCCGAAGCCTCGTCGGACAATCCGGCTGGTGCCACCCTCCCGCCGCGACGGGTACGACCGGGCTCGGACACCGTCGGTGGCGGGGCGCGCACCATCGTGACCAAGGTTGGGCGGATCTTGCGCCGCTACCTCCAGCTCGCCAACGGCGCCTGATCTGCGCCCTACCTGGCTGGGAGGTGGCGCGGCATGATGGCCACGTGACCCGCGGGCGCGAGGCTGCGGTCGCCGTGCTCGTGTGCGTCGCGACACTCGGCATGTGGGTCCTGGTCGCCTCGCGGCCGGGGCTGTGGCCGTCTGGCTGCGAGCGTGGCTGTGCGACCGGCGAGCGCGTGCCAGGCCCGGTCCGCGTCGTCCAGCTCAACATGCTCCACGGTTTCCCGGAGTTTGATCGCCTCCCCGGACGCGTCGACCTGATCGTCGCAGAGGTTCTGCGGCTGGACGCGGACGTGGTGCTGCTGGAGGAGGTGCCGTGGACAGTCAGGACCGGCGGCGTCGTGGACGAGCTGGCCCGCCGAACCGGCATGAACCATGTGTTCCGGCGGGCGAACGGCAACCGCCGCGGAATCCTCTTCGAAGAGGGCGATGCGATACTCTCCCGCTTCCCCATGCGCGACGTGGCGAGCGCCGAGCTACCGCGGGGAACCGATGTATTCGAGCATCGTATTGCGCTGGCGGCGACCCTCGACACTCCATGGGGTCCGCTCGGCGCCGTGGCCACGCACCTGTCCGGCGACTCGGCCGACGTCTCTGCCGCTCAGATCGAGGCTCTGCGTCGTTTCGTGGGCCATCCGAGATATCCAGTCGTGATTGGTGGCGACTTCAACGCCCACGGCGACAGCCCACCACTCGTTGCGCTCGCACGTGAGTGGACAGACGTGCTTGGGCGGGCAAACCCGGCCGACGCCGCGCCCACCTGTTGCGTCGACGACGTCACCGCCCCGCCGGATCGCCAGCTCGGGGAACGGGTCGACTATGTGTGGCTGGCCGGCGCGACCGCGCGGATCGCGGGCGTACACCGAATCCTCGTACAGCCGCTGCGGGTGGGCGACGGCTGGCTACGAGTCTCGGACCACGCCGGCCTCTTTGCGGCGATTGACCTGACCCGATGACGCCGTGTCGGGTGGTCGGCGGTTTCGCGGCCCTCTGCGCCCTGGGCGCGGCCGCCGCCACCGCCATCGACCTCCTGCAGGACGCCGACCCGCGGTGGACGACAGCCGCCAACCTGCTCCTGATGCCCCTCGCGGCAGTGCTGGCCGCCTCGGTGTGGCGGACCGGCCGCCGACTGGTCCGGGCGCTGGCGGCACTCGGCGTCGTCGTCGGGCCGCTCGGCGCCGTGCTCGGCGACCACGCCGGCGGAACCTGGTGGTGGTTGGCGCTCGAGACCGCATGGTGGGTCGGTGTGACGCAGGTGTCGTGGCGCCGCCGGCCAGGCCTGGCCGTCATTAGTGCGCTGGCTGCCGCGTCGGCACTGGTGGCCACCGTCGTCACGGGGCTGACGGTCGCGGAACCGATCGCGTCCGCCGCGGGCGTGCGGGTCGCGATGACCATCGCGTGGCTGGCCTGGGCGAGCGTGGACCTGGTGGCCCGTCCGCCTGGCCGGCCGAAGGCAGCTTCCATTCCCGGCGCCGCTACTTCGCCAGCGCCCTGATCAGCCAGCGCCAACAGCGCACCGGAGACGGAACCAGACGCGGCGTCGCGGCGGCGTACGCGTCGTAGTCGGCGAACCGGGCGGCGAGCGCACGCTCCTCCAGTCCCACCTTCAACCACAACAGGGCGAGCAGGGCCAGCCACACCCACACTCGCGTCAACCGGCCGGACAGCAGCACCAGCCCGGCGCCGCCGAGCAGCAGCCCGCTATAGATCGGATGACGCACGCACGCGTAGACCCCGGTGGTACGCAGTTGGGCCGCAGCCGACGGCAGCGGCGACGCGGTCAGCCCTTGGCCCAGCTCGGCCGCGCCGGCCAGCGCGATGAGCGACGCCGCGGCGAGCGTCAAGACCGCGATCCCGACGAGCCAACCCGGCGTGGACCACGTCCGGCTTCCTGGCGTCCACACCAGACCGGCCAGTAGCAGCAGCTGAACAGCCACCAGCGACCACGCCCAAACACGCTGGCCCCGCCCGTACACCTGACCTCAGCTCCTATGACCGCCCGCCACGGAGTCCGCCTACGCGAGGGAAAGGAACAGTCGTTCCATCTTTTCCAGATCGACGCTCGGGTCCTTGCCGTCCTCGGCCGTGGTTAAGCACTGCTGCAGCCCGCTGGCGACAATTTTGAAGCCGGCCCGGTCCAGAGCCCGAGACACCGCGGCCAGCTGGGTCACGACCTCGGCGCAGTCGCGGCCTTCCTCGAGCATCCCGATCACACCACGGATCTGCCCCTCGGCTCGCCGCAACCGCTTGATCACGTCACCGGTTGCGGTCTCGTCGACCCGCATCGCCAGCCCCCCTCCGACTCCGGCCTCGAGTGTACCCGGGGGGGTATGAGCGCGGGCTGCCGGCGAAGGCTCCACCATCGGCGAGCAGAGGTCTAGGGTCCCGCGACTCCCGCCGCACCACCCCGGTCTTCCTGATCACCCGGATGCCCGCAGAGCGGTACCTATGACCATCGTGCCTGCGGTGATGACCTGCCCGGCCAGGCTGCCTGCTGGCTACCACGCTGGCTCGACCGCGTCCCCCCAATGTGGACGTCGAGGGCGAGGAGCTGCGCCACCAGTTCGACGACGCGCCAGCCCTACCCGCGTTCGGTCGAGACGTTGACAGGCGCCTCACGTCATCCGCTGGCCAGCCGGTGCCGGGTCGCGCGGAGCCGCTCGGTGACGACCTGGATGACGCCCAACGCCAACTGGAAGCCGAGGAGGGGGTCGTTATGGCACAACTCTCGCACCGACGGCCCGTCCATCTCGATGGTGTGGGTGGTCTCGATGGCCACGGCGCCGAAGCGCCACCGGTGCGGCGGAACCAGCCAGGACCAGCCGAGGACGGCGCCGGGTCCGAGCGTGTCCACGACGACGTCGCCTTGCCGGGGAAGGTGGGTGTCGACGGCCACCCGGCCGGCAACGATCAGCCACATCCGGTCGGCCGCGTCTCCTTCCCGAAAGACCCGGTTGCCGGCGTGGAACATGGACCGCTGGGCGTGTTGGGCCAGCCGCTGCAGCTGCCAGTCGTTGAGTCCGTCGAGGAAACGCTGGGCGCGAAGCAGGTCGTACGAGTCAGACATCGTTGCCACCGATCGGAGCGCTGGGCCCGGCTAGCCGCCGAGCAGCCTGATGAGGTCGCCGCCGGTAACGATGCCGACGGGCACCCGATGGGCATCGGTGACGACCACCGCGTCGACCTCCGGCCGCGCTCATGAGGCGTGCGGCGTCCGCGATCCGCGCCCGGGCACCGAGAGTGGCTGGATGGGGATCCATGGCGGCGCTGACCGGGTCGTGGGTAAACGCGGCCGGATCGTGCGCCCAGGTGGCGACGGCCCGGTCGGCCAGCACGCCGACACACCGGCCGGCGTCATCGATGACGACTAGATGGCGGCGTGCGGAGCGCACCATCGCCTGCACCGCGTCGCCGAGCAGGGTGCCGCCACGCACGCACAACACCGGGCTACTCATCGCGTCGCTGATCGGCCGCTGCGCTACCCCTGGGTTCGGGCGCTGCGGCGGTGGCGGCGGTTGCCGCGCCGTGTATATCGCCTTCACGGTCGCCTCCGGGATCACGGCCCGGATCCGATGCCCGCGCCTGTGGAAGTGAGCGTGCCGCCGGCCATGGACGAACCGGTAGGTCCATACGCCCCAGTGTTCGGGTCGCTGTACCCGCCCGGGGGGACGAGCGGTGATTACCCCTGATCCTGCGCGGCGGCCGGCCGGCCCGATGAGCCCGGCGACACACCGTCGGCCCGCCGGGCGGCTGGCTCGGTCCCGGGCACCGCCACGCTGGGACCTTCGGCCCGGGGTCACGGCACGCACGGCCGTGGCAGCGTCCGGAAACCGTCGCTGATGCTGGTGGCATGCCTGAATCCGCCTGGTACGACGCGGCCGGCAGACCCGGACCGGCGCTGCGTGAATGCCTGCTCGCGGCGAGCGCCGCGCCGTCGGTCCACAACACCCAGCCATGGCTGTTCCGCCCCCGGGGCGACGCGATCGACGTGCTGGTCGACCGGCGCCGCCAGCTGGCCACGCTGGATCCGGACGGCCGGGAGATGTTCGTCAGCGTCGGCGCCGCCATCTTCAACTTGCGCCTGGCCGTGCGCGCGCACGGACGCGAGACCCGGGTGCGTCTGATGCCCGACCGCGACCAGCCGAACCTGGCGGCGCGGCTGACGATGGACCGCGCGGCCGCCGCGCCGGCAGCCGTCGTGGCGCTGGCCGAGACGATCCCGCGCCGGCACACCAACCGCCGACCGTTCGCGGACAAGTCGGTGCCCTTCGGCACCCTGGAGGAGCTGGCCGCCGCGGCGGCCGCCGAACAGGCCGCGCTGCTCGCCGTCGACCCGGCGCTGCGCGACGGCGTGCTCAGCCTCACCCGCACCGCCGAAAACGGGATGCGCACCGACCCGAGATACCGGGCCGAACTGGCCGCCTGGACCACCACCGGCGGGTTCGGCCCCCGCGACGGGGTGCCCCGACAGGCGTTCGGACCCCGCGACACCGACCGGGCCCTCCCGCTGCGGGACTTTGCACTTGGCCACGGCGCCCCCACCGCCACGGTGGCGTTCGAGCCGGACCCCACACTGATCCTGCTGTTCACCACCGGCGACGCCCCAGCTGACTGGCTGCGCGCCGGCGCCGCGCTACAACGGGTGCTGCTGACCGCCACCCTGCGCGGCCTGGCCGCGACGCCGCTGAGCCAGCTCCTCGAGGTCCCCAAACTGCGCGCCCTGCTCGCCGACTCCGTCACCGGACAGGTCGTCCAGACGGTACTGCGGATCGGCTACCCGATCACACCGGCCCCGGCTACACCGCGCCGACCCCTCGACGAGGTCATCCTCACCACGGACACCCGGCCCAGCTGACCAAAGCTCGGCCATGGGACCGACGACGTGCGGACCGGTTCGGGACCAACGACCCGGTCGGTGACGTGCCCGCCCAGGCCGTCGGCCGATTCATTTTCGACTCAGTTCAGGTAGGACGTCGCGAGATCACTACGAGGTGCGGACGCCTACGGACAGCGAGGCCCCCGCTACTTCAGCACATCGTCGAGGAAGTCGATACCCGCATCGATGACCCCGCCGATGTCGGACCAGCCTTCGAAGCAATGGCCGGCGTCCGGCACGGGCAGCAGGTCGGCGCGTACGCCGTGCGCCCGCAGCGCCTCGGCGAGCGCCTCGCTCTGCCGGTACGGGACGATGGTGTCCGCGGTGCCGTGGACATTGAGGAAGGGCGGCGCGCCGGGGTGTACGCGGTGAACCGGGCTGGCGAACCGGGCGAAGTCGAGCCGCTCGCCGATCGCACCGCCGAGCAGCACGGCCGGTGCGGTGTCCGGATCGGTGTGGCTGAAGTCGGTCAGGTCGGTGGCGCCATACCAGTTGACCACCGCCCGGATCTCCGCATCGCCGGCACCGAGCAGCCCGACCATGGCGGCCAGATGTCCCCCGGCCGACTCGCCCATGGTGGCGAACCGGGCGGGATCCAGCCCGAGCGCGAACGCGTGCCGGTGCAGCCACCCCACCGCCGCCTGCACGTCCACGAGCTGTGCCGGGTACTGCGCCTCGGAGCTCAGCCGGTAGTCGACGTCGGCCACGGCGTACCCCCGCGCGACGTGGCGCTCGTGGAAGCCGTGCGGCGCGATGGTCTCCGGCAGCGTGAGCCGGCTGCCGGATTGCCAGCCGCCGCCATGCACCCACACGACGAGCGGATGGGGACCGCCGCCGGGTGGCAGGTGCAGGTCCGTGCGCAGCGGTCGGAACCCGACCGGCTCGGACACCGTGATGGTTGCGTGGGTCACGGTTGACCGGGCCGGCGGCAAGACATCAGGCTCCACCACCCGCCCACCGTACCGGTCAGAGGTCCATGAGCCAGTTGTGCAGCGAGAGGCCGCCGTCGACGGTCAGGTTCGCACCCGTCACATAGCCCGACCACGCGTTGCTGAGCAGGACGACCGCCAGCCGCGCGACGTCGTCGGGCTCACCGGGCACGCCCGCAGGAACCTGGTGGGTGACCTTTCGTAGCCGCTCGTCCGGCGGGTCCTCCCCCGTCCTGATCCAGCCGGGGGAGATCGCGTTGACGCGGATCCGGTGCGGTGCCAGCTCGTACGCGAGCTCCCTGACCAGCATCGCGGTGGCCGCCTTGCTGGTGCTGTAGTGCGGGTACATCCGGATGAACGTGTCGTGCACGGACGAGATGAACAGGATCGATCCCTCGACGCTGGCGCGGACGAGTCCGCGCGCGAGCTGGCGAGTGAAGAACCACGGGCCGTCGAGGTTGGCCCCGAAGACCTGGTGGTAATCGCGACTCTCCAGCTCCAGGAACCGGTGCGGTGTCGTCACTCCGACGTTGTTGACCACGAGCGATATCGGACCGTGGTCGCGCAGGAGGCGGTCGGCCAGGTCGGCCGCGTCCGCCGCGATGTCCGCACGGACGGGCGCACACTCGTCGTTGGGAAACGCGCTCCGAAGCGCCTGCTCATCCCTGTCGACGACGATGACGTACGCCCCACAGGCGCGCAGTCGACGGGCGATGGCCAGGCCGATTCCGCCGGCGCCTCCAGTGACGACGGCCCGCTGTCCGGCAAGGCCCAGTTCGGGAAGTGCGGAAAGCGGCACCGATTCAGCGGACACGTTTCACCATCTCTCGCAGCACCGCGCCATCGCCGCCCGGCCCGGGCTACCGGCGGTCGACACCGGGGACGTGAGCATACGCGCCCGCCCGTTGCAGACGCGGCGGCGACTGCAGCGCCTGCACCTCCTCGCCGGCCGGCCACCAGCCGGCCGGGGTGCCATCGGGCCGGGCCAGCAGCGCCCCGCCGTCGGGGATGCCCATCGCGCGGGCGGTCACCGGGTCAAGCGCGTGGACGGTGAGTGGCAGTGGCGTCGTCGTTCTGGCGGCCGCCGCGTCCCAGCGACGTCGCTGCGGACCCGTGAACACAGTGAGCCCACGCCCGAGCAGGTCAAGAGTGGAGGTGTGGGACCCCGGCAGCCACCGATGCGGGACGCGTCCGCCGAGGTCGGCGACCAGCTCCTCGTCGACGGGGCGCCGCGAGCCGTTCGGGTCGGCCGACCGGGTCACGTTGTGCTCCGCTACAGGCCGGCGCTCGGCCTCGTAGGAGTCGAGCAGTTCGGGTTCCGCCCAGCCGCGCAGCACCCAGGCAAGCTTCCAACCCAGGTCGTGGCCGTCGGCGATCGCGGTGTTCATGCCGGTGCCGCCACGCGGCGTGACATGGTGCGCGGCGTCGCCGATCAGGAACACCCGGCCGGCGTGGAAGCGCTCGGCGAGCTGCGCGGCGAACGTGAAGGTACCGACGCGCTCCACGTGCACGGCGAGGTCGGCCACGCCCGCGCCAAGCCGGATGAGCCGAGCGAATCGTTCCGGCGTGAAGTCGGCCGGGCCCTCGCGGTCGGGGTCGTAGCCGCCGACGCCGTAGAGCCAGCGGTCGCCCGGGCCGGCGGGTAGGAAGGTGCCCTGGCCACGGGCGTGGCTAACGACGTAGATGCCGTAGCGGTGGGGGCCGAGCAGCCGCCACAGCGGGGCGCGAAACAGCGCGCTAGCGGTGGCGGCGAGGCGGTCTGGGCCGTGCATCGGGATGCCGACGGCTCGCCGCACGAAGCTGTGTGCTCCGTCGGCCGCGACGACGTAACAGGCGTCCACGACCCGCATCGCACCGGTTCCGGCGTCGCGCACCGTCACCCGCACGGCGTCGGGCCCGTCGATGACGTCGACCACCTCGGCGCCCAGCTCGACCTCCGCGGCCGGCAGCGAGCGGAGGTGAGCCAGCAGGACCGGCTCGAGGTGGTCCTGCGGCACGCACGCCGGACCGGTCGGGCTGACGACTGCGCTCTGCTCCCGCGTCGGGTAGCCGACGGCATGGCCGGATCCGTCCGCTGCGCCGGCGAGGGTCTCGCACGCCCACAGCAGCCACTCGACGTCGACGCCGCCGTGCCGTATCCGGTCTTCGAGCCCCCACGAGCGGAAGATCTCCATCGACCGGGTACTGACGACGGTGGCCCGCGGCAGGCACGACGGCTCGCTCCGTCGCTCCACGAGCAGCGCCCGGACGCCCTCGCGGGCCAGGGCAATCGCGGCGCTGAGGCCGGCCGGTCCCGCGCCGACGATCAGCACCGGCACGTCTCGCCTCTGCACCGAACACACCCCTTCGTTGAGCCGCACGCGTTTTCACAAGACAGCTTGTCTTAAACGAGACAATCTGTCAAGCGAAATGTAGGATGGCTGGCGATGGCGACCCGCAAGTACGAGCAGCGGCTGCGCGCGGACGCGGCGGAGGAGACCCGCCGCCGCATCCTCGACGCGGTCTACGAGCGGCTACGCAAGGCGCCGACGCAAGCGGTCAGCGTCGACCAGGTCGCCCGGGCGGCCCGCGTCGCCCGCTCCACCATCTACCTGATCTTCGGCTCCCGCGCCGGACTGTTCGACGCGGTCGCCGCCGACCTGATGGAGCGTGGCGGGTTCGAGGGGGTGCGCACCGCCGTCGCCAACCCGGACGCGCGCGAGACCCTGCGCGAAGGCATCCGCGCCAGCTGCGAATACTTCGCGGCCCACCGCGACGTGCACCGCGTGCTGTTCTCCATGGCCGCGCTCGACCCGGAAGCCACCGCCGGTGCCGTGCAGCGCAGCGATGCCCGCCGCACCGGAGGAATGGCCCACCTCGCACAGCGGCTGGCAGACCAGGGTCTCCTCCGGCCGGATGTGACCGTCGACGACGCCGCCCACATCCTATGGCTGACCACCAGCTTCGACGCCTTCGACCTGCTCTACACCGGCAGGGGCCTGTCGGTCGATGAGGTCGCCCGGCTGCTGGTCGCCAACGTCGAGCACGCCATCTGCCGGTAGCGAGGCGGGGACGGCGACGTGCGACCGACCGTCAGGCGTACCAGGGGCCGCCGTCGTCGACGCGCCGGTACCCGATGGCCGCGTAGACCGCGTCGATCAGAGACTGGCCGCGCTCGTTCACGCCGAGGCCGGTGCCCTGCCGGCTCATCGTGTATCCGAACGACAGGCGCGCCCGCGGGTCGGCGAACCCGTGGGAGCCGCCCATCCCGACGTGCCCGAACGCCTCCTCGCTCATGAGCACACCATCGCGGTCGGCCGGCGGCAGATACCGGTTGTCCGCCGTCTTCACGAAGCCCAGCGTGAACCGCGATGGCACCAGTAGCACCGCGTCGACCGAGGTTGCCGAGCTGACCGCGCCCATCACGGCCAGCTGGTCGCGGTCGACGAGCGCCGCCCCGCCCAGCGCGAGTGCCCGGTACATCCCGGCCAGCCCGCGGGCGTTGGTGATCCCGCCGACCGCGCCGAACTCCGCCGCGTGCGCCGCGCGGCAGTCGGATTCGCCGGGCAACAGCATGTAGCCGCCGGTGTTGGCCAGCACCAGCGCCTGCACGGAGGTCGGATCAGTCAGCGCCGCCACGTAGAAGCTCGGCACGGGGTCGCCGGGGCCCGGCGGCGCGGCGGGGATCGTGGGCGCGACGCGCGCCTCCTGCTCCTCCGGCAGGCCGAGCCAGAAGTCCAGCCCGAGCGGTCCGGCCACCTCGTCGCGGAAGAAGGCACCGAGGGTACGGCCATCGACCCGCCGGATCACCTCGCCCACGAGGTACCCGAACGTGAGCGCGTGGTAGCCGTTCCTGGTGCCGGGCCGCCAGAACGGCTCCTCCCGCGCGAGTGCATCGACCATCAGCGACCAGTCGTAGAAGCAGCCCGCCGGCAGCGGATCGCGCACCGCCGGCACCCCGGCCTGATGGTTGAGCAGGTGCCGGACGAGCACCGACTCCTTGCCGTTCTTCGCGAACTCCGGCCAGTACCGGGCGACCGGGGCGTTCAGGTCGAGCCGGCCGCGGGACGCCAGCATGTGGGCGCACAAGGCGGTCGCGCCCTTGGTGGCCGACCAGACGTGGCCGATCGTGTCGCGGTCCCAGGCCCGGCCGGCCGTCGGATCGGCCTGCCCGCCCCACAGGTCGACGACCGGCTCGCCGTCGAGCGTCACGCACACGGACGCTCCCACCTCGCCACGCTCGACGAAGTTGCGCTCGAACTCCTCGCGTACGCGCGCGAACCTCGGCTCGCAGCTTCCCTCGATCGACATCGTCGCCTCACTTCGCGTCGTCGGGACCGGCTTCACGGCCGATCGCATCACCGGGCCCGCCGGCGGTCGAGTAGGGATTCCGCAGCAGTTTACGCGGGATAGATTGATCGGATCGGCCAGCGAGGAGGTGACGCATCGTCACGCCGTTCGTGGGCCGGGGCGACGAACTACGCCTCGTGCTCGACTCCGTCGGCCGGGTCCCCACCGCCGGCCTGGTCGCGGTCGCGGTTACCGGCGAGGCGGGCATCGGCAAGTCGTGCCTGCTCGCCGAGTCGGCGCGGCGACTGGCCGGGCGCCGCTGGCATGTCGTGCGGGTGAACGCCGACCGGCTGGAGCGCCGGGTGCTGTACGCGGCGCTGCTCACCGGGCTTCGGCAGGTCACGGTCGACAACAGCTATGCCCAGGGCTTACAGCGGGACGCCCTGACCGCGCTCGATCTCGACGAAGCCGACTCCGCCGCGCCACCCGGAGCCGGCTTCGGTCGGGCCTGCGCCGCGGTGACGCGGCTGTTCGCCGCGCTCGCCGCGAGCGGACCCCTTGCCGTCGTGGTCGACGACCTCCATGAGCTGGACGACGAGTCGATTGCACTCCTCTCCGTCGTGCTTCGGAGGCTGCCGGCCGCACCGATCGGACTGCTCGCCGCCCTCCGCGCGCACCGCGCCGTGCCGAGCGCGGCCGCCGAGGAGATGCTGGAGCGACTCGCCGCCGACGTCGATCTGGTGCGGGTCGAGCTCGCCACGCCCCCGCCGGGCGACCTCGCGGAGATGATCACCCCGCTACTGGGCGCGCCGCCCGACGACGACCTGACCGCGGAGGTTCACGGCCGGGCCGACGGGAATCCGTTCTTCGGAACGGAGATCGCGCGCTCGCTCGCCGAGGCGGGCCTGGTCGCGCTCGACGCCGGATCCGCGCGGCTCACGGTCGCGACGCACACCGTACGCGTGACCCGCGGCAACGCCGTGCTGCAGCGGGTCATGCCGCTGAGTCCCGACGCGCGGGCCGTCGCGCGCGCACTCGCCGTGCTCGGCGCCGTCGACCTGGGTCGGATGAACCTGCTCGCGCGGGTGACCGGACTGTCGGAGTCTGCTGTCTCCGACGCCTTCGACGACCTGGTCCACGCGAACGTCGTCGCCGCCGATCTGGCCGGCCGCTACCGATTCGCGCACGACATCGTGGCCGACGCGCTGTACGACGAGATCGGGCCCGCGACGGCCCGACGCCTGCACGGGCTGGTCGCCGCGCACCTGCTGGCCAGCCGGGGCCGGGGCGAGGATGTCGACCTGCTCGATCTGGCGAGGCACGTGTCCGAGTCGGCGGCGTCCGGCGACCCGGCCGCGATCGGCGTGCTCGGCGAGGCGGCCCGACGCGCCCTCACCGACGCCCCCGAGGCGGCGGCGGGCTTCTGCGCCCGTGCGCTCGACCTGCTGCCGCCGGGGGCCACGGAACGGGCCGGCCTGCTCGCCCTGCGCTGCCGCGCACTCGCGCGCGCCTCGCGGCCCGCGGAGGCGGTACCGCCGGGCCTGGCGGCGATGGCGCTGCTCCCGCCCGGCGAGGAGCGGTCCCACGCCGCGACCGCCGTGGTCAGCAGCCTGGTGGTGCTCGGCCGGCTCGACGAAGCGATCGCGGTCGTCGACAAGCAGATCGCGGCGGGCTCGGGCACCGCAGCCCTGCTCGCCCAGCGCGCCGTCCTGCTGGCGTTCGCCGGCCGCCGCGCCGAGGCCCTCGACGCGGCGGAGGTCGCCGCCGCCGCGACGCGCACCTCGCCGGCCGAGGAGGTCGTGGTCTGCGGCCAGCTCGCGATGCTCACCTCGACGGCGAGCCGGCATGCCCAGACCGTCGAGTTCGCCGACCGGGCCCTGCACGCGGCCGCAGACTCGACGACCCTGCAGCTACAGGCGCTCGCGATGGGCGCCTTGACGGGCGCCCTCGCCGGCCTGGTGGACGACGCCTCCTCGAGGTTGCGCCGTGCCGAACGACTCGCCGCCGACATGGGCAACCCGTACGCCTTCTCGGGCGAGCGGGGCCTCAGCCGCGTCGTGCTTGACTGGCTCGGCGGGCGCTGGGACGCGGCGCTGGATGGCCTGCGTACCGTCACGCCGGAGCTGGAGGCGCGCGAGCAGGCCACCCTGGGCGCCGCCCTGACCGCGGTGGAGCTGGAGATCCGCACGTGGCGGGGCGAGCTCCTACCCGCCGGCCGGCTGGCGGCGCGTGCAGCGCCTGCGGTGCGCAACATGTCGGAGCTGTACGCGTACGCCGTGGCCGGGTACCAGGCCGCGAGCGGCGACCCCGAGAAGGCCCGCCGGACCCTGCGCAGCGCGTTGCCCGACCCGCACACGGCCCCGTACGGCACGCTGCTCTTGTCTCGACTCGTCGAGCTGGAACTCGACGCGGGCACGCCCGCCGAGGTGGAACCCGTGCTGAAGACGCTCATCGAGGTCGCCACCCCGCAGATCGCCCCGTGGTCGAAGACCACCCTGCACCGCACCGTCGGCATCGCACGGCGAGACCGTGACGATCTCGACCGAGCTATCCGGGAGGCGGCCGCGAGCGGTCTCGCGTTCGAGCGGGCCCGTGCTCAGCTCGCCCTCGCTGAGCTGGCCGCCGACGCCAGCGACCAGCTGGCCGAGGCGTACCGGACGTTCGCTCGGCTGGGCGCGCACGGTCTGCGCCGCCGGGCCGGCCGGCGGCTGCACCAACTGGGCGAGAAGGTGCCACGCAGCCGGTCACGGACCGCGGGGCTCCTCACCGAGTCGGAGGAGCGAGTGGCGCGCCTGGTCCAGCAAGGCATGCGCAACCGGGAGATCGCGGCCGCCCTGCACTACAGCCCGCGCAGCATCGAGGTCTATCTGTCGCGCATCTACGGCAAGTTGCGCGTCTCGTCGCGGCTGGAGCTGGCCCGGACGCTGGACGCCATGGACGCGTCCCCTTAGTTGCTGTGGTTCCCGCACTGCCGGTCCGCCGAAGCGGGCAGAGAGGGTAGGCCATGGTCCACACCGCGTACGCGACGTGCCCGCTGTGCGAGGCGACGTGCGGACTCGAGCTCACCGTGGACGGCGGGGCCGTCACCGGCGTACGCGGTGATGCGGCCGACGTGTTCAGCCGCGGTTTCCTCTGCCCGAAAGGCGCGTCCCTCGGACAGCTCGAGGCCGACCCGGATCGGCTCCGCACGCCCCGGGTCCGCCGGGACGGCAAGCTGCTGCCGGCCAGCTGGTCGGAGGCGTTCGCCGCCGTGCACGCCGGGCTCACCCGCATCATCGGCCAGTACGGTCGGGACGCGATCGCGCTGTACCTGGGCAACCCCAACGTGCACACGCTCGCCGGCGGGCTCTACGCCGGTGCGCTGCGCAGGGCCCTGGGCTCCCGCAACGTGTTCACGGCATCCACGCTGGACCAGATGCCCAAGCACGTGGCGTGCGGTTACCTGTTCGGCCATCCGCTCACAGTCCCCGTCCCCGACGTCGACCGCACGGACTTTCTACTGATCCTCGGCGCCGACCCGTACTCTTCCAACGGCAGCCTGTGGACCGTCCCGGACGTGCCGGGCCGGCTCAAGGCTCTCCAGGCCCGCGGCGGGCGGTTCGTGGTCGTCGACCCGCGGCGCAGCCGCACGGCTCGAGTGGCCGACCGGCATGTGCCGATCCGCCCAGGCACCGACGCCTACCTATTGCTGGGCATGGCGCACGAGCTCTTCGCCCGCGACCTGGTGGCGCCGGGACCGCTCGCGGAGCACGTCGCCGGAATGGACGCCCTGCCCGGCCTGGTCGCCCCGTTCGACTCCGACTCGGTCGCGCCGCGCTGCGGGGTGGACGCCGCTACCGTACGCGAGCTGGCTGCCGAGCTTGCCGCGGCGCCACGGGCCGCCGTGTACGGCCGGATCGGCACCACGACCGTCGCCACCGGAACGGTGACCAGCTGGCTGGTCGATGTGCTCAACGTGCTCACCGGAAACCTGGACCGGCCGGGTGGCGCGATGTTCCCGTTGCCGGCCCATGGTCGCCGGGGTACGGGCAGGGGCTCCGGTTTCGTCGTCGGACGATGGCACAGCCGGGTCCGCGCACTGCCGGAGGTCCTCGGCGAGCTTCCGGCGGTCACGCTGGCCGACGAGATAGAGACAGCCGGTCCCGGCCAGGTCCGGGCACTCATCACGGTCGCCGGCAACCCGGTGCTGTCCGTACCCAACGCCGAGCGGCTCGACCGGGCCGTCGCGCGACTGGACCTCGTCGTCTGCGTCGACCCGTACGTCAACGAGACGACGCGGCACGCCGACGTCATCCTGCCGCCGCCCCCGCCGAGCCGGCAGGCCCACTACGACCTGGGCTTCTACAACTTCTCGGTGCGCAACGTTGCGAACTTCTCGCCACCGGCCATCCCGCCCGAGCCCGGCGACGTCGACGAGTGCGATATCTTCGCGCGCCTGATCGCGACGCTGGCCGGCCTCCCGCCCGACGCGGATTTCGACGCGCTGGCCGAACGCGAGCTGCGCACTGCGCTCGACGCGCTGGTCGGCAACGGGTCCACCCGGGTCCACGGCGTCGACGTCGACGAGCTAGCGGCCGCGTTGGACGGTGGCACCCGCGCCGAGCGCGTCCTGGACCTGCGGCTACGCACGGGTCCGTACGGTGACTGGTTCGGCCAGGTGCCCGACGGGCTGTCGCTGGCCCGACTGCGCGACCACCCGCACGGCATCGACCTCGGCCCGCTGCAGCCGAGGCTGCCGGCCGTCCTGCGTACACCGTCGGGGAAGATCGAGCTGTGCCCGGAGCCGATCGCGGCCGAGGTGCGGCGGCTCGCCCAGAGCCCGGCGCCGGCCGGCGATCGGGAGTTCGTCGTGGTCGGGCGCCGGCACCTGCGCTCCAACAACTCGTGGATGCACAACGTGCCGTCGCTCGTCAGGGGTCGGGATCTGTGCACGCTGGTGGTCAACCGGGCCGACGCCGCCCGGCTCGGCCTGGTCTCCGGGGGACGGGCCGAGGTCACCTCGCGGGTCGGCCGCGTCGAGCTGCCGGTCGAGGTCAGCGACGACATCGCGCCCGGCGTGGTCAGCATTCCCCACGGGTGGGGCCACGACCGGTCGGGAGCCGAGCTGTCCGTCGCCGGTCGGCACGCCGGCGTCAACAGCAACATCCTCACCGATGACCTGAGTGTTGATCCGCTGTCCGGCACCGCGGTACTCAACGGCGTGCCGGTCCAGGTTGCGCCGATCGCCCCGACGGTCGCGTGATGACGCCGCTGCGGGACCGGGTCCGGACCATCGGCGAGCTGCCGTTCGCCGCGGCCGAGACGTACGGCGACCGGCCGGCCCTGCGCGCCCGGCGCGACGGCGTATGGGCCGACCGGTCCTTCACCGAGCTCGCCGACACCGTGCGGGACCTCGCCCGCGGGCTCGTCGCGGAGGGCATCGCGGCCGGCGACCGGGTGTGCGTGCTCGCCGAGACGCGTCCGGAGTGGACGTACGCGGGGCTCGCCGTGCTAGCGGCGGGCGGCGTGCTGGTGCCCATCTACCCGTCCAGCTCCGCAGAGGAGTGCGAGTGGGTGATCGGCAACTCCGGCGCGCGGATGGTCGTCTGCGAGGACGCCGGCCAGCTCGCAAAGGTCGAGCGGATGCGCGACCGGATGCCAGATCTCGCGGTCACCGTGGTGATCGCGGAAGGTGGGCTGTCCCGCCTAGCGGCCGCGGGATCGTCCGATGTGGATGGCGAGCTGACTCACCGCCGCGCGACCACGTCCCTCGACGCACCGGCCCAGATCATTTACACGTCCGGCACGACCGGACCGCCGAAGGGCTGCGTACTGACCCATCGCAACTGGTTGACGCTGTGTGAGATCAACGAACGCACCGCGTACGTCCGGCCCGCGGACGTCGTCTACCTGTTCCTCCCCCTGGCCCACGTGTTCGCCCAGATCACCCAGTTCGCCTGCCTCGACGCGGGCGCCACACTCGCGTACTACGGCGGCGACCTCCGGCGGATCGTGCCGGAGCTCGCCGAGGTCGCGCCGACCTTCCTGCCATCGGTGCCGCGGATCTTCGAGAAGGTGCATACCGCGCTCACCGGCGGTGACGTGAGGGACCCCGTCGCGCTGTCGCCGGCGGTGCGCGCCCTCTTTGGGGGGCGGCTACGGATGGCGCTCAGCGGCGCCGCGCCGATCTCACCGGAGGTGCTCGAGTTCTTCGCCGCCGCCGGCGTTCCGGTCCTCGAAGGCTACGGCATGACCGAAACGACCGGGGTGGGCACCATCAATACACTCGAGCACCACCGGCTCGGCACGGTCGGCGTCGCCGCGCCCGGCACACGCATCCGCGTGGCGGACGACGGCGAGGTGCTGATGAGCGGGCCGCACGTGTTCGCCGGTTACTGGCGCGATCCGGCCGCGACCGCGGAGGTCCTCGTCGATGGGTGGGTCCGCACCGGCGACGTCGGCGCGCTCGATGCCGACGGGTTCCTCACGATCACCGGGCGCAAGAAGGACATCATCATCACCGCGGGTGGCAAGAACATCGCGCCGGCCAACCTGGAGAACGACCTGCGGCAGTCGCGGTGGATCTCGCACGCGATCGTGTACGGCGACCGCCGGCCGTACCCAGTCGCGCTGCTGACGCTGGACCCGGAGGAGATCCTGCCCTGGGCGCGGGACCGCGGCCTGCCCGCGGACCTTGCCCTGCTCGCCGGTTCCGCCGAGGTACGCGATCTGCTCCAGAGGGTGGTCGACGACGTGAACGGGCGGTACGCCCGGGCCGCTCGGATCAAGCGGTTCGCCGTTCTCGACCGTGACCTGACCCAGGAGTTCGGCGAGCTGACGCCGACGCTCAAGGTAAAGCGGGCCGCCGTCCACGCCAACCACGCCGCGATGTTCTACCGACTCTACGAAGGTGACGATGATGGACGCGGATGAGCTGCGGGACCGGGTGCACCGGTTCCTCGCGGATCACGACGTCGCCGGCGACCGGCTGGCATTCCTCCGGGCCCGGTTCGACGCGGGCCTCGCCTGGGTCGCTTTTCCCGAGGGGCTCGGCGGACTGGGCGCGCCGCGGGTGCTGCAGTCGGTGGTCGACGACGCGTTCGCGGCCGCGGATGCGCCCGACAACGAGCCGCTGCGCATCGGGATCGGGCTGGGCATGGTGGCGCCGACCATCGTGCGTCACGGCACGCAAGCGCAGCGGGAGCGGTTCCTCCGTCCCCTGTGGACCGGCGAGGAGGTGTGGTGCCAGCTGTTCAGCGAGCCCGGCGCCGGCTCCGACCTCGCCGCCCTGGCGACCCGGGCCGCCCGGGACGGCGACGACTGGGTGGTGACCGGGCAGAAGGTCTGGACCTCGATGGCGCATGAGGCGCGGTGGGGCATCCTCATCGCGCGCACCGACCCGGGCGTGCCCAAGCACCGCGGGATCACGTACTTCGTCTGCGACATGACGGCGGCCGGCGTCGACGTGCGGCCGCTACGGCAGATCACCGGCGAGGCCGAGTTCAACGAGGTGTTCCTCACCGACGTGCGCCTGCCCGACGAGCTGCGCATCGGCGACGTGGGCGACGGCTGGCGGGTCGCCCGTACCACACTGATGAACGAGCGGGTGGCGATCGGCGGCGGCGCAGCGCCCCGGGAGTCCGGCATGATCGGCGTGGTGGCCGCGACCTGGCGCGACCGACCGGACCTACGCACGCCGGGGCAGCACGACGCGCTGCTGCGGCTCTGGGTGGCGGCGGAGGCCGCGCGGCTGGCCGCGCAGCGGCTGCGTGAGCAGCTCGCCGCGGGCCAGCCGGGCGAGGAGGGTTCCGCGGCGAAGTTCGCGTACGCCCGGCTCAACCAAGAAATCTCCGGGTTCGAGCTGGAGTTGCTCGCCGCGGACGGCCTGCTCTACGACGACTGGACGATGCGCCGACCGACCATCGTGGACTGGCAGGACCGCTCCCCCGGATACCGCTACCTGCGGGCCAAGGGCAACTCGATCGAGGGCGGCACGTCGGAGATCCTCGCCAACATCATCGCCGAACGGGTGCTGGGCCTGCCGCCGGAGGCTCGCGCCGACGTCGCCGCGCCCTGGAAGGAGCTGCCGCGATGACGCTCCTGTACAGCGACGTGGAGGAGGACCTGCGCTCGGCCGTCCGGCAGGTGCTGGTCGAGCGCAGCCCCTGGACAGCCGTGCTAGCCCGGGCCGGCGGCGACGAGCCCTACGACCGGGCGCTGTGGCAGGCCCTCGCTGCAGACGTCGGGTGTGCCGGGCTCGCCGTACCGGAGAAGCTCGGCGGCGCCGGGGCGTCGTGGCGGGAGGCCGCGGTCGTGGCGGAGGAGGTGGGCCGGGCCGCGGCGCCCGTGCCCCACCTCGGCGCCGCGATGGCCACGGCCGCACTGCTGGCGACGGTCGACGACGGGTGGGCCGACGATGATCTTCTCGCCGCCGTGGCGGCCGGCGAGACGACGGCGGTGCTGGTGCTCGGCCTGGCGACGCCGCCATCGGTGGCCGTACCCACGTCGGTGCGTGCCGCAAACGGCGCGCTCACCGGCGTGGTGACCGGCGTCGCCGACGCGCTGGCCGCCGACGTGCTCGCCGTGCCGACCAACGACGGGTTGTGGGCCGTCGACGCGGGCGACGCCCGACTAACCCCACTGACCACATTGGACCTCACCCGGCGGCTGTGTGACGTGGCGTTCGAGGGCGCACCGGCACGACCGCTCGCGGGCCCCGCCGCCGCAGCGCACGCGTGGCGGGCGGCGCTCCGAGTGGGCGCCGCGTTGCTCGCCGCCGAGCAGCTGGGAATCGCCTCGTGGTGTCTGGACGCCACGGTGACTCACCTAAACACCCGCCACCAGTTCGGTCGCCCGGTGGGCTCGTTCCAGGCACTGAAGCACCGGCTTGCCGAGCTGTGGGTGGCGATCGCGCAGGCGCGTGCCGTCGCCCGCTATGCCGCCGGCTGCGTCGCCGACGAGGACCCGGACACGGCGATCGCCGTCGCAGTCGCACAGGCGCACTGCTCCCCGGTCGCGGTGCGGGCGGCCGAGGAATGCGTCCAGATGCACGGCGGAATCGGGTTCACCTGGGAGCACCCGGCGCACCTGTACCTCAAGCGGGCCAAGAGCGCGGCGATCGCGCTCGGCACCGCGGACCAGCACCGTGCGGCGCTGGCCACGCTCGTCGACCTGCCGGGCTGAGCCGTGGACGCCGAGCGGATCGCGGGGTCGGTGGCCCTGGTGACCGGCGGGGCGAGCGGCATCGGCTCCGCCGTCGCGGAACGGCTGGCCGGGCTCGGCGCCCGGGTCGTGGTCGCCGACGTGGACGGCGCGGCCGCGGTCGCCGTCGCGGACCGGATCGGCGCCCGGTCGGTGCGGTGCGACGTCGGACAGCTCGACGACAATGTCGCGGCGGTCGCCGCGGCCGTCACCGCGTACGGCGGCCTCGACATCGTCGCGCTCAACGCCGGCGTGAGCACGGGCGACGGCCCCGACCTCGACCTGGGCCGGTACCGGCGGGCGATGGCCGTCAACCTCGACGGCGTGGTGTTCGGCGCCCACGCGGCGCGGCCGGCGCTCCGCGCGCGGGGCGGCGGTGACATCATCGCGACCGCCAGCCTCGCCGGGCTCGACCCCACGCCGCTCGACCCGGTCTATTCGGCGAACAAGGCCGCCGTCGTCGGGCTGGTCCGCGCGCTCGGCCCGGCGTGGGTGGCCGACGGCATCCGGGTCAACGCGCTGTGCCCGGGCTTCACCGACACGCCGATGATCGAGCCGTTGCGGCGCGCGCTGGCGGGCGCGGGTACGCCGCTGATGCCGCCCGACGCCGTCGTGGACGCCTTTATTGCCGCGCTCACCGGAGGCCGGACCGGTGAATGCTGGTTCGTGCAGTTCGGCCGGCCGGCGGAGCCGTTCCGCTTCCCGCGGGTACCCGGTGTCCGCGGCGTCGTCACCGGCCTGGGAGGCTAACCACCATGCGCGCGATCATGGTCACCGAGTTCGGCGGCCCGGAGGTCCTCGTTCCGGCTGACGTGCCCGAGCCGCGGCCGGGCCCGGGTCAGCTGCTCGTGTCCGTGGACCGGGCGGGGGTCAACTACGCCGATACGCACCAGGCGGAGAACTCCTACCTGTCCCGCACGGAGCTGCCGATGATCCCGGGCGGCGAGGTGGTCGGCCGCACCACCGATGGCCGGCGGGTGGTTGCCATGCTGGCCGGTGGCGGATACGCCGAGCGGGCCGTGGCCGATCCGGTGTCCACATTCGACGTGCCCGACGGGGTGGACGATGTGACCGCGCTGGCGTTGGTCGTCCAGGGCGTCACGGCGTGGCTGTTGCTGCGACGTAGCGTACACATGGAGCGTGGTGAGACCGTGGTCGTTCACGCGGCGGCCGGTGGCGTCGGCAGCCTCGCGGTCCAGTTGGCCAAGGCCTGGGGCGCGGGTCGGGTGATCGCGACGGCTAGCTCACCGGCCAAGCGCGAGCTCTCGCTGTCACTCGGCGCGGACGTGGCCGTGGACGCCGACGCGCCCGACATGACGGCGGCGCTGCGGGAGGCCAACCGGGGACGACGGGTGGACGTGGTGCTCGACATGACCGGGGGCCGGGTGACCGACCAGAGCGTGGTGGCGTTGGCGCCGTTCGGCCGGCTCGCCTTCTACGGGATGGCCAACCGGCAGCCGCCGAAACCGGTGGCGCCGGCCAACCTGTTGGCTCACTCGACCACGGTGGCCGGCATGTGGCTGCCCCACGCGTACCGGATGCCGGGCCTCGTGCCGCGGGCGATGACCGAGCTGTTCGACCTCGTCACGAAGGGAGCGCTGCGCGCGGTGCCCGGCGGGGAGTACCCGCTGTCGCACGCCCGCCAGGCGCACGAGGACCTGCGCGCCCGCCGTACGACGGGAAAGCTGGTCCTCGACCCGTCGCGCTGACACGGAGATTTCGAGGAGGTAGCCGGAATGGTGCGGCAGATAGGGCTTCGCCGGGTCTACGACGATCCGTCGCCTGACGACGGTGCGCGGGTGCTTGTGGACCGGGTGTGGCCGCGCGGGATGGCCAAGGCCGAGTTGCGGATGGACGAGTGGCTGAAGGATGTTGCGCCATCGACCGGATTGCGCAGCTGGTACGGCCACCGACCGGAGAGATTCGCGGAGTTCCGCCGCCGTTACCTCGTCGAACTCGACGAGCCCGACCGCGCGGCAGCCGTGGACCACCTCCGAACGCTCGTCCGGCAAGGCCCGGTCACGCTGCTCACGGCCACCCGGGACATCGAGCACAGTCAGGCGGCGGTGTTGGCCGAGCTGCTCCGCCGCCGTCGGTGACGGAGCTGGCCGCGGTCTCGACGTGTGCCTCTTCCGGCATCGACCGCATTCTCCTACGCTTAGTCCACTGCGGCGGAGGTGGTCGCAATGAGTGTGACGGCCAAGGGCAGATCGGGTAGGCCCGGCGTCTTCGCGATCCGTGATGTTTCCTCGCTCCTCACCGAGACGCACGAGCACGGGCATGAGCTGAAACGTTCCGTCGGCGGGTCGTCGCTGCTGGCCATGGGCGTCGGCGCGATCATCGGCACCGGCATCTTCGTCGTCATCGGCGAGGGCGCGGGCATCGCCGGTCCCGCGGTGATCCTCTCGTTCGTTCTTGCCGCCGTCGCGTGCACATTCTCCGCGCTCTCCTATGCGGAGCTGGCGTCGTCCATTCCGGTGTCCGGCAGCGCCTACACGTACACCTACGCGACGCTCGGCGAGATCGTGGCCTGGATCATCGGCTGGGACCTCGTCCTGGAGTACGGCGTGTCGGTGGCGGCGGTGGCCGTGGGCTGGGGCGGCAACGTCAACGTCTTCCTCGAGGCAGCGTTCGACTACCACCTGCCGGACGCGATCGCGAAATCACCCGAGGACGGCGGCGTGTTCAACCTGCCAGCCGTGTTCATCGTGCTCGCCATCGCGTTCCTGCTGATTCGCGGGGTACGCGAGAGTGCCCGGGCCAACTTCGTCATGGTCGCCCTCAAGCTGCTCGTGCTGACGTTCTTCATCGTCGTGGCACTGGCCAACTTCAGCACCAAGAACTTCACCCCGTTCGTGCCGCACGGGACGGGGAGTATCACGACGGCGGCGGCCATCATCTTCTTTGCGTACATCGGCTTCGACGCGGTCTCTACGGGCAGCGAGGAGGCGAAGAATCCCAAGCGGGACCTGCCGTTCGCCATCATCGGCTCGCTCGTGATCTGCACCGTGTTCTACATCCTCACGGCCGTGGGCGCGCTGGGAATCGCTACCCCGACGGAGATGGAGAAGAGCGACGCCCCGCTCGCGACGGCTCTCAAGGACGGCGCCGGCATAGGGTGGGCGGCCTGGCTGCTCGCACTGGGCGCGCTGATAGCGATCACCAGCGTCGTCCTGGTCGTGTTCTACGGGCAGACCCGGATCTTCTTCGCCATGTGCCGGGACGGGCTGCTGCCGGAGGGCTTGGCGAAGGTTAACGCGCGCTTCGGTACGCCGGCCCGGTTGACCATGGGACTGGGCGTACTGATCGCCGTGCTGGCCGCGCTCGTGCCGTTGAGCAAGATCGTCGAACTGGTGAATATCGGCACGCTGTTCGCGTTCGTCCTTGTCAACATCGGCGTGATCATCCTGAGGCGCACTCGGCCGGACATGCCGCGGCCGTACCGGGTGCCGTGGTCGCCGATCCTCCCGGTGCTCGGCGTCGCGTTCGCCGTGTACCTGATGAAGGACCTGCCACTCGCCACCTGGATCCGGTTCGTCCTGTGGCTGGCCGCCGGTCTGCTCATCTACGCCTTCTACGGATATCGCAACTCCCGACTGCGCATGGCGCACGGCGAGTACGGGGTGGTGCCGGCGGAGCCGGTGGATCTGCTGCACCGGCACGACTCCCATGACTGAGACCCCGGCCCCGCTGCCCGAACTCGGGCCGATAGTCGTCGGGTTCGACGGCAGCGCCCAGGGTGAGGACGCACTCGGCCTGGCTCTGTGGTTCACCCGAATCCTGGACGTTCCGCTTGTCGTCGCCGCGGTTCACCCGTCCGCGGCGGCCATTAGCCCGGCGCGCGTCGACGCCGAATGGGTGGCCGACCGCCATCGCCTGGCCGAACGGGTGCTGGACGGCGCGCGGTCGCGGATTGACGCCCTGACCGGGCCGCCGAAGCGGATCGAGTACCGCATCGTGGCGTCTTCCTCGGCGGCGCACGGCCTCCTCGACCTCGCGGAGGAGCTGACCGCGTCGCTCATCGTGGTGGGCTCGGGCAGCCGGGCGACCGAGGAACGGCTGTTTGCGGGCAGCACCGCGGAGCGGCTGCTGTCGGGCAGCCCGTGTCCGGTCGCCGTGGCGCCGTCCGGTGCGCGCAACCGCAGCTCGAGCGCGCTGACCCGCATCGGGGTTGCCTACATCGACGTGCCGGAGGCCACGGCGGCACTGGAGGTCGCCGCCCGACTCGCGCGGCGGACGTCGGCGGAGCTGCGCCTGTACACCGTGGTCGCCGACGAGGCGGAGGTGCTGCCGCTGCTCATCGGTCGCGATGCGGAGCGCGCATTCCTGGCGACCGCCCGCGAGCAGTATCAGTTCGCTCTCGATACGGCGATCGCGGGCCTGCCACCCGGCGTGCAGGCCACCGGCCAGATACTCACCGGTGACGTCGTGGAGGTGCTCGCCGAGCTCGACGAAGACCACATCGACGTCTTGTTCTGCGGCTCGCGCGGGTACGGGCCGGTTCGCAGTGTGCTGTTGGGCGGCGTGTCGTCCAGGCTCGTCCGGACGGCGCGCAGCCCGCTGGTCGTCGTGCCGCGCGGCAGCTGACACCCCCGGTTCAGTGGAGGCGCGGGTCCACATGGACCTTCGGCCCAGGACCGGCGCCCGGGGGTCGCTTCCCCGCCAGCGCGGCGCCGACCTGGTCCAACCCGACGACCGCGGCCACCAGCGGCCGGGGATCAACCTCTCCGCTCGCGTACGCCTGGATGGTGCCGTCGAGGCCGGGCGACGCGGACAGCACGCCGACCGCGGTCACGTCCTTCAGCGCCAGCGTGCGGGTGTCGATACGGCTGGGGCTGCCGGCCAGTCCCACGTACACGACTCGGCCGGCCGGCTCGACCAGGTCGAGGGCCATGGCGGGCAGGTGCGGTGCGTTCGACGCGTCGATGACGGCGTCGAAGGGCAGATCGGGGAGGCTGTCCTCGATCCAGCCGTGCTCAAACCCGAGCGTGTGGGCGAAGTCCAGCGAGCCGGACGAGCGGCCCAACAGGTGCACATCCGCCCCGGCCGCCCGAGCGAACATCGCCACCAGCAACCCGATGGTCCCGGGACCGAGAACGAGGGCTCGGTCACCCGGCCGGAGGTGGGCCGCCTGCGCCGAGCGCAGGGCGTTGCCGCCGGGCTCGACCAGCGCCCCGAGGACCGCGTCGACCGTGTCGGGCAGTCCGTGCAGAGAGGTGACCGGTACGGCCAGCTGCTCGGCCAGCGCGCCCGGTCGCCCGCCCCGGATCCCGACCTCCTGCCGGTTCTCGCAGACGTGCTGATGTCCCTTCCGGCACCGCCGGCAGTTGCCGTCGCCGAGCATCGTGTCGCCCATGACTCGCCGACCGATCCAGCCTGGGTCGACGCCGTCGCCGACCGCAGAGACCGTGCCGGCCCATTCGTGACCGAGGCGCATCGGGAACCGTGCGTGCCCCTCGTGCAGGTAGGCCATCTCGCCCGTGAAGAACTCGACGTCGGTGCCGCACACTCCGACCCGCTCGACGTCCACGACCGCCTCGCCAGGAGCCGCCACTGGGGCCGGCACCTGCTGCACCGAGCCCTCCCCCGGCGCGGTGAGCACGAAGGCGTGCATCGTCCGGGCGCTCACCGCCCCTGCAGACCGGGGGGTGCCGATCCGTTGACTATTCGCGTAATCTCCATGACATTCCGGACCGTAGACCATCGTTTCGGCAACTGGAAGATACATGGGATCAGTGCTCCGCAGCGGGCGGTGGTACTCCGGCGACGACCGCAATGCCTACATCCACCGCGCCTGGATGCGTCGCGGTCTGCCGGACGATGCCTTCACGGGCCGGCCGCATATCGCCATCGCGAACACCGCCTCGGACCTGACCCCGTGCAACGCACACCTGACCGAGGTGGCCGCCTCCGTGCGAAACGGCGTCTACGAGGCGGGCGGCATCCCGCTGGAGTTGCCGGTGGTGTCGATCGGTGAGACACAGGTCCGGCCAACGGCGATGCTCTGGCGCAACATGGCGGCAATGGCCGCCGAGGAGATGCTCCGGGCGAACCCCATCGATGGAGTGGTGCTCCTCGGCGGCTGCGACAAGACGGTCCCGGCGCTGTTGATGGCCGCTGCGTCGGTCGACCTGCCCGCGGTCCTCGTGCCCGGCGGGCCGATGCTGACGGGCACGTTCCGCGGCGTGCCACTCGGCTGCGGCACCGATGTGTGGCGGCTGTCGGAGGAGGTCCGCGCGGGCACGCTCCCGCAGGAGCAGTTCGCCCGGTCGGAGTCGGCGATGATCCGCAGCCGCGGGCACTGCAACACGATGGGGACCGCGTCCACCATGGCGTTGGTCGCCGAGGCGCTCGGGACCGTCATCCCCGGGGTCGCCGGGACTCCGGCGCCGGACAGCCGACTGCTCGAGGCCGCTCACGCCGCCGGCCGCCTGGCTGTCGAGCTGGTGACCGAGGACCGCCGGCCGAGCAGCATCCTGACCAAGGGATCATTCCACAACGCCATCGTGGCGCTGGCCGCGATTGGCGGGTCCACCAACGCGGTCGTACACCTGCTGGCCATCGCCGGACGGCTAGGGATCGCCCTGACGATCTACGACTTCGACCGCATCGGGTCGCGCGTGCCGGTGCTCGTCGATCTGCTCCCGGCCGGCCGTTTCCTCATGGACGACTTCCACCGCGCCGGTGGCCTGCTCGCGGTGCTGCGCGAGGTGCGTGACCTGCTCGACCCCGCGGCGCTCACCGTCACGGGCAAGCCGCTCGTCGACTACCTCGACGACGCCCGCGTCTGGGACCCAGAAGTGATCCGGACCCGCTCGGATCCGCTGATCGCCGAGGGCGGGATCGCCGTGCTGCGTGGCAACCTCGCGCCCGACGGGGCACTGATCAAGCCGGCGGCGGCATCGCCGCACCTGCTCCGGCACCGCGGCCGTGCGGTTGTCTTCGACAGCATCGAGGACTTCCACGCCCGCATCGACGACCCGGATCTCGACGTCAACGCCGACTCCGTCCTGGTGCTGCGCGGCTGCGGACCCAAGGGCTATCCAGGCATGCCCGAGGTGTCGAACCTGCCGCTGCCCAAGAAGCTGCTCGAGCGGGGCGTTCGGGACATGGTCCGGGTCTGCGACGGGCGGATGAGCGGCACCGCGTACGGCACCGTCGTGCTCCACGTCTGCCCCGAGGCGGCCGCCGGCGGTCCGTTGGCGCTGGTGCAGACCGGTGATGTTCTCGCACTGGACGTCGAGGCACGCCGAATCGATCTCGAGGTACCGGCCGATGAGCTCGCCCGCCGTACGCCAAACCCGGCCACGGTCGCGGGCTTCGCCAACCCGAAACGCGGATGGCAACGCCTCTACATCGACCACGTCCTGCAGGCCGACACCGGCGCGGACCTGGACTTCCTCGTCGGCTCCAGCGGTTCGGCGGTGAGCCGCGATTCGCACTAGACGGCCGACCAGGACGGCGCCTAGCCGTGCTCGCGGCGGGTGTCCGTCAGCGCGTTGTCCTGACGGGTTGCCTCGCGGGTGGCCGGGGTCACGCAAACGTGGTCGTTCGGCACCGCTTCGCGCCACACGAACCCGTCGACGCAGGTATCCGGGCCGAACGGCCCGCCGTCGCGGCTGCGGCGGGTGTCGGCGAGGGCGTTGTCGGCCTGAACCTGTGCGTGGGTCTCCGGCGTCACGCAGACGTGGTCGTCGGCCACCGCCTCCCGCCACACGAAACCCGCCATGCATGGGGCGAGGCTCGCCCGCCCGATGCCGGCGACCGCGACCGCGGTGCCGCGATCGGGTGGCGGCAAGTTCTGGTGAATCACCAGCGTGGCCTCCCGCCGGCCAACGGCCGAGGGGCTGAACCGCACCGTCATTGCGCAAGTCTCGTCGGTGTCGAGTGATCGGTTCACGCACTCGACACCGACGGTGAAGTCGGCGTCGTTCGGGCCGGTCACCTCGACGCGGCTGATGCGCAGCGGCCGGTTGCCTGTCGACCTGATCGTTACCCGCGCGTCGCAGGCCTGCCGCGTACCGATGAACACCGAGCCGCAGTCCACCGCCCCGGTGACCACGAGCGCAGGCCCCGTGGTCGGGCCGGGGTCGGACTCGGGTGGGTCGAGGCTGAGTCCGGGAAACGTGGTGGTCCGCGAGGCCGCACCCGGCACCACCGACCTACCGGCGGCCAGGTCGGCCACCGAAACGCCGGCCCAAGTGATCGCGAGCGCGGCCGTGCTGAGGACGACTATCGCGACCGTTCGCACCCGCCCCGCGTCACCGGCCCGCTTAGTCGAGAACGTCGCGGCGACGATCGGCACCAGGGCGGCGCCGGCGAGACGGCCCCACTGGTCGGTGCCGGTGAAACCGCTAAGAACCGTTCCGACGACGGATCCGGCCACGGCCAGCAGCAGGGCGCGGCCGCTGAACCCCGGCGCGTCGTGCAACTGTTTGCGCAGCGAAGGCGGCCGGTCGTCCGACGGCTCGACCGGCCGAGTTCCCGCAGTCTCCGCGTCCGGCCACCACGGAACGTCGGTCCGAACGGCCCGCAGCCAGCCCTGCTGCTCGTCAATTCGGAACTCCACCTCGCCGTCGGCCAACCCGAGCCGATCGCCGTCGCGCAGCGGTACCGCGCCCACCACACGGAGTCCGTTGACGGTAGTCCCGTTTCGTGACCCGAGGTCTTCGACGAAGTAGTCGCCACCCCGGAGGCTCACCATCGCGTGCCGGCGGCTGACCTGCCGGCTGGCCACAATCAGCTCGCACGCGGCGTCACGCCCTAGCACGGTTCCGGCAGGGTCGATCGCGACCCACCGCGCCGCGCCGGGGCGAGCCTCGGCCGACCGGCCCGGACGAACGGCAGGCATCGCTCCTCCCTCTGGACACCGATCAGATCCACCTAGTCGCACTCGTAATGAGGCGCCAGGCCCCCGCACGGATACCCGACGGAGGCCGCCGGTTTGTATTTCGACGACGGTGGCGGCCCTCTGTGTCTCCGGGTGGTCCGCCCGGCGACCACTCATCCACTGTGGAAGGAGCACGATGACCAGTACTGGCCCACTCGATGCGGATCTGGTGCTCGAGGGAGGTGGCGTCAAGGGGATCGCTCTGGCCGGCGCCGTCTCCGTCCTCGAGGAGCGCGGATACCGGTTCCACAAGGTCGCGGGCACCTCGGCTGGCGCGATCGTCGGTGCCCTCGTTTCGGCGGGCGCCCCCGTCAAGCGGCTGCGCGAGATCATGGACGATCTCAACTACGAGGAGTTCCGGGACCGGTCCCTGCTCGGCCGCCTGTGGATGCCGGGGATGGTGGCCGAGGTGCTGTGGCACAAGGGCTGGTGCCGGGGCGAGTACCTGCGCTCGTGGCTTGCCGAGAAGCTTCGAGAGTTCGGGGTCGAGACGTTTGCCCAGCTGCGACTCGACGATGCGGACGCCGATCCCGCGCAGCGCGATGCACCGGACCTCGCCTACCGTTTCGTGGCGATGGCGTCGGACGTTACCCACGGCGAGCTGGTGCGCCTCCCGTGGAGCTATCGCGGGCGATTCGGGCTCGACCCCGACCAGATGCCCGTCGTCGACGCCGTCCGTGCGTCCACGGCCATTCCCTTCTACTTCCAACCGGAGCGCTGTCCGGACCGACTCAACGGCGGGAAGGAAACCTGGCTGGTCGACGGTGGCATGCTGTCGAACTTCCCGATTGACGTCTTCGACCGCACCGACGGCATCCCGCCGCGGTGGCCGACGTTCGGTGTCAAGCTGTCCAGCCGCCCGACCGCCACTCACCGAACTGAGGTCCGCGGCATCCTGTCGCTGTCACGGGCGATGATCGCCACGATGTCCGGGTTCTACGACCAATTGCACGTCGACCGGGCGGATGTGCTCGCCCGCACGATCTTCGTGGATACGGACGGCGTCCGCGCCACGGATTTCGACTTGTCGGCCGGGAAGGCCGAGATGCTGTACGAGCGCGGCCGCGCCGCCGCGACGACCTTCCTCGACGGCGATGAGAACCAGCCGGGGTGGAACTTCGCGGATTACCT
>DASXRQ010000151.1:0-1625 GCA_036506495.1 Micromonosporaceae bacterium | reverse complement strand
GGCCGATCCTCGTCGGCGAGGAGGCGCGGGTTCTCGATCAGGCCATCGGCTTGGCGATGTACGACTCCGGCCGCTATGCCCGACTCGGCCGCGAGGCATCGCAGCAATATCTGCCGTCGCTGTTGTCCATCTGCCCAGCGGGCTGGTCCGACCGGCGCAAATTGGAGGTGTCCGAAATGATCCTCGCAACGCTCCGGGGCTTCCTGGTGGATGCGCGAACGAGCGGCGACACCGCGGGAATCGCTGCCGGTTTCGAAGCATTGGCCCGGGCGCTGGAACGGGAGGAGGCCAGCGGCGAGTAGCCGCCGGGCGTGAATGGACTTTATGCGCGAACGAATGCCCCAATCCCGCTTCATGCACAGTAGCGATTTACGGCTCATGGCGAGAAGTCGTCGAGAGCGGCAAAACGGCGGAGACGATAGAATCCCAAAGGATCTTGGTCGTCGTGCACTGCGACCGATGGGGCGTCTTCGAAAGGAGGCGCACACCGCACGATAGGACAGAATGCCGATGGCCAAGCACCGCGCCGGTCCCATGAGCCGCCGGTGGCTCGTACCCGCCGTGGGTGTCCCGGGATTGACCGGATTGGTTCTCGCTGGGGCGCTGGCCTTGCAGCACGACGCGCCGTCAGGTCCCGCCGACGATTCCGTTCGCGGGCCGTGTGACCGTCCCGTCCGGGTGGTGACCGCGACCTCGTTCGCGCCCGTACTCGCCGCCATGGCGCCCGTGCTCGACCAGGCCGACGACTGTGTCCGGCTCGAGGTGACGACCGCGGACGGCCGCGCCGCCGTGAAGCGAGCGGCCGAGGTGAACGCGGACGTGTGGATACCCGACGACGGCTCGTGGGCCGGCTCGGCCGGGTCTCTCGGCCTCGTCGGGGCACCGGCGGCCAACGCCGGGGCCGTCGTCGCGGCCAGCCCGTTCTACATGGTGGCCGACCGGGCGACCGGAACGCGGCTCCGGAAGGCCGGGGCCAGTTGGTCAGGGCTTGCCCGGCTGGTCGACGGCGGCAAGGACGTGCGGCTGGTGGTCCGGGACCCGGCCGGCTCGGGCGACGGGCTGGTCGCCGCCGGCGCGGTGGCCGAAGCGGTCTGGCTCGACAAAGACATGGACGCGTCGGCTCTGTGGCTGGCCCGCGCCCAGAAGAAGACCCGTACCGTGACCGACGCCGGCCCGGCGCTGCCCACCCGGGCCGGCGAGGTGGGCGTCGTACCCGAATACTCCTTGCTGCCCTATCTCACCGCTTCCGGTGGCGACCTGGCCACCCTGCCCGGCACCGACCACACCGCCATGCTGCGGTACACGTGGCTGCCCCTGACGGCGGCGGTGGCGGACCCGGAGCGGTCCGCCGCCCTGGACCGGCTGTACCGCGAGTTGACCGGCCCCGCAGCCGGCGCGTACCTGCGGACCGCCGACCTGCGTACACCCGCAGCGGCGCAGGGCACCGGCGGCGGAGCCCTGACGCCGCCGCAGGCGAAGCCGTTCGGGCTGCTCCCGCCACACCATGTCGATCACGTCTTCGCCACCTGGTACGCCGGCGATCGGCGGACGAATCTGCTGGTCGTGGTTGACGTGTCCGGTTCGATGGGTGCACCTACCGGAGGCTCGAACGCCTCCCGCATCGA
>DASXRQ010000150.1:0-3826 GCA_036506495.1 Micromonosporaceae bacterium | reverse complement strand
AGGATCTCCCGGCCGTCGGCGGCGCTCTGCGGGCGCTCGGTGAGCGTCGAGCCTTTCTCCACCAGCGCGGCCAGGCGCACGGCCGGCAGGTCAAACTCGTCCGCCAGCGCCAGCGCGCGGTCGGACCAGAGCAGCGCGGCGTCGAGGTCGTCGCGCAGGTACGCCGACTGCGCGATCGCGGTCATCGCCCGCGCCTGGTCGGCACCGGGCGGGAGCTGCGCGATCAGGGTCTCGATGTCGTGGGTCAGGGCGCGCATCTCGTCGGTCTCGCGGGACTCCCACGCGATCCGGACCAGGAGGTACAGCGACTCGGCCCGGTCGGTCGTGGTGGTGGCAAGGTCCCGCCAGCGCCGGCCGTACCGCAGTGCGTCATCCAACAGCCCGGCCAGCCACGCCGCCCGGGCGGCGCCGGCGAGCAGGTCGGCGTCGTCGGGCACCTCGTCGAGACCCATCTCGGCCAGCTGCAGGGCCTGATAGGCCGAGCCGATGGAGAGGTAGAGCGCGGCGCCGCGGCGGGCCGCGGCGACCATGTCGTCGTACCGGCCGGCGCCGCGGGCGTGGTGCGCCACCAAGGCCGGGTCGGAGGCGCCACCGCTCAGGAGTACGTCGAGCGCCGCCTCGTGCAGCCGGCGGCGCTGCCTGCCGAGCATCTGGTCGGCGATCGCCTCGCGTACCAGCGCGTGCCGGAACGCGAACTCGTCCTCGCCGGACTCGACCAGGACGCCCCGGGTGACCAGGTAGCGCAGCACGGCGATGAGCTCGTCCTCGCCCGCACCGGTCACGCCGGCGAGCAGGTCGAACGGGATGCGGTGGCCGAGCACGGCGGCCGCTTCCACGATGCGCTGGCTGACCGGGTCGAGGTCGTCGACCTGGCGACGCAGCACGTCGGCGAGGCTCCACGGCAGCGGCTGCTCGACCAGCGCCTCTACGTCGTACCCGGGCAGCGCGCGCAGCAGCTCCTCCACGAAGAACGGGTTGCCCCCGGTGCGGTGGTGCAGCGCCGTCGCGGCACGCAGCGGCGCCGGAGCGCCGGTGGCCACCGCCAGCAACGCCGCGGTCTGCGAGGGGGTGAGACGATCCAGGCGTACATGGGTGACGGCGTGCCGGCGTTCCATCCGGGCCAGCAGACCGGCAACCGGTTGGCGGCGGGTCACCTCCTCCGGCCGGTAGGTGCCGATGAGCAGCCACGGCCCGCGCCGGTCGGCGATCCGCTCGAACAGCGCCGCGCTCTCCAAGTCGGCCCAGTGCAGGTCTTCGAAGACGATGACCGCGGCGGAGTCGCCGACCAGGTCGGCCAGGATAGCGAGGCCGGTGTACAGGCGCTCGACAGGGCTGCGCCGCGGGTCCGCGAGGGCTGCCAGCTGCTCCTGGTCGACCGGGTGGCCGTCGATGGCGTCCAGGAGCACCTCGTACGGCCGGGCCAGCGAGCCGGGCTCCGCCTGGCCGACCAGCACCACGGTGTCCGCCGGCACGGTCGACAGCAGCTCCCGCACCAGTCGGGTCTTTCCGATGCCCGGCTCGCCCGCGATGAGCGCAACCGCCGGCTCACGCGCCGAAGCGAGCTGCGCCAACCGGCGCAGCTCGCTTTCCCGCCCGATCATCACCGGGCTGGCACCGCCGCGGATGGTTCGCACGACGCCAGGGTACCGGTGGGCTGTCCACGGACGGCCGGGGCTTTCTTGCCCCGGCGGGCCCGGAAGGCGATGGTGAGTAGGCGCTCCCTGTCAGCCTCGGCGATCAGCTCACGCCGACGTTCTTTCGCCTGAGCCAGCAACAGGTCCGGGTGCATCAACATGGCTTGTCTCCTTGTCAACCGCTGATGGATCAATCTTCGGTTGGTAAGGGAGCTGCCACATCGGAAGCACTCACCTATCTTCACTGGTCAGGGGGTTTAGCAGGGCTGCGCCGGTCGCCTAGGCATACCTAGGCGACCGGCCCATTCGGCGGCCCGGCGTCGCGCACCTTCCTCCCGCACGTGCTGCGCACCGACGAGATGACGGCCGGGCTGGCGTTGAACCAGATCTCGTTCCAGGCGTCGATGCTCGTCGGGCCGGCGCTGGCCGGGCTCGTCCTGGGTTGGCTCGGCGTCGGTGGCTGCTACCTGATCGACGCGGTCACGTTCCGCCTGCCGTTCTACGGCGCGGTCGGGTTGCCGCCGTTGCCACCGGACAGCGAGCGGTCCCGCCCCGGCCTTACGGCAGTGACACTTCGCGTCAGAGCCGGGCCGGCCCACGCGCCATGAGGGCGCTGCGCGATCCTGCGTCGCATTTGAGGGCTGGCCTGATCAGCGTGGGAACGGGCGCAGGGGTGACTTATCGCCAACGGACCAGTTGTGACCGAACGGGTCCGTGAAGCCACCTTGACGGTGCGTCCCCCAGGGTGCGCGGTGATCCTCGATTCCCGCTCCAGCGATAGCGCCGGCGGCGACGGCGCGCTCCATGAAGTTGTCGGGGTCATCGGCGAACACCTCGATGCGGGTGCTCGTGACCCCCGCCTGGCCGGGACTGGTCTCCGCGGGGTTGGCGGGATTGACCTCGTGGAGGAAGAAGGGGGCGCCACTGATCTCAAGGCCGGCCACGCCACCAAGGTTCCACAGCTCCGTTGCGCCCAGTGCGGTCTTGTACCAGGCAACCGCAGCGTCTGCATCTGGAACGATCAGCATCACAGAGATCACTAGTGGTGAAGGGGACGCCGGGTCGCCGGACAGGGCGGAACGACCTTTCGGTTCCTCGGTCATGCCCACAGCATGCCGGATGTCACCAGCTACGTCTTCTCGGTCTGGCCGACGACCGACTCCACCAGCACCAAGTCCAGCAGATCGCAAGTGTCACCGCCGTCCAACCCTTGCTGAGATCACTTCATTACGGTACGTGGTGGCGGTCCCGGGGATGTCCGGTCGATCCGTCAAGACCCGTATTGCTGGCGCCGGCGGACGCGCCGGTAATCTCGCCGATCACACCACGGCCGTGCTCGCCGCCTACCGGGAACGCACCTCAGTGAACTCGATCGGGCGCAGAGGTGATCGACGCCGGTGTGATCACGAGGCCACCGCGTTCTGCATCGAGTCGCGTCCAACCACCCGCGGTTACGAATGATTTCACCACGGCCACCAGCGCGTTTGTGGCCACGGTCGGGAAACAACGGTCCAGAGTGTCCGGTGCATTTTGTCGATTGCCGCCCCGATCGCCCCACCGGTCGCGGACCGTGAGCGGTCACGCCGAACCGGACGGCATACCGCCGCGTGCCTGTCGGTGGGTGGTGAGACCCGCTCGGCACGGCGTACCGTTACTTTGCCAGGCATCGATGAAAGGGCAGCGTGACTACGATCTTCGAGGTGACCCGCGGAGGGCTTCGCGACCTCGAAGTGATCTCGGAGCTCGGACGCGGCGCCGAGACGGTCGTGTACCTCGTGCGGCGCCAGGGCCGGGAGTGCGCGCTCAAGTTGCTCACCAACGCAGGCAACGACCCGCGGGCGCTGATGGCGCTGCGCCGCGAGGCAGCTCTACTCGGCAGCGTCGGCCATCCCCTGCTGCCACGCATATTCGAGGTCGGCGCGGCCGAGGCCGGGCCGTACCTGGTGCTGGAGTACGTCGACGGCCGCCCGCTGTCGCAGGTACTGCAGGAGGGTCCGCTCGACGAGGCGCGTGCAGTGCGCCTGGCGGTCGACGTGGTAGGCCCGCTCGCAGCGGCGCACGGGGCGGGCCTGGTGCACCGCGACGTGAAGCCCGACAACATCATCCTCGGCCCGGACGGCACCGCCCGCGTTATCGACTTCGGGCTGATCTTCCGACGTGGCGCCGAGCACGACGGGGTCGCCGGCACCCTG
>DASXRQ010000149.1:0-8024 GCA_036506495.1 Micromonosporaceae bacterium | reverse complement strand
TCACGTTCACCCAACCCGTCGAGCTTCCAGATCAGGTCGTCGCGAGTCAGCTGGAGGTAGTGGTGCAGCACGGTCTTCGGGTCGCCCATGTCAGCCATAGCCGCCAGTCTGCCCCTGCGACGGAACCGTTCAGCGCGAAGCGCTACCTACAAGATCAGCACCGATGGGGCGCGCCAACGCGAAGCCGAGTCCGCCCGAAGGGCGAAATGGCGCCGGCATCCTCAACTGCCGCTGATCGCGTGCGGCCGCGGTGCCTCCGCGCGACCTTCCGGTGCCCATCTGGTCAGTCCGCTTCCAATCGACGCGCGCGCCGTCCCCGTGACCGCAGGACGTGGTAGCCAAGTGTGATCATGTCGGGGAGTGCGCGCTGAGCCAGGCAGCCGCTCGGCGCGCTGATGCGCGGGACAGCCACGCGTCCTGGATCACCTCGGCCAGCTCCTCGCGGGTCAGCTCACCGATCCGACTGGCCCGCAGTAGCACCGACGGGTGGCCGTCGAAGTGCGCGGTGGTGAAAAACGGCGACCTCATATCCTGGACCAGCGCCTGCTTGTCCGCCTCGGACTCAACCCAGAAGACGATCACATCCGCGTACCGCTCCCCCGTCCCGAGGTCGACCGCGTCCGGCCGCGGATTGCGGAAGAAGATGAACGACTTCCCGCCCACCTGGTAGACCGGATTGTCGCCGGTCCCGTACTCGACGGTGACGTGCGGCATGGCCAAAGCCAGCTCGTGCACGTCGTCGACCCGGGCGGGCGGGCTAGGGTCGTCGGACACAGCCCCAGGGTAGGCGGCGCCACATGGGGTTTGGTGCCCCTGAGTCCGCACTCAGTCCGCGAGAGGTTCAGTGACGTGCGCCCGGATCCGGTTGCCGGTCGGGCAGTTCGGGGGAGGCTGGTGATGACTCGTATCGGACGGAGGAGCAGGCATGGGCACGACGTACCTGCACGCAGTGGCCTCGCTGGACGGCTACATCGCCGATGAGCGCGACGACGTGGGGCCGCTCCACGACTGGTATTTCAACGGCGACCATCCCCTCGTCGACGACGACCACGCCGATGTTCACGGTGCGCCATTCCGGGTCTCAGCGGCCTCGGCTGACTACGTGCGTGGCATGTGGTCGCGCCAGAAGGTCCTGGTCATCGGGCGGCACCAATTCGACCTGACCAACGGCTGGGAGGGCCACCCGCCGGCGAGCGACCACGTCGTGGTCGTGTCGCACCGACCACGGCCGACGGGCTGGCATCCGGAGGCGTCGTACCACTTCGCCACCTCGGTGGAGGAGGGAATCGCGCGAGCACAGGAGCTGGCTGGCGAGGGGGAGATTGGTGTGGGCGCGGGTGAGGTCGGCGGGCAGGCGCTGTCGCTGGGGCTCATCGACCACGTGGCGATCGACATCGTGCCGGTCGTCTTCGGCCGGGGGAAGCCGTACTTCGGGACGCTCGCTAACGGTCCACTGATGCTCGAGGATCCCGCGGTGGTCATCCACGGCGACGGGGTGCTCCATTTGCGTTATCCGGTGGATCGGGGACGCTAGTCCGAGGCCCGCGACCCCGATGACCGGCCGATCCTCGCGACAGCACTCGCGGTGTACTGCCCCCGTGGGCGGCGCCCAAGATCTCAGGAATCCCCCGGAAGCCGACGCGATGGCCCCGAATCGTCGAGGCCGACCGGTCCTGCGGCCGTTGGGCATCTCGCACCTCGGCATCGGTCTGAGCACCCTGATCTCTGCGGTCGGCTTCGCCGTGACGCACGCCTGGGCGCCCGGAGACCACCGCCAAGAGCCTGACCAGGACCGGCAGCCCGGCCTGAGCAACGGGCTAGGAGACCGGCACCACCGTTGTGCTCATCATCGTGTGGTTCTTGCCCTTCGGCCGGTCGTAGCGGAAGCCGGCGTCCTCGAAGAGTGTGCGGGTGCCGTTGTAGAGGAGGGACGCCGAGATCTTCTTGCCCTCGGTGTCCTGCGGGTACGCCTCCACGACGCCACCGCCGGACTGTGCGATGAGGTCGAGGGCTCCCCGCAGCGCGACCGCCGCGACTCCTTTGCGCCGGTAGCGCCTGTCGACGAAGAAGCAGGTGATCCGGTAGTCGGGCGGCCGGTCGAGCTCGGCGTCGTACTCCTTGCGGTGGTTGATGTTTGGCAGCTCCTCGGGAGTGCTGTACTCGCACCACGCGACCGCGACCTCGCCGTCGAACACGAGCGCGGCGTGCGCCTCGCCCTCGTGGACGAGCCGCTCCTTGAGGGCGCGGTTGCCCTCGGCGGTATGGCTCTTCTCGGCGTATGCCGTGTGGAACCAGGTGCACCAGCACCCGCCCCACACGCCGTTGTGCCGCTCGGCGAGGTCGGCGAAGGCGTCCCACGTGTCGGGGCCGAGACCCTTGATCGTGTAGGCGTCGGTGGTCGTCTCGGTATCCGCCATGACGGCAGCGTAGAGCAAGTTGCGGACGGTCGGCGTTCGGATAGAACGGCCCGCGCCGCCGCCTGAAACTCACGCAGACATGTCGCACTGCATGCGCTTTAAGAGATCACCGGCAGGGCGCGACGCGAGCGTACGAGCGTCCCGCCCGCAGGGCGGGCAGCATACGACCGCATCTGCTCCGCGTGCGTCCCGCCGCGACGGCGGTGGACCGTGCGACTGCTCGCCTGCCTGACCACACCACGCTCATCGAGCTAGTCGATGAGCGTGTTCTTTGGACGCAGCACGCAGAACTCATTCCCCTCGGGGTCGGCAAGCACGGTCCACGACTCAGCCCCGGTCTGCCCGATGTTCACCCGGCGGGCACCGAGGGCCAGGATGCGCTCGATCTCGGCATCTCGGTCGTCGGGACTGGGGTTGAGGTCGAGGTGCAAGCGGTTCTTGACACTCTTCACGTCCGTTACCGGCATGAAGCAGATTCCCACCGATGCAGCCTCATCAGCGCCGATGACGACCTCTCGTTCACGCTCGGACAGGATCCTCCAGCCCAGTACCTGGGCCCAGAATTGGGCCAAGGCCGGCAGATCGTGCGCATCGACGACGACGTGATGCAGCGAAACGGCCATACCCGTCAGTGTGCCCGGCACGCCCTTGCCTGTGGTGGCCGCACCTGGCGGCCTTGGTGATGATCCTTCCGAAGGGATACCGCAGCCCTGAGTTGGCTTATGCGGTCGAGGAGACAGGCGAGCGCGGCGAGAACCTTGGCCAACTTTGGCGCGTTCTTCTCGCTCCGTGCTGCCGAGGCGTGCCTATCTCGACTCGAGTCCGAGGGCTTCACCAACCTGCACATCGAGGCGCCTAGCAAAGCCACGATGAGACCAAGACCCAGGAGAGGAATCAAGACGAGGCCCGAGGCGGTCGTCAGGCAGCCAAGGGTGATTAGCAACGACGCGAACCTCGCGAGCATGGACCGATCGTCGGCCAGGGGCGCCACCCTGGCAATGGGTGGGGTAAGCCGTGGCCCGTCGCCCTCATTTGCCGCCGGCCGCGCAAGCAGGCTCGCCCAGCAGGCACTCCGTTCGTGTCGCGGTGATCGGCAGCGGCCCGGCTCCCAGCACCCGCAGACTCCTTAAGGCCAAATGTGGCCGAAGTCAGGTCCTATGCCGCTGCTATGACGTTGGCCCGGAGAATATGACAACGATCATGAGAACCTACAACGACGAGCGGCGCGAGGGCCAGTTCAACGGAAGTCCCGCGAGGTGGGCCGGACGGGAATGGCCACGGCCTCCAGCCGGTCGGCGGTCAGGTTGATGACCCCGTCGTGCTTCTCCAGCATGCCGCGCACCACGATCGCCGGGCTGGTCCGCGCGACCTTCCGGTAGCGCAGCCAGAGCCCGGGCGAGCAGGTCACGTTGAGCATGCCGGTCTCGTCTTCCAGGTTCATGAAGGTGATCCCGCCGGCGGTGGCGGGCCGCTGGCGGTGGGTGACTATCCCGCCCACCTTGACGCGCGTGCCGTCCGGGATGTCGGTCAGCCGGGTGATGGGGACCGCACCCCTGGCCTCCAGCTCGTCCCGGATGAACTGAGCGGGGTGGCTGTCCGGGGACAGGCCGGTCGCCCACACGTCCGAGACGAGCCGGTCCACGTCGTCCATTCCGGGCAGCGTCGGCGCGCTCGTGCCGCTGACCGTGCCGGGTAGCCGATCGGCCCGTTCCTGCGCCGCGGCACCGGCCGCCCAGAGCGCCTCGCGCCGGCCGAGCCCCATGCCGGCGAACGCGTCCGCGGTGGCGAGGGCCTCCAGTTGAGCGGTGGTCAGCGCGGGCCCGGTCCTCGCCATGCGCCGGCCCAGGTCGACCATGTCCCGGTACGGGCCGCCCGCGTCGCGCTCGGCCACGATCCGCTTCGCCAGGTCGTCGCCGACGGTGCGCACGCTGGACAGCCCCATTCGGATCACCGGGCCGCCGACCCCCCACCCGTGCGGCGGCTCCCCCTTCGCGTTCCGCGGTCCGCCCGGCTCGATCGGCGGCTCCAGGGTGGCGCCCGCCCCGCTGGCGTTGATGTCCGGGCGGCGCACCGTCACCCCGTGCCGACGCGCATCGTCCACAAGGGACTGTGGTGAGTAGAAACCCATCGGCTGGGCGTTCAGCAGGGCCGCGCAGAACGCCGCCGGGTGGTACCGCTTGAGCCAGGAGCTGGCGTAGACCAGGTACGCGAAGCTGATCGCGTGGCTCTCCGGGAAGCCGTAGTTCGCGAACGCGGCGAGCTTGACGTAGATGTCGTCGGCCAGCTCGCCGGTGATCCCGTTGGCCGCCATCCCGGCGTACAACCGATCTTTGATCTTGGCCATCCGCTCGAGCGAGCGCTTGGCGCCCATCGCCCGCCGCAGCAGGTCCGCCTCCGCCGCGCTGAACCCGGCCACGTCGATCGCCAGCTGCATGAGCTGCTCCTGGAACAGGGGGACGCCGAGGGTCCGCTTGAGCGACTTCTCCATCAACGGATGCGGGATGGTCGGCTCCTCCAGGCCGTTCTTGCGCCGGATGTACGGGTGCACCGAGCCGCCCTGGATCGGGCCGGGCCGGATCAGCGCCACCTCGACCACGATGTCGTAGAACGTCCGCGGCTTGAGCCGGGGCAACGTGGCCATCTGCGCCCGGCTCTCCACCTGAAACACGCCGACTGAGTCGGCCCTACAGAGCATCTCGTAGATCTCTTCGTCCTCGTCCGGCAGCTCGTGCAGGCCGAGGTGCACGTCCTCGTGCTCGGCGATGAGGTCGAACGCGTACCGCAGCGCGGAGAGCATGCCGAGACCGAGCAGGTCGAACTTGACCAGGCCCACGGTGGCGCAGTCGTCCTTGTCCCACTGCAGCACCGTGCGGCCCGGCATCCGCCCCCACTCGACCGGACACACCTCGATCACCGGACGGTCGCAGATCACCATCCCGCCGGAGTGGATGCCCAGATGCCGCGGGAAGGTCTGCAGCTCGTTGGCGTACGCGATGACCTGCTCGGGGATGTCCTCCACGTCGACCGTCGCCACGCTGCCCCACCGGTCGATCTGCTTGCTCCAGGCGTCCTGCTGCCCGGGTGAGAAACCGAACGCCTTGGCGATGTCGCGCACCGCCGAACGCGGCCGGTACGAGATCACGTTCGCCACCTGGGCGGTGTGCTCCCGGCCGTACTTGTCGTAGACGTGCTGGATGACCTCCTCGCGGCGGTCGGACTCGATGTCCACGTCGATGTCCGGCGGGCCGTCCCGCTCCGGGGCGAGGAAGCGCTCGAAGAGCAGATTGCGCTCAACGGGGTCGGCGTTCGTGATGCCCAGCGAGAAGCAGACCGCCGAGTTCGCCGCGGACCCCCGCCCCTGGCAGTAGATGCGCTTCTGCTTGCAGAACGTGGCGATGTCGTAGACGACCAGGAAGTACCCCGGGAACTTCAGCTCGTCGATCATCTTGAGCTCATGCTCGATCTGGGCGTACGCCTTCGGGTTCGCCTGGGGTGGGCCGTATCGCCCTCGCGCCCCGTCCAGGGTCAGCTTGCGCAGCCACTGCATCTCGGTCCACCCGGGCGGCACCGGGTAGTCCGGCAGCTTCGGCGCGACGAGCTCGAGGTCGAAGGCGAGCTCAGCGCCGAGCCGGCCGGCCCGGTCGACCGCACCCGGGAAGTCGGCGAACCGGGCCGCCATCTCCGATCCTCCGCGCACGTGCGCGGTGCCGGCCGCGGGGAGCCAGCCATCGATCTCGTCCAGGCTGCGCCGGGCGCGCACCGCGGCCAGCGCGGTGGCGAGCCGGCGCCGGGCCGGGGTGGCGTAATGGACATTGTTCGTGGCCACCGTCGGCAACCCGGCGGCGGATGCGAGCGCGGCCAGCGCGTCGTTGCGTTCGTCGTCGATGGGGTCGCCGTGCTGGGACAGCTCGACCGCGACGTGCTCCGCGCCGAACAGCTTCACCAGCTGGGCCAGCTCACGTCGCGCCGCCGCCTCGCCCCCGGTGTGCAGCGCCGTCGGCACGTGCCCCTTGCGGCAGCCGGTGAGGACGACCACGTGTCCGACCAGCCCGGGGGCGACCTCCTCCAGGTCTCCATAGACCGGGCGGCCCTTCTCCCCGCCGAGCAGCTGCGCCCGGCCGATGGTGCTGGCCAGCTTGGCGTACCCCTGCGGACCGCGGGCGAGCACGAGCAGGTGGCGGCCGGCCGGGTCGGGCTCGCCATTCTGTGGGCTGGGTAGGCCGAGCGACAGCTCCGCCCCGAAGATCGTGGGCAGGCTCAGCTCACGGGCCGCCTCGGCGAACCGGACCACGCCGTACAGCCCGTCGTGGTCGGTGACCGCGAGCGCGGTCAGCCCCCGACGCACCGCCTCCTCGGCCAGTTCCTCCGGGTGACTGGCGCCGTCGAGGAAGCTGAAGTTCGTATGGCAGTGCAGCTCGGCATACTCCACAGTGGACTGTTTGCGGATCAGGTCGGGCGCGGCGTACGGCTGGCGCTTGCGGCTCCATGCCGGCGAGTCGCCGCCGTCGCCGTCGACGGCGAGCGGGTCCACCACGTACGGCCGGCCGTTCCTGCCCGGCGGCGGGCCGAGGTCCGTCGTCGCGTCGGCCGCGGCGTCGGCCCTCGCGGTGCGGCCGGACAGCCGGCGTTCCAGCTCCCCCCACGGCATCTTCGGGTTGTTGAACCCCATTCGCGTCAGACCCTCGAGGTCACGGTCAAAGCCGGATGGAAGTCAACGACTCGTGGATCGCGGCAACTGCGATCGCCCATGGCATGGCGGTCGTCACGCAGGATCAAGGGTTCCCGGACGGCATCGTCGGACTGACCGTTATCCATGTCTAACTCCACGATCAGTCATAGACCGCCTCCACCGTCCAGTCGCCGCCGGCCAGGGCCAGCAGCAGGGCCCGGCCGTCCGCGAGGGTGACCTGAAACCGGGCCCGCCGCCGCACCTCCGCGGGTGCCCACCACCGCTCGTCGACGGGCCACGGCCCGGCCCATCCGATGATCTCGACCGGGGCGGCGGTGCCGATGCCGATCCGGGCGGGTGCCGCGCTGACCTCCAGCCGGGCGCTGACCGCGACTCCCTGCCCGGTCTCGTCGTACACCCGGGCGGGCAGCGGCGCGGGTAGCACCGAGGCGGGGGCGGGCGGGGGCAGCCGGCCCGGCCACGGCGGCTCTGCGGGGCGGTCCGGGGTGCGCTCGTCGCCCCACGGCACGAGCCGCACCTGATCCGCGGGCGAACGGCCGCCGCCCAGCACCGCGGTGAGCACCGCCTCGGGGCCGAGGATGCCCTGCACCCGGCTCAGCGCCCGGTGGGCTCGCTCCCGCTCCTCGCCGGCGTCACCCCACAGCCCCGGTTGCAACCCGGCGTGAGCGAGCACCCCGTCGGGCACCAGCCGCAGCCGGATGATGCCCGCCGTCGGCCGACCGGTCGGGGCGCGGCCGACGCCGGTCCGGTTCGTGCCAGACAGCCAGCCGTCCAGTTGCCAGCGCACCCGGTCGGCGATCGCGACCGCGGTCAGCAGCCCGTCGTGCCGCCAGACCCGGTGCAGCTCCTCCCCGTGCGCGGTCACCGCCTCGATGCCCAGCCGGGTGCAGCCCAGACCGTACGCGGCGAGCCGCTCG
>DASXRQ010000148.1:0-4914 GCA_036506495.1 Micromonosporaceae bacterium | reverse complement strand
ACCCGAACCTGTTGCGGTGCAACGAGAAGACGCAGAACCCCGGTATGAAGTGGTCCTCTCACAGAAATTCAGTAGGGTCCTGCGCAGCTATGAGTGTCACATACACCGCCACCCTGCCCGTAGGTGAACACACCGTGTTGTTCCTGTCCGGTCTCCTGCACGCCGAACGGCGACGGCTCGGGACCAGGGCCGGAGCAAGGGTGCTGGGCTGCTACCGGCAGGCGGTCCTGGTGCTGCGCTGGCTGCTCGACGGCACCCGGATCACGCAGCTGGCCGCCGACAACGCGCTCAGCCGCTCGACCGGGTACACCTACCTGCACGAAGGCCTCACAGCGCTCGCCGCCCACGCGCCCGGACGGCCGTCGGTGCTGCTCGCGGCGAAGATGGCCGGCTACGCCCACGTCACCATCGATGGGACCCTGATCGAGACCGACCTGTGCCGCACCCCCGGACCGACACCAGGGGTGGATCTGTGGTGGTCGGGACGGCTGGCCGCTGTGGACCTCATGGCGTTCCTCCGTGCCAAGAAGTCGTACGAGAACCGAGAGCGCCTACGGGCGCCGCCGGGGTCTCGGGCGGAGCCGGCCACCCGCGCCGTTGATCGACGAGACGTCGGCAGAGCCGCAACGGCGGGTGGCATGCATCGAGCATCCTGAGCATGGCCCATGGCGCGCCCGCCCGCTACCACGCAACGTCTCCATCTTCACGGGGACCACCGCACCGGCCTGGCCGATCGCGCCGCCGCCCGGTCGCCGACACACGAGCGATGCCTCCGGCGTCCAGGGCTACCCGCCCTGGACCCGGGCGCTCCGGGATGGACCGGCACCAATTGGCGTCCCGCCGCGCACCAAAGGCAGCCAGACCGCGTCCGCCTGGTCCAGGTAGTTCGTACGGTGGGGCGCTCCACCTGGACCAGGCGGACGCGGCCCGACCGGGCGAAGCCTGCGCGACGGGATGCCGGATCCCGGACGGCTGATTCAGCAACGACAAATCTGGTAGTCGGCCTGCAGGGCGGCCGGCTCGGGAGGCGGTGGCGAGATCTGCGAGCATTCGAGTTGTGGCGCGTCACGTGTTTCTCGTCGGAGGTCCCAGCCGGGTTGGCAAGTCGTCGTTGGCGCACCGGCTGCTGCTCAGCGATGGGATCCCGTGGTTGCCCACCGATGTCCTGCGGACCGTACTGCGGCGGGTGCTGCCGGAGCTTGACGAGCTCGACCAAGGCGACGTGCCAGGCACGGCGGTCGGCGACCTGATGTACCCGCACATCGAACAGGCTGTGGAGGTATGCAGCGAGGAGGCCGAGCAGTTCATGGTCGAAGGACCCGAAATCGTGCCGGCGATGGTCCCGCGGCTGGCGGCGGCGCTGCCGACGGTCACGATCCGGGCGTGTTTCCTCGGCAACACCCGATTCTCCGGGGACGATCTTGCCGGCTACCGTGGGCCGAAGCCCCAGCACGCGGGTGCCACCCGCACCGAACTCGACGCCGCCGCGGCGTGGATCCGCCACGAGAGCGGCCTTCTTCGTCGAGGGTGTGGACGCCTTTCGCTGCCCTACGTCGATGTCGGTGATCTCGGCTTCGAGGCAGCGATGATGGAGGCTCGCCGCCACCTTCTCGGCCGACAGTTTCTGAAGCACGAACCGCTTGCCCCACGCACGCTGAGTTGACAGCAACCAGCGCTGCCGGACGCCTCCCAGTGCTGACACCCACACCGCGTTGACCGGTTGTCGTGATACGTGATGGCCGCCTCTACTGTGCCTCTTAATCCGATGGTCTGCCGTTCGATTTCGACGTGATGCCAACACCGGCACGATCAACGATCGTGGGGAGAAATTGGGGAGACGATCTTGCCGGTCTTGCCTCCCTCGCCCTCGGTAAACCAACGAACACCACCGTTCTGACCAGCGCGTATTCGCGTTCGTCCTGGTCAACTCCTGGTGTTGACCATGCTGGGGTCATCCATGAGGGAGCGTGGCCGGTCAAGTCGGGCACCAACCCGGCCGGATCGCGCTACAGCCGGGCCGCGACAACCGGATCGAGAGACGCGGGCACGCCGGTCATATCGCGAGATTCTTCCGAGTCCCGAACACGTCCTCCAAGGGATGTGCTGGCGGTGATCCGGAGGTACCTTTTCCTTGCGCCGCACGGACATCCCGGCAGCGTCGTCCGGGCAGACGCTCACCCCTCGTCGCCACCCTGTTGTCCCGCCGTACCGTCGTCGCAGCTCCGCGATACCCGCGGCCGGCACGGTGCCGCGTTGTCGGCTCCTCCACCGGCCCGGCCGGTGTGGCGGCTCGGGCGGGCGCCGCCCGGGGTTCTGTCCCCGGCCGTGGGCGCAACTGGGCTTGTGCGCGCCACAGCGAGCGGACGGAGGAAACATGCAGGACCCGAACACCCTGGATGGCGGGGGCCAGGTAGGCGGAGCGCCGCCGTCGGCGGCCGCGGAGACGGCGAGCCAGCCGGTAGAGGCGTCGCCCGCGATCGTCGACGCCGAAGCGCCTTCCCTCGGCGGCGATGCGGTCGCCGCGGCGGTCGAGGTAACGCCAGCGGAGGAGCAGGCGGGTGAGGCGACGGCGGCCGAGGAGTCGGCGGCCGGGGAGGTGCCGGCCAACCTCGCACCCATCGACGTCGTGGCGGTACCCAGCGATGTCCCCGGTGCGATAGCGGAACCCGTGGCTGAGGACGTACCCGTAGAGGAGGCAACGACCGAAGAACCCCCGACAGACGAGACAGCCGTCGTGGAGAGCGAGTCCGCAGCCGACGAGGAGCCCTCGGCCGGTACCGCGGTGGACGAGGCGGTCGGCGCGTCGGGAGAACCGGCGGCCGAAGCGGTCGAGGCCGCGGACGAACCAGCGGCCGAAACCGTCGACGAACCGGCCGACGATGCGACCGACGAGCCGGCGGCCGAGGCTGTCGGCGAAGTCGACGAGCCGCCTGCCGAGGCGCAGGACGAAGGGCTCGGCGAAGCGACCAGACCCATTCCGGCCGAGACGATCGAGACACCCGCCGGCGACGTCACCGCAGGCGTCGGCGAGGCGGCCGAGGAAGGTACCGGCGAAGCGGCCACCGAGGGCGTCGGTGAAGCGAGCGAGCCGACCCCGGCCGAATCCCCGCAAGCACCGATAGACGAAGAGACCGAGGGCGCCGAGGCACTCGTCACCGAGGCCCTCACCGCCGAACCGACCGCTGCCGAGGAGAGCGCCGCCGAAGACGCGGCAGCCGACGAAACTGCCGCGGAGACTCCGGCGGACACTCCCGCAGACGCGGCCGAGTTCGTCGGCGATACGATCCCGCCGACCGACCTCGAAGAGGCGACCGGGGCCGCCGAAGAGAGCGAGGTCACGCCCGTGTTCGACGAGTCGGTCTCCGACATCGTCGATGCGGAAGCAACCGAAGAAGCCCCGGCGGTGGAAGAGGAAGTGGCTGAGGCGGCGCAGGACACCGAAGACTCCGAGCCGGTGGGCTCGACGGTGGCGGTCGCCGAACCGGCGGCGACCGACCGACCGCAAACGCGCGGGGTGTGGACCGACGAGCAGGTCGAGGCTTTCCGGACCCGGCTACGCGAGGTGACGGCCACGTTCGTCGACAAGGCCGCGGCCGCCGTGATCGAGACAGTCAACGCCGTCGCGGCCGCGATCCGCTCGCGTACCTCGTCGGACCGTCGGGGCGACGACAGCCGCAGCTGACCAGACACATCCGAGGGGGTGAGCGGACGCTCACCCCCTCGCCTCGTCGTCGGCGTGGGGGCCCGCGGCACACGGGCCGCTCATTCCCAGTTGGCTGCCGGGACCGCCGTTCAGCGGGGAGTGGACCTGGCGACGCAGCCCGCGGTCACCACCGCAGAACTCATCCGCTGTCCACCACGCGGCCGGATGCCGGCTTCCACGGCACCAGTCAGCATCCGCCGCCAGGGCAATCATCGTGGCGAACCCGACCGTGGCTTGAGCATGCCGCCGGGGCCTTCGACTACCCGAGTCAAGGGTCGTGGGTTCACATCCCGCCGGCCCGACAAGGAAGACGCTCGGGCCTGCGGGTGTCGACGTAGGCTAAGCATCGAGAGTGGTGGACGAGCTAGCGGTTCACCCCCCGCAACCCCTCACTTTTGCGAAATCCATGCCGCGTGCCAGCCCTTTGACACCGGGCTGGCATAAGCGAGGTTCGACTCCCGCCGGCCTCTTTTTGAGACGGCGGGAGTCGAACCCGCGCGGGTCTCCGGCGGGAGTAGCCCGGGAAAGGCCGTTCACCAGCGCGAATGGCCCGTGCTGGTGGTGGAGGAGTCGGTCGTCTTGGAGTAGCGGACGAGGGAGGCCAGATGGCGCAGCCGTATTGACCGTCGTCATCGGTCCACGCTTCCTGTGCCATAACCGGACATGGCGTATCGAGATCGGCCCGGCGGGCCACGACGTGCGCGACGAGTTTGGTGTTGGGCGCGGTGCGTGCGGGTGAGGTGGCGGGCCTGATCGCGGCGTACCGGGCGGTGTGCCTTGGCGGCCGATCTGCGGCGGGCGCTGGGCCTACCCGGGCTGGCCGGGGAAGCCCTCGCCCTGACGGCCGTGAGGGCGAGGCCGGAAAACCCGGTGGCGCGGGCGACCCTCACCTCACGGCGGCGGGTGCGGGTCGGTTGACGCGGCTGCTGGCGGGCGGGACGGGTCCACCGCCGGGGGTGTGTCGAAACACCGCCCAGCGACCGGCCGCGGCGGCGGGCCGCGCGGTGTCCGCGGCTGCTTCGCCCGCCCGAGTGTCAGCGAGGCACGCCGGTTTCCCCGCCCCGGGTTAGGGGGTCAGCAGGTCGCAGATCTCCAGAACGCGGCGGGCGGCGCCGGACGGGTTGGTGACGAAGATCCGGCGTGCGCGGGTGCGGGCCGCGTTGCTGGCGGCGATCAACGCGCCGAGTCCGGCGCAGTCGAGGAAGGTGACA
>DASXRQ010000147.1:0-72583 GCA_036506495.1 Micromonosporaceae bacterium | reverse complement strand
CGGCGTCCAGGGGCTGCCAGGCCACGTCCAGGTGGTCGCGGCGGCCGATTGTCTCGATCCGCCGACCGATGAGCTCTTGGCCACGCGCGATGCTGTCGGGGTTCTCCGCCTGCACCTGCACTTTGAGAGCGTCAGCGGACGCGGTCAGCACGCACCGGCCCCGGTCGAACTCGATCTCCGCCCGGCGGTCGGTGCGCTCGATCTGCCTCACCAGCGGAAGCCCTCCATCGCCATCGTGGTGGACATGGGCGGAATGCCCGCCGTGGCTCATCTCGGCCAGGTGGTCGCAGAGCTGGGTCAGGTAGCGGGCTCCTCGGGTGGTCGGTATCCGCGCTTCGGCCAGGTGCGTGCTCGTGGTGCCCACTTCTCTCCCTACTGGGTTCCGTCCGCCCCCGTGGCGCCAAGCCCCGCGAGAAGGTCGAGGATCTCCCGCGTCAGTTTGTCGGGAGCATCCATGTGCAGGTCGTGGCCACCCTCGACGACCACCTGGCGCGAGTGCGGGGAGAGTCCGAGCCAGTACCTCTGGTTCTGCGCCCCGCCCGGATCCGCTTGGGTTGCGCTGAAGACAAGGACAGGGAAGGTCCCGATGGGCATCCTCATGCGGTCCAGTTCGGTCGTGACCCGTACATAGTCAACGTGGTCCGGGTTGCCCCGCCAGCCGAGATCCTCCTTCTTCATCTGCACCGGGTCGTCGTGATAGGCCTCGATAGTCACCAACGCGGCAACCTGCCGCGGGTGCCGAGCGGCACACCAGATGACGAGGTTTCCGCCCCCGGACTGGCCCATCAGCACGTACGGCGCCCCCAGGCCCAGGCCGGCGATCAGCCCGTCCTCCACGTCGCACTGGTCGTCACCGGCACGAGCATGGTTCGGTGGTGTTCGCGGCAGATCGCTCGAGCCGGTTCCCGGCCGATCGTAGGTACAGACGGTGGTCACCTCGGCGAGAGGGTCGATGAACTGCGGAGGGAACGACTGTGTGCCTGCGCTGCCGGTGCCGGCCTCGATGATGATCGCCGGTGAGCCCGTGCCTTGGCATTGGTAATGGAGCCGCTCGCCCGACGGAACCTTCAGGAAGCCATCCCTCGTCGTCCCCAGGCTCGGCTCAGTCGCGCCCGCGGAGGCGGTGGAGGTCGGCGACTCGTCCTGGCCGCCCGCGCTGCAGGCCGTGGCAACAGCGAGCCATCCGAGCATCAGCGCGGCTCCTGCGCCCGTGCGCTTCACGATGACTCGTTTCCTGGATGACGAAGCTCGCGATGACGCGTGGGTTCTCCCGGACCGGGTCGCTGCACGGCCCTGGTAGTCGGTCGACCGCTTCGGCTGCTCGGGCCGTGCCAGGTGAACGGCGCGCACCGCCAGCACGCCCACCCAGGCAGCGCCGACCGAGAGCAACAGGCGCTGCACGTACCCGGCACCCCACTGACCGGTCAGCACCACGGAGGCGACGATCGTGAGCACGATCGCCAGGCCGAACCACCGCGAGGTCCTGGACAGGTCTGCCCAGCCCTGGTGGCGCCGAAGCACCCGGGCGACCACGAACGGGGTGACCAGGAACGGCAGGAACAGGATCGACGACGACGCGTGCACCACGGCGTGCCAGCTCTGGACCTGCTGCTCGGTGGTGCATCCGTCCGCGACGCGGCAGTCGATCCGGAACAGACCGTCCGAGAGGTTCCCGAGTCCCCAGGTCAGGCTCAGCAGTACGGCGGCCAGGGTCCGTCCCTTCGCGCCGGACAGCAACGGCCGCAATGCGCCCCAGGCGAACAGGATCGTGGTCACTCCGGCGAAGGCCATGTAGGCCAGCACGAACCACGCGTGCGAGACACCGATCGCTGCCATGTCGCTCATCTCGTCTCGAGCGGCGTCGTACTTCCCGTCCTGAATGAGCGTCGCCACCACCCAGCCCACGGTGAGTGCGACCTGGCCCCCGACCCCCAACCCGGCAGCAAGCCGGATGAGCTGACTGCGAGCCGGTGTGATCGGCTCGGTCTCGGTACTGATGCCCATGACTCCTCCTCGGACGATGTCGAACCCGCTCCTCCAACGCTGACCGCTGCCGCGGGATCTGTCATGCCCGCTGGTGTACAGACCTCGCACTCCGTGGCTGTACGGAGTCCGAACTCCTCGTTCGGGACTAGCCTCGGAGGGTGAGGCGTCCTGGCCGGGATCTCAGCCGGGTCCGCGCTGCTGCTCGCTCGCGACGTCGCCGGTCAGCGCATCGCACCGACGGTCGCGCTACCAGGACTGGTCGCGTCCCTGGCGCTCACGGGCGAGGTGCTCAACCGGACCGCCGGCCGCCCGCCCGGCGATGCCTAAGTCACCGCAGCCAGCCAGGGCGCCTGGGTCCTGGTCTTCGTCGCCGTCGCCGTGGTCGTCCTCGTGTTCCCGTCGGGCCGGGCCGAGGGTCGAGGTGCTCGCTGGGTCCGAGGGCTGTTGATCGCTGACGCTGCTTGTTACCTGGTCATCGCAGCGACCGCGCCGGGGCCCTATCCGGCACCGGACCAGCACTCACCCCATGTGTTCGGCACGATGCCCGCCGCGCTGTCCGACGTCGGGTCGGCGGTCACCCTCCTCGGACTCATCGTCCTTCTCGTCGCGGTCGTGGTCACCACGGTCCGACGCACCCGCCGCGCGCAGGGCAGGATGCGCCGACGGCAGTTCGCCTGGCTGTCCCTTGGCGCGAGTCTGGTTCCGGTGACCCTGGTGGCGACCTGGGCAAGCTATCTGGCCTTCGGACAGGCCGACGTCGTGCTCGGAGTCGGACTGGCCACGATGTACGCCGTCATCCCTGCCGTCGTTGCCATCGCGGTGCTCCGCCCCGACCTGTACGACGCCGAGCACGCCCTCGCCGGCACGTTGACCCACGTCACGCTGTCGGCCCTGCTACTGACCGCCTGGAGCGCGGCGACGGTGGCTGTCGGCCTCGTCGTCCCTGACGGCACGACCGCCGTACCGGTCGTCGCAACGGCGGCGTGTGCCCTGCTCCTCGCGCCGGCACGAGTCCGGGTCCAGCGGTTGATCGACCGGTGGTTCTACCCGACACGCAAGGCCGCTCTCGCCGCTGCGCGCCAGCTGCAAGTCGACACCCTGTCCGGACGCGCCCGCCCCGAGCAGCTGACCACGGTCCTGCGCGAGGCGCTCGCCGATCCCGCCTTGGTCGTGGCCTACCGCACGCTCGGCACCCGCGGCCTCCAGGAGGTCGACGGTCCACCGGTTACCGACGATCCTGAGCTCGACGTACCGGTCAGCCTCGGCGGCGAGGTCGTGGGCAGCCTCCGGAGCACCAGCTGTTCGGCGACGCTGCTGCACCGGATCGGCGGCGAAGTCGCGCCCCTGCTCGAGCTGGTCCGTCTGCGTGCCGAGCTGCGTCGCGCCCTGGACGAGGCGGAAGCGAGTCGCGAGCGACTGGTCCGGGCCGGTTACGACGAACGCGCCCGGCTCGAACGAGACCTGCACGACGGCGCCCAGCAGCGACTCGTGGCGCTGGGCCTGACCCTTCGCGTGGCTCAACGCCGGCTCGGTCGCGAGGAGGTGGACGTCGTCGGTCTTCTCGACGAGACAGTGGCTCAGCTCGGCACCGCGGTGAGCGAGCTTCGCCAGCTGGCACACGGCATTCGACCGAGCTGCCTCGACGACGGCCTGGGTCCTGCGCTGTCCTCGCTCGTGAATCGGTCGCCGGTGCCGATCACCGTGTATGTCTCGGCCGACGGCCTGGCTGACGACCTCGAGACGACGGCGTACTACGTTGCCGCCGAGGCCGTCACGAACGCGCTCAAGCATGCGCGAGCCAGCAGCATCTCGCTCAACATCGAGGCCCGCGGCCAGGCGCTGCACATCCAGGTCCGCGACGACGGACAAGGCGGCGTGGGCGCCGCTGCCGACAGTGGTCTGGCCGCGATCAGCGACCGGGTCGCGGCACACCGCGGAACCCTCAAGGTCACCAGCCCCGTCGACGGTGGGACGTTCCTCGAGGCGGTGCTGCCATGCGGATCGTAGTCGGCGAGGACTCGGCGCTGTTCCGCGAAGGGTTGGTGCGACTCCTCGCGGATGCGGGTCACGACGTTGTCGGGGTTGCGGGCGATGCTCCGACCCTGGTGGAGCTGGTGGACCGATTCGCACCCGACCTCGCGATCGTCGACGTACGGATGCCGCCCGACCTCGGCGACGACGGCGCCAGGGCCGCCGCCGAGATTCGCGACCGTCACCCCGAGCAGGCCATCGTGCTGCTCTCTCAGCACATCGAAACCAAGCACTCGGTGGCGATGGCCGCACGAGGCCGGTTCGGGTACCTGCTCAAGGACCGGGCGCTGGATGTCGACGACTTCCTCGATGCGTTGCGGCGCGTTGCCGCGGGCGGCACGGTGCTGGACAGCGAGGTGGTGGCCCGGCTCCTGAGCCCCCGTGCCGACAACAGCGCCCTCGACTCACTGACTCCCCGTGAAGGCGATGTGCTCGCGCTGATGGCGGAGGGTCGGACCAACGCTGGGATCGGGCACCGACTCCGGGTCAACGAGCGGACGGTCGAGACCCATGTGGCGAACATCCTGGCGAAGCTCGGCATCGACGGCTCCGAAGAGGGGCACCGTCGGGTACTCGCGGTTCTGGCCTATCTCGAGCATCGGGTTTGATCCGCCCGCCGGCACGGCCACGAGCGCCTCGCCCGCCGCCGCCTCTGCGATGTCGATGTCACCGAAGCGGCGGACGAGCGAGGCGATCAGGCGGCCGTACTCCTCGCGGAAGACCCGTTCGACGGCCGCCGTTCCGCCCTGCATCGATCAGTCGCCGGTCGCGCCGGCTCAGGCGAGGCCGTCGAACGGACGGACCTCGACCTTGCCCCGGCACGCCCTGGACCCCTCGGCCGCGAGCTTGAGCGCCACGTCAAGGTCGGGCGCGTCGATGACCCAGAAACCCCCGATGACCTCCTTGGTCTCGAGGTAGGGGCCGTCGGTCATCACCGGCGTCTCACCCTGGCCGTCGACGACGGTCGCCGTCGAGGCCGGCGCAAGCCCACCCCCGAAGACCCAGTAGCCATCAGCGCGCAGCTTGTCGTTGAAGGCGCCGGTCGCGGCGAACGCCTCCTCCATCTCCTCCTTCGAGCCGTAGTTGCCGAACTCCACCATCTCGGCGGGGCCGTGCACGGCCAGCAGGTAGTGCGTCATGCCACTTCTCCTCAGCTCCGGGCGGTCCCGATGACCGCCTTCCACCCCACCACGAACGCCATCCCGCCGATACGACAACCCGCCACAGAAGAATTTTGCGACCGGGACCCGCGCCCGACCCGTCCCGACGCTGCGTCACCACGCATCGACCCGGAGAACTTTCCTTCTCGCGACCTGTCGAATCCGGATCCGCCCGTTCGTCGAGGGGGTGTGAGCGGGCCGCACCGGGCGGCCGGCCGAGGAAACGGAGCCCGACATGACCACCACCAGCCAGGTCCCCGCCCGCATCACCCCGAGCGCGCCGGCCCCGACTGCCGAGCGCCGGCCGGTCTGGAAGCACGGCGTCGCCGCGGCCGTCGTCGCCGCGGTCGCCACGACCGTCCTCGCGTCGGTCGCGTCGGCGGCCGGGGTCTCGTTCGCCGACGGCACAGGCGCGAGCATCCCGATCGCCGGGTTCGCGCAGCTGACGCTGGTCTTCTCGCTCGTCGGCGTCGGCATCGCCGCCGTCATGGCGCGCAAGGCACGCCGACCGCGGCCCACGTTCGTGCGGACGGCGGTCGCGCTGACCGCGCTGTCCTTCGTCCCGGATCTCACGTTCGGGTTCGACGCCGGCTCCGCGGCAACCCTGATCACGCTGCACATCGTCGCCGCGGCGATCGTGGTCCCGACCCTCGCGCGGCGGCTCGCGCGCACGCGCTGACCCGGCTCGAACCGTGCCACCGCCCTTCGCCAGATCGACGTCTTCAGCCGCATCCCGCCTACTGACCAGTCCGACGGCGATGAGGTTTCGCAGTGGTCCCCAGTCTGTGTCCACACACCGATCAACCGCGCTCGAGGAGAACGACATGACCGCCACCTACACCTTCGACGTCTTTTCCAGCCTCGACGGCTACGGCGCCGCCAGCGGCAACTGGACCGGCTACTGGGGTAAGCAAGGCCCCGAGTTGCTCGACCACCGCCTCGCCTTGTACGGCGCGGAGCAGCGGATGGTCTTCGGGGCCAACACGTATCGGGCATTCGCGCGGATGCTGGCCTCGAGCACCGAGGAGTCCGAGGTGCGTGACCCATGGGTCACTCGGATGAGGAACCTGCCGGCAACGGTGGTGTCGACCACGCTGGAAGGACCCCTCGACTGGCCGAACGCGACCGTCGTGCGCGGCGACGCCGTCGACGTCGTCGCCCGGCTCAAGGAGCAGACCGAGGTGCCGTTGCGCTCGCACGGCAGCCTGTCGATGAACCGGGCGCTGATGGCCGCGGGTCTGGTCGATCGCGTCCAGGTGACGCTCTTCCCTGTGATCACCGGCCAGACCGGAGTGGACCCGATCTTCCACGGAGCGGCCGATTTCGACCTAGAACTGATCGAGAGCCGAACGCTCGATGGCAACATCCAAGAGCTCACCTACCGGCCCGCCCTGCATGTCTGAGTCCGTCCACGCACCGCACCCCATCAACCCGGATGTCGTCCGCCGGCTGAAAGAGGGCGGGGGGCGGGACGTCACCGTCGGGGGTGCGGGGCTTGCGGCGCAGGCGCTCGCAGCCGGCGTGGTGGACGAGTGCCACCTCTTCCTCAACCCCGTCGTGGTGGGCGGGGGGACGCGCGCGTTGCCCGCCGGTCTCCACCTTGAGCTGGAGCTGCTGGACGAGCGCCGGTTCGGCAACGGTGTGGTCTACCTGCGATACCGGATCGGCTAGTCGGTTCACCATTGCTGGGGAGTCACCGCGAACGCGAGATCCTCGAACTCGTCGCCCAAGGCCACCGCAACCAGGACATCGCCCGGCGACTGGTCCTCAGCCACAGCACGGTAGCAACTATGTCTCCAGCATCTTCGCAAAGCTGAAAGTAGCCGGCGATCCGGCCCGACCGAGACGGACGATTTCGTCGGTCCGCGTGTTGATTCGCGTCGGCCCGTTCGACGCATGGGGTATGAAAGACACCATGACCGAGCCGATCTCGACCCGCAATCTCGACCGATACGGGTCCGGGGAGCTGCCGTGGAGCCGCCCGCGCGACATCCTCGCCAGCGACACGCCCGAGGCCGACCTGACGTTCTTCGTGGCGACCGTGCGGCCGGACGGGCGTCCACACTCGGCGGGCGTCGGGGCCATTTGGGTGGACGACGCGCTGTACTTCACGAGCGGGCCCGGCACGCTCAAGTCGCGCAACCTGGCCGCGAATCCGGCGTGCAGTGTGTCGGTGCGCTTGCGTGGTATGGATCTGGTGCTCGAGGGCGAGGCCCATCGGGTCGCCGATTCGTCCACGTTGGAGCGGGTGGCGGCCGTTTACCGAACGGGCGGCTGGCCGGCCGAGGTGGAGGGCGACGCGCTCACGGCTCCGTACAGCGCGCCCAGCGCGGGCCCAGCGCCGTGGTACCTGTACCGTCTCACGCTGCACACCGCCGTCGGTGTGGCCGGCGCCGAGCCCCACGGCGCCACCCATTGGGACTTCGCCCACTGAGCCGGCTCCGCCCACCTCCACCGGCCCGCCCCACCGCCCGGCAGCCCCCGACCGCGGCGAAGGCTGACTTCACAGCCCCGTCCGTGCCTGGACACGCCCAGCCTCGACGGCGGCCGCCAGGGCGGCGTGATCGCGCTCGCTCTGGTCGGCATAGCTCTCGCCGAAGTCGGCGATCGCGTTGTCAAATTCGCTCGTGCCGCCGAGGTACGCCGAGATGGCGATCCGGTCGCCGGACCGGGCGTGGGCCCGGGCGAGCGTCCAGCCACAGAGGCTCGCATACCGACCCATGCTGACCGGATCCATCAACTCCAGTTCGGCGGACAACTTCCAGTCCCGAAGCTGCCGGAGATAGTAGTCACGGTCCGGGCCTTCAATGCTGGGTGCGCGCATCCAGCCGAGGAATATGTCGCTGGTTGCCTGCATGAGGCGTTGACCCGCGACGACCCGCTGCCCCTGGTTGGCGTACTCCGATTCGCCAAGGTAGCCGGCCAGGACGGAGGCCTCGGCCTGCTTGGCCTGCAGCAGCAACGCCTCCGCCTCGAGGCCGGTCTCCAGCAGCAGGATCCAGGAGCGGGTGCCGACACTGCCCACGCCGACCACCTTGTGGGCGACATGCGAGAGGCTGAAGTGCTCGACCAGTCGCTGGCGGTCCGATTGCAGCGTCTCCCGGTAGTCGGCGAGCACGCCCTCGAGCAGCTGGCCCAGCCTGTCGACGTCCAGCTGGGCCGCCAACTCCTCGATCGGGACGATCAGCGGAGGATCGCTGACGATCCGCCGCCGCCCCCCGGTCACGGTCGTCAGCTTGCCGACCGCCTGCAGCGCGTCCCGCGTGTGCGCCTTCGCCAGCAAACCTTCGGTGGTCTTGAGCCTCGCCTCGTTCTGCTTCAGTTGCCGCGCCTTGAGTGTCGCCTTGAACTGCTGCAGCACATCTTCGATGTTCAGGTGGGCGTACCAGACGGACAGGATCGGCTGGGAGGCGAAGGACCGCATCGCCGTCCGGTAGCTGCCCACCGCGGCGAGCGCCATCTTGCGACATTTCTTGCTCGTGAACCCGTTGTCCCGCGCAGCCACCACAAGGCTCGCGGCCAGCCGTTTCACGTCCCACTCGAAGGGGCCCGGCAGCGTCTCGTCGAAATCATTGATGTCGAACACCAGGCGGCGCTCCGGGGAGGCGTACGCGCCGAAGTTCGACAGATGCGCGTCGCCACACAGCTGCGTTCGCAGGCCCGATTGCGGAGTGCTCGCCAGGTCGGCGGCCATCACCAGCGCCGCGCCGCGGTAGAACGCGAACGGTGAGACCAGCATCCGGCCGTGCCGGACCGGCACCAGCTCCGGCACCCGGCACTCGGCCTGTCCGAGCAGCAGGGCCACCGGGTCGCGGGACGCCGCCGGCGAGAACTCGGCGTGGTCCGCGAGGGGGGTCTCCGCCCGCGCCGCCTTCCCCAACGCCGCGCGCTGCTCGGGTTCGGCAGCCGGCACGGCTGGACGACTCGACTTGGCCACAGTGACCCACCCCCAGTCACCCCCAATCTTGAAGAGTTTCCGTCGCGCCGTGACAGAAACTCCTCAAGATCTAGCGGAGGTTGGCGGGGTGCGATGCCGGGATGCGAGGATCGCAGGCGTGATCGGCACGCTGAAGACCGAGCCCGCGCGGACTCGGCCGGACCTGCTCGCGGAGCCGGTGGTGGCCGCGCTCGACGCCTGGCCGGCCGACGCGCCGGTAGGCCTCGACGAGATCCTGGTCGCACCCATCGATCCCAGCCTGGCCGACACGGCCGCGTTCTGCGACGCGTACGACGTGGGACTCGACGTCTCGGCGAACTGTGTGGTGATCTCCGGGAGGCGCGAGGGCGCGGTGCGATACGCCGCGTGCATGGTGCTCGCCACCACCCGCGCGGACGTGAACAACGTGGCGCGGCGCCTGCTCGACGTCCGCAAGGCGAGCTTCCTGCCGATGGACGACGCCGTCGCGCTGACCGGCATGGAGTATGGCGGGATCACCCCGATCGGGCTGCCGGCGGGCTGGCCGATCCTGGTGGATTCGCGCGTCGCCCGGACGCCCTACGTGATCATTGGCTCGGGCGTGCGCCGCAGCAAGATCGCATTGCCGGGTGCCGCGCTGGTCGTACTCCCCGACGCTCAGGTGGTCGACGGCCTCGCCAACTGACCGGCTGGCGCCGACGCGGTTGCACGCGAAGCCAGCTGTTCGCGCACCTGCCGCTTGAGGCGGGCCAGGATCGCGCGACCGCCACGTACGCGCAACGGGCTGATCGCCGTGTCCAGCCGCATCCGCTCGTAGAGGTCGTCCGGCACCGTCAGCACCGCGTCGGCGTTCGCGCCAGCCAGACCCTCGGCCAGGATGCCGGCGAAGGCCCGGGTCGTGGGCGCCTCCGGTGGGCAGTCGAACCACGTGGTCACGGCGCCGTCCGGGGCCACCTCGGCCTTCAGAAAGAACGGGGTCTGACACTCGGGCACCTGCTCCATCCCGGCGTGCCCGGCGAGCGCCTCGGGCAGCGGCGCGATGGCGTCGGCGTACTCGAGCAGCATCTCGAGGACGACGTCCCGTGGCGCGGACGCGAACTCGTCGACGATCTCGGCGAGCCTCTCCGGCATGTCGGCCATGGTTCGAGCCTACGTTGGGCGGAGCCCCCTCCCGGAACGGGAAGGGGCCCGCGGCGAAAGGGTCAGAAAAGGGTCACGGAGGGATCAGTTGTTGGGCGGCGAGGCGCTGATCTCGCCCAGGGCGGACTCGCGGTCCATCTCGATCGCGAGGTCGCCGAGCGTCACGATGCCCACCAGCTGACGGTCCTTGTCGCATACCAGGAGTCTGCGGACGGCCCTGTCGCGCATCAGCTGCGCGGCCTCGGCGGTGGACGCGTCATCCTGGATCATGATCATGTCCCGGCTCGTGATCGTGCCGATCGTCGTGCTGCCCGGGTCACGCTGCTCAGCCACCGCTCGCACGACAATGTCACGGTCGGTCACCACGCCGGCCAGCGTCGGGCCTTCGGTGACGACGACGTCGCCGATGTTCCGCTCCCGCATCGCCCTGGCCGCCTCGTCCACGGTCGTCTCCGCGGGCAGGTAGACCACTTCCTTGGTCATCACATCACTGACCATGTGATCGCGCATGATCACCTCCGGTCTGTTAGCACTTAACGCTGGCGTACCCACTCGCCTACCGGACTACACCCTCGGCCATCAGCCGATCGACCAAGCCGGATACCGGCACGTCCGCACGCCGACCCGTCGCCCGCTCGCGCAGCTCGGCGTACCCCTCGGATAGGCGGCGGCCGACCACGACGACGCGTGGGATGCCGATGAGCTCGGCATCGGTGAACTTCACACCCGCCGAGACCCCGGTCCGGTCGTCGAGGAGCACGTCCAGGCCACGGGCCGCCAACTCCTCGGCCAGGCGTACGGCCGTGGCCAGCTGATCGCCGGCGCCGGTCGCCACCACGTGGACATCGCAGGGGGCGGCGCCCGGCGGCCAGGCCAACCCGCGCTCGTCGTGGTGTTGCTCGGCGATCGCGGCGGCCAGCCGGGAGATGCCGATGCCGTACGAGCCCATCGTGATCCGGACCGGTCGCCCGTCCGGGCCAAGCGCGTCGAGGCCGAACACGTCGGCGAACCGCCGGCCGAGCTGGAAGATGTGGCCGATCTCGACACCGCGCCGAATGGTCAGCTCGCCACCGCCACACGCTGGGCACGAGTCACCGGCGCGCACCTCGGCGGCCTCAATGGTCCCGTCCGGGGTGAAGTCCCGACCGGACACGACGTTGACCGCGTGCCGGCCGGGTTCGTTCCCCCCCGTCAGCCACCCGGTGCCGACCACCACGCGGGGATCGACCAGGTAGCGAATCCCGAGCTTGGCCAGCACCTGGGGTCCGAGGTAGCCGCGGACCAGCTCCGGGTGGGCGGCGAAGTCGTCGAACATGTCCACCGTCGCCGGGAACAGCGCCGCCTCGACCCGCTTCGGATCGATCCCGCGATCCCCGGGTACGCCGATGACGAGCAGCTCGGAGCTCGCCGCGCCGGGCCAGGTCACCGAGAGCACGACGTTCTTGAGGGTGTCCGCGGCGGTCCAGTCCGAGCGGTCGCCGAGGCGGCGGGCGTTGGCGAACGCCACCAGCGTGTCGATGGTCGGGGTGTCCGGCGTGTCGTACGCGGTCAGCGGCGGGTACGCGTCCGGGTCGCCCGGCGGCGGGGCCGGGGTCGTCACCGCCTCGGTGTTGGCGGCGTACGCGCAGCGTGTGCACCCGACGAAGGTGTCCTCGCCGACCGGTGACTCGGCGAGGAACTCCTCCGAGGCCGAGCCGCCCATTGCACCCGACATCGCGGCCACCGCCGTGTAGGTCAGTCCCAGCCGGTCGAAGATCCGGATATACGCCGCGCGATGTGCCGCGTACGACCGGGCCAGCCCGTCGTCGTCGAGGTCGAAGGAGTACGAGTCCTTCATGAGGAACTCCCGCCCACGCAGGAGCCCCGCGCGCGGCCGCCGCTCGTCGCGGAACTTGGTCCCGATCTGGAACAACATCACGGGAAAGTCGCGGTACGAGCCGTACAGGTCCCGGACCAGCAGCGCGAACATCTCCTCGTGGGTGGGCCCGAGCGGTACTCGGCGCCGCGCCGGTCGCGCAGCCGGAAGATGTCCGGGCCGTACTCGTGCCAGCGTCCGGACGCTTCGTAGACATCGCGCGGCAGGAGGCTGGGAAACGACACCTCCTGCGCTCCGATGGCGACCATCTCCTCGCGTACGACTGAGGTGATCTTGTCTCGGAGGCGTACGCCGAGCGGGAGCCACGTGTAGCCGCCCGGTGCCGCACGGCGGACGTACCCCGCGCGGAGCAGCAGCCGATGGCTCGGCACGTCCGCCTCGGCCGGGTCCTCGCGCAGGGTCCGCAGGAACAGCGAGGCCATCCGGAGCAGCATTTGCGCAGCGTACGCGGCGTCGGTCGCCGCATGCCGCCGAATTTGCCGCGGGCTCGGTGCCGCACGCGACACGGGCGGAGCCTTTGTCACACTGGGGCCGCGGAAAGGGGGCGCGGTGCGCTGGGCGAGCTACGTGGCGATGGGGGACAGCTTCACCGAGGGGATCGATGATCCGTACCCGGACGGCACCGGTTACCGCGGCTGGGCAGACCTGGTCGCGGCCCGGCTGGCGGCCGAGGCGGCCGATGGGGACTTCGGCTACGCCAACCTGGCGGTACGCGGGCGGCTGTTCGGCCGGATAGTGAGCGAGCAGGTGCCGGTCGCGCTCGCGATGCGACCGGCGCTGGTGAGCTTCGCGGCCGGGGGCAACGACGTGCTGCGGCGCTCCTTCGACGGTCCCAGCCTGATCGGGCGGTTCGACGCCACGATCGGAGAACTCCGCGCGGGCGGTGCCGACGTGCTCCTGTTCCGGTTCGCCGATGTGACGGCTCGGCTGCCCGGCCAGCGGCTGATCGGGCCGCGAGTTGCGTTGCTCAACCGCGCGGTCGGCGAGACCGCGGACCGGCACGGGGCGAGCCTGGTCGACCTGTGGAGCGACCACGAGTTCTACAACCCGCTCCTGTGGAGCGCCGACCGGCTGCACCTGTCGACGCACGGGCACCGACGGGTCGCGGCACATGTGCTGTCGGCGCTCGGCGTCGAGCCGCACCCGGATTGGTTCACCGCGCCACCACCGCCCGCTCCCAGACGGTGGTTGGTTGCCCGCGGCGGCGATGTCGTCTGGGCCGGCCAGCACCTTGCGCCGTGGGTCAAGCGCCGGCTCACCGGCCGCTCGTCGGGCGACCTTGTCGTTGCGAAGCGCCCCTTGCTCGGGCCCGTTGACCGGGTGTTCCCCTCGTGACCTGACGCGCGCACGATCGATGGCATGAAGCTCCGCCGACGTACCGTCCTCGGGGCCGCCACGGCCGCCGGTGTCATGGGCTCGACCGCCCGGTGCGGCGCCGCCCCGCCGAGCCCGGCCACCGCGCCGAGCGCGCCGCCGCTCGATCCACGAAGCTGGTCGAGCGTACGCGAACAACTCGCGCTCGACGCGAGCGTGGCGCACCTGGCCACGTTCGTCTTCGCCAGTCACCCGGCCACGGTTCGAGCCGCCATCGACGCCCACCGCCGCGGGCTCGATGCGGACCCGATCCGCTACCTCGCGGCCAACGAGACCCGGCTCGACGAGGCGGTCGCGACCGCGGCCGCCGCGTACCTGGGCGGTCCCGCCGACCGGATCGCGTTCACCGACTCGACGACGATGGGACTCGGCCTGCTCTACGCCGGACTGCGACTGCGGGCGGGCCAGGAGGTGCTGACCACCGAGCACGACTTCTACGCCACCCACGAGGCGCTGCGCCTGCGGTCCGTCCGGGACGGGGTGACCGTGCGGCGCGTCCGGCTGTACCGCGACCCGGCCACCGCGACCGCCGACGAGATCGTGTCGGCGCTGACCCGTGCGGTGACCGGCCGGGCCGCCGCCGTCGCGCTCACCTGGGTGCATTCGAGCACCGGGGTGAAGCTGCCGATCAGAGCCATCGCCGACGCCCTTCGGGTCCGTAACCCCGAGGCACTGCTCTGCGTGGACGCGGTACATGGCTTCGGCGCGGAGGACGCCACGCCCGGGCAGCTGGGCTGCGACTTCTTCGTGTCCGGCGGCCACAAGTGGCTGTTCGGACCGCGCGGCACCGGCCTGGTCTGGGGCACCGAGCGGGCCTGGTCCCGGTTTTCGCCGAGCATCCCCTCGTTCGACCGCCGGGCCATCGGTGCCTGGCTCGGGTACGCGACCGGCGGCGCACCGGCCGGGCCGGCGGCCACCCCCGGTGGATACCACAGCTTCGAACACCGTTGGGCGCTGGCCGAGGCGTTCGCCCTGCACGCCGCGCTGGGACGGGACCGGGTCGCGGCGCGCACGCATGAGCTGGCGGCCAGGCTGAAGGACGGACTGGCGAGCCTGCCAGGGGTCCGCCTGATCACGCCGAAGGACCCGCAGCTGTCCGCCGGCATCGTGTGCTGCGATGTTCCGGGCGTCCTGCCTGCGCAGGCCGTCGGTCGACTGGCGGCACGCGGGGTCGTGGCCAGCAGCACGCCCTATGAGCCGTCCTACCTGCGGTTCGGCACCACGATCTTCAACAATGAGCGCGACGTCACGGCGGCGGTCGAGGCGGTTCGGTCCGTGCTGTGACTGATACGTACTACCGTGAGATTCATGTCCGTACCGACCGATCCGGCGCCGCAACTGCAGGCGTACGCGCATCCGGAGAAACTGGTCACCGCAGGGTGGCTTGCCGACAACCTCGACCGGGACGGCCTGGTGGTCGTCGAGTCCGACGAAGACGTGCTCCTCTACGACACCGGCCACATCCCGGGGGCGGTGAAGGTCGACTGGCACACGGAGCTGAACGATCAGGTCACCCGGGACTACCTCGACTCGTCGGGCTTCGCCGCCCTGTGCGAAGCGAAGGGCATCGGGCGGGACGACACCGTGGTCTTCTACGGCGACAACTTCAACTGGTGGGCCGCGTACGCCCTCTGGGTCTTCTCCCTGTTTGGCCATCGGGACGTGCGGCTGCTCGACGGCGGGCGGCAGAAGTGGGTGGCCGAGGGCCGGCCGCTGACCCGCGACCCGGCGCGCCGACCGACCACGCAGTATCCGGTCGCCGAGCGCAACGACGCCCCGATCCGGGCGTTCCGCGACCAGGTGATGGCGCACATCTCGGCCGGTCGCCCGCTGGTCGACGTGCGTTCGCCCGGGGAGTACACCGGCGAGCTGTTGCACATGCCCGACTACCCGCAGGAAGGCGCGCTGCGCGGCGGGCACATCCCGGGCGCGGTCAGCAAGCCGTGGAAGGCGGCGGCGAACGACGACGGCTCGTTCCGGGCGGCGGACGCGCTTCGGGCGATCTACTCCGACGAGCTCGGCCTGTCGGCGGGCGACGACATCATCGCCTACTGCCGGATCGGCGAGCGGTCCAGCCACACCTGGTTCGTGCTGCATCACCTGCTCGGGTACCCGCAGGTCCGCAACTACGACGGCTCGTGGACGGAGTGGGGAAACCTGGTCCGCGCGCCGATCGCCAGGGGTGACAAGCCGGGCGGCGTCGCCGACTAGCGTCGCGCCGGAGCCCTACCGCGCCGGGGTCACGTGCCGGAGCCGGACGAGCCCCGGCACCGGGGCGCGGCCGATCGTGCGCCCGGTGCGAACGTCCCGCCAGAGCACCGCGGCTTCCTGTCCGATGTAGGCCCGATCGCCGGCGACCGCCAGCCCGCGAACCGGCGACGGGGTCGCCACCCACGGGGGCACGTCGGAGTCCGTCGCCCCGGCGAGCGGAACGGCGGCGATCCCTCGGCCGCCGACGAGCAGGTGCCGGCCGTCCGAGGTCACGGCGGCGGCCGCCTCGCCGCCCGGTCCCGCGTCGGCGGTGAAGCGCCGCTGCGCGAGGACGGTCAGCGAGTCGGGGTCGATCTCGGCGATGCTGCCCCTCGAGGCGTCCACAATGTAGAGTCGCGACCCGTCCGGGCTCAGGGCGATCGCGTGCCCGGCGGCCGGGCCGTCGCCGAACGGTGCCGGCAGGTCGATGCAGTACGCCCACTGCTCGGCCAGGTGGAGCGAGTGGACGAACGCGTGGACACCCGGGGAGCCGGGCCGGGCACCGGCGATCAGGTCTCGCGTGTGGAGGTGGTCGGGCTGATGCGTGTACAGCGTGAACAGCATATGCCTCGAACGGTCGAACACGGCCTGCCGTCCCTCGCCGCGCATCTCCTCCTCGGCACCGGGCGGGACGGGAACCTTCACCCGGGTCAGGAGCGGCTCGAGCCGCCGGGTCGTGAGGTTCAACCGGCGCACGCGGTAGCGGTCGGGCGCCAACGGCGGCAGGTACTCGAGCACGAACAGGGCGCGGTCGTCGGTGCTGAACGCCTCCGGCTCGAGGTTGCCGGCCAGTTCGATGCGTACGCGTTCGCCGCCGGTGTCCGCGACGACCACCGTGGTGTGGTCGCGGCCGGCCGGGCGGTACGTGGTGGCGCCACGCCCGGCCGGCGTCGCGAGCGCCACCAGCCAGCCGACGGATGAGACCACGCGGGGTTCCAGCCGGTCCCGCAGCGTGCCGCTCGAGACCAACCGGCCGGACGCGACGTCGCGCAGCTCGAACTGGGTTCCGAACCCGGTCGTGGCAGCGCTCGCCACCCGGGACCAGTCGGGGCTTGCCAGCTCCGCGTTGGTGGTGATCGCCGACCGACCGGTCGAGGCGTCGATGAGCCTCAGTCCACCGGCCGTCTCGACGAAGAGCAGGTCGCCGGCGGCCCGCCGCACGACCGGAGCGGCGTCATCGGTCGAGGTGGTCCGGTGCTCACAGGCCGCGATACGGCCGACGAACCCGGCACCGATCAGACCGCCCGCCGCGGCCCGGAGCGCCTCACGCCTGGTCATCATGTCGGGAAGACTCGCGACAGACCGCATGGGTTCCCGGCCGAACGCGACCGGCGGTCACTCAACGTGGCGTGTCCGCTACCTCTCGTCGTCTAATTCATGGACATCAACGAATCTCACCGGTTGGGCTCGGAATCCGTGCCTCCGGCGGGTTTCCACCCGCTACCGGCCCTGCTAGCGTGTGCCCGCTCGACCGGCACGGGGGATCCTCCTACGGCACCCTTCGTGCGCCGTCTTGGCTTCGCACGGGTTCTCGCCTCGGTCGAGCTTGTCATCGTCGGACGACGGGGAGGTTATGTGTCCACAATGGACAGGCACAGATCGGTGCGCCGACGGATCCTGGTCGGCCTCGCCGGCCTGGCCATCGGTGTTGCCGGAGTGCTGGTACCCGGCGGTGCGGCCCAGGGCGGCCCAGGCGGCCCAGGCGACACCGGCGGCGCCGGCGGGAGCGGGCTCACGCCGCTGAGTAGCGCGACGACGAGCGGTCGTCCACTTCCGCCCGGGGCGGTGCGCGCGAAGGGCCCGATGCCCACGCTCGGCGCGCACGGTCCCGCGTTCCAACCACTGACCACCACGAAGCCGCGGGTCATCGGCGGGCAGGAGGTTCCGCAGGTCGACGTCAGCCAGTACCCGTGGATCGTGGGTCTGCGATCGTACTTCTACCTGCTGAACGACCAGGGCGTCTACGAACTCTGGGTCGCGACCTGCACGGGCACGGTGATCAGCCCGACCAAGGTGCTGACCGCCGGACACTGCGCGGTGGACTTTCCGTTCGGGTTCGTGTTCGTCGTCGCAGGGCGGTCGAACCTGTTGACGCTCGACACCGAGCCGGGCGGCTTCGTCGCCAGGCCGGCGTCGGTCTGGACCCACCAGAGCTTCAACTTCACGGCCGTGGTCAACGGCGAGGTGCCGAAGGACGACGTCTCGGTGCTGACGCTCAGTCAGCCGCTGCCGGCGGCGTACACGCCCGTCACGCTCAGCGCGCAGGGCGACCAGACGCCGTACGCGGGTGGCACGCCTGCCGACATCCTCGGCTACGGCATCTACGACGTGGCCACCGAGGCCTACGGCATCCTGCACAAGGCGTCCGTGACGATGCAGACCTGGACCGCCTGCAACAACGACTGGGGCAGCCTCTACGACGGCAACCGCATGATCTGCGCGGGCGTGAAGACCCCTCAGGTCGTCGACTCCTGCTCGGGCGACTCCGGCGGACCGCTGCTGGTCAACGGGGTCGAGGTCGGCATCACTGACTGGGGCTCGGTGGACTGCACCAGCCGGTACGGCGTCTACGAGCGGCTGAGCCGGTACGCCGACTCGATCAACGCCGACGTGGTCCGTCCCGCCGCGCCGAACCTGGACTGGTCGGGCGATGGGCACACCGACCTGATCGCTCGCGACTCGTCGGGACGCCTGCGCGAGTACTCGGGCAGCGGGTTCCTGAACGACGGCCACAACGGGTTCAACGGCGTGGCCATCATCAACTTCGGCTGGAGCGGATACACCAAGCTCCTCCGGGCCAACAGCTGGGCGGGCAAGGGCACGACGTCGATCCTGGCTCGGGACTCGGCGGGCAACCTATACCGGTACGACGACGACGGCACGGGTGGCATCAAGCCGCGGGTCAAGATCGGTTCTGGCTGGAACGGATTCAACGAGATCGTGGCGGTCAACAACTGGACCGCCCCGGGCAGCGTCAACCTGCTCGCGCGCAAGCCCAACGGCGACCTGTTCCGGTACAACGGCAACGGGGCGGGCGGGTTCTCCGGCGGCGGCGTGAAGGTCGGCGCTGGGTGGAACATCTTCGACCGGATCAACTCGCCCGGGTCGTGGAAGGGCGACGGGAAGCCGTCCCTCCTCGCGCGCAAGCCCGACGGCGACCTGTTCCTCTACACCGGCAGCGGGTCGGGCGGTTTCGCCGGCGCCGGCGTGAAGATGGGCTCGGGCTGGAACATGTTCAGCCGGATCATCACGCCCGGCGACTGGAACGGCGACAACCTGCTCGACGTGATCGGCATCACGCCGACCGGTTCGATGCGGCTCTACATGACCAACGGCAAGGGCGCGTGGATCCGGACCAATGTGACCATCAACAGTGGTTGGTCGGCCCTCAACGCGGTCTTCTAGGCCACGACGAGACGCCACCGATGGGGCTCCGCGGCGCCGCGGAGCCCCATCGCCGTACCCAGGGATGAACGCTCGTTCAGGTCCCGCCTTGGACGGCCCGTTACGCTGGCCGGGTGACGGTGGAGCAGGAGGCCCCGACGCGGCGGCGATCGCGGCGCGACGAGATTCTCGAGATCGCGGTCGGGCTGTTCGCGGCGCGCGGCTACCACGGTGTCTCGATGGACGACATCGGCTCCGCCGCGGGCGTCACCGGGCCCGCCCTGTACCACCATTTCGCCGGCAAGGAAGCGATGGTGGCCGCGGCGCTCACCCCGGTCAGCGAGGGCCTGCTGGATGGCGGGCGTACCCGCGTCGCCGGCCACCCGGACGACGCACGCGGTGCGCTCGAGTCGCTCGTCGACTTCCACGTCGAGTTCGCGCTCGCCAATCCCGCGGTGATCGCGCTGCACCTGCACGAGCTCGACCGGCTCCCGGACGAGCCCCGTCACCAGATCCGCAAGCTGCAGCGGCTCTACGTGGAGGAGTGGGTCGGTGTGCTCACCCGGCTGCGACCGGAACTGGACCCAGCGGAGGCCCGGGTGCTCGCCCATGCGGCCTTTGGTCTGATGAACTCGACGCCGTTTCTCGGCGGCGAGGTGGATCGCAACCGGCGCGCGGCGTTGCTGCGCGTGGCCGCGCTGGCCGCGCTGCTTGGCTGACCAGATAGCCTAACGATCGTTCAGCACGCTTGGTTGGAGGAGTCCCATGATCGAGTCGGTGCTGGTGGCGAACCGCGGCGAGATCGCCCGCCGGATCATCCGGACCGCGCGACGACTCGGGGTCCGGGCGATCGCCATCTACTCGGAGGCCGACGCGGGTCTGCCGTTCGTGGCCGAGGCCGACGACGCGATCTGTGTGGGTCCCGCCAACCCGGCGCAGAGCTACCGCAACGTCGAGGCGGTGCTGGCGGCCGCCAAGTCGAGCGGCGCCCAGGCGGTCCACCCGGGCTACGGCTTCCTCTCCGAGAACGCCGACTTCGCGCGTACCGTCGCCGCCCACGGGCTGGTGTGGGTCGGACCCGGCGCGGACGCGATCACGGCGATGGGCGACAAGATCAATGCCCGGAACCTGATGGCCGCGGCGGGTGTCCCGGTGGCGCCGGGGACGACCGATCCGGCCCGCGACGCGGACGGTGCGGTCGCCGAGGCCGTCCGCATCGGTTACCCCGTGATGGTGAAGGCCGCCGCCGGCGGCGGCGGCATGGGCCTGGCGGTCGCCGGCGACGAGCCGGCATTGCGGACGGAGTACGAGAAGGTACGCGGCTTTGCCGAGCGCATGTTCGGCGACGGCTCCGTCCTCATCGAGCGCTACTTCCCCCGGGTACGCCACATCGAGGTGCAGATCCTCGGCCTGGTCGACGGGCGGGTGGTCGCGCTCGGCGAGCGGGAGTGCTCCGTTCAGCGGCGTAACCAGAAACTGGTCGAGGAGTCGCCGTCCCCGGCGGTCTCCGAACAGCTGCGCGCTCGCCTGCTCGCGGCGGCGGTGCGGGCTGGTGAGGCGGTCGGCTACCACAACGCCGGCACCGTCGAGTGCCTGCTGGACCTGACGACCGGCGCCTTCTTCTTCCTCGAGATGAACACGCGGCTGCAGGTCGAACACCCGGTCACCGAGCTCGTGTACGGCGTGGACCTGGTCGAGGAGCAGCTGCGGGTGGCCTCCGGCCTCGCGCCCACGTTCGACCCGGAGGCGCTGACGGCACGCGGTCACGCGATCGAGTTGCGGGTCAACGCGGAGGACCCGAAGCGGTTCCTGCCGGGTCCGGGCGCGATCACCCGATGGGTGGAGCCGGCGGGCGACGGGGTGCGGGTCGATTCCGGGTACGCCGAGGGCACCACCGTGACGCCGTTCTACGACTCGCTGATGGCCAAGCTGATCGTCCACGGCGACGACCGGGCCGAGGCGATCGAGCGGGCCGCCGCGGCGGTGGCCGCGTTCGAGATCGCGGGACCGAAGAACAACCTGCCGTTCTTCGCGGAGCTTCTCGACAACGAGGAGTTCCGGTCGGGTGATTACGACACCGGCATCGTCGGTCGGATGCGCTGAGTCGGTCGGGAGGTCGGCATGGCTGAGTTGCCGAGTGAGGTTTCCATTCGCGAGGTCGGCCCGCGCGATGGCCTGCAGAACGAGGCTCCGGTCCCGACCGAGGCCAAGGTCAGGCTTCTCGATGCCCTGTCCGCGACCGGCGTGCGGCGCGTCGAGGCGGTCTCGTTCGTCCACCCGAAGGCGATACCCCAGATGGCGGACGCGGACGAGGTGTGGAAGCGCGCGGCGAGGCGGCCGGGCGTGCGCTACTCGGCCCTGGTGCCGAACTCACGCGGGGCCCAGCGTGCCCTCGCCGCGGGCTTCACCGAGATCGAGGTCGTGGTCTCGGCGAGCGACACTCACAACAAGATGAACGTGAACCGGTCGACGGCGGAGTCGCTCGACGACATCGCCGAGCTCATCGACGCGCTGCACGGCGCGGGGGCGGCTGTCGAGGTCATCGTCGCGACCAGCTTCGGCTGCCCGTACGAGGGCGACGTGGATCCGGCCCGGGTCGCCGACATCGTCGACCGGGTGCTCGCCGACGGGGCGGACCGGGTCGCGTTCGGCGACACCACGGGCATGGCCACGCCGCGCCGGGTCCGGGACGTGGTCGCCCTCGTCCGCGAGCGGCACCCGGACACGCCGATGCTGCTGCACTTCCATGACACCCGTGGCACCGCGCTCGCCAACATCCTGACGGCGCTCGAGCTCGGGATCACGGAGTACGACGCCAGCGTCGGCGGGCTCGGCGGCTGCCCGTACGCCCCGGGCGCCACCGGGAACGTCGCCACCGAGGAGGTGGTGCACATGCTGCACGACATGGGCATCGAGACCGGCATCGACCTGGACTCGCTGATCGATGCCGCCCGGCTCGCCGAGCAGATCGTCGGTCGGGAGCTGCCGTCCGGTGTCCTGCGGGCCGGGCCGCGCACGAGGCTGACGCCGCTTCCCTGACCGAGGAGCCGCCGGTCCGTTGTCGCCGGACCCGGGCTGGGCTACCCTAACGATCGTTCAGGTAGTTCACGACACGATCGCCGGGAGGGAGTCGCGGTGACGTTCGACGGTGAGGCGCTGGAGCAGCTGCGCAAGCGGATCCGTGCCGGCGGCGCCGAGAAGTACCACGCCGCGAACGCCGCGCGCGGCAAGCTGTTCGCTCGCGAGCGCATCGCGCTCCTGGTCGACGACGGCTCCTTTGTGGAGGATGGCCTCTACGCGAACGCCCTCGCCGAAGGGCTGCCGGCGGACGGGGTGGTCACCGGCGCGGCGACCATCGACGGCCGCCCGGTCTGCCTGATGGCGAACGACTCGACGGTCAAGGCCGGCTCGTGGGGCGCCCGGACGGTCGAGAAGATCATTCGCATCATCGAGCGGGCCTACGACAGCGGCGTGCCGATGGCCTACCTCGTCGACTCGGCCGGCGCCCGCATCACCGACCAGGTCGATCTGTTCCCGGGCCGGCGCGGTGCCGGCAAGATCTTCTGGAACCAGGTCCGGGCGTCCGGATCGATCCCCCAGGTCTGCGCGCTGTTCGGGCCGAGCGCGGCCGGCGGGGCGTACATCCCCGCCTTCTGCGACGTCGTGGCGATGGTTGACGGCAACGCGAGCATGTACCTCGGCTCGGACCGCATGGTCGAGATGGTCACGGGGGAGAAGACGACGCTCGAGGAGATGGGCGGCGCGCGGATGCACTGCGCCGAGTCCGGCGTCGGCCACTTCCTGTGCAAGACCGAGCCCGAAGCGTTGCACGTGGTCCGGCGGTACCTGTCGTACCTCCCGGCGAACTGGACCGAGCGCCCTCCGTCGGCGCAGGGTCAGCCGGCGCCCGGCGGGGTCGATCTCGCCGCGCTGGTGCCGGCGAGCGAGCGGCAGGCCTTCGACATGCGGCGGTACGCCCGCGGCCTGCTGGACGCCGGCGACTTCTTCGAGATCCACGCGTTGTGGGCGCGCGAGGTGACCGTCGGGTTCGGACGGCTCGAGGGCGAGGTTGTCGGCGTGGTCGCCAACAACTCGATGTTCAAGGGGGGCGTGCTGTTCGTCGACTCGGCGGACAAGGCGACCCGGTTCGTTCAGCTCTGCGACGCGTTCAACGTGCCACTGGTGTTCCTGGCCGACGTACCCGGCTTCATGGTCGGTGCGGCGGTCGAGAAGCAGGGCATCATCCGCCACGGCGCGAAGATGATCAGCGCGATCGCGGAGGCGACCGTCCCGAAGATCTGCGTGGTGGTGCGCAAGGCGTACGGCGCGGGGCTGTACGCGATGGCCGGCCCGGGCTTCGAGCCGGACGCGACGATCGCCTTGCCCACCGCCAAGATCGCCGTGATGGGTGCCGAGGCGGCGGTCAACGCGGTCTACGCCAACAAGATCGCCGCGATCGCCGACGAGACGGAGCGGGCCGTGTTCGTCGCCGCCAAGCGCGACGAGTACGAGCGGGACATCGACATCGTGCGGTTGGCCAGCGAGCTGGTGGTCGACGCGTTCGTCGAGCCGCACGAGCTCCGGGATGAGGTCGTGCGCCGGATCGCGGCCGCGCGGAACAAGGATCGGCAGTTCTCGCGCCGCCGGCACGGCGTGACACCCGTTTGAGAGAGGGCACCATGGTCGACTTCCGGCTCAACGAGGAGCACGAGGCGCTGCGCGACAGCGTGCGGGAGTTCGCCCGCGAGGTGGTGGCGCCCGCGATCGGTAAGCACTACGAAGCGCACTCGTTCCCGTACGAGATCGTCCGGCAGATGGGCAAGATGGGCCTGTTCGGCCTGCCGTTCCCCGAGGAGTACGGCGGGATGGGCGGGGACTACTTCGCGCTGTGTCTCGCCCTCGAGGAGCTCGCCCGCGTCGACTCCAGCCTCGCGATCACCCTGGAGGCGGCGGTCAGCCTCGGTGCGATGCCGATCTACCGGTTCGGTACACCCGAACAGAAGTCGCACTGGCTACCGCGGCTGACGAGCGGGGAGGCGCTCGCGGCGTTTGGGCTAACCGAGCCGGGCTTCGGGTCGGACGCCGGCGGGACCCAGACCCGCGCGGTCGTCGACGAGTCGACCGGCGAATGGGTGATCAACGGCGCTAAGGCGTTCATCACCAACTCGGGCACCGACATCACCGCGCTGATCACCGTCACCGCGATGACCGGCCTCAACCCCGATGGCTCGAAGGAGCTCTCCACGATCATCGTGCCGTCCGGAACGCCCGGTTTCACGGTGCAGCCGGGCTACTCGAAGGTCGGCTGGTGTGCGTCGGACACGCACGAGCTCACGTTCGACGACTGTCGGGTGCCGGCCGCGAACTTGCTCGGCGAACGGGGCCGCGGGTACGCCCAGTTCCTGCGCATCCTCGACGAGGGGCGGATCGCAATCGCCGCGCTGGCCACGGGCCTGGCCCAGGGCTGTGTTGACGAGTCGCTCAGCTACGCGAAGCAGCGGCAGGCGTTCGGTCAGCCGATCGGCAACTTCCAGGCCATCCAGTTCAAGATCGCGGACATGGAGCTGCGTGCGCACACCGCCCGGCTCGCGTACTACGACGCGGCGGCGCGCCTCGGCTCCGGCGAGGACTTCAAGCGCCAGGCCTCGATCGCGAAGCTGTACGCCAGCGAAATCGCGGTAACCAATGCCCGCGAGGCGACCCAGGTCCACGGCGGGTACGGCTTCATGAACGAGTTTCCGGTCGCCCGTTTCTGGCGGGACTCGAAGATTCTGGAGATCGGCGAGGGCACCTCCGAGGTTCAGCGGATGGTCATCGCCCGCGATCTGGGCCTATAGCGCGCTCGAGCGCCCCGCGAACCCGGCCGGGTGTCGGACTGCCGTCATTGACGACTCGACGGATTGGCGACGGCGGCCCCGGATGCTTGCATGTCCGGCAGCGCCCGGGCCGACGTGCGACCGGGGTGTCTCGGGAGGTCGCGTTGTTCGCCGCGTTGGGAAGGTTCGGTTACCGTCGCCGCTGGGCGGTGCTCGCCGCCTGGGCCGCGCTGACACTGCTCGGTGCGGCGTTCGGTGGCGCCGTGTTCGACCGGGTCGGGACCGTCCCGCAACTCCGGCCAGACGCCGAGTCGGTCGTCGCCGACGCCCGCATCGAGGCGCTGGTTCCAGAGGGACCGCTGATGATCGCGGTCGTGCGCGGCCGGTCGCCCTACGACCCGCAGCTCGTGAAGAGCATCACAGCGGCCTCGGCCCAGCTTCGCACGATCGCCGGGGTCGTATCCGTCGACGACCTGTACACGTCGCCCGGCGGACAGATCGGTGCGGACAACAACAGCACGGTGGTGCGCGTCGAACTCGCCCGGGACCTGACCGAGGCTCAGCGCGACGGCGTCGAGGACCGCGCCTCGGCGGTGCTGCGCCGGATAGACGCCCCGCAGATCCTCATCGGAGGCAAGCCGATCGCCGAGCGAGCGTTCGGGGAACAAGCCATCCGCGATGCGACCTTCGGCGAGTCGATCGCCCTGGGCGTACTCCTGATCACCCTGGTCGTGATCCTCGGAGGCCTCGTCGCTGGGAGCATTCCGCTGCTCGTCGCCCTCGCCGCGATCGCCGTGACGCTGCTCGGTCTGCTCGGCCTGACCACGGTCGGGCAGGTCAGCGAGTACGCCGTCAACGTGGTGACCCTGCTCGGCATCGGCCTGGCCGTGGACTACTCGCTGCTGCTTGTGTCGCGGTTCCGGGAGGAGCGCTCGAAGGACCCGACCGCGCCGGTGCCCGAGCTGCTGGCCCGGACGACCGCCACCGCCGGCCGGGCCGTCCTCATCTCCGGTCTCACCGTCGGCGCGGCGCTCGGTGGCCTGTTCGCCTTCGCCGAGCCGCTCCTCGCCGCGATGGCACTGGGCGGCGCCGTCGTGGTTGCGCTAGCGACGCTGATCGCGCTGACCGCCGTGCCCGCCCTGATCGCGGTCCTGCACCGGCGGATCCCGGCGCCGGGCGCCCGGACGTGGGTGAGCCGGGCCACCGCGGCCCTCGGCCATCTCGCCCCGCGCCGGGCCGCCGGTGGGGGAGCCGGCCGGGGTGCGCGGGCCGCGGGCGCCACCCCACGGATGGGTCTGCTGGGTCGGCTCGCCGGGTTCGCCCAGGGTCGACCGGCCGCGGTCGCGGCGGTCGCGGTCGTGGGCCTGTTGCTGCTCGCCGCGCCGTTCCTCCACGCGAACCTCGCCAACTCGGACGCCCGCGCCCTGCCGACGACGATGGAGGCTCGCCGGGCGTACGACGTGCTGCAGCGGGACTTCAACGCGGACCAGGCGGCGCCGGTCACGGTCGTGGTCGAGGCCGATCCGGGGCGGCCCGAGGTGCTCGCGCTGCTCAACAAGCTGAACACGCTGCCGCAGGTGGCCCGGCTGGAGCTGCGAATGGATGTCCCGCCGGGCGCCACGGTCATCGACCTGACGCCGCGCGGCGAGACCGCCGACGCCCGGTCGCGCGATCTGGTGCGGACCGTCCGCGCGATGGATGTGCCATTCCGGATGGCGGTCGCGGGCCCGGCCGCCGAGGTGGTCGACTACCGCGACTCGGTGGCCTCCCGGCTGCCGGCCGCGGTGCTGGTGCTGCTGTTGGCCACGGCGGTGCTGCTGTTCGCGCTGACCGGCTCGGTGGTCGTGCCGGTCAAGGCCCTGGTGATGAACGCCCTGACGCTGGCCGCGACGCTGGGCGTGCTCGTGGTCGTGTTCCAGTGGGGCTGGGGCGCGCGGCTGCTCGGCTTCGAGTCCTGGGGGGGACTCGACCTGACGACCCCGGTGCTGCTGTTCGTCTTTGTCTTCGGGCTGTCCATGGACTACGAGGTGTTCCTCCTCGCCCGGATCCGCGAGGAGTGGGATCGGCGGCGCCCGACGGGAACTAGGCGCGGCGCCGAGGACGCTGGAGGGGCCAGCGACCGGGCCGTGCTGCGCGGCATCACCCTCACCGGACCGGTCGTCACGGCCGCGGCCTTGTGCATCACGATCGTGTTCCTGGGCTTCGTGCTCGGCCGTCTCGTGGCGGTCAAGGAGATCGGCGTCGGGATGGCGGTGGCCGTCCTGATCGACGTGACCGTCGTGCGGGGACTCCTGCTCCCGGCCGTCATGAGCCTGCTCGGCGAGTGGAACTGGTGGGCGCCGGGACCGTTGCGTCGCTGGTACGAGCGGTGGCGGCCGGCATCGGCTGCCCAGCCGGCGCCTAAGCCAACCCCACCGGTCAAACAGCTGCTGTCCGAGCGCGGAACGTAGCGCGTGATCGTCGACAGCTACGAGCCTCTGTCGGGAATCCGAGGGGCAACCGGTCGGCTGGTCGACGCAGACCTCCCACCGCCCGACGGGCGTGCGTACCCTTCGCTGTTATGACGCCCGATCATGGCGCGGACGAGGGCGACCGGGCGGCGGCCGGCCCTGCGGAGGGTGCCGGCCGGGTCGGCACGCTCGACGCTCTGCTGCGCGCCCGCCGCCGTGCGATCGGGCTGACCCAGTCGGAACTCGCCGCGCGGGCCCGCATCGGGGTGCGGACCGTTCGAGATCTGGAGCGTGGCCGCGCGTCCCGACCCCAGCGGACCACGGTGGAGCTGCTCGCCAACGCGCTCGGCCTGACCGGCGCGGACCGGCTCGACTTCCTGGTGGCCGCCCGCGGGCCGAGCGAGCCGACGGCGGACCGGCCCGCGACGCGGGCACTGCCCGCACCCGGCACGCTGATCGGACGGCAGCGGGACGTGGCAGACATCGCCGATCTGCTCACGACCGGACACGGCGTGGTCACCCTGGTCGGCCTCGCCGGAGTGGGCAAGAGCAGTCTGGCTCTGGCGGTGACCCACCACGTGGCGGACCGGTTCCCGGGCGGCGTCGCCGGCATCGTGGTCGGCGAGGTGTCCACCGAACCGGACGTGCTCGCGGCGGTCGCTGCGGTCTTCGGGGTCGCCCGCTCGCCCGACCTCGTCGCCCGGTTCGCCGAGCACCCGGCCCTGCTGCTCGTGGACGCGGTCGAGCGGGCCGCGGGCTCGGTCGCCGAGGCGCTGCGCTGGCTTGCCGGGGCCGCACCGGCGCTGCGCGTGCTGGCCGCCGGGCGACATCCGATCGGCCTGCCGGGCGAGCGCGTGTGGCCGGTGGCTCCGTTGGAGGTGCCGCCCGCGGACACGCAGGCGGACCTCGCGACGGTCTCGGCGTACCCGGCGGCCGCGCTCTTCCTGGATCGGTTGCGGCACGTGCGCCGCGAGCCGCCGGGCGGCGCGGAGGTGGGCGCTCTGGTCAATCTCGTACGCCGGCTCGGCGGTCTTCCGCTGGCCCTGGAGCTCGCCGCGGCCCGCGGGCGGGTGCTGGACCTCAACGAGATCCTCAACAGGTACGGAGACCGAGTGCTCGACCTGTCGGGCACTCCCGCGTCGCAGGAGGCGGTGGCCGTGACGTTGCGCGACGCGGTGGCCGCCAGCTACCGCCTGCTCAACCCGGCCGAGCGGTACGCCCTGCGCCGCCTGTCGGTGTTCCGCAATCGATGGTCGGTCGAGCTGGCCGAGGCCCTGCTGACCGACGAGGCCCAGCCGGGCGGTGGTCCGGCCGCGGGCGACCCGGTGCCGCTGCTGGACCGGCTGCTGGCCCTCGGCCTGGTGAGCGTGCGGGGCACCGGTGCGGCCCGGTTCCGGCTCGTCGACGTCGTCCGGGACTTCGCCCTCGAACAGGCGGCGGCGGCCGGGGAGCTGCCGGCCGCTCGCCGTCGGCACGCGGTCGTGCTCGCTCGACTGGCCGCCCGGATCGCTCCCGAGCTGGCCGGGGCACAGCTGCGCGCGGCCGTGGCCAGTCTCGACGACGTCGCGATGGACCTGTCGGCCGCCCTCGCGTACTCGGCCAATGACGACCCGCACACCGCGCTCTGCCTCGCGTCGAAACTGCCCCGCTGGTGGCGCTTCCGCGGCCGCGACGTGCCCGGCCGGCAGTGGTTGCGGCGGTTGCTCGACGATCCGCGGACCGCCGACGTCGACCCGGCGGTGCGCGCGTGGGCCAAGGCGGGCGCCGCGCAGCTCGCGCTCGAGCACGGCGCCGGCCGCGCGGAGCTGGCGTCGGCCGAGGAGGCGCTGGAGGAGTTCCAGCACCTAGGCAACGTCACCGGCGAGCTCGCCACCCGCAGCCTGCTCTGCGGGCTGTGGATGACGGTCGGTGGATACGACGAGGCGCGCCACCACGGCGAGGCGATGCTCGCACTGGCCACCGGCACCGGCCGGACCCGCGACATGACCGTCGCGCAGAACAACCTGACCTGGCACGAGATTCGGGTGGGAGACCTGGCCGCGGCCCGGCGCCGGCTGGCGGCGGTGGACCGCCTCGCCGCACAGTGCGGCGAGGACCGCTTGCGCGCCCTGGCCCGGGCGAACGTTGCCGAGGTCGACCGCCTCGACGGGCGGTACGCGAACGCGGAGACCCTGGGCCGGCAGGTGATACCGGTGCTCGAGGAGCTCGGCGACCCCGGCCACCGTCGGCGCGTGCTCACCACCATCGGGTTGGCACTGGCGCAGGGCGGTCGCGTCGCCGAGGCGGAGGTGGTCGTCGCCGAGCTACGCGAGACGGGTGCCGGTCGCGCCGAGGGCAGCCCGGGCGACGAAGGTGCGTGTGCGTGGATCGAGGCACACCTCGCCCTCCGGCGCGGGGATCGGGCGGCGGCCGCCGAGCTGTTCACGGTCGCCGCACACGCGTACGCGGGCCGGCACGACCTGCGGGACGTGGCGGAGGCGCTCGTCGGCCTCGTCGCGGCGGCCGGCGACCGGGCGAGCCGGGACCGGGCGTTGGACTGGCTGGCGTCGGTCTGTCGGGAGGGCGGCATCACCTTGCTGCCCAACGAGCGGGCAATGCTTGGTCCGGATGGTCGCCGGGTCGCGCTGCCGCAGCAGCGCACCAGTTCGGACTCGACCGACGACCGGGTCGGCGCCTAAACGTCGGGGCGCGCATGCCGGGAGGCGCCGCGCCCCGCCGCGTGGACATCCGGCGCCCATCGGCCTTGCGGCCGGCGGCGCCGGTTGTCAACACGCGCCCCCCACTGCCGGCGTGCGGAGCCCCCCAGCATGCCCCGCTGCTCTCCACCCGCCGCGCCGTTCGCGAGACGCCTCCCGCTCGCAGCACGCTAGCTCGCCGCTGGTCCCCGATTTCCCGGATCGCGGCTAATGACCGCGCGGCCGGTGGAATTTCTGCCGCCGATTCTGCCGGTCGTCGCCGCCGTGTGGCTACGGACCGTAGCCGCACGACGTCATCGTGGTGGACCGGCGGCGAGCCGCCGCAGGGCGTACGCCCGGACCTGGTCGTGTTCGACGGACCAGTCGGCCTCGATCCACCAGGTCGCGCCGGCGTCGGCCCACGGCTCGACCCGGGCGGCGGCGGCCCGATCATCCACCGGCGTGCTGCCCTCCACGACGATGTCGTAACCTGCCATCGGCAGGCCGTCCGCCGCGCGGCGGTCCCGGATCCACGCCGCCGCCGTGGCCAGCGTCTCCGGCGTCAGCTCGGCCGGCGAGCCGCCCCGCTGCAGCACGTTCGGCAGCCACCCGTCCCACCGCGCGGCCCGACGCATGGAACGCGGGGCCGGCCAGCCGCCGACCACCCAGATCGGGATCCGGGGAACCTGCACGGGCGGCGGCGGCACCATCGACGTCGTCGGTCGCGCGGCGAAGTGGTTTCCGGCGTATGCGAACGGGCGGCCCGACCAAAGGCCGGTCAGCACGGCCAGCCCCTCGTCGAGCCGCTCTGCCCTGGTGCGCCGTCCTGGATCGTTCTCGAACAGCCACCAGCGGTCGTCGACCGCGCCGAGGCCGACCGCGAGGTTCACCCGGCCCCCACTGAGGTTGTCGAGCGTCGCCGATTGGCTTGCCACGTCCCACGGCTGGCGCCTGGGCAGCGGCGTGAGCATGGTGCCGAGCCTGATCCGGCTGGTGGTCATCGCGGCCGCGGTCAAGGCCACCCAGGCGTCGACCCCCCAGATCGCTTCCCAGACGAAGAACCCGTCCCATCCGCCGTCCTCGGCCGCGGCCGCCAGGTCGGCCGCGAGCCGGGCGTCGCCGTAGGGCATCACGAAGCCGTACTTCATGGCGGCGACCGTAGCGAGACGGCCCGACAGATCCTGGCGCGGTGGTCAGAGCGTCGCGCCGGCGGTCGCCCCCGGACGAACGGCGTCGCGGACGACTCGCAGCCCGGCGAGCACGTCATCGAGTTGCTTGCCCGGCAGCCGGCCGGTGAACCACTCCTCGATCAGCTCGAGGTGACCGGGCAGAGTCTCCTCCAGCCTGCCCAGGCCGGGCTTCGTGATCACCGCGTACCAGCTGCGCCGGTCCGTCGGGCAGGCCGCGCGGCCGACGAGGCCGTCGCGCTCCATCCGGTCGACCACGCGCGTGACGCCGCTCGTCGAGAGCGAGGTCTGGGCGGCCAGGTCGGTCATGCGCAGCTGTTGCTCGGGGGAACGGGCGAGGCGGATGAGCACCTCGAACTCGACGCCGGACAGACCGTGCTCGGCGAGCTGCACCGCCAACCGGGCGCTCAGCCCGGTGAACGCCTCCGCAAAGAGCCCCACGGCGGTGATGCGCGGGTCGTCGAACAGGTTCTTCGTCACACCGCCATGCTAACAGCACTTGACACCCGGAATATTGTTCTGCGTACAGTTGCTTACGCAAGCATCGTGCAACCCGCGCGACTGACGGCAAGAACCCCCGGAGGGCATCACATGACCAGCAGCACAACCGAGCTCGCCACGCGTGACTGGAACGACGCCACGATTCCGACACCGGGCACCTTCAGCCTCGACGTGGCGCACAGCCGCGTCGGCTTCGTCGTCCGCCACCTCATGAGCAAGGTTCGCGGCGTGTTCAAGGAGTTCGCCGGCGAGATCATCGTGGCGGAGAACCCGCTCGAGTCCAGGGTGACCGCGACCATGCAGGCGACCAGCATCGACACCGGCTCGCCCGATCGGGACAACCATCTGCGGACCGGCGACTTCTTCGAGGCCGAGAAGTACCCCACGCTGAGCTTCCGAAGCACCCGCGTGGTCAACGCGTCCGACGACACCTTCACCGTGGTCGGCGACCTGACGATCAAGGGCGTGACCCGCGAGGTAGAGCTCGCGGTCGAGTTCGGCGGCGTCGCTCGCAATCCGTGGGGCGCCGAGGTCGTCGCCTTCACCGCGACGGCCGAGATCGACCGTGAGGACTTCGGCATCAGCTGGAACCAGGCGCTGGAGACCGGCGGTGTCCTGGTCGGCCGCAAGGTCAAGATCGAGATCGAGGCCGAGGCGATTCGTCAGGCCTGATCCCGACCCACGGGGGGCGTCGCTTCCCGACCCACGGGGGGCTTGGCCCCCGTGCACCCCCCAAACCTGCGGATCACCACCCGGGACGGGGCGTCGCACGGGTTCCGTGCGGCCCCCCGTCGACGCTTTCACCTGAGTCCGGTGGAGTTGGGGCCAAAGTCGCGATCTTCAGCTCCTGAACGTAGCGCGCACATTCGCTCACGCAGCGCTGGGCATATGGCCATTTTGTCCCTAGCCTGGGCGTGCCGACGCTCCTAACGTGGAGGTTCCACAGCACGCCTCGCGCCAGGAGGGCTGATGGGGAAGGACGTCACGCCGGCCGCGTTCTCCCGGGAGGATCAGGCGCGTTACCGGCACAAGGTGCGCCGTTGCCTGGACGTCTTTGCGCTCATGCTCGACGACTTCGGGTTCGACGCCGATCGGCCGACCACCGGGCTGGAGATCGAACTCGACCTGGTGGACTTCGACGCCGAACCGGCGATGCGCAACGCGGAGATCCTGGCCAACCTGGCCGATCCGACCTTCCAGACCGAGCTTGGTCAGTTCAACCTCGAGCTCAACGCACGGCCACGGCTGATCGACGGCATGGGCTTCGCCGACTACGAGCGCGACCTGCTGGCGAGCATCGGGCGGGCGGACGAGCGCGCCCGCAAGGCGGATTGCACGATCCTGCTGATCGGCATACTTCCGACACTCACCCCCGGCCACGCCGTCATGGGCAACGTCTCGAGCAACGATCGGTACCACCTGCTCAACGAGCAGATCGTGGCCGCCCGCGGTGAGGACATCGGCCTCGACATCCGCGGCGTCGAACGGCTGCAGATGTACAACGACTCCATCGCGCCGGAGGCGGCGGGCACGAGCGTCCAGTTCCACCTTCAGGTGGCGCCCGACACGTTCGCCAACCATTGGAACGCCGCACAGGCCATCGCCGGTGTCCAGCTCGCGATCGGCGCCAACTCGCCGTTCCTGTTCGGCCGCAGGCTGTGGGCCGAGACTCGTATCGCCCTGTTCGAACAGTCCACCGACAGCCGGCCGGAGGAGCTCAAGGCCCAGGGCGTACGCCCACGGGTGTGGTTCGGCGAGCGATGGATCACCTCGATCTTCGACCTCTTCGAGGAGAACGTCCGATACTTCCCGCCGTTGTTGCCGATCTGCACCGACGAGGACCCCGTCGAGGTGCTACGCGCCGGCGGCGTACCGCGCCTGGCCGAACTCCGGCTGCACAACGGCACGATCTACCGGTGGAACCGGCCGGTGTACGACATCATGAACGGCCGCCCCCACCTGCGCGTGGAGAACCGGGTGCTGCCCGCCGGGCCCACGGTCGTGGACATGCTCGCGAACGCGGCGTTCTACTTCGGACTGACCCGTGAGCTGGCCGAGGCGGACCGCCCGATCTGGAGCCAGCTGACCTTCAGCTCGGCGGAGGAGAACTTCCACGCGGCCGCGAGAGGTGGGATCGGCGGGACCGTGTACTGGCCGCGCCTGGGCGAGATCCACGTGACGGACCTGGTCCTCGAGCGGTTGCTGCCGAAGGCGTACGACGGGTTGGACCGATTCGACGTCGACCCGGCGCTTCGCGACCGCCTGCTCGGCATCATCGAGCGGCGCTGCGCCACCAGGCGCAACGGCGCGGTCTGGCAGGTCGACGCCGTGGCCGCGGCCGAACGGGAACGCAATCTCGACCGCTGCGGAGCGCTCCGGGACATGGTGCTGCGGTACGCGGAACACCAGCGCGCGAACGAACCCGTGCACACGTGGCCCGTGGAGTGACGCCGGCAGGCGGGCCGGTCGGCGTACCCTTTGCCGGTGCGTGACCGGAGCGGGGCGCGGCGATTTTGGCTGCGCGCAATGGCGGCCGGCGCCGCGCTGGTCGCGTTCGCCAGCGGATGCACGGCCGGTTCCGTCCGGGACGCGCGCTGGGTGGGACCGAGTCCCGCCACCGGTGCGAGCGCCGTCGCGAGCCCCAGTGCCGCCGCGGCCGTACCGCGTACCGTCACCATCCTCGGTGCCGGCGATGTCCTCGTGCACCCGCAGGTCTGGGAGCAGGCGCGCGCAGATGCCCGAGCGGCCGGCCGAGCGGGGTTCGACTTCTTTCCGATGTTCGCCGGCGTCCGGGCCGCGATCGCCGACGCCGACCTGGCGATCTGTCACCTCGAAACCCCGCTGGCCGCCGCGGGCGGGCCGTTCCTGGGCTACCCGAGGTTCAGCGTGCCGCCGCAGGTGCTCGACGGCGTGAAGCGGGCCGGCTTCGACGCCTGCTCGACCGCGTCGAACCACACGATCGACCAGGGCGAGGGGGGCGTACGCCGGACCATGGCGGCCCTCGACGCGGCGGGACTCGGCCACACGGGCAGCGCGCGGAGCGCCCGGGACGCCGCGACCCCGGTCCTGTACGACGTGGGCGGCGTACGCGTCGGCCACCTCGCCTATACCGCACACCTCAACGGGCTGCGTCCACCGCCCGGCGAGGACTGGCTGGTGAACGTCGTCGACGTGGCGAAGATAACGGCGGCCGCACACCGGTTGCGCGCGGCCGGCGCGCAGATCGTGGTGTTGAGCCTGCACTGGGGCACGGAGTACGAGCACGCCCCGGACGCCAACCAGCGCTCCTGGGCGGCCCGCCTCATCGCCTCGCCGGACATCGACCTCATCCTGGGTCACCACGCCCACGTGGTGCAGCCGTTCGAGCGGTTCGGCGCGAAGTGGGTCGTGTACGGCATGGGCAACGAGCTGGCCCGGCACGCGGAGCCGGTCAACGACAACCGCGAGGGCGTGATGGCCAGGATGACGTTCTCGGAGTACGCGCCGGGCCGGTGGCGGGTCACCAGGGCTGAGGCGATCCCGACCTGGACCCAGATCGGTCCGGCCATCCGGCTCGTCAACCTGCCGTCCGCGCTGGGGAGCGCCGCCATACCGCCGGCCACGCTTCGGATCTATCAGGCGGCGTACGACCGGATCGCGGGATACGTCCTCGGGCGCGGTGGCGCGGCCGACGGGCTCGTGGTGGTGCGGCCCGGAGCGTGAGCCCCGGCCCGGCGCCGACGTCGGTCAGCCCCCGCTCACTCGCCGGACCAGGCGGCCCCATCGGCCCGCGCCCGCGCCGGACGGTTGGGCCGATCGAGGCGACGGCACCACCGCACTGCCCCGCGCGATCGCCGGCTCCGGCGCCAGCATGCCCTCCCAGCCGGCCGCGCTTCGGGCGCCGTCGTCACGCACCGCACCGGCAGGGTGCGCGCCCGCGGGCTCATCGGTCGCGGTCGCGTCCGGCTCGGGAACCCTCGTCGGGCCCAACCCGGGGTGCGCGGTGACGGGCAGCGCGGAGGCGAGCACCGAGCCGGCCAGGCCGGCCATCACCGCGTACGGTGCCACGAGGTACGCCGACAGCTGCTCCGCGACCGGCTCGACCAGACCCGGCGCAGCCAGGAAGTACGCCGAGGCCACGAGCAGGGGCCCCATCGCGCCGGAGACCGCCACGCCGACCCGGTTGTCCCCGCGGCGGGCGGCCGGCACCGCGGCGAGGCACCCGATGACGAGTGCCGCGCCGAGGCTAAGCGCGGCTCCGGGCAGGTAGATGTGCCGGAAATACCCGCCATCGCCGCCGGTGAAGTGCCAAACGCCGAGTTGCGCGCTCGGGAGGCCGCGGCCGCCGGCGACGCCGTCGATGACGTCCACGATGGCCAGTGTCCAGAGCCAGGCCCCGGCGGCGATGAGGTTGGCGGCGATGGCGCGGGCGGCAATGGCGGCGATCGCCACGAGCAGGCCGAGGACGACACCGAGCACCGCGTACCCCGCGGCGATGGTCTGCGGCGAGAAGGTGTCCGTCCGCACGACGGCGCGGGCGGGCACCGCGACCAACGCGACCGTCACGAGCGCCCCAACCGCGGCGGCGAGGGCGAGCGCGGTCCGCCAGAGTAAGAGCGTGACCGAGCTCGCGCCGCCGCGGTCCACCGTGGCGACCCGCGTCGAGGTGCTCGCGCTCCGATCGGCCAGCAGGGCGCCGGCGATGGTTGAGGTCGCGGCGATCCACGTCGCCCACGCCAGGCCCGCCTTCCAAGCGGGCTCGCTCGCCCCGTTCGAGGCCGGCAGCCAGGCGATGATTCCCAGCCCGTAGCCCAACCCCAGCTGCGCGGCGCCCGCTCCGGCCGCGCCGCCGACCGCCATCGCGATCGGCCCTCCCCAGCCTCGTACGGCCATGCCGGGGAGCGTAGCGGTCACCGGTGGCGGCGGCGAGCCGCTCGCGACGCGCGATCAGGGGCTATCGCATCGCTGCGCGCGATCCGTCCTCGCCGGGGCCGGGCCGACTCCCCGCGACCCGGCGGGCTAAGTTGGATCACCGGGGCCGGCCGTGGGCCGGCGCCGGGAGAGGACGGGCATGGCGGACGACGAGCAGCCGCGCGACGGCGCGCCGGACCGCGGTGAAGCGGCCGGGGTCCCGGGTGAGGGACCCGCGGACGACACCCGGCCAAGCGCCGACCAGCAGCCCATCCTCGACGAGACGAGCGAGTTCGACCCGTTCGCCGAGGTGGATGAGTCCGAACCGGGGCGGGCGTCGGGCGAGGCTGGGGCGGGCGGGCCGGCCCCCGACGAGACGGCGGCATTCCCGGGCGCGGGCATGGCTCCGGGATCCCGGGGTGGTGACGAGACGGCCGCCTTTCCGCGCGGCGACGAGACGACCGCCTTTTCGCGCGGCGACGAGACGGCGGTGGTGCCGCCGGGGGACCAGACCGCGGTGCTCCGGCCGGCACAAGCGAGCTGGTCCGGTCGGGCGGGGGTGCCGCCCGGCGGCGTACGGGAGGGGACGCCCGCCGATTGGGAAGGACGTGACCTGGGCGAGGACGGCCACTGGTGGCTGCCGATCGTGATCGGCGTGGTCGCGCTGCTGCTGCTCGGCGTCCTGGGCCTTGGCATCTGGCTGGCGGCGCGCAACTCCAATGACCGGCCGGCCACCCCGGCCACGCCCGCCACGTCGGCGCCGGTCGCGCCGACGTCCGCGGCGACCTCATCGGTCCCCACGACGACGCCGGCCCGCCCAACCCCGTCGAAGACCACCGCCGCGGTGTCGGTTGTCGTGCCACAGCTCGCCGGCCTCGACGAGGCCACCGCCCGCGCGATCCTGGACGATCTACAGCTGCAGGCGCGGACGCAGACCCGACAGAGCGACACCGTGCGCGCGGGCCGAGTGATCGAGACCGAACCGGCGGCGGGCGACAGCGTGCCTCCGGGTACGCAGATCATATTGATCGTTGCCACCGCCCCGCCGACCACAGCCCCGCCAACGACCCCAGCCGCGGACAACCAGTCGGCGTCGACCGGCCAGGGCGATTGACCGACGCAGCGCGACGCTCACCAGAGACGGCGACGCCAGGCCACCATCGCCATGCCGATGAAGGCGAGGGCGAGCCCGATCACGCCGGAGTAGATCATTGATCGATGAAGGTCATCGCCGAGACCGGACTCCCGGCCCACCAACTGGTCCGACGCGGCCCGGCCCGGGCCGGGCGTCGCCTGGTCGGCGGGCAACCCGTCAGCGCGATAGGCGGGCGACGTACGCGGCGTGGTGGGCGCGGGCGCCGCGGCCGCGGTCGGCCATGTCGGCGCGTCCACCGCCGGCTCGGAGGGCGCCTCGACGGCCTCGCCGGCTACCGCGTCCCGGCCCGCGTGGACCGGCTTGTGTCGGTGCTCGGCCGCCCTCGGCTCGGACCCCGTCGCATCCGACGGCTTCGCGGTGTGCGACGGCTTGGTCGTGTGTGAGGGCCTCGGCGAGACGGCGTCCGGCGGGTGCGACCCCGGCGGTTTCGCCGACGGCGGGTCGTCCGGCGACGGTCTGGGCTTCGGAGTGGGCTCTGGTCCCTGCGACGGCGGCCCCGGCGTGGGCGTGGGCACGGCGACCGGCGGACGCACCAGCCCTGGTACGCCCGTCGGCCGGGCGGGGTACGGCGTACGCGGCCGGTGGCCCCAGTCGGACGTGACGCCGGCCGAGCGTCGTGGGGTGACCCGGTCAGCGTCGGCCGGCGCGGGCGCGATAAGCACCGCAGCGATCCCGGCCAACACCGCGACGAGCAGGCGACGGGTCGGGCCTGGGCACCCGGAATCGTCGGGTCCCGATTGCTCGGCAGCCATTGCGCCGTCCCCCCGTGGTAGGGGTCCGGGTCGCGCAGGGAGTAACCGACGTGCTGGAGGTGGTGCTTCCGATCGTAGGCGCTCTGCCGGCACCTACGCGGCGTAACGGTGCGGAACGGGGTCAGCGCGTGCGGGTCCGCGCGGTCGCCGGCGTCCCGACACGGGGCACCGCGCGGGCGCGCGCCTCGGGCTCGCGGACCTGCCGCAGCCCGTTGACCTGAACGAAGATGGACCGCCGATCGACGGCTTCGCCGGCGGGGTTCAGCTCGTACCCGTCGAGCCACACCCAGCCGTCGTACGTCGGCCAGTCGTGCACGCGGATGACCCGGAAGAACAGCGGCTCGACGAATTGAACGCTCGCCGCGCGGGTCACGTGGAGAACGTCACCGGACCGGGGTAACACATCGACTCCTGTCCCGAGCTGGTCGCGATCGGCCGAGCGCTGGCCGGGCTCCCGTCGCATCGAAGCCCGTTCGGAGCGTACGCGATCGCCCGACCAACACCCTGACTCCGCGGGCTCACCCACCGCCGTAGCTGCTGCCTGCGTACAGCGGTGGGGTTTGTGCCGCGGAGCGCCACGGCCATACCCCGCCAAAATCGTTAACGGGAATGGACCGATACGCCGATCTCGGCCGCTCGGCTCGAAGCTGAACCTGTTCGGGCGTCCCGTGGATCCCCATGGAACCCTCTTTGTCAACCTCGGCGGAAACGGTGTGTGATCCGCGTCATACGCACAGGGTGCACCAAGAACACGATCAATGCAAGTTGCAGTCGACGCGCCCATCGAGAGCCGTTGCGGACCGAATTCGTGCTTGATGTCCGGCGTCGGGAAGCGGCACACTGAACCCGGTTCAGTGATCCACGCGCCATCGCGACCCACGGCATCGGCGCATCTTCCGGAGGTGATCGGTGACGGAGCGCCGGAGTCCCACCATCCGACGCCGCCGACTCGGTGCCGAGCTACGTCGACGGCGCGAGTCCGCCGGCGTCACGATCGAGTCCGTCGCCGATCGGATGGAATGCTCCGCCTCCAAGATCTCCCGCATCGAGACGGGCCACACCTCGGCCACGCCGCGCGACGTCCGCGACATGCTGGGCATCTACGGCGTCGCGGGCGACGAGTGCGAGGAGCTCGTCCAGATCGCCCGCGAGGCGCGACAGAAGGGCTGGTGGCACCCGTACAGCACGGTGCTCACCGGCGCGTACGTCGGCCTGGAGGCGGCCGCCCAATCGATTCGGGCATACGAGCAGCAGGTCGTGCCCGGGTTGCTGCAGACCGAGGACTACGCGAGGGCGATGATCCGGGCGGCGCGTCCAGACATCACGGCGGGTGAGGTCGAACGCCGGGTAAGTGTCCGCATGGCCCGTCAGTCGTTGTTGACGCAGGACGATTCGATTGACCTCTGGGTGGTGCTCGACGAGGCCGTCGTGAGCCGCCCAGTCGGTGGGGACACGGTGATGCGGGCGCAGCTTCAACGGCTCGCGGAGGCCGCCGACCTGCCGAATGTGACGATCCAGGTCCTCTCGTTCGAGGCGGGCGCGCACGCCGGAATGGATGGAACATTCGCAATTCTCGATTTTCCCGAACCTGGCGACCCGGACGTTGTATTCGCCGAGAACGCCACCGGCGGCTTATTTCTCGAGAAGAATGACGAACTCCGCAAGTACATCTTTATCTTCGACCACATCAGAGCGGCGGCCCTGCGACCCGAGGAATCCGTCGCACTCATCATGAAGTTGGCAGAGGAGCCGTTGTGGAAGTCGAGACCAAGGGGTTCCGGGTGGATCTGAGCGAGGCCAGCTGGCAGAAGAGTACGCGGAGCGGGCCCAACTGCGACAACTGCGTGGAGGTCGCCTTCGTCGGCGGCGCGATCGCGGTGCGCGACTCGAAGAACCCGATCGGGCCGGTGCTCATCTTCACCCCCGATGAGTGGGACGCATTCGTCGCCGGCGCAAAGGATGGTGAGTTCGACCTCGACTGAGCCGGGTGTCGCACCTCGTCGGCTACTGGAAACCGGTGGCCCAGCCGGGCCGAGCCGTGGTAACGCAGGGCAGCGGGCCGGGCCGGGTCGTCTTTCCGCGTAGCCGGCCGTATCGGACCCCGTCGAGAAGCGCAACGGCCAAGCCGGCGACGAGGACGAGCGTGACCAGCGTCGTCGGTGACCGCGACACGCCGGCGAGATCTGCCGATAGCAGCGCGCCCAACACGGTCGCGAGCGCCGCCGTCTGAACCGGAATCGCCAACAGCGGGTGCGCGGACGATGCCCGAAGCACCGGCGGCGTCGGCGTGCCGGGCGCGGGCGCAAAGGCACGGGTGGCCGCGCGCAGCCCACCGAGCAGCGGAACCGAGGTGAGCGCGGCGAGGCCCGCCGGCGCGGCCATCAACGCCGCGCGGGTGTCCGACAGCGCGCCTCCCGCCGACCCGCGCTCCGCTATGCTCGCCGCGCCCAGCAGGGCCATCGTGAGGGCCACCAGGCCCGTCATCACCAACCACGTGAGCAGAACCGCACGCCGATGGAGGGACCGTACGCGGCCGGTCGACGGGAGCGCCGCGGCGACGACCGCTGCTCCGGTCCACGCCGCGGCGCCGACCGCCGCCGTCGGCGCCGCGGCGAGGAACTGTGCGAGCTGTGCGCCCATGTAGGAGAGCGTCGCCCGACACGGTGTGGTCAAGCATCGGGGACGGGCCCGGGCCGCCCCCCGAGAACCGACCCGTAGGGGCCCGTCACCGTCAGTCAGACGGCAAACGTCGCCGGGCGCTGGGTGGCCGGCGCCGGCGGGGTGGCTCGCCACAGCCCGGTCCGCTGGGCCGCCAGTCCGGCCAGGTACGCCGGGTTCAACAGCAGGTATCGCCGCCAGAGCCGGCTGGGCTCGAGCCCGAGTCGCCACAGCCACTCCAGGCCGTACCGCTGCATCCAGGCCGGCGGGCGGCGCAGCTGGCCGGCGTGGTAGTCGAACGCGGCCCCGACCGCGAGCACCGGCATCGAGAGCAGTGGCCGCATCGCGTACGCGAAGACCTCCTGCCGCGGGCAACCGAGCCCGACCAGCACGAGCCGCGCGCCGGACGCGGTGATCCGGGAGGCGATCTCGCCGTCCTCGCCGGGCCGCGCCGTGCGGAACTTGGAGGCCTCGACGCCGGCGACCTTGAGGTCCGGGAACCTGGCCTGCAGGGCCGGCACCAGCCGGGCGAGGGTGTCGTCGGTCGAGCCGTACAGGTAGATCGGCAGGCCCTCGGCCGCACACTGCTCGAGCACCCGCAGGGTGAGCGTCGGCCCGTAGACCCGGTCCGTGAGCCCGGCGCCGTAGAGCAAGTTCAGCGCCCAGCGCACCGGCTGCCCGTCGGGCGTGACCACGTCGAAGGAGTTGAGCCGCGCGTTATGGGCCGGGTCCTGCACACCCGTCATGACGCCGTGCACGGCCAGCGCGGTCAATGCCAGCGGGCGCCCGTCCCTGGCCGCGGCGATCACCCGGGACGTGGCCGCCTCGTAGTCGACCGCGTCGACGAGCACGCCGAGGACGTTGCGCTTGCCCTGCTCGATCATGCCCGAGGCACCCACGTTTCGGCGTTGGCCTCGTAGATCTCCCGCAGGATCACCGGCACGTCGTAGGTCATCGTCCAGTCCGGGTAGTGCGACTCGAACCGCGCCATGCTGCTGACCCACCACTGGTGGTCACCGACGCGAGCCTGTTCGACATACTTGATCTTCGCCTCGCGACCGGTGATCTCCGACGCTATCTGGAACGCCTCGATGTGTGACGCGTTGGAGAACCGGCCGCCGCCGAGGTTGTACACCTCGGCCGAGCGCGGGTTGCGGAAGAATGCCTCGAACGCCGTGAGTACGTCGTGCGAGTGGATGGCGTCGCGGACCATCTTTCCCTTGTACCCATACAGGTTGTACGTCCGGCCCTCCATCACGCAGCGCATCAGGTACGCCAAGAAGCCGTGCAGCTCGGCGGCCGAGTGCGCCGGGCCGGTCAGGGTGCCGCCGCGGAAGCACGCGGTCCGGAGGCCAAAGTACCGCCCGTACTCCTGGACCAGCACATCGGCCGCGACCTTGGAGGCCCCGAAGATCGAGTGCAGGCTGTCGTCGATCGACATGTCCTCGGTGATGCCCTGCTCGTACGGGTGACCGGGCTCGATCTCGTACCGGGTGTCCAGCTCCACCAGTGGCAGCGCGTTGGGGCGATCGCCGTACACCTTGTTGGTTGAGCAGTGGATGAACGCCGCCTCCGGTGCGTGCAGGCGGGTGTTCTCCAGCACGTTCAGTGTCCCCACGGCGTTGACGTCGAAGTCGGTGTACGGCTCCTTGGCCGCCCAGTCGTGGCTCGGCTGCGCGGCGGTGTGGATCACAACGGCGAGGTCCGGGCCGTACTTCTTGAACACCTGCTCCAGGCCGTCGCGATCCCGGATGTCCACGTCGAAGTGGGTGTACGCCGAACCGAGGTCACCGACCAGGCGCCGCTGGCTCCATGCGGTCGAGCCGTCCTCGCCGAAGAAGTAGCGGCGCATGTCGTTGTCGATCCCGACGATGTCGAGCCCGAGGCCGGCGAAGTGGCGGGCCGCCTCCGAACCGATCAGGCCGGCAGAACCGGTCACCAGCGCGACACTCACGAGACACTCCAGGTTCGGGCGGGAACGACCAGCCAGGAGCATAGCGACCGGCGCGGGCGACCATCGTCGCGGCGTACACCGAGTCGCGCCGAAGATCGTCGTTTGGGAGCGGCGGGCGTGGTCCACGCGGCGTGTCGTGCTGCCAATCATGATCTCGGAAGTGCTCGCGGATTGCGGGCAACCTCGCTGGGAAGGGCCGGGCGCAGGGCAGCGTAAACGCCTGCCATCCCTAGCCTGTAAGCCTGACGAATGAGATCGCATGCCCGACGAGCCGCCGCAGCCGCCCTCGGACCCGGGTGTCGCGGTCGCGAAGCGGGTGTGACACCCGGGTCGTGACGGCGAAGGCCCGTCCGTGGTCGGACGGGCCTTCGCCGTCTGGTGGGGAAGGGGGGAGTTGAACCCCCACGCCCTTTCGGGCACACGGACCTGAACCGTGCGCGTCTGCCATTCCGCCACTTCCCCGGAGGTGGTGCGCGCGCGAACGCGGGAGCCAGGGTAGCGCACCCGCGACGGACGCGAACAGACTAGTCTGCTCTATGGCACGTGGCGAACAGGCCGCCTGCCCGCGACGCCTGCGAAGATTAACACGGCCACCCGGCCCCGGCGGCAGGGTCCGGCGACACCATCGGGCGGTCCGCGCGCAGACGCCGAGTGCGGCGGCCGGATACCATCATGTCCTCGGAACCCGAGGAGGAGCCGGTGAGCGTGCTGCAACGCTTCGAGAAGCGGTTGGAGGGCCTGGTCGAAGGGGCCTTCGCGAAGGTGTTCAAGGGGGTCGTCCACCCAGTGGAGATCCTCAACGCCATGCAGCGGGAGGCAGAGGCGCACAAGGCGATCCTCGCCGGCGGGCGCACTCTGGTGCCGAACCGCTATGTGATTGACCTCTCGCCGTACGACCACAGCCGACTGGCGCCGTACGCGGCCGCGCTCGCCCAGGAGTTGGCGCAGTCGCAAGCGGAGTTCATCGGCGAGCAGGCGTGGACGGTCTACGGCGACGTGATCGTGGAGATCGAGCGCGGGGACGGCCTGGATACCGGCATGTTCCGCGTGACCGCCGAGGTATACACGGGCGGCGATGTCGCCCCGCCGCCGCCGGCGTACGAGCCTCCCCCGGGGTACCCGGCGTACGACCAGCCCGGTTATCCGACGTCGCCGGCCATGGCCGGAAGCCGCAACGTGCGGCTGGTCTCCGGCGACGGCCGGACCTACCCGCTGCAGATCGGGTCGACGGTGATCGGCCGCGGCGACCAGGCGAACCTGCGCCTGCCCGACGTGGGCATCTCTCGCCGGCACGCCCGACTCGACTTCGACGGTGCCCAGGTGGTCTTGACGGATCTGGGGTCGACCAACGGGACGATGGTCAATGGCCAGCGGGTCTCGGCGGTGGCCCTCAACCCCGGTGACATGATCCAGCTCGGAACGACCACGCTCACGTTCCGAGTAGATGGCTAACGACCTTGCACCCATTCGTCCTCACGGTCGCCCGTTTCGGGTTCCTCATACTGCTGTGGATCTTCGTGTTCACGGTGGTCGGCGTCGTCCGCCGGGACCTGTTCGCGGGCGCCCGGTCGAGTCGGCTCGTCGCGGCGCCGCGGGGGGTCGGCGGATCGGCGGTGCACGCCCGGCCGGCGAAGGTGAAGCGGGGCCGCGCGGCGCACCAGCTCGTCGTCACGGCCGGCGCGTTGGAGGGCACTCGGATCACTCTCGGTGAGGCTCAGATCATGATCGGACGAGCGGAGGACTCCACTCTCGTGATCACCGATGACTATGCGTCCGCCCGGCACGCGCGGCTCGTGCCGCGCGCGGGGCAGTGGTTCATCGAGGACCTGGGCTCGACGAACGGAACGTACCTCGATCGCGCTAAGGTCACTGGGCCAACTCCTGTCCCGCTCGGCGTGCCGATCCGGATCGGCCGCACATCCCTCGAGTTACGGCCATGACCCTCACTCTGCGCTACGCGGCCCGCAGTGACCGCGGTCTGATCCGGGACGGAAACCAGGACTCCGTCTACGCCGGCCCGCGGCTACTCGCCGTCGCCGATGGCATGGGCGGCATGGCCGCCGGTGATGTCGCCAGCAACATCGTCATCGGCGCCATGGCACCCCTCGACGAGGACGTCCCCGGCGACTCCCTCGTCGATGCCCTGCGCAACGCCGTGGAGACCGCCAACCAGCAGCTGCGCGACACCGTGGACGCGAATCCACAGCTCGAGGGCATGGGTACCACGCTGACGGCGACGCTATTCTCCGGCAGCAAGCTCGGCATGGTGCACGTCGGCGACTCCCGTGCCTACCTGCTGCGCGACGGCGAGTTCTCGCAGATCACCAAGGACGACACGTACGTCCAGATGCTCGTGGACGAGGGCCGAATCAGCCCCGAGGAGGCGAGCAGCCACCCTCAGCGGTCGCTCCTGACGCGGGCCCTCGACGGTCGGGACATCGATCCGGAGTACTCCGTGCGCCAGGTGCTCCCAGGCGACCGGTACCTGATCTGTAGCGATGGGCTCTCCGGCGTCGTCAGCGGCGAGACGATCGCCGAGAGTCTGCGCGAGTACGCCGATCCGCAGGAGTGCGTCGAGCGCCTCGTGCAACTCGCGCTGCGCGGCGGCGGACCCGACAACATCACGGTGATCGTCGCGGACGCCACCGACCAGGACATCGTGGAGGAGGCGCCGGTAGTGGGCGGCGCGGCCGCTCGCGATCGGGGCATGGCGACCGCGGCGGATCGGTCGACGCCGGCGGCGCGCGCCTCTGCTCTGGCCACGCCGCGTGCGGCCGCGCCGGAACCGAACGGCTCGGGTCCCCGGGACGAGGAGACCGAGCGGGTCCGCCGACGGCCGGTGCGCACGGCGGCGCTGCTGCTCGTTCTCCTGGGCCTGCTCGGCGGTGGCCTCTGGTACGGCTGGAGCGTCACCCAGCGCCAGTACTACGTCGGCGCGACCGAAGAGGGCCATCTCGCCGTATTCCGGGGCGTTCCCGGCCAGATCGCCGGCCTGGACCTGTCGACCGTCCACAAGACCAGCGAGACCACCCTCGACGAGCTCACCTCGGTGGCCCAGGAACGCATCAAGCAGGGCATTCAGGCGAAGAGCGAGGTCGACGCGGAGCGCCAGCTCGCCGAACTGACCTACGACGACCCGGCGAACCCCAACCTCAAGCCGACCTGCCCGCCGAGCGCCGGGCCGTCCGCGCCAGCGAGCGCCACCCCGGTGGCGCCGGCGGCGACGGTGAGCCCGACCCACACGCCACCCGTCGGCGCCACCGGAACGCCCACTGTCACCCCGACGCCCGACTCGCAGCCGTCCGACTCGGTCCCGCCGGTGACCGACCCGGCCGGCTGCCGCCCGAACAACTGAGCGACATGGGACTGCGACCAGGATTGCGATTGTGACCTCCGCCGCCGCCGCTTCGGCAGCCACGCCCGCCGCCGCGGGCGCGGCGCAGCGTGCCCGGGTGCCAGGGACGCGGCGGAACGCCGAGCTTGCCCTGCTCCTGTTCGCGATGGCGCTGGTCGCGGGCTACGCGGGCACGGTGGAGGCGAACCTGATCGGCCATCTGACTGCCGACTTCTGGGTGCCGGCGGCCGTGCTCACGGGCGTCTTTCTGGGCCTGCACGTGGCGATCCGCGTCCTCGCCCCCTACTCCGACCCCGCCCTGATGCCGGCCGTCGCGTTGCTCAACGGGCTGGGCGTGGCGTTCCTACGCCGGCTGGACCTCGCCCGCGCCGACCCGGCCGCACGCACCGACTTCCCGATCTTCTCGGGCGCGGGCGGACGCCAGCTCGCATGGACCCTCGCCGCCGTCGTGGGCGCCGCGGTGCTGCTGGCGGTGGTGCGCGACCACCGGTCGGTCTCGCGCTACGCGTACACGTTGGGGCTGACCGGCATCATCCTCGTGATGCTGCCGGCGATCCTGCCGCGTCGTCTCTCGGAGATCAACGGCGCGAAGCTGTGGATCAAGGTCGGGCCGGGTGCCGACCCGTTCTTCTCGATCCAGCCGGGCGAGTTCGCCAAGCTCGCGCTGCTGTCGTTCTTCGCGTACTACCTCGTGCGCAAGCGTGAGGTGCTCTCGCTGGCGAGCCGGCGCGTCCTCGGCATCGACTTCCCGCGCGGCCGCGACCTGGGCCCGGTCGTGGTTGTCTGGCTGCTGAGCCTGATGGTCCTGGTCTTCGAGAAGGATCTAGGGACGTCGCTGCTCTATTTCGGCATGTTCGTGGTGACGCTGTACATCGCCACCGAGCGCGTGAGCTGGCTGATCATCGGTCTGGTGCTGTTCTTCGGCGGTGCGCTGCTCGCGTACACCCTGGGGGCCAGCCTGGGCGGCCCGTTCCTGAACTTCTCCCACCGCGTCGACGTCTGGCTCGATCCGTTCGCGAAGCCGCACGACGAGGGGTACCAGCTCGTCCAGTCGCTGCTCGGGCTCGGCACCGGCGGGCTGTTCGGCGCCGGTCCCGGTGCCGGGCAGCCCACCCAGGTCCCAGAGGTGAACACCGACTTTATTTTCGCCGGGATGGGCGAGGAGATCGGACTGTTCGGGCTCTCCGCCCTTCTGGTGATCTACCTGCTGATCGTCGAGCGCGGGCTGCGCGCCGCCATCGCGGTGCGCGACTCGTTCGGCAAGCTGCTCGCCGGTGGCCTGGCGTTCACCCTGGGGTTGCAGGTGTTCGTCATTGTCGGTGGCGTGAGCAAGCTGATCCCGCTGACCGGCCAGACCACACCATTCCTGTCCGCCGGCGGCTCGTCGTTGATGGCGAACTGGCTGCTCGTGGCCGTGCTGCTGCGAATCTCCGACGCGGCCAGGCGGCCGGCGCACACGAGCGCCTCCTCACCGGTCATCGCGCCGCCGCCCGCGCCGTCCACCACGGTGACGCTGCACGGGTCGCCGTCGGAGGTGGGCAAGGCATGAACGCACCGCTCCGCCGGGTCGGCGTCGTGGTCATCCTCCTGTTCGGGCTGCTCTTCGCGAACCTGAACTGGGTGCAGGGTTACAAGGCAGACGCGTACCGGACCAGCGACTACAACGGGCGGGTCCAGGTCGCGGAGTACCAGCGGCAGCGTGGCGTGATTGCGGCCGGCCGGGACAGCAAGGCGCTCGCGACCAGCAAGGCGACCGACGACGAACTCAAGTATCTGCGTACCTACCCGTTCAACTCGATGTACGCCCACGTCGTGGGCTACAAGCCGGTCAACGGCGCGGCCACCGGAATCGAGAAGAGCGAGAACGAGTTCCTCGCGGGCAACAGCACCGAGCTCATACCGGACCGGATCCGGGACCTGTTCACCGGCGACCAGACGGCCGGCGGCAACGTGCTGCTCACCCTGTCCCGACGCGCCCAGGAGACGGCGCAGACTCAGCTCGCCGACAACCGGAAGGGCGTCACCAAGGGTGCCATCGTGGCCATCGACCCGCGCACCGGCGCGGTGCAGGCCATGGTCTCGATGCCGAGCTTCAACCCCAACCCGCTCGTCAGCCACAACGCCGCGGCGGCGCAGGCGGCGTACACGAAGCTCGACCAGGACCCCGACAAGCCGCTGCTGAACCGGGCAACCCAGGAGACGCTCCCGCCGGGTTCCACGTTCAAGGTGATCGACACCGCCGCCGCGCTTCGGAACGGCTACACCCCGGATACGAAGATCCCGGCCGGCCCCTCATACACTCCGCCGCAGACCACACAGGAGATCCACAACGCCGCGTCGTCGATCTGCCCCGGCTCCCAGGTGTCTCTGCTCGACGCGCTGACCCATTCGTGCAACACGGGGTTCGCGCAGCTCGGGGTCAAGCTCGGCGGCACCGTCCTCAAGGACACGGCCAAGGCGTTCGGGTTCGAGGACGACGGCCTGACCTGCGGCCGGCTCAACGGGGACGGCCTGCCGGTGGCGGCCAGCCACACCGGCGACATGCAACGGCCCGACGGGCAGGAGGACCCGGCCACGGTTGCGCAGTCCGCGATCGGGCAGCGCGACGTGCGAATGACCCCGTTGCAGGGCGCGCTGATCGCGGCGACCATCGCCAACAACGGCGTACAGATGCGGCCCTACCTCGTGCAGCAACTGCAGGGGCCGGACCTGACGACAATCCACTACCGGGCGGCTCCCGAAGAGCTGCGCCGGCCGATCAGCGACCAGGTCGCCCAGACCATGCAGGGCATGATGGTCAACGTCGTCGAGAACGGCACCGGCACGAACGCGCGGATCGACGGGTACACCGTCGGCGGCAAGACCGGCACCGCGCAGGACGGCGACCGGCCCGATCACGGCTGGTTCATCGGCTATGTGATGAAGGACGGTCAGCCGATCTCCGCGGTCGCGGTCATGCTGCAGAACGCCGGTTCCGGCGGCAGCGCCGAGGCCGCCCGCATCGCCCAGCGCGTGATGCGCGCGGTCATCCAGGACCGGGGAGGCGACTGACATGCTGACCTCCGGCGTCCAGCTAAGCGGCCGGTACCGCCTCGACGAGCGCATCGCCAGCGGGGGCATGGGCGACGTATGGCGCGGCACGGACGAGGTCCTTGGTCGAACCGTGGCCATCAAGATCCTCTTGCCGGCGCTCCTCGAGCAGCCAGGCTTCGCCGAGCGGTTCCGCGGCGAGGCCCGCACGATGGCGACGATCAACCACCCCGGCGTCGTCGACGTGTACGACTACGGCAGCGACCAGTCCGTCGCGTACCTCGTGATGGAGTACGTCGACGGCGATCCGCTGTCCCGGACGCTCGAGCGCGTCGGCCGGCTGACTCCGGCGCGGACGATGGCGCTCGTCGCGCAGGCGGCCGATGCGCTGCACGCCGCCCACGAGAAGGGCATCGTCCATCGCGACGTGAAGCCGGGCAACCTGCTGGTCCGGCCCAACGGCACGCTCGTCCTCACCGATTTCGGCATCGCCCGGTCCGCGGTCGTAGCTCAGCTGACGGCCGCCGGCTCAGTGCTCGGCACGGCGTCGTACATCTCACCCGAGCAGGCTGCCGGTGGCACCGCGACGGCGCACTCCGACGTCTACGGGCTCGGCGTCGTCGCGTACCAGTGCCTTGCCGGACACCGCCCATTCGACGGCGACACACCGCTGGAAATCGCGATGAAGCACGTGCGCGAGACCCCCCGCCCGCTGCCTCGCGACATCCCGCCCGCGGTCCGCGCGATCGTCGAGCGCGCCATGGCGAAGGATCCGGCGTTCCGGTGGCCGAGCGCGGCCACGCTGGCGGCGGCGGCGCGGCAGGCCGCAGCGGCGCTCGCCGGCCGCGCGTCCGCTCCGCGCCCCGTGTCGCCCGCGCCGACCTCCGGGGCGCCGGCCTCCCCGGCGCCCGCTTCTGGGGCGCCGACTTCCGGCCCGCCACCATGGCCGTACGCGCGCGGAGCGGCGGCCGTGCCCCCGTGGCCGCAGGCGAGCTACCCGTACGCCGCGCCAGCGACGCAGCTGGCGCGGCGGCCGGGACCCAGGTCAGGCGTGGTGATCGCCGCCGTGGTCCTCGGCGTGCTGGTGATCCTGCTGTGCGCTGGAATCATCGGCCTCCTGGCGCGGCAGGCGTACGCCGCGCCGGCGAGCGGGGAACCGGGGCTGATGCCCCGAGCGTCACTAGGAACGGCGGGTGACCCCGGTGAGCGGAGGGCTTTGGGCGATTCGGCGCTGATACGGCAGAGTGTGGACGTAGCGATGACTGAAGGACGAAAGACACGATGACTGCGCAGGCCCGCGTTCTGGGTGGCGGCAGGTACCAGGTCGGTGAGCTGCTCGGCTACGGCGGAATGGCCGAGGTGCACCGGGGGCGCGACCTCCGGCTCGGCCGCGACGTCGCGATCAAGATGTTGCGGACCGACCTCGCGCGCGACGCGACGTTCCAGCTGCGGTTTCGGCGGGAGGCCCAGAACGCGGCGTCGCTGAACCACCCCGCGATCGTCGCCGTCTACGACACCGGCGAGGAGCTCGGCCCCACCGGTGAGACGCTGCCCTACATCGTGATGGAGTTCGTCAGCGGGCGGACCCTCAAGGAGGTGCTGGCCGCGGAGGGCCGGCTCATGCCGCGGCGCGCGCTGGAGATCACCGCGGACGTCTGCGCCGCCTTGGAGTTCAGCCACCGGCACGGCATCATCCACCGGGACATCAAGCCCGGCAACGTGATGTTGACCCCGAACGGCCAGGTCAAGGTCATGGACTTCGGCATCGCGCGGGCGCTGGCCAGCGGGGCGACGACCATGACGCAGACCAGTGCCGTGATCGGCACCGCCCAGTACCTGTCGCCCGAGCAGGCCCGCGGCGAGGCGGTCGACGCCCGCTCGGACGTGTACGCCGCCGGCTGCGTGCTCTACGAGCTGCTGTGCGGTCATCCGCCGTTCGTCGGCGACAGTCCGGTCAGCGTCGCCTACCAGCACGTGCGGGAGGACCCACGGCCGCCGAGCGACGCAAACCGCGACGTCGGCCCGGACCTCGACGCGGTCGTGCTCAAGGCGCTGGCGAAGAACCCGCTCAACCGGTACCAGAGCGCCGGTGAGATGCGCGCCGACCTGCTCCGCGCGGCCGCCGGCCGGCCGGTGATGGCCACGCCGGTGATGCGCGAGGACGAGATGACCGCCGCGGTGGCGCCGCCCATGGTGCGTACCGGAGGCATGCCGACGCGACCGATGCCGGCCCGGGTCGGCGACGCCAAGCGACGCCGCGCGTCGGCGTGGGTGCTCGCCTCGCTGGCGGCGCTCGGAGTTCTCGCCGTGATCGCGCTCGGCTACGGCCTGTACCTGGCCAACCGCGACCACCCGCAGGCAGAGGCACAGGTGTCGGTGCCGAACGTCGTCAACAAGACCAGGCAGGCCGCTGAGGCGACCCTCCGGAACGCCGGGTTGGTCCCGGCACTCGGCGACCCGATCAAGAACAGCGACTGCAAGCTCAACAACGTCGTGGCGCAGAACCCCGTCGCGGACACGAAGGTCGACCACAACGCGACTGTGAGCCTGGCCATCTGCGCCGGCCCGAACAGCCAGATCGTGCCGGATCTCAAGGGTGCGACCAAATCGCAGGCCGAGAAACAGCTCCGGGATCTCAAGCTCAAGGCGAACTTCGTCCCGGTCGACAGCGCGGACCCGAAGGACATCGTGGTCAGCGTGCCCGACGCCGGCAAGTCGGTGCCGGAGGGCTCCACGGTTGTCGTCAACATCTCGCGGAACAACCTGGTGCAGGTCCCGCGGGTCATCGACGAGACCCAGGAGACGGCGGAGCGCCTGCTTGACAACGCGGGCTTCAAGGTGCGGGTGGTGCAGGGCGACGTCGTGCCGGCGGATCAAGCGGGTCGGGTCTCCCAGCAGAGCCCGGGCGCCGGCGAGTCGAGGAAGAAGGGCACGACGGTGACGATCTGGGTGGACGTCGCCGAGCCCTCGCCCAACCCGACCGAGACGCCGACCACGTCACCGACCTGACGGGTCGCCCGTCAGGCGGTCGCGAACGCGGCCCGGCGGCGCGCCTCGACCTCGGCCGCGAGCACCGGCGCGCGGTCGAGCGCCTCCGGCAGGCCGCACCGGGCCAGCCACGTCGCGAGCATCGTGTGGCCGCCCTCGGTCAGCACGGACTCCGGGTGGAACTGGACGCCCTCGATCGGGAGGTTCCGATGCCGCATCGCCATCACCACGCCGGACTCGGTCCGGCCGGTGACCTCGATCTCGTCGGGCAGGGTGTCCGGGACCACGGCCAGCGAGTGGTAGCGCGTCGCGGTGAACGGGTCCGGCAGCCCCGCGAGCACCCCGTCGCCGCGGTGGTGGACGCGCGACGTCTTGCCGTGCAGCAGCTCGGGTGCGCGCTCGACCGTCGCCCCGAAGGCCGCGCCGAACGCCTGGTGGCCGAGGCACACCCCGAAGATGGGAAGGCGGTCCGCGTACGCCGAGATCACGTCGAGGCAGATGCCGGCACGCTCCGGCGTACCCGGACCGGGGGATAGCAGCACCCCGGCGGCGCCGGCGCGGCCGACGGCGGCCACATCGATCTCGTCGTTGCGCCGCACCTCGCACTCGGCGCCGAGCTGGCCCAGGTACTGGACGAGGTTGAACACGAACGAGTCGTAGTTGTCGATGACAAGAATGCGCACGCGAATCACCGGCCGGGTGTATGGGTCGGTTCGGGATTGTTCGCGTCGGTCCGGTATGGCACGGCGTACGGGTCGTCCGTGCCGGTGGCACCGGGCGCGGGCGTCCCCGTCGGGAAGCCTGGCCCGCCCGGCCCGGTCTGCCCGCCGGAGTCCTGGGTCACCTGCACGTCGTCGAACGGCAGCAGCGGCTCCGCCCAAGGGAACGCGACGTACCAGAGCAGAGCGCCGACCGCGGCGACGAGTACCACGGAGCCGACGAATTTGCCCCGGAGCCCGAACGGAAGATGACGCCAGATCCATGCGTACACGGGTCAGCCCTCCAGCGCCGACGGCGTGCCGGCGGATCGCGGTTGGTCGTCGAGCAGCCTGCCGTGCACGATCAGCCGCTGGTAGTTGTCGAACTTGGGATTACACGTGGTCAGGGTGATGAGCTTCCCCGCGGATTCGCCGGGCGGGGCCGGGGAGACCACCTCTATCGCGGTCGGCTTGACGACCACGACGTGGGTGACCTCGTAGACGTACCAGTGGTCGCGGGTCTCCACGACGACCTTGTCGCCGGAGCGCATCTGATCCAGATTCCAGAAGATGGCGGGAATCCGATGGCCGGCGACCGAGAAGTTGCCGGTCTGCCCGGGCATGGCCGTGCCCGGGTAGTGCCCCGGCGCGTACCGGATGTTCCGCGGGGCAACCCCCTCAACAACGACCCATTCTTTGTGGAGCCTCGGGATGTGCAGCCGCGCCACCGCCCTGCCCGGCGGCGGTCCGACCGGGCCGGCGCCGCGCGTCGGGGCGGGGCCCACCGTCGGGTCGGTCGGCTCGTCCCACAGCTGGGACAGTGCCCGGTTCATCTCCTCCTGGTGTGCGTCGATGATCGCAGTCTTGCCCCAGACCTCGTACGCCGCGAACAGCAGGAGGACGAGACCGAGCGTGATCATCGCCTCGCCAAAGCCGCGGACGGTCCCGCGCACGACCGTGCCGAGTGTCGTCCGGGTCAGCTCGGAGTGCACGCTCCGGTAGCCGTCACTTGTGCGCACCGCCCGCAGCACGATCTGCCCGTTGGATCCGCCGGGCCCGCCGGGCCCGCCGTTGGCCTCGCCGCCGGCCGCGGGCGGCGGCGCGGGTGACGTCTCGGCGGGTGCGACGGGCAGCACGGTGGTCTCGTCCGAGTCGGGCACGGCCGGCAGCACCGTCGTGTCGTCGGAGGCGGCCGGCTTGACGATCCTCGTCGTCGGCGCGTCGTCGACCGGGACGAACGGTCGGATCAGGATGGTCGCCGCGCTCTCGGCTTCGCGCGCGGGCGCCTCCGTAGCTTGCGACGCGGCCGGCTTCGCCGGTCCGGGCGACGCGGCCGGGCTATGCGCGACCGGGACGCGCGGGATGATCGCGGTCACATCGCTGGAGTCCGGTGCGCGGTGTCGGCCGCTCGACGGTGGGCCGGTCGGGTCGGGGCTCACGTGGACTCCAGCGCCTACTTCGGCACGCTGGCGTACCGCAGCGCGGTGCCACCGTCATACGCCGGCACTGTCACGTCACCCTCCACGACCTCGTGGTAGCCGAGCCCGTAGGCGGCGGCCGCGTCGCGGAACAGCCGCACGCCCGCCGACGCGGCGAGCGCCCGCTGCATGCTCGCCGGATCGCCGATCGCCGTGATCGTGAACGGCGGCGAGTACACCCGCCCGTGCAGGAGCAGCGTGTTTCCGACGCAGCGTACTGCGCTCGTTGAGATCACCCGGACGTCCATGATCGACATGGCTTCGGCCCCGCCCGCCCACAGGGCGTTGACCACCGCCTGGACATCCTGTTGGTGCACGAGCAGGTCGTCGTTCACGACGCCGGCCGGCCGACTTCCGTCGGCCCGGCGGGGGGCGTCGTTCAGGCGTACGGTCACGCCCGGCCCGTGCGCCGTGGTGTAACCGGCCTCGACCCGGTACGTCCCGGCCCGAGCGACCTCGGCGGCGATCGGCCGGTCGGAGCCGGCCAGCGCGTCGGACTGGGCCTCAACCTGGGCGCGCAGCGCAGCGTACTGGGTGTTGGCCGCGTCGACCTGCGCCCGGCGTTCCTCGATCAACTGCGCCAGCTCCGGCCGGCGGTCGTCGCGCAGGGAGGTGCCGCCCGCCGTGGTTGCCGTCGTGGTGAACAGGATTCCGGCCGCGAGCGCGATGACCGGCACGCCGAGCGACCACCCTCGCCAGCGCTCGGGGCGGCGACGGGGGACGAGCCCGCGGATGGCCCGCCGCACCGCATCGGGCCACGAGGACATGCCGGACGTGTACTCCACCACCGCCTCCTGCACGTCGACCCGCTCGTCCGCCCCGCCGTGGCATGGGGAGCGACGACTTGACTACGCTAGCGGTCGAACATTACCCGCACGAGACGAGCGGGTGCCGCCCGCCGCCCTGCCCGGAGTGGTGTTCGTCGACCGTCCCACCAGGAGTCCGCCGTGCCGAAGTCCCAGGTCCGCAAGAAGAAGGTCTACATACCGCCGGCGGACGTGCGGCCGGCCACCACCGCGACGCGCAACAAGCCAAGCCCGACATGGCTCCCGATCACCGCGGTGTCGTTGATCGTGTTCGGGATCGCCTGGCTGGTCGTCTATTACCTCTCCGAGACGGCCTATCCCGTGGCGAGCTGGGGGTACTGGAACCTCGGGGTCGGGTTCGGAGCGCTCGTGGGCGCGCTGCTCGTGCTCTCCCGCTGGCGCTAGAACTACCTCGTTGTAGTTATCCACAGACGTTATCCACAATGTGGGTGATGTCGAGAAGAGCCCATTTCGGGGGCAGATGTACGCCGCCTCCGTGCGCACCCTCCTCGCCGCTGCCCTAGGGTGTCCGCAGGACGGAGCCATGCGGGCGTCCGGCCGGCCCGGCCGAGGAGCGGAGCGTTCGATGAGCAGTGTGACCGTGCTCGCGGCGGCGGCCGGTGACGGGTTCGGCTCGGTCCAGATCGTCGCGACCGTGCTCGCCGCGCTGGTGACGGCCGCCGCGGCCGCGCTCGCGGTGCGTGCGGTCCGCCGGATGCTCGCCGTGATCAGGCTGGGCCGGCCCGATCCGACCCGCGGCGACCGCAAGGCCGGCCGGACGGCGACCATGCTGCGGGAGACCCTCGGCCACACCCGGATGCTCAAGTGGACGGTCGTCGGCGCCGCGCACTGGTTCGTGATGATCGCCTTCATCACGCTGAGCACGCTGGTCCTCCAGGCGTATTTCGAGGTCGTGGACCCGACGGCCGAGCTGCCGATCCTCGGCGGGTGGCTCCCGTATGGGCTGTTGACCGAGATCATCGGCGTGTTCGGTCTCGTCGCCATCGGGGTCCTCGTGGTCATCCGGCTGCGGAACCTGCCGACCCGCCGGTCCTGGTCGCGGTTCGCCGGCTCGACGATGTGGCAGGGCTACTTCGTCGAGTGGGTGATCGTCGTCGTGCTGATCTGCGGCTTCCTCATCCGGGGGTTCGCGGAAGCGAGCGGGCACTTCGAGTACCCCACGTGGGCCACTCCGCTCAGCCACGCTCTCGGCGCCGCCCTGCCGGCGAGCACGGCGGCGATCAGCGTCGTCGCGCTCGTCAAGATCATTGTAAGCATGGCGTGGGTCATTACGATCTCGCTGAACGTAACCATGGGCGTCGCCTGGCACCGGTTCACCGCGTTCTTCAACATCTTCTTCAAGCGCTCCGGATCCGACTACCCGTCGCTCGGTGGCCTGCGGCCGATGATGAGCGGCGGCCGGCCGCTCGACTTCGAGCAGGCGGACCCGGAGAAGGACCAGTTCGGCGTCGCCCACGTCGAGCAGTTCACGTGGAAGGGCCTGCTCGACTTCACGACGTGCACCGAGTGCGGCCGCTGCCAGTCGCAGTGCCCGGCGTGGAACACCGGCAAGCCGCTGTCGCCGAAGCTGCTCGTCCTGTCGCTGCGCGACCACGCGTACGCCAAGGCGCCGTACCTGTTGGCCGGTGGTGGCAAGACGGCCGCCGGAGACGAGAAGGCGACGCCGGAGCGGCTCGCGAACGTCAACGCCCTCGCGCTGGCCGAGGCCGAGCGCCCGCTGGTCGGCGGCCTAGACGTCGGCGGCGTGATCGACCCGGACGTGCTGTGGTCGTGCACCACGTGCGGCGCCTGCGTCGAGCAGTGTCCCGTCGACATCGAGCACGTCGACCACATCGTCGACATGCGCCGCTACCAGGTGCTCATCGAATCCAACTTCCCGTCCGAGGCCGGCGTCATGCTGCGCAACCTCGAGAACAAGGGCAACCCCTGGGGCGCGCCGCCGACCACCCGGGAGGACTGGACCAAGGGCCTCGACTTCGAGGTACCCCGGGCGAGCGCCGGCGGCGACTTCGAGTACCTGTTCTGGGTAGGGTGCGCGGGCGCGTTCGAGGACCGGGCGAAGAAGACCACCCGCGCCGTGGCCACACTCCTCCACGAGGCGGGCGTCAGCTTCGCGATCCTCGGCGACGGTGAAACCTGTACCGGCGATCCGGCCCGGCGTATCGGCAACGAGTTCGTCTTCCAGATGCTCGCCCAGCAGAACGTCGAGACGCTCAACGCGGCCGACGTCAAGAAGATCGTCGCGAGCTGTGCGCACTGTTTCAACACTCTCGCCAACGAGTACGACCAGGTCGGCGGGCAGTTCGAGGTGGTACACCACACCCAGCTGCTGGCCGACCTCGTCGCCACCGGTCGGCTCACGCCGGTCCGGCCGGTCGACGGCGGCGTGACGTATCACGACCCGTGCTACCTCGGCCGGCACAACCGGGTCTTCACGCCGCCGCGCGAGGTGCTCGGGGCGGCGCTGAACGGCGGCGGCCCGTCGGGGTTGACCGAGATGCCGCGCAACAGCGAGCGCTCGTTCTGCTGCGGCGCCGGCGGCGCTCGCATGTGGATGGAGGAGCGCATTGGCAAGCGCATCAACGTGGACCGGGTCGAGGAGGCGCTCGCCACCGGCGCGACGACGATCGCCGTCGGCTGCCCGTTCTGCTTCGTGATGCTCGGCGACGGGGTGACCGGGAAGCAGGCGAGCGGCGAGGCTGGCCAGGACGTCGAAGTCGTGGATGTGGCGACGGTCCTGCTCCGCTCGATGCGGCCGTCCTAGCCCGGCGCCCGGAATGCCACGTAACCGACCGCGATGACGACGGACCCGACGATGACCCAGCGGCCGGCCGCATGGCCGAACAGCGCCCAGAACGTCTGCCTGAGGCCGGGGATCATCTCCTTGGTCTTGGTGAGGTCCACCCGTGCGCGCTGGGCGCGCGCGTGAAGGTGGCCGACGAGGAAGCCGACCACGATCCCGAGGACGCCCCCGGTCCACATCTCTCGCATAGCGCCCCTGCCGACCATGCCGGATATCGACAGCCAGCATTGCGATCATGGTGACGCGGGGCAACCCCTGAACGGATACGTTTCGCCCATATCTCCGGCCAGGCGTGCCCATGACAGAATCGGGTCCGAGGTGAACGGATCATCGACGAGCTGCTGCTGACCACGCTCCTCCCGCTGGTCGCCTTCGCCCTCTTGACCGCGGGCAACGCGTTCTTCGTCGCGGCCGAGTTCGCCCTCGTCACGGTCGACCGGGCGGAGATCGACCGTCGTGCCGACGGCGGTGATCGGCGTGCCCGGACGGTCCGGAAGGCGGTTCACGAGCTGTCCTTCCAGCTCTCCGGCGCGCAGCTGGGCATCACCATATGTGCGCTGCTGACCGGCTATCTCGCCGCGCCCGCGCTCGCGAAAATCTTCGCCCCGCTGGTCCGCCCGATCGCAGACTCGGCGACCGATACCGTCACGCACGGCCTCGCGCTGGCGCTCGCGACCCTGCTCTCCATGCTCTTCGGAGAGCTGGTCCCCAAGAACGCCGCACTCGCCAGGCCGATGCCGACCGCGCTCGGGACCGCGGCACCCATGCGGATGTTCTCCGCCGTCTTCGGTTGGCTGATCTCCGCCCTGCACGGTTCGGCCAACTGGCTGGTACGCCGGTTGGCTGTCGAACCGCAGGAGCAGCTCGCCAGCGCCCGGTCCCCGGAGGAGCTCGGCCTGCTCGCGGCCATGTCGGCGCGGGCGGGCACGCTGCCAACCGAGACCGCGGTACTGCTGCAGCGCACGATACGGTTCGGCGACAAGCGCGCGGCCGAAGCCATGACGCCGCGGGTCGACGTCATCGGCGTCCGTGCCGACACGATGATCGACGACCTGCTGGCGACCGTTCGGGACACGGGGCACAGCCGGTTTCCGGTGTACGAGGAGACCCTCGACCACGTCACCGGGGTGATCAGCGTGACCGATGCTCTCGGCGTACCCCTCGCGCAGAGGCCGACCACGCCGGTGGCCGCGGTGGCGCGCGAACCGCTGTACGTGCCGGAGAGCCTCGACCTCGACGGAGTGCTGTCGGCGCTGCGCTCCGGTGGCAGCGACATCGCGATCGTCGTGGACGAGTACGGCGGAACGGACGGGCTCGTGACCGTCGAGGATCTCGTCGAGGAGCTGGTCGGCGAGATCGCCGACGAGCACGACGTCGAGGTGGGCGACCTGACACCGATCGAGTTGACCGCGCCGGATGGGGAGAGAGCGTACCTGGTCGACGGCGTCCTGCGCGCCGACGAGCTCGCCGAACAGACCGGCTTTCGACTGCCGGAGGGCCCGTACGAGACGCTAGCCGGGTTCCTGATGGCCCGGCTGGGTCACATTCCGGCGGTCGGCGAGACGGTCGACGAGAGCGGCTGGGAGTTCACCGTCGTCGAGGTGGACCGGCACCGTGTCGAGCAGGTTCGGGTGGAGCGGCCGGAGGAGTCCCATGACTAAGATCCTGGCCACGATCGCCCTGCTGCTCGGGAACGCCTTCTTCGTCGGTGCCGAGTTCGCGCTGATCGCCTCCAGGCGCACAATCATCGAGCCGATGACGGCCACCTCACGCCGCGCCCGCTGGGCACTGTCCGCGATGAACCAGATCCCGCTGATGATCGCGGGCGCCCAACTCGGCATAACGATCTGCTCGCTCGGCCTCGGCGCGCTCGCCGAGCCCGCGCTGGCCCACCTCCTGGCGGCTCCGTTCCACGCGGCCGGCTTCCCGGAGAGCGCGGTCCATCCGGTCGCGTTCGTGCTGGCGCTCGGCATCATCGTCTTCCTGCACACGGTCGTCGGCGAGATGGTGCCGAAGAACCTCACGCTGGCGGGCCCGGAGGCGCTGGTCGTCTGGCTCGGCCCGCCCATGCTCGCGTTCTGCACGGCCACCAAGCCCCTGCTGCTCACGATGAGGTGGGCGGCCCGGCGGGTGCTGCGGCTCTGGCGGATCGAGGCGACCGAGGCCGTCAAGACGGTGTTCACGGCCGAGGAACTGGCCGGGCTCGTGGCGCAGGCCAACACCGAGGGGCTGCTGGGCACGGAGCAGCACGCCCGCATCACCGGCGCCCTGGCACTCAGCGAGCGCGCCGCGGCGGACGCGCTGCGGCCGTGGGCATCGGTCGCCACGATCACGGATGATGTGTCACCGGCCTCGCTCGAGGTGCTCGCCACCCGGTCGGGCCGGTCCCGGTTCCCGGTGGTGGAGCGGACCACCCGCCGCGTGCTGGGGTTCGTGCACGTCAAGGACGTCATCGGGTACGAGGGGGCGCGTCGCCTCGCGCCGATCCCGCCCGAGGTGATCCGCCCGCTCGCCGTTGTGCCACCGGACCGCACGCTCGCCGACCTGCTGCTCGCCATGCGCCGGGAGCGGCGGCACATGGTGCTCGTGAGCGACGGCCGGTCGCCGCTGGGAGTGGTCACATTGGACGATGTGTTGAACGCCGTCGTTGGACAGACCGCGGGCGCCACTTAAGCCATTGCAAAGGCAATTCTTAAGGCGCTCGAAAGGGTTGCCGAACCTACGGTAGCCGCCCAAATGCGTGCCGAATTACCTGGTAGCAGACGGTTGATTCGGCGAGACGGCCTTCCCTAGGGTTGGTTGGCGTCCGCCCCGGATGTCGGTCTCTATTCCCCTCGAAGGCGCCGGGGTGGGCGAGCGAGAGCCGGCAACCCCGGCCGGCAACGCCGGCCATGGAAGGAGTCCGTACCGTGGTACGCGCGCGGCCGCGCCCCATCGTCCGTGTTCTGGTCATGCTCGCCGCCGCCACGCTGGTCGTCGCGGCGCCGGCCGGCCACGCGTACGCGAATCCGACCTCGTCCGACGTCGAGAAACAGATCGATGCCGCGTGGCAGAAGCTCGAGCCCGTCATCGAGCAGTTCAACAGGGTGCGCTCGGAGCTGGCCACCAACCAGAAGCAGTCGGCCGACCTGGCCAAGCGGATGGAACCGCTCCGCCAGACCATCGAGGACACGCAGGACCGGGTGTCGCGGCTCGCGGCCACGTACTACCGCGTTGGCGGCTCGGTCGCCGCGCTGAACGCGCTCCTGTCCAGCGGCTCGCCGACCGAGCTGGGCGACCGGCTACACCTGCTCGACCGGCTGGCTCAGTCGGAGCACCAGCAGATCGGGACGCTGTCCGCGCAGCGCGCCCGGTACGCCGCGGAGAAGAAGACACTCGACACTCTGATCGCCACGCAGCGGCGGCAGCAGGCGGAACTGGCCAAGCGGAAGACACAGATCGACGCCGAGATCAAACGCCTGCAGGCGCTGCACGACAAGTTGGTGGCGGCCGAGGCCGCCGCCCGTGCCGCGGCCGCTGCTCGCGCCGCGGCAGCAGCGAAGGCCGCGGCGGCCGCGAAGGCGAATACGACCACGCCAACCGCGTCGACCAGCTCGCTCTACATCGGCGGCAAGTGTCCGGCGGTGCCGACCACGGGGCGGGCCGCGACCGCGGCGAAGACTGCGTGCGCCCAGATCGGCAAGCCGTACGTGTGGGGCGAAGCCGGACCCAACTCGTTCGACTGCTCCGGGTTGACCCAGTACGCCTGGAAGGCGGCTGGCGTCACCCTCACCCACTACACCGGTGCGCAATGGAACGAGGGCACGCCGGTCGCCCGGAGCGACCTGCGCACCGGCGACCTCGTCTTCTTCTACTCAGACGTGCACCACGTCGGGATGTATGTCGGCAATGGACTGATCGTCCATGCGCCCCGCACCGGTGTGCCGGTGAAGATGGCGGACTTACAGGGCATGGCGTACACCGGCGCCCGGCGGCCGGGCTGACTTTCCTCCGACGTCCCTCCGACTTTCCTCCCCTCCCCCCTCAACTTCGTCAGAGTCGGGCGGTAGAACGCCCGCCGGGCCCCCGACTCTGACGGAGTTGGGTGGGGAGCGGCCGTGCACGGATCGTGGCCGGACGACCGCGCTGCGAATGTGATTCGCCTTTGGCTTGATTTGGGCATGCGGCGTTCCCTATGTTGGGCAGCGTCCGGCCGGGATGTCGGTCTCCAGCCCCCGGAGCCGCTCGCCGGGCACCGCCGATCTGGCGGGCGTACCCCCGCGCTCGTATCGGTGGAAGGAGTCGGCACCCGGTGGCACCCCCACAGCCGTGCACGCGTGCACGCGTCGCGACCCCCCGCTCCGTCCTCCGTGCCCTCGTCGCAGCGGTCGCCGCCGTGCTCGTCGCGGTGGCGCCGGCGACCCACGCGTACGCGACACCGAACCCCGCCGAGATCGAGAAGCAGATCGACGCGGCGTGGGCGAAGCTCGAGCCGGTCATCGAGCAGTACAACAAGGTGCACAGCCAGCTGAAGGCCAACCAGAAAAAGTCGACCGACCTGCGAAAGCGCATCCAGCCGCTGTCGCTCCGCGTGGACCTGGCGCTCATCCGGGTCGACAGCATCGCATCGGAGTACTACAAGGGCGGCCCGCTCTCCGCGATGAACGCGATCCTGCTGACCGGGTCGCCGACGACCCTCGTGGACCAGCTGACGCTGCTCGATCGTCTCGCCGCATCGGAGCGGCGACAGATCGCGTCCGTCGCCGCCGTCAAGGCGAAGTTCGACGTGCAGAAGCAGACGATCGACGCGCTGGTCGCGACGCTGAAGAAGCAGGACGCCGAGCTCGCCGCCAGGAAGAAGCAGATCGACGCGGAGATGGCCTCGCTGCAGGTGCTGCTCCGCCGGGCGTACGGGAGCACCACGAGCGGCGGCGCGCTGCGCATCGGATCCTGTCCGGCGGTGTATCCGGGCGGGCCGGCCGGTGTCGCGGTCAAGACGGCGTGCGCGCAGATCGGCGACCCTTACGTCTGGGGTGCGAACGGCCCCAACTCATTCGACTGCTCCGGCCTGACGCAGTACGCGTGGAGGGCCGCCGGGGTCAGCCTGACGCACTACACTGGTGCACAGTGGAGCCAGGGCACGGCCGTGAGCCGGTCCAATGCCCGCGCCGGTGATCTTGTCTTCTTCTACAGCGACATACACCATGTCGGGATCTACGTCGGCAACGGGCTCATGGTTCACGCCTCCCATCCGGGCGTCCCGGTGAAGATGGCGTACGTCGACAGCATGCCGGTCGCCGGCTTCCGCCGAGTGGGCTGACGCCGGAGCCGCGGCCTTAACAGTCGTGGGGCGGGGCGCCCACGGTGGTGGGCGCCCCGCACTTCTACAGTGCCGACGGCAGGATCTGCACGTCGTCCAGGTTGATGAACATGAACCGGTGTCCGAACTGCACCTGCACGTACGTCAGGTCGCCGCGGATCACCGTCCAGTCGCCGGGTGACGACCCGTCGAACGTGACGGCTCGGTAGTACCCACCCTTGGTGATCAGGCCGACGGCGTACCGCTGGCCGGCCGGGAACGTGTACTGCAGCGGCACGATCGGCTGGACGGGCACGCCGGCCGGGAAGGCCGCCGGCTCGGGGTAGGCCCGGCCGTACACCGGGATGGTGGCCCTGCCGGCCTTCGGGGTGACCACGAATCCCGTGGCCCAGACGGCCGTCGGGGCCGAGGCGGGGTTGGAGAACCACGCCTTCTGGCCGAGGTACCAGATCGCCGTCCAGTCGCCCTGCCGGTCCGCCAGCGCGTACGTCTGGCCGGCCGACGCACGAGCGCCGTGGTCGGAGATGTACATCGTGTCCGGGGTGCCGTCCGGGCGCAGACCGAGATCGTTGACCAGCGGGGCCGTCTCGCTCGGCGCGGTGTGCAGGATGACCGAGGACGACCCGCGCAGCGGGCACGGGTTGGTGGCTGCGCCGGTGCATCCGGTGAACGCCGGCCGGTTGGTGGCGAAATCCGGGTCGATCCGGACCAGGCCGCTTCGCGCGGTCCCGCTGCCCGCCAGCGGCGCCGTGAGCAGGTCGAAGTAGTGCGCCCAGTCCCAGTAGGGTCCCGGGTCCCAGTGCATACCGGCGACAAACGGTGGGGTGATGCCGGGGACGTTGTCATGGCCGACGATGTGCTGCCGGTCCAACGGGATCCCCAGCCGGAGCGCGAGGTAACGCACGAGCTTCGACGAGCTCCGGTACAACGACTCCGTGTACCAGGTCCCCTGCGCGGCGAACCCCTCATGCTCCAGCCCGATGGATTTGGCGTTGACGAACCAGTTGCCGGCGTGCCACGCGACGTCCTTCACCTTGACGTGCTGGGCGACCCGTCCGTCGACGGACCGCAGCGAGTAGTGCCAGCTCACGTACGTCGGGTCCTGGACCAGCTGAAGGGTCGTCGCCCAGGACGCCTCGGTGTCGTGGACGACGATGTACTCGATCTTCTGCTGGGCGGGCCGGTTGCCGAGGTCGTGGTTGCCGTAATTCCCACCGCCGAGATCCTCATACGGCGCCGGGATCCACTCGCAGGAGATGTCGCGTGGACACTCCAGACCGTCCGGCCGCTCCAGTTGGCGAAGGCCGAGCCCGCTCAGCCACGACGTGTTGGGCCGGACGCCGGCGGCCGCCAACGCGACCGGCTGCCCGTCGTCGGTCGTCCGCGCCGCACCCGACCGGATCTGGCCGTACACCTCGCCGGCGAATGCCGCCGCGGCGTCGGCGTTGTCCGCGCCGCTGTACCTGGCCACTGCGCCATACCAGGCCGCGGGGTCACTTGCGGTACCCGTCGGTCCACCCAGTTCCTTTTGGTACGCGGAGAGCAGGGCGGCGCCACCACGGATGTTCTGCGCCGGGTCCGTCCGCAGCGCCTCCGTGCTCGCACCGGTCAAGGCGGCCGCGGCCTCCAGCGTCTGCAGCGACGCCGGCGGTGGGGCGGAGTCGGGCGCGGGGGCGCCGACGGTCTTCGCGGCGCGCGAGTCGTCGCCACGAGCGTCGCCGGCATCGTGGTACTCGCCACCGCCGGCCACGGACCGCAGGTACGCCGCGTCGGTGAGGTGCATCGGGCCGTACCCGCCGCTGGTACTCGGACTGCCCGCATTCGTATCCCACCGGGACTCCAGATAGGACACCGCGAGCAGGATGCCCTGCGGCACGCCGAATTCGGCGGCCGCCGCGGCGTACTGCTGCTGCCTGCCGTCGGGCGATGGGCTTGCCGCCGCGGCGGTGGGCGCCGCGCACACCATCGCGGTCGCCCCAACGACCGATGCGACAAGCGCGATTCGACTACTCAAATGGCACTTTTCGACGGTGCATCGAACCTCCATTCGGGGGATGCCTCTCGCCGCTCACCCTGACGCGCCGCACCGGCTGTCGTCAATAGCTTCCAACGCTTCGATTCGCTGTGTAGGAAAGTTTCGGATCCAGAGCGCGCTGGATCGCCGTCACCTCACGGTCTTTTAGGGAGAGATCGGGCAATGTATCCCCACCGCCGGCCATGCCGGTCTATTGTGGACAACGCGCGAAATCGTCGCTCGAATAGCCGGGGTATATGTGTCCATCGATTGAGAGCGCATTCTGGATACGGTCTGCGACCGTCAGATACACGCATCGAACATGTGCGTGGAGCGGCTTGCGCGACGATTTCGCGCTCTCTACTGTTGGGGATCGTCGAGCCGGATGTCCGTCTCCCACCCGGGTGACGCCGGCACCGACACCGCCGAGTCTGGCTTCATGAGCCGGGGACCCAGGTCCCACTTGGGGTGAATCGGCGGGCGCTGCGACAGGCCCGCGGTAGGGCGACCTTCCCGCCCGAACCCGTCAGCTAACCCGGTAGGCGGTCAGGGAAGAAGGAGTACGGACCTCGGTGGCAAGCCACGCCTGGCGGTCCAAACGACCGCGGCCCGCATCAGCCCACCCCCGATTGTGTCGCTCCGTTCTCACCGCAGTGTTCGCTGCGGTGGTCTCGGTGGCCGTCGCGCTGCTCGGTACCCCTCCCGCCAACGCCTCACCCAGCGTGTCTGAGCTCGAAAAGCAGATCGACGCGGCGTGGAACCGGCTCGAGCCGATCATCGAGAAGCACAACGCCATGCGCCAGGACATGGCGATCAGGAAGAAGCAGGCAGACAAGCTCGCGCAGCGGATACGGCCGCTGCAGGTCCAGGTCGATCTCGCGATGTCGAAGGTCGGCGAGGCGGCGGCCACGGCGTACAAGGGTGGTAACGCCGCGGCGATGAACGCGCTTTTGTCGAGCGGATCGCCCACGACCTTCGCGGACCAGCTGGCCCTGCTCGATCTCTTCGCCAGCCGCCAGCAACAGCAGATCAAATCGACGGCCGACCTCAAGTCCAAACTCGACGCCCAAAAGGCGCCGCTCGACGCCCTGCTCGCGCAGATGGCAAAGGAAGACGCCGACCTAACGGCCAAGACGAAGACCATCAATGCCGAGATCAAGAAGCTGCAGCAGCTGCGGCTCGCGGCGTACGGGACGACAGGTGCTCTCGGCTCGTTGCGGCCCGCGCCCTGCCCGTACACCTACCCCGGCGGTGCGGCGGGCGTCGCGGCGAAGTTCGCGTGCGCGCAGATCGGCAAGCCCTACGTCTGGGGCGCCGACGGCCCGGGCTCATACGACTGCTCGGGGCTGACAATGGCGTCCTGGGCGCACGCCGGGGTCTATCTCCCGCACAACGCGGCCGCACAGCGACATTCGATCCCCTACGTCAGCCGCGCCAACCTGCGCCCCGGTGACCTGGTCTTCTACTACAGCGACCTGCACCACGTGGCGATGTACGTCGGTGGCGGGTGGGTCGTGCACGCGTCACAGCCCGGGGTGCCGGTGCGGATGAAGCGGGTCGATGACGGACCCGTCAACAGCTACGGACGACCTGGATAGCGCCTCCCCAACCGGCCGGGTTCGCGCCGCGCGTCCCCCGTCGCGCAGCCCCGCCCCGGCCGGTACGACGGTGGCCTCCACCCGGGGGCCACCTCCGTCTGCGCGGCGTCCGCTGACATCCGCCCCCGGGCGTACTCCCAACTTCGTCACAGTTGGCCTGTCGCGGCCGCGCCAACCGCCCAACTTCGACGAAGTTGGGCGGGTGATCAGCGAAGGGGCCACGTCCGCCAGTTCTGCCAGGTGCGGCTCGGTGTCGGCCCGCGCTGGCCCTGGTAGCGCGACCCGTAGATGGCCGAGCCGTACGGGTGTTCGGCCGGCGAGGAGAGTCGGAAGATGCACAGCTGCCCGATCTTCATGCCCGGCCAGAGCGTGATGGGCAGATTGGCCACATTGGACAGCTCGAGCGTGACGTGGCCGGAGAACCCAGGGTCGATGAAGCCGGCCGTCGAGTGGGTCAGCAGGCCCAGCCGACCCAAACTGCTCTTGCCCTCCAGCCGACCGGCGAGCTGGTCGCCGAGCGTGATCACCTCGAATGTCGACGCGAGCACGAACTCACCAGGGTGCAGCACGAAGGCGCCCCCGTCCGGCACCGCCACCTCGGACGTCAGGTCGTCCTGGCGTACCGATGGATCAATGTGGGTGTAGAGGTGGTTGTTGAAGACGCGGAAGAGGCGATCAAGCCGCACGTCGATGCTCGACGGCTGGACCAGCGCCGGTTCGAATGGCTCGAGCTGGAGGCTGCCGGCCTTGATCTCGGCGATCAGGTCCCGGTCGGAGAGCAGCATTGACCCACGATAACGGCCCTGCCCGGATTGGGTGAGTAGTCGCCTCGGGCTACCGATCTCGTACACATGTTCGATAGAGTCGGGTCATGGCATCGTGGTCCGAGTTCTCCGCGGCGTCGCCCGGCCTCGCGGAGGCGATCCGCGCCCTCCTCGAGCAGTACGGGCCGGGCCTGGGCTACCTGGCTACCGTGCGTGCCGACGGTGGTCCGCGGGTGCACCCGGTGTCACCGGTCATCACGGACGATGGCCTGTTCTGCTTCGTGCTGGATTCGCCGAAGCGGCGCGACCTGGAGCGCGACGGGCGGTATGCGCTGCACTCGTTCCCGCCGGAGGACAGCGACGACGAGGCTTACCTCGCCGGCCGCGCCCGCCCGGTCGACGATCCGGCGAAGGTGCACAGCGTGGCCAGCCGCGTGCGCGCAGCGCCGTACGTCGATTGGCGGCTGTTCGAGTTCACGGTGGACGTCGCGATGGTGGCGCGGCACGACCGGTCCTCCGGCGCCGGCCGCGGCATGGCGGCGGCCGCCCACCCGACCGTGGACCTATGGCGAGATCCCGTCCGGCGCCCGCCGGCCCAGCGCTCCGGCTCGCGTTAGGTAGCGCGGCCGGGGGCGTGGCTGCACGGCAGTTGACCGAGCAGGTACAGTGGTGGCCGCTCGCGGGTGTAGTTCAATGGCAGAACATCAGCTTCCCAAGCTGACAGTGGGGGTTCGATTCCCCTCACCCGCTCCACGACGAAAGCCTTGGTCAGGCGCGATGTCCAATTAGGGTCTCTGCCCTTCTTGATCATCTTCCCGCCGCGCGTGCCCGCTACGTGCCCGATCGCGGTCTCGCTGGATGTGCGCGCTCAGGGCGGCGGCAATCTCGCGATCGCGCTGCTCAGTGGCGTGCTGGTAAATGATCGCGGCCCGGGTGGAGGCGTGACCCATCCGATGCATCAGGTCTCGAAGATTTGCGCCCGTTGCCGCGGCGAGGTTGTTACCCGTATGCCGGAGATCATGGAAATGGAAGCGAGGCAACCCGACGGCTGCCACAGACTGCGCCCAACGCGCGGTGCGCTGGAAGTTGCTTCGGCGAAGCGCAGCGCCGGTGACGCCGGTGAAGACCAGGGCATCACTATCCGCCCGGGTGAAGTCGCGCAGGTGCGCCGCGAGGTCCCCGCGGATGGCAGCTGGAGCCGTCACCGTCCGAGAACCAGCGCTCGTCTTCGGCGGGCCGAAGGTGAGTGAACCGTCCTGTCGCTCGATGAGCGCTGCACGGACGGTGACTTTGCCCGACTGGACGTCGACGTCACGGCGCCGGAGGGCAACAAGTTCGCCATACCGAAGGCTCGTGAACGCGGCGAGAAGGATCAGTACCCGGAATCGGGCAGGAACGTGTTCGGCAAGCTCATAGACCTGGACGATGGTCGCAACAGGTCGCTCCGCAGCCACTTCCTGACCAGCACCTTTGATGCGGCACGGGTTTCGCCGAATGATCTCGTCATCCACTGCGGTGTTTAGGACTGCCCGCAACAACCGGTACGCCTTGGCGATCATGGTCGGACTGGTTCCGGCTGCCACCAGTTGCGCGCGCCACGCCCGAACACCGGCGGGCGTAAGGTCAGCCACCGCCACAACACCGAGGTAGTCATTGATGTACTTGCGAGACAGCCATCGGTAAAGATCCACAGTACGGGGCCGCAGACCGGCCCGGTGTTCGATCCAAGTCGCCACGTAGTTGTCGATAGGGATCTTGCCGTCGTCGGGGTCGGTCCAGTCTCCCCGAATGATCTCGCCCTCCTTGACTGCCAGCCAGCGTTCTGCGTCTGTCCTGGTGGCAAAGATGTGTGGCGCAGGCCGATCGACGCTGTCTGGTCCCCGGTATCGCGCCTGAAATCGGCCGGAGGGGAGCTTGCGGATTCGGCCGAACCGCCGCTTGCCCGGTCGAGGCATCAGGCCACCTCCTTCCCATGGCGAGGCGCAGGTCGTATCGCCTCGATACGACCAGCCCGGACGTACGTTGCAAGATCGCGTTCGTCGAATCGGACATGTCTGCCTATGTGATGGAACGGGATGCGACGTTCGGCAACGAGTCGACGGACAAACCGAACTGACGTGCCGAGGTAGACAGCTGCTTCATCGACGTTGAGGAGCTTGTGCATGGAGGTTCCTCTCGTGATCAGGCGGCCGCCAGCGCGATGCCGGCGGTCAGGGTTGCGCCGATTGCGTGGGCGAGTTCTTCGCGGGCGGCTCGTTGTCGGGCGCGGGCCATGGCGGCGGCGGTGTTGGCGAGCAGGGCATCACCGGTGGTGTGCCAGCCGATGCCGGCAAAGGTGAGGGCGCCGACGACGAGAGTGGTTTCCTCGCCTAGGTGGTCAGCGGTACGGATTGAGCCGGGCGCCTGCTCCTGGTCCTGTGTGCGGCGGTAGGCGATGCGGGTGCTGCGCAGGACGCTGAAAGTAACCGAGTAGCGGCGGCCTTTCGTCAGGAAGTGGCCGCCGAAGCCGAGCATGTGCGCCCATCGGCGTAGCCGCGCGTACGGGTTGTCCCGCTTGGCGTTGGACACGCGGGTGTCGGCCGGGGTCGGACCGGTGCAGCGGGGGCAGATCCTCAGCCGGGTGGGTCGTCGGCAGCTGCGGCATCGCCAGCGTGGCCCGAGCCGTCGGGCCGCTCGCCGCTGGGGCAGCGCGGTGTGCTGTTTGGTGGTTGGTCGGCCGAGGCGCCAGCAGGCGTCGATGAGGCGGGCGGTGTGGGTGCCGTGTTCGTCGGCGTGTAGGTCGATGGTGTCGGTGGTGATGCGGGTGGAGGTGTGCCCGGTGGCCTCGGTGGCCTTGGTGGCGTATTTGGCAAGGTAGCCGGCGACCATGCGGTCGGTGACCTCGCCCCGCCCGCCGAGGACGATGGGGCGCACGTCGACCTGGGCACCCCACCTGATCGGCCACCCGTCCGGCTGGTCGGGGTGCGGCGGGGTCATGTACCGCGCTTGTGCGGCGGCGGCGTGCATTGCGTCGGTCAGGTCGGCGACGCCGATGCCGGCCGGCGGCGGGAGGACGGCGGTGGGGTCGAGCGGGTCGACGCCGTCGAGCCGCAGGAGGGCGTGGAAGTGGACGGCGCCGCGGGCTTGGAATTCGGCGGCCTTGCCGTGCGAAACCCGAACGGGCGACGCCTTGCGCCAGGTGCCGGCCGGGGTGAGCACCAGCACGGGTGGGATGCCGCGGCGTCGGGCGAGGGTGGTCAGGTGGCGTTCGATGGCCTGTTTGGTGCGCCGCCATAGTTCGCCGGCGAAGGCGTTCCAGACGACCTGGTGGTCGTGGTGATAGCAGTCCAAACAGAGCGGCTGGCCGAGCCGGGCGGCGTCGGGGGTGTGCCGGGTCCAGCACACTGCGGGCTGCCCGTGCTCACACGTGCCGGGCTCGCCGTGGCGGTCGCGGCGGGGGTGGCAGGGGTCGGGGCGGCAGCCGCAGCGGCGCCGGTCCCGGCAAGTGTGGCGGCGGACGGCTCGGGTGTGCACCAGGCCGAAGGAGGGGGCGGTGAGAGTGGCGAACACGGCCGGATGGACCGAGACCGTGTAGGGGACGCCTTTGCCGCCGACCATCCCGGCCCGCAGCAGGTGGTAGGCGTCGCGCTGGTAGGTCTCGGCGCAGGACGGGCAGACGGTGCCGCGCCGGTTGCCGCAGGCCTTGTAGATGACCCCGTCGGGTAGGTGGGCGGTGGGCAGCCCGGGGGTGCGCTCTCCGGTGGCCGGGTCGACAACGTCGACGGCGCCGGTTAGCCGGATGGGGCGGGTGCAGCCGGCGGCGGCCCGGATGTGGTTGAGCCAGGCTCGGTAGCCGGGTTGGGTGGCGCGGCGGAACGCGGTGCCGATCCCGGTGCTGCCGTAGATGGGCGGGTTGGGTTCGGCGTTCGAGATCACACCCCGAGCGGTGCGGGGTGTGATCTCCAGCGTCGAGCCGGTCATGGTGCCGCGGCTTTGCGGGGGAGTGGGCACAGCAGGTGCCGGCCACGGTGGGCCAGTGTGGCGGCCATCGGTCGGCCGCAGGTGGCGCAGGGCTTGGCGGCGAGACCGGGCGGTACAGCAACAGCGGTCAGCGCTTCAGCGCCGTGGTGGCCGCGGAACGCCGCGGTGATGGCGTGTTCGACGACGATGGTCCTGCAGGCGCCGCATTGTTGGTCGGCCGGCCGGCGTCGGCCGCAGGGGATGACGGTCGTGCTGTCGCCGCAGCGGATGGTGACCGGCTGCCTACAAGGTCCGCCGGGGGTGATGTGCACGATGGTGCGTCGGGTGTCGTACGGGTGCGGCTGCCGGTCGGCGGGGCAGGTGTGGGTCAGCCGCTGAATGGCGACCGCGTAAATGGTCACGCGGCGCCGCCGAACACCAGCTGCGCCCCATTCACGCGAGGTGACGTGTCCGGCGGCGCGGTTGGGGTGGTGGGGGTGTCGAGCGCGTCGAGTAGTCGGGTGGCGACGTCGCCGGTGATGGACATCCGGGCGGCGAGCTCGCCGGCGGTGATGGTGCGGCCGGTGGCCTGCCGGTGGTTGGTGACCGCGAACCGGGCCGGGGTGAGCAGATG